>JAFIFZ010000020.1 GCA_020831775.1 Phycisphaerales bacterium
GCCACCGCCACGACCACCGCCGAAGCCGCCACGGCCGCCGCCGCCGCCACCACCGCCGCCGCCACGGCCGCCGCCGAAGCCGCCACGGCTTCCGCCGCCGCCGCCGAAGCCGCCACCGCCGCCGCCGCCCTGACGCTCACGCGCCTCGTTGCAGACGAGGGCCCGGCCGTCGATCTCCTTGCCGTTCATCTGGGTGATCGCGTTCTCCGCGTCTTCGTCGCTCATGGTGACGAAGCCGAAGCCGCGCGAACGACCGGTTTCCCGGTCAGAAATCACCTTCGCGTCGATCACCGAACCAAACGGCTCGAACGTCTCCCGGAGGCTGACATCGTCAATACTGAACGGGAGATTGCCAACATAGATCCGCATACCGATCCGATCACTTCCCGAGAGTTCTTCCATCGTTCCGTGCTGATCACTCTCGGGCAGATCGGCTCGGCCGTGTGCTCGAGCGCCACAGCGGCGCTCCTGTCGCGGAGAAGTATACCCGAACTCGGGCCCGTCTAATCCGAACTTTTCCAGAAATTCGGCAAGGATCGTCCGCAATACGCCCCACAGCGGCCCCGAAGCCCCCCGGCAGCAGTCGATCACGGCCCCCTCGGGCGACGCCGCCGGCCCTCGTTGCCCCCTGTCTAGGGGATTAGCGGCCCGGCGGGCGGGGCACCAGCGGCCGCAGCTTCTCGATCAGGCGGGGCACATGCACCGTCGCGATCCGCCACATGATCGCGTCGTCGATCTCCGCGTACTCGTGGGCCAGCAGGTTCCGCTGACGCCGGAACTTCTCCCAGGGCACGCCCGGGTTGCTGTTGCGGCAGGCCTTGGAGACCCGACGCGTCCCCTCCCCGATCACGCTGATCGAACGCTCCACGGCCCGACGCAGCATCGCGTCGGTCACATACTCCTCGAAGGACCTCCCGGCGACGAACCCCTGCACCTCGCGGGCCGCTTCGAGCATGTCCCAGAGGAACTTGGCGTCACGGGGCCGGATGTGGGGCGGCATACAGCACTTTCAGGTCTTTTTCGATCGAGGCGCGAAGGAACGGGTTGCGGATCGACCCCTTGGTCAGGAGGTCGATCGGCCGCCCGAAGACGGGGAAGAGCTCCTCCTCCAGCTTGTCGAGCTCATCGAGGTCGGGGATGATCCCGGGCTCGAAGGCGACGAGGAGGTTGATGTCGCTGTCGGGCTTGAGCTCGCCGCGGGCCGCGGAGCCGTAGAGCCAGAGGGTGGCGATCTTCCACCTTCGGCAGATCTCTGGGATGGCGGGGAGGTTGAAGTCTTGCATGGGAGGGCGTTCGCGGCCGCTTACCTGAGCAGCATAAGCGATGAGAGCGGCATCGCGACGATCCGGGGATCGAGCGCAGGGATCTCGTCGTCGGCCTGGGTGATAAGCAGCGCGAACGGCGCGTTGTTGGCTGCTTTTTCCATGAAAGTCCGCAGCCCCTCGGTGTCGCCGAGCGGATCGATTCTCCGCTGGTACTTGACCTCGATCGGGATGCGGCGCGTGCCGATCGTCATGACAAGGTCGATCTCCGGCTCACCGGAACGCTCCGGGAACCAGGCCAGATCGATCTGCGGCACAGTCGACAACACAGCGCCCGTCACGCTCTCTGCGAGGCGGCCGGCCAGGGGCGTCAGGTCCGGTTCCGCCCGTAAACCCTCCGGGTCGATCGGCACGACTTCCTGCAGCCACGACGCGCGGAGTGCGTGGTCGGCAAGGCAGATCTTCGGGCTGCCCCGACCTCGCTTGAGCCGTATCTCCAGCGGGTCGATCAGGCGGATGAGCAGTGTCTCGTGCAGAAAGCGCATGTACGCCTTGACCCGTTCGCCCCCGACATTCGCGTTCATCACACGCTGCAGTTCTCTCGCGAGCGTCTGTGTGTCGGGAGACTGCCCCGCGTAGCGGCAGCAGAGCCGGAAGAGTTCTTCGAGCAACGCCGCGTCCCGCTTGCGGCCTTTCTCGCCGATGCGCAGGTCGTGCTGGATGACCCGCTTGATGACCGTCTCGTTGAGCTGGTCGGCGATGTAACCCCACTCGACATCGGCCCTCTTGTGCGCCAGCGGATACCCGCCACGCTGCGAGAACCAGGCGAACGCCTTGTCGCGCTGGGTGCTGCGTTCGCGGCCGTGGTCGGCGAGCCCGGTCCAGAAGGCGTGGTCGATGAGGGGCTCAACGCCGTTGTCGTGAAGATACGGCTCGCCGAGATCCAGCCCGTGGAACCCCCCGATCTCCGTGAGCGAGAGCACGCCCGCGTCGATCGTGTTGATGCGCCCGGCGAGGCTGTCCCGTCCGTGCTCGATCCGCAGGGCGGAACTGCCGGTGACGACCGCCTGCACCGTCGAGCTGTCGACGAGGTGCTTGAGCTGCTCGGCCCAGCGGGAAAGGTTCTGCACCTCGTCGAGCATCAGGACCGCCGGGGCGTCGGAGCGGGCCGCCTCGTTGAGCGTCGAACGCAGCACCGCCTGCTCGTACCAACTCACGATCTCAAGCACGGGCTGCTTGAGATCTTCGAGGGACGGCAGCTCGTCGAACTGCACCCGCATGATCCGCCGCGGATCTACCCCGCCTGCGAGCATGTCGTCGATGAGGTGGAGTTGGGCGGTGGTCTTGCCGATCTGGCGCGGGCCGCGGACGACAACGATCGGGGCCAGACCAAGGTCGAGCCTTCGCCGCATCGTGGCGACGAGGTGGCGGCGCGTATCGGGCAGCCTCGGCAGAGGCTTGCCCTCCCACCACGGATTCATGCGGCGGAGGTCGTCGATCAGGATGGTGGGAATCGTTGATTCAGGCATGAGCCGCTCGGCGCACTCGGCTGATTCCTAGTGGTGTACTTATCAATGAAGTCCGGTTCGCCTCGATCTCGCGTCCCGATCACTCGCTGCTTTCGTCGGCGGCTTCGAGTCCAACGAGCCGCGGCAATCTTCCCGACTTCCTCAGCGCCAACAGCCTGCGAAACAGCTCCGTCTTCGGCCGATTGTCCCCCGCCGCCTTGATCCGCTCAACAAGCTGATCAAAAGCAGTGGTGTAAGCGAGAGCATCGACCGGAATCCCTGTCTCCAAGTAGGCCCGAATTAGTCGCCGGTCCTGGTCATCCAGCTCCGTTGATGTCGTAAACGCCGATTTCTCGGAAGTCATTACCATCGCCTCCAATCAAAATAGTCTGCGATCGCAGCTTCAGAGGCGCCATCCAGATCCCGAAACAGGCTTGCGTCGTTGATGCCCATCTCCCCGAGTTGGGCGAGCACATCAATCCGCCCAGTTACTGGGAACTCATACTTCCAAAGGTGCGTATCCGACACGAGATCTTCCATTCGGGCTCCGGAGGGCATATCGAGAAACACCGACCGCTGTTCCAATGCTCGCCTGTTGATCCGGATCGCATCGATCGCGTCAATCACGCGGATCGCGTCGCCGAGCTCTTTCGCTTCCGTCGCATCCTTCTCAAAGATGCTTCTGTCAAACGCCCAGATCGCCGCTCTTTCCGGAGAATTATTGGGATCCTTATGGATCAGATCAGCGAACGCAAAGAATGCCGCAACAAACGGAGACGAAGTCCAGTCTAGTATCGTGCTGGGGATGCCGTGGTGCCTCGCGAGCAGTTTCCACTCCAGCTGATCTAAGGTTGCCGAGTGACCACTAAAGGCTGCGATGTCTGTCACGGTCTTAGCGTGCCGCTCAAAGCAATTCAGCAAGAAGGCGTTCGTCTCATCGATGGCGGCATCGCCGTTCATGCGGCAGAATCTTGTCAGCGTTGATTCTAGTTGCCATGCAGTCGATGCTTGGCCCCTGAAAATGAACGCGCTTCTACCTGCGTGGCTGACGGCGCTGTATCGCGTCAGATCTTCGGAAAGAAAGTCGCTCCAGCTCTCCTTGCGGATGACCGTAAACCCGCTCACCACTCCGGCCCCCCCGCGTACCGGCCGTAGATATCAGCCATCGCCTGCACCATCTCGCCCAGCGTGCAGTCCGCAAGCGCCCCGTCCACCAGCGACGGCATCACATTCTCGTTCTTCTTGCAGGCGTTGCGGATCGCGTCCAGGGCGCGCTTCGCGCTCTCCTTGTCCCGCTTGGCCTTGAAGGCGGCGAGGCGGTCGAGCTGGGTTTCCTCGACCTCCGGGCCGATCTGGAGGATGTCGATCGGGCGGCTCTCGTCGTTGTCGGTGTACTCGTTCATCCCGACGATGATCCGGTCCTTGTTCTCGCACTCCTCGGCGTAGCGGTAGCTCGCCTCGGCGATCTTGCGCCGGAAGAAGCCCTTGTGGATGCCCTGGACGACGCCGCCGTAGCCGCCGGCGGGGCGGCCGTTCTCGGCGCCCTTCCAGACACCGCCGCCCATCTCGTCGATCTCATCGATCAGGGCCAAGGCGTCCTCCTCGACCTTGTCGGTCAGGGACTCCATGAACCACGAGCCGCCGAGGGGGTCGGTCGAGCGGGTGACGCCCGTTTCGTGGGCGAGGATCTGCTGGGTGCGCAGGGCGACGGTGACGGCCTGCTCGGTCGGCAGGCCCAGGGTCTCGTCCATCGAGTCGGTGTGGAGGGACTGGCACCCGCCGAGGACCGCCGCCATCGCCTGGTAGGCGACGCGGATGATGTTGTTCAGGGGCTGCTGCTCGGTGAGCGAGCAGCCGGCGGTCTGGACATGGGTCTTCATGTACCAGCTCTTGGGGCTCTTGGCGCCGTAGACATCGCGCATGCGCCGGGCCCAGATCCGCCGGGCGGCGCGGAGCTTGGCGATCTCCTCGAAGAACTCGTTGTGGCTGTTGAAGAAGAAGCTCAGGCGCGGCGCGAACGCATCGACATCCAGGCCCCGCACCAGGCAGGCCTCGACATACTCCATCCCGTCGCGGAGCGTGAACGCCAGCTCCTGCGGGCCCGTCGACCCCGCCTCGCGGATGTGGTAGCCCGAGATCGAGACCGAGTGCCAGCGCGGCACAAACTGCGTCTGGAACTCGATTGTGTCGGCCACCAGCTTCACCGAGGGCTCGGGCGGGTAGATGAACTCGTTCTGGGAGTGGAATTCCTTGAGGATGTCGTTCTGGAGGGTGCCGCCCAAGGTCGACCAGTCGATCCCCCGCTGGCGGGCCATGGCGAGGTACATCGCCCAGATCACGGCGGCAGGGCCGTTGATCGTCTGGCTGACGGTGACCTTGTCGATCGGGATGTCCGCGTAGAGGCGGTGCATGTCCTCGATGGTGTCTATGGCGACGCCGCACTTGCCGACCTCGCCGACCGAGAGCGCGTCGTCGGAGTCGCGCCCCATCAGCGTGGGCAGGTCGAAGGCGGTCGAGAGACCGGTGTTGGCCTTGGTCGAGGTCTTGGCGGCCTGCAGGAGGTACTTGAACCGACGGTTGGTGTCGTCGGCCGAGCCGAAGCCGGCGAACTGACGCATCGTCCAGAGGCGGGTCCGATAGCCCTCGGGGAAGAGGCCCCGGGTGTACGGGAACTCGCCGGGCGAGGCGATGTCGCGGTCGTGGTTCTTGAGCGACTCGGGCGGGTTGGCGGGCCCGTAGACCGGGTCGACGACGATCCCCGAGATCGTGACGGCGTGGGGATCGATCTCCCGCGGCTGGCCAGAGGCGTCGGAGAGTCCGGGTCCGGTGATCGTGGTCTGGCTCATCGCTGGCTCCAATCGGCTCCGCTCGTGGCAGGCCGTCAACAGATCCGGGGCACGCCGGTGTGCCCTTGCCGCAGGGTCGGTCCACACCGACAACCGCTGGCCCGTCCGGGAAGTGTATGTGCCGGAGGCCATCGTGGGAATAGGAAAAACGCCCTCGGAAGGGCGCTGAACGGGAAGCTGTGTTTCTCGTGGAGCCCGGGCCGGGGCACGGATGGGCCTGCGCGGGTTGGTCAGTCGTCGTTCCCGATCAAGCCCATGCCGGCGCCGAAGGCCCAGATGCTGGCGAATGCGAAGCAGAGGTAGTCGAACCCGTCGAAGCCCTGTTCGAAGACCTCGTCGCGGAACTCAGACTGGGCGTTGCGGATGCTGCGCCTCGCCTCGCGGAGGTGGCGATCCTTTCGAGCGAGCTTGCGTTCGTCGTCGAGCGAGTGCCACTCGTCGATGGCGGCCTGCCAGGCTTCGGCGGGCACCGTGTCCCAGATCATCGCTTCTTCATCGTCTTTTGAGGCGATCGCGGGTTCGATCCTGTGCCCCTGCGCCCTCCATGACTCGGCGATCTCCTCGGCGCGGGCGGCGATCATCCATGCGTCGTGGACAGGCGCAAGCCGCACCAACTCGCGCAGCTCGGCCTGGGTCATGTCGTTCCAGCGTTCGGCGCACTTGCGGACGAGATCCTGCGGCAAGTGATCCGTCGAGTACGCGTTCATGTAGTTGTGCCCCTCGGGCCAGTCGAGCGTCTCGCCCCGCGTGAGGGCCCAGAACGCTTCGTTGTCGGCGAAGGTGAAGAACGCATACTCCTCTGCCGCTTCACCTCGCAGCGAGGTGTCTTGGATGTACAGCTCGACCGCTGCGACATTGCCGATCGCGATCGACCCCATCGCGATCAGCATCGCCATGGCCCCGATCCCAAGGTCGGCGTACCGGCAGCTGATAAACCCCATGGAGTGCCCGACGGCCCCGCCGATCCCGATGGCGATGATGGTCGCCCTGAGATCGAACTGCCAGGCAACAAAGGCCCACACGCCCGCGCCCAGCAGTCCCACAATCACACCGACAACACCCGCCCTGATGTAGTCCATGGCACACGCCCCCAGATGGATTTATCGAATGATCATCCCGGTCGCCTCGTCGCGAGCCGCTCGACATTGGTTCCCGCCGGCCCCATGCCTGACAGGCTTGGGCCAAATTACTGATCCGCCCCGGCAGCCGCAACCCCCAATCGGCCGGAATTGCAAAAATATCTTCCTGCCGTGCCCAGCCTCTCCCGCCGCTGACGGCGTCGCCCCCGCCCCTCCGGCCGCAGGGCCGCTTCATTCCTCGTCGAAGTTCCCGACCGCGCACCCGAACGCCAGCACCATCGACATGATGACGAAAGCCCCGTTGAGCATCCCGAAGACCGTCCGCGAGCGAGCGAGACCGACCTCTTCGCCCCGGATCTGCTCGACGACGCCGAGCTGGCGCCTTCGCCGCTCTGCCTGCTGCTCTTGGCTGAGCGATGCCCACTCGTCCATCGCTGCCTTCCACACCTCTTCCGGGAAGAGCTCCCACGGCGGGGTCTGCGGATCATCGGGGTCGCCGGGCGCGGGGTCGACCTCGTAGCCCCGCTCACGCCAGGCTCGCTCGAACTCTTCGGCTCGCATCGCGAGGACGCGCACATCGTGCACGCCCGAGAAATCGTCGTGCATCGCGAGCTCCTCGGCGCTCTTAGACGCCCACGCTTTCTGGGCTGGCTCAACGATCTCCCATGGGAGGTGCGAGATATGTGTCGCGGTCGCGTAGCTCCAGCCGTACGGCCACTCCACCTCGCGCTCCTCCATCATCGCCCAGAAGGTCAGGTTGTCCGCGTAGGTAAAGAAACTGCGTTCGCTCCGCCACTGCGTGTCCGTGTCCATCCCGTCCAGCGCCGCGACGATCATCGTCGACCCCAGCGCAGCGACGGCGGTGATTGCCGCGGCGAGCGCTCCGACGACCGGGTCGCGGTTGTGTCCTGCGCCGATGCCTGTCGCGATGCCCACGGCCATCCCGATCCAGCCGAACACCGCAATTCTCAAATCCCAATCGATGTGGTACGCGAGGAACCCGCACACGACCAGGCTGACCACGCCGGCGATGGCGCCCCACACTGCCGCTCTGACAAAGTCCATGGCGTCCCCTTGCTTGCCGCCGGCCGCTTCAATCCTCGTCGAAGTTCCCGACCGCGAACCCGAACGCCAGCGTCATCGCAAAGACCACGAGCACCCCGTCGAGCAGCCTGAACATCGTGCCCGACCTCGCCCGCCCCACTTCCTCGCCCCGCATCTGCTCGACAATCGCGAGCTGGCGCCTGCGCCGCTCTGCCTGTCGTTCTTCATCAAGCGACGCCCACTCGTCCATCGCCGCGTTCCACACTTCCTCGGGCACCAGTTCCCACGGCGGCGTGTGCGGGTTGTCCGGATCGCCGGGGGCGGGGTCGAGCTCGTAGCCCCGATCGCGCCAGACGCGCTCGATCTCCTCGGCGCGAGCCGCGAGCACGCGGACATCGTGCACGCCGGCAAACTCCGCGTGGATCGCGAGCTCTTCGGTGCTCTTGGACGACCACAATTCCTCGGCCCGCTCGCTGATCTCCGGTGGGAGTTCCGTGAGGCTTGTCGCGGTCGCGTAGCTCCAGCCCTGCGGCCATTCCAGCTCGCGCCCCTCCATCATCGCCCAGAAAGCCATGTTGTCCGCGTAGGTAAAGAGGCTGCGCTCGCTCCGCCATTCCGTGTCCGCGTCCTGCCCGTCCAGGCTTGCGGCGACGAGCGTGCCGCCGATCACCGCGACGCCGGTGGTCGCCGCGGCGAGGGCGCCGACCAGCGGGTCCCGCTCGTGCCCGGCCGCCCAGCCGGTGACATACCCGACGACCACCCCGACCCCGACGATCAGGAACTCGACGACTGCAAATTCGCTGAGGTGATATGCGATGATCCCGAAGAGGAACATTGCGAACACGCCGACCACGGCGCCCAGCACTCCAGCCCTGAAAAAGTCCATGAGCGTCCCCTGACTTGCCGCCGGCCAGATCCGGTCGCGGCAAGTTTACAAAGTTGACGCCAAGTCTGCGGGTGAAAGCGACGGCGGGCGATTATGGGGCGAACACCCCTCCTGCCGGTGCATCCGGGTCGTCGCTTCAAACTGGGCAACCCGAGGTATACTCGACCCCGACGCCTGTTGGCCGCATCGCCGGTACGCGGACCGGAATGCGAACAGGGATTGGCGTCGTACACGAGGGACGACTACGGAGGTACGGCCTTGGTTCCCGCCGACAACAACCAGCAGGCCCCGCGATTCCGGCCTGCCGCCCCCTCTCAGGGGCGCCCTGACAGCTCCCGCCGAGAGCCGCAAACCGGCTGCCCCGACGGCGACGATCTGGATCTCGTTATCGGGATTGCCGCCGGTGATCAAGGGTGCTTCGAGCAGTTGTACGACCGGTACAACGCGCTGGTGTACGCGGTGTGTTTGCGTGTCCTCGGCAATCACATGGACGCCGAGGAGGCTCTCATCGAGACCTTCTGGCAGATCTGGCGTCAGGCCGACCGCTACGACGAGGCGCAGGGTACCGTCCGCGGATACCTGCTCATGATCGCCAGGAGCCGGGCGCTGGACCGGCGTCGGGCCCGGTCTGCGGGGGTCAAGAGCAGCCATATTGAGGATGTCCAGAGGTTTGGGGGCGGCCCTGAGGCCCATCCGGACAATCCGGGGTGCCCCCTCACCGACACGCTGGACACCGAACGCCGCCTGCGGACGCGCGAGGCCATGGACGCCCTCACCGACGAGCAGCGGGAGGCGATCGAGCTCGCGTTCTTCGACGGTCTGAGCCATTCGCAGATCGCAGAGGCCCTCTCGCAGCCTCTGGGCACGATCAAGACAAGAATCCGGCAGGGCCTCATCCGGATGCGGGATGCACTTCGTAGCGCATATGGAGGCGATGCTTCGTGAACTGCGTGCAACGCCAAGAACAGATGCTCTCGTACCTTTCAGGCACGCTCGAACCGGCCGAAGCGGAGGAGATGCGTCGTCACCTCAGCCAGGGCTGCCCCAAGTGCATCGGCGCCCTCGCCGAGGCACGCGCCACCCTGCACCATCTCCCGTTGCTGCTCGAGCCGGTCCCCCCGGGTTCGTCGGCGAGGGATCGCCTGCTGCGGCGTCTGCAGGACGAGACTTCCCGCCCGCCCGGCGGCTCCGGGGGCGGCGCTTCCCAAGGCCCGTCGAAGCCCGGCATGGTCTTCAGGTGGCGTCCGGTCGCCGCGGCGGCGGCATGCGCCCTGCTCGCCTTCGGCGCGACCTACGCGTTCATGGGCCTCCGCATCAGCGAGACCAAGCGGGAGATCGCCTCGCTCCATTCCGGGATCGACGAGTTAGAGCGGAAGGCAACCGGCTTTGAGCGGGTCGCCGAGGAGTTCCGGCGCGCGAGCCGCGGCTTCGACGAGTTCATGGGCGTGGTCCGCTCATCGGCCCTCGAGGTGGTGATGCTCGAAGGCGCCGAGTCGAACCCCGACGCCTGGGGCCGCCTCTTCTGGGATCGCGAGCAGAATGTCTGCCATGTCATCACGCACGCGCTGAGCCCGGCCGAAGACGGGAGCACCTACCGGCTCTGGTTCGAGACCGACGACAATCAACGGATCGCCGGGGGCGTATTCGACATCGACGACTCCGGCAAGGGGCGTTTCTCGATCTCGGTGCCCGAAGAAGCAGCCGAACAAGTGCGCATGCTGATCAGCTACGGCGCATCTGAAGCCCCGGACGAGAGCGACGGCCCGGTGCTCCTGGGCAGCCTCCGTTTCTGAACATTTTGAAACTTTGACTTCGCGCAGCAAACGCACCCGACTCCGGTGCGTTTGTCTGCAGATACCGCTCTTGCACGCGCTGGAATGGAGCTCGGCATTGGTCGAACACCCCATATCCGTGTGAAACTGCGCAGTCTTCCCAATCCATCGCCGCCCCCGGCCGCGTAATCACTCGGGTATGGAACAGCGAAGCGCACAACACGCAGCACGCGTCATTAAGAACACAGAATGCGCAACCCCGTTTAAGACGAGCACAGCGGGCGTAAGAAACTACAACTTGCTCGTGGTGCTGCGCTGCTTTGGAACAGCTGGCGTCAAGTCACACTCCAGAGGCAACGCCGGAGGACGAGGAGAGGAGACTTCCGGCGCCTCCCTCCGCGGGCCGATGCGCCCCGGCCCATGGGGCCTCGGTCCGCGGACTGAGTCCGTCTGCGCCGCGAGGATAGCGATGCTTGTCGCGGGGGCCGGAGTGCTCGCAATTTCGTCGGGATGCAACGACGAATCACGCGAACACCTTGACGAGGCGGGAGAACGGCTGGAACAGGCCGCAGAAAGCCTCGACCGCGCAGCGAAGGAATCACTCGAGGAAGCGAAAGAGACAATCAACCCGTCGTCAGACCGGTAGGTCACCGGTCGCGGGCATGCAGACAGAATCGCAGAAAGGCCTACAACCATGCTTTACTGGGCAGTCGTCTTCTTTATCGTGGCGATCGTCGCAGCGGTGTTCGGGTTTGGCAACATCGCAGCCGCGGCATCGGGCATCGCCCAGATCTTGTTTTTCATCTTTATCGTGCTCTTTGTGCTTTCGTTGATCGCCGGCCTGGCACGCCGCAAGCCGGTGCCGTAACACCAACCGCGGCAACCGTTAGAAATTTCACCACCAAGGGTGCCGAGTGCGCTCACGAGGATCGTGTGCGCATCATCGCCCACAGAGAAGGGATCGGAACAATGAACCGCAACACCAGAAACAAGACCGCCTTCACCGTCACCGCAGCCCTCGCCACAGTCATGCTGGCCGGCACTGCCGTAGCGCAGCAGCAACGCCAGCAGCAGCAGCGAGACCAGCAACAGCAGCAGCAGGAGCGCCGTATGCAGCAGACCGAAGAACAGGCGCAGAGAGCCCTCGCGGCCCACGCCCTCTCCGACAACATCATCGGCAAGGATGTCGTCGACCCTCGCGGCGAGAGCCTCGGTTCCATCGACGACCTTGTCATTGATCTCCGCAAGGGCGAGGCGAGCTTCGCCGTCCTCGCCTTCGGCGGAACGCTCGGCTTCAACCGCGACAAGGTCGCCGTGCCGATGCGTGCCTTCACATGGGACAACCGCGAGGAGCGCTTCGTCCTCAACACGACCCGCGAGCGGCTCGAGGCCGCCCCGGACTTCGACTCCGACGACCTCGACAAGATCAGCGAGGAAGGTTGGATCGACCGCACCATGCGGGCCTTCGGGATCGAGCGCGGCGATGACCGCAACGCCGACGACCGGCGCAACACCCAGCAAGAGCGCCAGATGCGGGACCGCCAGCGGCAGGATCAGCAGCGCCGGGACCGCGACGACTACCGCGACCGCTCCTCCGCCGATGACGAAGAGAAGCACAAGCCCTTCGCCATGGGTTCCGATCTTGACAGCATCAAGATCGTCACCCGTGACGAGGAAGAACTCGGATCGATCGACCAGATCGTCGTCGACCGCAACTCCGGGCGTGTCGCCTTCGCCACGCTGAATCACGGCGGCGTGCTCGGCATCGGCGCCGACACCGTCATCTTCCCGTGGGAGGCGCTCGAGCGCACCGACGACAAGAAGTTCAAGGTGTCGATCAACAAGAACCGCCTCGAGAACGCCCCTGAGTTCGACGACGAGGACAAGCTCCGCGATGCCGCGTTCGTGCAGTCTGTCTACCGCTTCTACCAGGTCCGGCCCGACCAGCGCCGCGACGCCGACCAACGCCGGGATCAGCGCCGCGACCGCGAAGAGCGTCGCCAGCAGGGCGGCTGATCCGCAAGCGGGCACACAAGCCCCACAACCTCGGGCGTTGAGTCCACCAGATCCGCCCGAGTCCCCACCTGCCGGTCGCCCAGCCGCGATCAATGGCGACCGGCAACGCCCCTTCACGGGGCCCGCGGCGACCGCTGTGCAAGCAGTGGTCGCCGTCTTTCATTCATGATCCAGATTCACGCTTCGCTCTGCAGTCGCAGTTTCGCCTGGAAGCAGGCCGACGCGATCGGGCCTCCAGAACCAGTCGGACGGCAATGCGCGTGCGAAGGGTCGTACGGCCGACGCAACACGAGTGCTCAGGTGAACACCGGGGGTTTAGAACAGGATCATCGTGTAACCTCGGGCGTATGGTTCAATACTCAGAAACGATCGGAGCACAATGTGGAACTTCGTGACGGAGAGGACGGACGCGGCGGCTGGGATCGGGCGCCACAGCGGCGACATCACCTCACGGCGACCGGGTACTGAACGGGCCCTGAGCCGTGCGGCGATGCTCCCCGGGGGAGCTGCCGCGTTCGCCGTCACACTCGGGTTCCAAGAGGGCTCTCGGGAACACTTTGAGTAGAAGGCCGGAAGAGCGATCCGGACCGCCGAGAGCCCGGAGCTCGTCGCCGGACAATCGCTGAGAAACGCCGGAAGCACTCTGAGCCAAGGCCGATAGATCTCGTCGATCAACGGGGCAGGTTCCGATCGGGAAAGGATTTCTAGTCATGCTTTACTGGGCAGTTGTTTTCTTCGTAGTCGCCTTGATCGCTGCGGTATTTGGTTTCGGTGGTATCGCAGGATCAGCAATGGGAATCGCGCAGATTCTCTTCGTCATCTTTGTCATCCTCTTTATTCTGTCGCTCGTCACCGGCCTCGTTCGTCGCCGGCCGGCCACATCTGGCGCCGGCGGCCTGTAGGCCGCATCTTTGTAAGAACCGTGAATCACCAAGGGCGCAACACGGGCCGCCGCACATCGCGGTCCCTCCGACGCCCGCAGCAAGAAAAGGGAGTTACTCCCATGAATAGTCGCATGAAACTGATCGCAGCGATCCCCCTGACCACAGTCCTGCTCGCCGGCACGGCGTTCGGACAGCAGACGACCCGCGACCAGCAGCGTCAGCAACAGCAGCAGCAGACGCAGCAGGAGACGCGTCAGCACACCGACCAGCACGCACAGGCACGCTCGATGCATGTGCTCTCCGGCGAGATCATCGGCAAGGAAGTCGTCGATCGTCGCGGCGAGAGCCTCGGCAAGATCGGCGATCTCGTCGTCGACCTCCGCAAGGGCGAGACGCCCTACGCCGTGCTCACCTTCGGGGGCACACTCGGATTCAACCGCGACCATGTCGCGGTGCCCATGGGTGCCTTCACCTGGGACGAAGAGAGTGATCGCTACACCATCAACACCACCAAGGAGCGGCTCGAGAGCGCGCCGGAGTTCGACAAGAGCGATCTCGACAAGATCGCCGAGGAGAACTGGATCGACCGCACAAACCGCGCCTTCGGCACGGACCGCAGCCGCGGCGAAGGCCGCCAGCAGACCGACCGTCAAGAGGACCGCCGTGACCGCGGAGCCGACGAGGGGCGTCAGCAGCGCGACCAGCAGCAGACCGGCCGCGACCAGGACCGCAGGGACCGCTCCGCCGCCGACGAGGACAATCGCTTCAAGCCGCACGCGATGGTCTCCGACCTCGACAGCATGAAGGTCGTCACCTCCGACGCCGAGGAGATCGGCTCGATCCGCCGCCTCGTCATCGACCGCAACTCGGGGCGCATCGGCTTCGTCACGCTCCGCACCAGCGGCGTCATGGGCATGGGCTCCGACACCCACGTCATCCCTTGGGAAGCCATCGAGCAGACCGAGGAGAAGAAGTTCCAGGTCTCGATTACCAAGCAACGCTTCGAGAACGCCCCCGAGTTGGCGAATAACGCACAGCTCCACGAGTCCGCCTTCATCCAGTCCGTCTACACCTTCTACCAGGTCACTCCCCGCGACGCCGACCGCAGCGACCAGCGCCGTCAGGACGACCGGCGCCTGGAAGAGCGGCGCGAACGCCGCCAGGGCGGCTGAGCCGATCCACTCTCCTGCC
>JAFIFZ010000042.1 GCA_020831775.1 Phycisphaerales bacterium
GGGGGGGGGGGGGGGGGGGGGGCGGCCGGGCCCCCCCCCCCCCCCACGAACGCGCCGAAGTCGGTGACGGGGACGATCAGCAGTGTGCTGGCGTCGTCGTCGGTCCAGTTGATCTCGCCGTCCTCGCCCGGGAGGATGCCGACCGCCGCCGAGCCGTTGCGGTTCATGCCCGGCGCGTCGATGAATCCGGCGACATGGCGGAGGGGCCCCTCGGCCGCCTCGCCCGCGCCGACGGCGTCCATCATCGACCGGGCCCGGTCAAAGAAGCCCCCGATGTCCGACGAGCCGCCGACCATGATCGCGTCGGCGGGGATCCGGTCGATCGCCGAGGGGAGCGAGGCGAGCGCCCCCGCCGACCCGTGGATCGCGAGGGCGATAAGCCCGGTGGTGAACGACGCTCTTGCAATGGTCCGCATGGCTGAAACCCTCTGTTGATAGGGTGATTTTCGGATACTCTCATCTCGGCCGGCCCTGCCGCACTCTCGGCGCGGGCCTCCAGACCAGTGGTTTCGGAAGCGGCCCCGCAGGATTTCACCAAGGCCCGGCGTTCTGGGCCGAGAACCGGCAGAGAACGGGGCCGAGGTCCGGGCCGATCGGGGCGGGTTCAGCCGTTGGCCGAAACCTTCCCCTGGCGGCCCTTGTCGTCCTCGTCTTCGTCTGGCTCTTCCTCCGCATCGTCTTCTTCTTCCCAGTCGCCTTCCTCGTCTTCCTCCCACTCTTCGTCTTCGCCCTCTTCGCCTTCCTCCCAGTCTTCCTCGTCCTCGCCTTCCTCGTCTTCGGCGTCTTCCTCGGCGTCCTCGTCCTCTTCGGCGTCCTCATCTTCCTCGGTGTCTTCGTCTTCTGCGGAGTCTTCGATCTCCTCCTCGTCGTCCCCGTCCCATTCCTCTTCGTCTTCGCCCTCGGCTTCCTCGTCCTCTTCGGCGTCCGACGACTCGTCGTCGTCCCACGGGGCGTCCTCGTCGCCCGACCCCTCGGCGGCGGTCGCGACACTGGTCGCGGGCTCTGGGAAGAGCTCGCCCTGTGCGGGCGGTCGTCCGGCGGACTCTTGGGCCGCGAGCTCCTTGATCGCTTCCCACTCCGCTTCGGTGATCATCACATCGCGCGCGACCGAGCCCTTGTGCTCGGAGATGATCCCCGCGATGCCCATCAGGTCGATCAGGCGGCTCGCCCGTGTGTACCCGATCGCAAGGCGGCGCTGCAGCAGGCTGACCGACCCGCGCTTGGTCTCCAGCACGATCTCGACTGCGCGGTCGAAGAGCGGGTCTTCCTGGGCCGCAGCAAGGCTCGCCGAGGAGTTGTTCTCGCTCTCGTACAGGCGTTCGTCGTCGGGGTCTGCGCCGGAGCGCAGCTGCATGAGCTGGCGCTCGAAGGTGGGGGCCGCGACCTCGCGCATGAAGCGCACCACCCGCCGGATCTCCTTGTCGTCCACCAGCGTGCCCTGGCTCCGAACCAGCTTGTGCGAGCGGGGCGAGAGCAGGAGCATGTCGCCCTGCCCGAGCAAAAGCTCCCCGCCCTTCTGGTCGAGCACGATCCGAGAGTCCATCCCGCTGGCGACCTTGAAGGTCACGCGGCAGGGCATGTTGCTCTTGATCAGGCCCGTCACGACATTCGCCTGCGGACGCTGCGTCGCAAGGATCAGATGGATGCCCACCGCACGAGCCTTCTGCGCGATGCGGATGATCGACCCCTCGACCTCCTTGTTGGTCATCATCAGGTCGGCCAGCTCGTCGATGATGAAGACCATGTAGGGCAGGCGACGCGGGATCCGCGCCTCCTCCTCGGGCGTGCGCGGGCTGAACGCCTCCTTGAGCTCCTCCCAGGGCATGTCGTTGTACCCGGCGATGTCGCGGCAGCCCGCCTCGGCGAGCAGTTCGTACCGCTCGTCCATCTTCTTGACCGCCCACTCCAGGATCGCCGCCGCCTTGGACATCTCCGTCACCACCGGGCACATCAGGTGCGGGATGTCCTTGAACTGGCTCATCTCGACCATCTTCGGATCGACCAGCACCAGCTTCAGCTCGTTGGGCTTCTTCGTGTAGAGGAAGCTCATGATGATCGTGTTCATGCACACGCTCTTGCCCGAGCCGGTCGTGCCGGCGATGAGCATGTGCGGCATCTTCGTCAGGTCCTCGATCAGAGGCTCGCCCGACGCGTCCTTGCCCAAAAACATCGGGAGCTTCATGTCGCCGAACCACTCGCGGTTGGACATCAGCTCCTTCAGGCGCACCTTCTCCTTCGTCGGGTTGGGCACCTCGATGCCGACGGTGTCGCGCCCGACCATGTTCGAGACGATTCGGATGTTCACCGCCTTGAGCGCCCGCGCGATGTCCTGGCTGACCGTCTGCAGCGAGTTGACCCGCGTGCCCGGCGCCAGGCGGATGTGGTAGAGCGTGATCACCGGCCCGGACTCGATCCCGACCACCTCGCCGTTGATCCGGTACTCCGTCAGCGCCGCCTCCAGCGCCTCGGCCTGCTCGCGCACGAGCCCTTCGAGCTTCTCTGAGAAGTTCTCCTCGGGCTCGGCGAGCAGATCCATCCCGGGGAACTGGTACCCCTCAAGCTCGGCGACATTCTGCAGGTCTTCCAGGTCCGAGTCGGTCGCGGTCTTGCGGTCCTTGGCCGCAAAGCGCACCGGCAGCTTGGAGATCTTCTCGCGCAAGGCGTCCTGGTCGAAGACCTGCGGAGCGCCCGGCAGGTCGTCGTCGTCATCGAACTCATCGTCCTCGTAGTCGTCGGCGCCGACCGCTTCGACGGCGACCTCCGGCTCCATGTCCACGCGCTCGGTCCCGCCCAGGCCCCCGTCCTCCTCGTCAAGAACCGGCTCGACCTTCTTGCGCTTGCGCTCGGCCCGCTTGCTCTCCTTCTTCGCGGCGGCCTTGTGCTTCTTGGGCTTGGCCTCGATCACGGGCTCAGACCGCTTGGCCGGACGCCCGATCCGCTCGTCGTCTTCGAGATCGTCGACACGCACCAGCGCGGGCTTGGGTGTCGGCCTGACGGCGCGGGCCGCCCTGGCGGTCAGCGACGCCGCGGCGGTCCAGGTGATCCGCGCGCCCTTGGCGGTCCCGCTCGCCGCGGGGCCGAATCGATGGGCCACCCATCTCGCCCCGGCCTCGATCGGCTCGTTGCACGCCGCCAGCAGGCCGACGAGCAGCCCGCCCGTCAGGAAGACCATGCTCCCCAGCACGCTGAAGAGCGAGGCGAGCCACGCGGCGATCCGATCGCCCAACACGCCCCCCGCCAGCCCGGGCATCGGGCTGAAGCCCGCCACCACCAGCGCGTTGATCCCCGCCAGCGACGCGACCGCCAGCGCCAGGCCGACAGAGCGGATCACCAGCTGGTCGACCCTTTTGCGGGCCAGCACGAGGATGACCGCAGCCCCCGCCCCGATCAGCAGCACCCAGGCGGTGTAGCCGAAGGCGTGGTAGAGCCAGTGGGCGATGTGGGCGCCGACGAGCCCGCAGGGGTTGGCGGCTTCGCTGTTGGGCGGGTCGACGATGAAGGTGGGGCGGTCGGCCGGGTGGTAGCCCGCCAGCGAGACCACCACCAACGCCCAGAGCGTCCCCAGCGTGATCCAGCCCGCCCAGGCCAGAACGGGGCGCTTGGCGGGACGATCGCTTGCCTTTGCTCGTGCTCTTGCGGCCATCCGTGTTCCAGATCGATTTGCAGCGCAGGTTCTGCGCGTGACACTGCGGGCGCGATCCATCGCGCCCGGCCCGATCGTAGCGGGAGCCCGCCCCCGCCCGCGCTGCAAAGAGCGCAGTCATCCACCATCGGCGCGCGCCGGGCGATCCTCTGCACTCGTCGGTCCGTTCGCTCCCCCGGCGGGGCGGGGGAGCGAGGGCGCCGGGCGCAGGGGGCGGTCTCGGCCCGCGGCCGAGGCATGGGACGGAGGCCGCCCCCCCAGCGCCCCACACCCCACACCCCTCCGCTTTTCAGATTGCGTCCTGTTCGGTATGCTTCGGACCATGCTCGCCCGGGTCCGCTCATCGCTCCTTCACGGCATCGACGCCCTCCCCTGCGAGGTCGAGGTCGATCTGGACCGCTCCGCCATCGACAAGCGGACGGTTGTCGGCCTGCCAGACGCGGCCGTGACCGAGTCCCTCCAGCGCGTCGAGGCGGCGCTGGTGAACTCCGGCTACACCTTCCCCCAGGGCAAGCTCCTCATCAACCTCGCCCCCGCCGATGTCCGCAAGGAGGGCCCGGTCTACGACCTGCCGATCGCAGTGGGCGTGCTGGCGGTGCAGGGGGTCGTCCCGGTTCGAGAGGGCGAGGGGCTGGACCTCCGCCGCCACCTTTTCGCGGGCGAACTGGCTCTTGATGGTCGCCTTCGCCCGATCCGGGGCTCGATCGCGATCGCGGCTCTGGCGAGGTCCGAAGGCGCCGAGGGCGTGATTTTGCCGGCCCAGAACGCCGAGGAGGCCGCGGTCGTCGAGGGGGTCAATGTCTACGCCGTCAGCACGCTGACCGAGCTGGTGGGCCTGCTCACCGGCGAGCTGGAGCCCCAGCCGCTGCCCACCCCGGATGTCGCCTCCCGCCTGCGCCAGGCCGAGCCCGAGATCGACTTTTCCGATGTGAAAGGGCAGGAGGCGGTGAAGCGGGCGATCGTCGTCGCCGCGGCGGGGATGCACAACCTCGTCATGCTCGGTCCCGCCGGCACGGGCAAAACCATGATGGCCAAGGCCCTGCCCGGCGTCCTGCCGACGCTGACGCCGGATGAGGCGGTCGAGATCACGCGGATCCACTCGGCCGCGGGCATCCTGCCCCCGGGCAAGGGGCTGGTCGACGCAAGGCCTGTCCGCAGCCCGCACCACACGGCGTCGTCGGCCGCGGTCGTCGGGGGCGGGGTGATCCCGCGACCGGGCGAGATCTCCCTCGCCCACGGCGGCGTGCTCTTCCTTGACGAGTTGCCCGAGTTCCCGCGGACGGTTCTGGAAACCCTCCGCCAGCCGCTGGAAGACCATGTCGTCACCATCGCCCGCTCGCAGGCGACGGTTCGCTTCCCCGCGAACTTCATGCTGGTGGCGGCGATGAACCCGACGCCCCGCGGCGATATCGACCCGGGCGAGGTCGGCCAGCGGGCGATGGATCGCTACCTCGCGCGGCTGTCGGGCCCCCTGCTCGACCGGATCGACCTGCATGTCGAGGCGCCCGCGGTGCCCTGGAAGCGTCTGCGTCAGCCCGCCTCGGGCATGTCGACCGCAGAGAGGCGCGAGCAGGCCGAGGCGGCCCGCTCCCGCCAGCGCGAGCGCCAGGGCTCGACGCCCAACAGCCGCCTGAGCGGGCGCAAGCTCGACAAGATCGCACCGCTCGAACCCCGGGCCGAGGCGGTGCTCGGCCAGGCGATGAGCGAGCTGAAGCTCAGCGCCCGGGCGTACGACAAGATCCGGCGCGTCTCGCGCACCATCGCCGATTTGGAGGGGGCAGAGGCCATCGCGGAATCGCATGTTTCTGAGGCGGTGCAGTACAGGCTGCTCGACCGGATGATCGGCTGACCCCGCCGGTTCGGAACCCGCGAGCCGGGTTGGGCAAGCCAAAGAAAAACACCCGGCCGAAAGGGCCGGGCGTTTGAGGGAGCTTGCTGACTGGGCTTTCTAACTGGGCTTGGAGATTGGCGCTGGGCCGGGGCCTCAGGCGCCTTCCTGCTTCTGCTTGCGGGTGTAGGCGTACTTGCGCTTCAGGGGCTTGACGACCAGGCCGCTGCGGATCGCGTTGGCCGAGACGCGGACCTTCTTGCGGGTGCGGATGGGGTTGCCCTGCTCGTCGAGCTTGGGGTTGCCGTCGGTGTCGAGCACCTCGACCATCGCGTCGACCTTCTGGAGGTTCGGACGGAAGGCGCGCCGGGTGATCCCCGTGGGCTTGAGGCCGAAGCCGCCCTTGGTGATCCGCTGGCCCCGGTAAGTCCGGGTCTTGCCGAAGGTCGTCTTTTTACCGGTGTAATGGCACTCGAATGGCATGGCTGCTTCCAGTCGCTCAAAGCGTTCTTGAGGGCCTGAAGGATAGCGTCGATCCCCGCCCGGGCAAGGGGGGACGCGGAGCCGCTGTGCGGCAGGGCGCTGGGTGTGGGGCGCGGGGCGCTGGGGGAGGCAGCGGCCTGCGCCCCTGATCCGAGAATCTCAGCGGCGGACAACGCCTCAGATCGCAAGAGCATTCGATCGCCACGGAGTCAAAAAGACAACGCCCCGGCGGGTGTGCCGGGGCGGTGAACAGTGGCGAGGGGGAGACTTGAACTCCCGACCTCCGGGTTATGAATCCAGCGCTCTAGCCAGCTGAGCTACCTCGCCTTTGGATGTCTTTGTCGCAGATCCGCCAAGGATAGCCACCGACCCCGCCGATCGGCCAGTCCGGATCGGCCGGTCGCGGGACGCTTGCGTCAGGACTGCTGGGCCCTGGGCGCCTGGGGGGGCTCGTGGGGCACGGCGCCGGTCGAGCCGGAGGAGGGCAGGGTCGAGTCGGCGGGCGGGGCCGCGTCGGGCAGGGAGGCGGGGGGCACATTCGGGGGCGTCTGCTCGGAGCGGGGCTCGCGCTTGGCGGGCTTGTCCGACTCGGCCTCGATCTCGTCGTCGATGCCCTTGACGCCCCGCTTGAACTCGACGATGCCCTTGCCCAGGCTCTTGCCGACCTCGGGCAGGCGCCTGCCGAAGATCAGCAGGGCGATGATCAGGATGATCACCAGTTCCTGCGTGCCGAGGTGCGGGATGAAGGCGAGCGGGATCATCGGCTCTTCCAGTGCGTGTCTGCGACCTCGCGGGGCCACGGAATGGATCGGTTCGGGAGATTCAAGCGCCCGGGGCCGGATGGGTCAACGATCCGCCGCTTCCGGCATTGCCCGGGTGGCCCTCACATCGCCCCGCCCGAGAACACGACCCGCTTTCGCTCCGATCGCGGGTCCGGCTCGGGCACGGCCGAGAGCAGCGAGCGGGTGTAGTCGTGGCGGGGCTCGCCGAGGATCTGCTCGCGCTGGCCGTGCTCGACGATCTTGCCCCGGTACATCACCGCGATCTCCTTGCAGACATGCTGGATCACGGCCATGTCGTGGCTGATGAAGAGGTAGCTCAGGCCGAACTCGCTCTGGAGGTCGGTCAGCAGGTTGATGATCTGGGCCTGGATCGAGACATCCAGAGCGCTCGTCGGCTCGTCGCAGACGATGAACTTGGGGTCCAGCGCCAGGGCCCGGGCGATGCCGATTCGCTGACGCTGACCGCCCGAGAACTCGTGGGGGTAGCGGTCGGCGGCGGCCCGGGGCATGCCGCAACGCTCCAAGAGCTCTTCGACGCGGTGGCGGAGCTCCGCCTTGTCCTTGATGAGGCCGTGGACTTCGAGGGGCTCGCCGACGATGGCGCTGATCCGCATGCGGGGGTTGAGGCTGCCGGCGGGGTCCTGGAAGATGATCTGCATCTCGCGCCGGAGCCGCCGCATTTCTTTGGCGTTGGCTTCGAGCACATTGCGGCCTTCGAAGGTCACAGTCCCTTCGGTGGCGGGGATCAGGCGGAGGAGGGTGCGTCCGACGGTGGTCTTGCCGCAGCCGGACTCGCCGACCAGCCCGAGGGTCTGGCCCTTGCCGATCTTGAAGGAGACGCCATCGACGGCCTTCACCCAACCGGTAATCCGCTGGAGGACGCCGGTGCGGACCGGGAAGTGGGTCTTGAGGTCGACGACATCGAGCAGGGGCTCTGCGGGCGTCGTCGCGGCGGGCGACTGGGGGCGTTCGGCTTCGGGAGGGGTACTGACCATGATCGCGGGCATGGTAGCGGGATCGCCAGCCGGAGGCTGGCGAGAGCAGTTGAGAGGTGATCAGGCGAGCAGGAGACCCGCCCCTTCGGCTTCGCCTCAGGGATCGGCGTCCAGGAATGAGCATCCGCCGTCGGCTCTCCTGCTCGCCTGCTCGGCCCTCTCCCTACTACCGCCCCCCTGCGGCGGGCGGTTGACCTGTCGCGGTCCGCTGGTAAAGTTGGCCCTGCCGATCGCCCGACAGGGCTGATCGAGGGGCAGGTAGCTCAGTTGGTAGAGCACCGCACTGAAAATGCGGGTGTCGGCGGTTCAAGTCCGCC
>JAFIFZ010000025.1 GCA_020831775.1 Phycisphaerales bacterium
GGGGGGGGGGGGCGGCGGCCCGCCCCCCCCCCGCCGAAATCCTCCCCGTCCCAGTGTCAGGCCTGATTACAGGCCGATGGCGCCGAAGCGGCCGGTGGTCTCGTCGTAACGCCAGGGGCCGTCACCGGAGAAGTTGGTGACCGCGTCGGCGTTCAGAGCGCCGGGGTTCGGGTGGCGGGGCGAGGACCGCAGGTACTCGTTGTCAACAAGGACGCCGAAGGTCGCGCCGAGGGTGGCGTCGCCCGGTTCGGCCTGGAGCTGCGCCAGCGTCGGGTAGCTGCCCTCACGCTGACGGAAGAGCTCGATCTGGCTCTGGATCGAGCTGACCTGCGAGGCGATGTTCGACTCGCGGGCCTCATCGGCCGCACTGGTGAACTGCGGGACGACGATCGCGGCAAGGATGCCGAGGATCACGACAACAATAAGGATTTCGACGAGGGTGAACGCGTTCTTCCGACGATTCCGCTTGCGCTGCATGCTGCGCCTCCTTACAAAGGGCTTGATCAAAACCCCGCTTCCGCAACCGTCCCGGGAAACAAACCCGGGAGCGTCCGGCGGCAACTCCTCCCCGGCCGACGGACACCCGCGGCCCGGACGCAACACGCGTTCCGGTCACTGCCGCGGCAAAGCTTGGATCGGCCCCCTTCAGCGGCGGGTTCACGCCCAGACCCGCCATGACCCCGGGACGGGTCCGCCTGTACCGGATGCGGGCCCTGTACCGAGCGAGCGGCCCCCGCGGGACGCGCCGAGGGCGTGCGTATCGGTCCTGACCGCGGTGTCGACAATCGGCCGGCCCGCCGACGACGAGGTACCCTGCACTTCTCATGGCGATGCTCTATTGCGGAATCGACGAAGCCGGCTACGGCCCACTCCTGGGCCCGCTGTCGGTCGGCGCGTCGGCTTTCCGCGTCGGAGATTGGAACGAGGGCGATCCGCCGCCGGACCTCTGGAAGTCGCTCGCGTCTGCGGTCTGCAAGGACGCTGCGGGGGCGGAGAACCGACTGCCGATCGGTGACTCAAAGAAGCTCAAGCTCTCCAACAGCCTGAAAACCCGCCACCCGCTGATGCACCTTGAAAGAACCGTGCTCGCGGTGCTGCGCCGGACGGGCGCGGATGTCAGAAATGACGCGCAGTTGATCGAAACCCTCGGCGCACGCTGGGGGCCGCAGCGTTGGTACGGGGGCGAGGCGGTCGCGATGCCGCTGGCCTCGGCGCCCGGGTCGGCGGGGATCGACGCGAACCTGCTCGGCGCCGCGTGCTCAAAGGCGGGCGTCGAGCCGGTGCTCTTGGGGTGCGCGTTGATCGACGAAACGGACTTTAACCGGCGCGTCCGAGAGGCGGGCACCAAGGCGGCCGCGGTCGGCGCCGGCGTCCAGGCGCACCTGCGCCGAATCGACTCGCTCGCCCGGGAGCAGAGCCTCCCCGTCCGCGTGGTCTGCGACCGCCTCGGGGGCAGGACGGATTATCGAGCCTTGCTCGAACAAGCCCTCGGCCGAACCGTCACCGAGACCGATCGCACGCCAGCCTCCCGCCGCTACGACTGCGGCAACGGCCTGATCGTGATCTTCACCCCCGAGGCGGACGGGACGCACCTCCCCACCGCCCTCGCCTCGATGATCGCCAAGCTGGTCCGCGAGCTGGCGATGCTCCGCTTCAACCGCCACTGGTCGGGGCTCATGCCCGAACTCAAGCCCACGGCCGGCTATCGGCAGGACGCCAAACGCTGGCTGCTGGACGCGTCGCCCGCGCTGACCCCCCAAGACCGCGAGGCGATGATCCGCATCGCGTGAGCCCGAGCCGGGTTACGCTTGGTCCGTGAAGCGCGACGACTGCAAGGCTTATCTGGACAGGGCGGCGATGGCGGCCCTGCGCGCGACCGGCATGGTCGAGCCCAACCCGATGGTCGGGGCGGTGGTCGTGCGCGACGCCGAGGTGCTCGGGATCGGCCACCACAGACGATTCGGCGACCTCCACGCCGAACGCGAGGCCCTGGAGTCGTGCAGAAGGCAGGGCCACGACCCGGCCGGGGCGACGATGCTCGTCACGCTCGAACCCTGCGGCCACACCGGCAAGCAGCCCCCCTGCACCGAGGCGATCCTGCAGGCCAAGATCGCAAAGGTCTTCTACGCCCGGCCGGACCCGGGCGAGGTCTCCGGGGGCGGGGCGGCTCTGCTTCATGAAGCGGGCGTCGAGACCGAGCTCTGCCTGGACAGCCCGCTGGCGACGCATCTGTCCGATCCGTTTGTCAAACGCGTCCGCACCGGCCTGCCCTGGGTGATCGCCAAGTGGGCCCAGTCGATCGACGGCAAGATCGCCACACGCACCGGCGCCTCGCAGTGGATCTCGAACGAACGCTCGCGCCGGCGAGTTCACGGGCTTCGCGCGAAGGTCGACGCGATGGTCACGGGGATCGGCACCGTCGTCTGCGACGACCCGATGCTGACCGCCCGAGACGTCCGTCGCATCCGGTGTGTTGCCAAACGAATCATCGTCGACACGCAGATGGACACCCCTTTGGACAAAGCCCTTGTGCGCAGTGCGCACCAGACGCCGACAATCCTCGCTTGCTCGAAGGATCTGGCCGTGGCGCAGATCATGGTCGATAGGCGTCAGGAGCTTGAAGCGGCCGGCGTCGAGATCATGGGCGTGCCCGACCGCCTGAACGGCCGCCTCGATCTCGAGCTGATGCTGCGTGCGCTGGCCGAACGCCACGGGGTTTCGACGCTGATGATCGAAGCGGGGCCGGGCCTCCTCGGCGCGTTCTTCGCGGCCGACCTCGTCGACGAGGCGCTGGTCTATGTCGCGCCGATGGTGATGGCCGACGACGAAGCGAGAACCGCCGCGATCGGGCACGCGGCGCCGCGACTGAGCGACGCGAGGCGGTACAGGCTGGCGCATGTCAAGCGACTCGGCGAGGATGTCGAGCTGCGCTACAGGCGCCTGCTCGACGCGTAGTCCGCACCCCCACCCAAAGACCTGTAGCACTGGCGGCACAGAATCGGAACGCGTCGCTACTGCTGCAGGAACTTCATCTCCTGCTGAACGACCGCTTCGAGCATGGTCTCGCCCGTTTCGCCGATCGCCTGCACGAGGAGCTTCGTGCCCGGCGCAGTGTGTGCCGACCTGACCATCGCCAATGCGATCAACTCGCCGCCGAGCATCGGGCTGATCGTCGAGCTCGTCACCGCGCCCACGGGCTTTGCGTCCGGCGGCGCGTCGTGCGGCAGGATCGCAGAGCCCGTCTCCGGCTGGGGGCCCGGGTCGCCCGGAGGGATCGCGCCCAGCGACGGGAACCGGAGCGCGACAAGCCGCTGCTTCACGCCTCCCCGCGAGTGCATCCTCGCCACAACCTCTTGCCCGAGGTAGCAGCCCTTGGTGAACGAAACGCGGTCCTCGACCACCCCCGTCTCGTGCGGCAGCGAGTTGGGCCCGTAGTCGATGTAGTACAGCGGAGTCCCCGCCTCGATCCGCGCGACATTGAACGCCGCCCACCCGATCGGACGCAGGCGGAAGCCCCCCGCTTCTTCTCCGGCCAGTTCCCGCTCGGCCCGTGCGGCCCCGTGCTCGGTGTGGCCCGTGCGGACGAGCGTCTCGAAGACCTCTTCGACGCCGCCGACGGGCAAGGTCAGGTGCAGGCCGCAGATTCCGCAAAGATCGTCTCGCTCGACGACGACCCTGTGCCCCGCGATGCGGAGCACGCAGCCCGAGCCGGGCTTGAGCGCCGACGGCGTTTCGCCCTCGACCAGTTCGGCGCACGCTTCGAGCAGGGCCGGCCCCGTCGGTCCATGCAGGCCGAAGCGGTGCAGCTCCGACGAACGGTCCCTGATCTCGACCTCTTCGGTGAAGACAAAGTCGGTGAGTGTGGAAACCAGCCGCCCCGCGGCATGACTATCGACATCCACAAGCATCCGGTCGCCGAGTTCGACCAAACGCAGGTCGGCGTCGATGCGTCCCTTGCGGTTCAGCCAGAACGACCGCCGGGTATGCATCGGGCCGACGCCCGCGAGGGGCGCCGTCAGCATGCGGTTGAGGAAGTCGACGCGGTCGGCGCCGGTGATCTCGACGACGGCGCGGGCGGGCAGGTCGATGAGCCCGCATCCCCTGCGGATCGCGGCGTACTCGATGGCGACCTCGCCGTAGGTCTCCACCACCTCGACAGCGTTCTCGGGCGTTCCCCAGGGGAGGAACGCCGCCCCGGCGCGTTCGTGCCTGTCTCGAAGCGGGCTGATTGTCGCCATGGTCTCTCCGGACGCTGTTCGGATGGGGCTCGCCGCGCGATGGTACGCGCCCGTGCGCCGCGGCTATGGTTGGCTCCGAACAACCGAGCCAGACAGGAGCCGAAGGTGAACATTGATCTGCTCAAGCGACTCTGCGAGACGCCCGGCGTGCCCGGGCGTGAGGACCGCGTCCGTACCCTCATCGAGAAAGAGATCGAGGGGCTCTTCGATGAAGTGACGACCGACCCGCTCGGCAACCTGATCGCCAGGCGCAAGCCCCGCGGCGGCTCGGGCGACGCCAAGAAGGTCATGCTCCTCTGCCACATGGACGAGATCGGCTTCCTTGTCTCCCACATCGACGACAAGGGGTTCGTGTATGTCGACCCGGTCGGCGGGTTCGACACGCGCAACCTCTTCAGCCGGCGCGTGCTGCTCATCACCGACGAGGGACAGTACAAAGCGGTCATGAACCCCGGCGGGCGGCCGGTCCACATCGCCAGCCCCGAAGACAAGACCAAGGTGCCAGAGACCAAGGAGTTCTTCATCGACCTCGGCGTCGACGCCGAGACGGTCAAGAAGCGGGTGAAGATCGGCGACTATGTCGTGATGGACGAGCCGCTGATCGAGGTCGGCGAGAAGGTCGTCTCCAAGGCGCTGGACAACCGCGTCGCCTGCTGGCTGGGGATCGAGGCGATCCGCCGGCTCGCCGAACTCGGCGGGGACCACGCCTGCGAGATCGTCGTGTCGTTTACGGTGCAGGAGGAGGTCGGCCTCCGCGGCGCCAAGACCAGTTCCTATTCCGTCAAGCCCGACATCGGCATCGGCATCGATGTGACCCTCGCCTGCGACACGCCGGGCATCCCCGCCCACGAGGCCGTCTCCCGACAGGGCGAGGGCGTGGTCGTGCACATCAAGGACTCCTCGTTTATCTCCGACGCCGGCCTGGTGCGTGACTTCGAGGCCGTCGCCAAAGAGCACAACATCACCCACCAGCGGTCGATCCTGGCCCGGGGCGGTCAGGACGGGGCGGCGGCCCAGCAGGCCGCGGCCGGCGCACGCGCGATCGGCATCACCGTGGGCACCCGGTATATCCACACCGTCACCGAGATGATCGACAAGCGGGACCTGAACGCGGCCCGTGAACTGCTGGCCCGCTACCTCGTCTCGCTGAAGTGAACCCGATCGGCAGACCGGGTGGCCCGGCTCGCCGAGCTGGGTCGCGATTGAGTCCATGACAAGACGCCGGGCCCTCGGGCCCGGCGTCTTTGTGTGCATGAAATCGGTTGCGATCAGGCGGCGATCGCGGTCGCCCGCTCGATCGCCTCGACGACCTGTCGGATCTGGAAGGGCTTCTTGAGAAAGCCGTCGAAGCCGGCCGAGCGGAGGCCCTGGGCCTGCCCGTCGGTGAGCTTGCCGCTCATGGCGATGATCCGGGTCGCCGAAAGGCTGCCGTTCGCCCGGATGGCGTCGGCGAAGGCTCTGGCGTCCTGATCGCCCAGATGGATGTCCAGGAGCAGGACATGGGGCCGGAAGCGTTCGCAGGTCATCCCCGCGTTGAAGGCGGAGATCGAGGTCTCGACCTCGTAGTTGGTCTGCTCGTTGAGGACCTTCTGGAGCGTCTCGACAACCTCGCGCTCGTCGTCGACGATGAGGACCCGGGTCTGGCCTGTGTTGAGGCCGTCCATGGGGATGCCGTGCTCCCGCATGAAACGGACGAGTTCGCTGACGGGGATTCGTCGGTCCTTCGAGCCTGGGATCCGGTAACCCTTGATCTGGCCGGTATCGAACCACTTGGACACTGTCCGAGGCGCGACATTGCAGATCTTGGCGACCTCACCGGTGGTCAGGACATCCTTATCGATTGGCATTTGTTCGCACCTCGGGGCAGAATCGGACGATGTCGTGGTCGTTGCGCGGGGAACAAACCGCGCTGGCGGCCCATCCATCGGCGTCGGCCTGTCCGTTCTTGACGGTGCGACCCCCCCGATCGGCCTCAGGAAGGTACTGGGACCTGCCCTTTCCGGAACCGGGGCAGGGTCTGACGCATTGACACCGCCGCACAAGGGTTTGTATCTTGCTACCCTTGCGTGCCGGTACGGGTGGCGTCGTTGACAGTCGCATCCGTTTCCGGCCGGAAGCGTACCGGAACAACACGCCCGCGCGGGTCGGCGTGGCCCGCGTGTGCCAGGCTCGGGGCTGATTGCTCCGGGTTCTGGCGACAGACCCGATCCCCTTTGGACCGTCCACCAGGAGTCCGCCGTGCGACGATCACCGCTCACCCGGCTCGCGCTCATCGCGCTGTCCGGCGCCGCTCTTGCCGCCCCCTACAACGCGACCATCGCCCAACCCCTCGGGGCAGAGGAACCGACAGAGCCGGGCCAGCTCGCTGACGCCCAGCTTGTCAGAGATTTCATCTACTTCGTACAGATCGACGCCTACGAGGTCGCGGCCGATTATGGGGCCGAGATTCTCAGGCGCGGATACGAGGGCGAGCGATTCGTCGCCATCGTCTCGGAGACCCGCGAGCAGGAGCGGTTCGAGAACGCCATCGCCCGCGCCCGACGGGTCATTCAGGACCCAGGGCTCCGCAGGATCGCCGATGACATCGACCAGCTCTACGAGACCGGTCGACGCCAGCAGGCCCGGCGCCCGTCGGAGATCGCCCGCAACATCGAGCTGCTGACCGGCCCGCAGCGTGGGCGTATCCTCGCCCGCGACCGGCTGGTCTTCGCCGGCGAGTACGCCGTTCCCCAGCTCTTCGAGGCGTACATGCAGAGCGAGGACCCGATCCTGCGGGCCCAGTCCCGGACGGTCCTGCGTGATCTCGGCCGCCAGGCGGTCGTCCCGCTCTCGGTCGCGCTTTCGGAGCTCTCATCCGACCGCCAGGTGCTCTTGGTCGGCCTGCTGCGTGAGGTCCGCCACGAGGCGTGGCTCCCCTTCGTCTTCGAGCTGCACGAGTCAACCAACAGCGACCGGGTCCGCCAGGCGTGCGCCGGGGCGATCCGCGAGCTCCTGGGCGGCAACCTGCCCTCGGGCGATGTCGCGACGGCCTTCTACGAGCTGGCCGAGCGCTACTACGACGAGGCCCGCGTCGTCACCAGCTTCCCCGACGAGGAATACCAGCTCTATTGGACCTTCGGCGCGGGCGGACGCCTGATGCCCGAGGCGGTCCGCACGGAGGTCTACCACGAGTTGATGGCGATGCGCCTCTCAGCCCGTTCGCTCCGCCACCGCACCGACAACAACGAGGCCCTGCCCCTCTGGGTCGCTTCGAACCTCAAGCGCGAGCTTGAGACCCCCGACGGCTACGAGACCGGCCTCTACCCCGCAGACAAGCCCGAGGCGATGTACTACGCCGTCGCCCTTGGCAACGAGAACGCCCAGTGGGTGCTCGGGCGTGCGCTCGATCGCCGTGACACGCGCCTGTCGCGTCGGGCGATCGAGGCGATCGAGGCGACGGCGGGCTCGCGGGCGATGCGTTCGCCGGTGACCATGGCCGGCAGCCAGGACCGCCGCCCGCTGCTGGAGGCCCTCCGCTACCCCAACCGTCGCGTGCAGTACGAGGCGGCGGTCGCCCTCGCGGCCAGCCAGCCGGATGTGAACTTCGACGGCGCCGAGCGTGTGGTCCCGATCCTCGCCTCGGCCGTTCTGGACGCCTCCCGGCGCATCGCGGTCATCGTCTCCTTCGACGACGAACGGGGCGGGGCGCTGCGCCGCTTCATGGAGGGCAAGGGCTACGAGGTCGTCGCCGGGCGCGATATCGCCGAACTGGGCGACAGGCTCGCCACGCTCCCGGGCGTGGATGTCGTGCTGCTGGAGTACCCCGCGGCCGAGCTCATGGCGACCGTCGAGCGGATCCGCGCCGATCGGGCGCTCGGCGCAGCGCCGATCATGGTGACCGGTCGCGGCGAGGCCTTCGCCGAGCTGCGCCAGCGCCTGGACCGCGACCCGACGATCAGCGCTCGCTCGTCGGGCATCACCGAGCAGCAGCTCACCGAGTCCCTGAACGACCTGCTCGACAGCGCGTCGGGCGGCCCGATCACGACCCGTGAGGCGGAGACCTACGCCAGCGCGGCGCTCGAGCAGCTCCGCGACCTGGCCATCTCCGGCAACCCGGTGCTCGATGTCGCCGACGCGGCGGTCCCGCTCATGACGGCCCTGAACCGGACCTCCGGCCAGACCCGCTTCGCGGTCGCCGAGGTGCTCAGCCGCGTCAACCAGTCCCGCGTCCAGGCCGCCCTGATGGAGGCGGCGCTCGGCGGCAGCGGGATCGAGCGGATCGAGCTGCTGAACTACACCGCGGCGTCGGCACGCCGCTTCGGCAACATGCTCAACCCCGCCCAGGTCGATGTGCTCGTCTCGGTCGTTCGCAACGCCGACGGGCTCGAAGGTCAGGCCGCCGCGGCCCTCATGGGCTCACTCGGCCTGCCCGGCGATGTCGTCCTCCCCCTGATCACCGGCACCGACACCGAGACCGCCAGCCGCTGATCACCTCCGCCTTGTTGATCCACACGCAGGCCGCGCCCCGCCCGGGACGCGGCCTGTTTTCTTGCGCCGCTGCTGCGTCCGACGGGGGCGCCCGCGGCGCCCGGGCGGGCCGCCGGTCGCTCAAAAACAAACGACGCCCGGGGTCGCCGGGCGTCGTCGTCGAGCAGTGCGGATGAGAGGACTCGAACCTCCACGGGGTTTTACCCCCACTAGGACCTGAACCTAGCGCGTCTGCCAATTCCGCCACATCCGCGTGGGACGGGAACCTTAGGCGGGGTCGTTCTGATCGGCAACGCCCCCGCCCTCCGGTCCGCCCCGCGATCGGTCAGGAAGCGGGTGTTTCGGTGGGTGTTTCGGCGGGCGGCGCCTTCTTGGGGATGCGGATCTCGAGCACCTTGCGCCGGATCTCGTCGGCGAGGTCGGGGTTGTCCTTGAGGAACTGCTTGGAGTTCTCGCGGCCCTGGCCGAGGCGGACCTCGCCGTAGCTGAACCAGGCGCCCGACTTCTGACAGACCTTGGCCTCGACGCCGAGGTCGATGAGGTCGCCGGAAGCGGAGATGCCCTCGTCGAACATGATGTCGAACTCGGCCTGGCGGAAGGGCGGGGCGACCTTGTTCTTCACGACGCGGGCGCGGACGCGGTTGCCGACAGCGACATCGCCCTCCTTGATCGAGCCGATGCGCCGGATGTCGACGCGGACGGAAGCGTAGAACTTGAGCGCGCGCCCGCCAGTAGTGGTCTCGGGCGAGCCGAACATGACGCCGATCTTCTCGCGGATCTGGTTGATGAAGATGACGGTGCAGTTGCTGCGAGCGATGACGCCGGTGAGCTTGCGCATCGCCTGGCTCATCAGGCGGGCGTGGAGGCCGACGACGGTGTCGCCCATCTCGCCCTCGATCTCGGCGCGGGGGATCAGGGCGGCGACGGAGTCGATCACGATGACATCGACCGCGTTGGAGCGGACGAGCAGCTCGCAGATCTCCAAGGCCTGCTCGCCGGTGTCGGGCTGGCTGACGAGCATGTCGTCGATGTTCACGCCGATCTTGCGGGCCCAGGTCGGGTCCAGGGCGTGCTCGGCGTCGATGAAGGCGGCGACCCCGCCCTTCTTCTGGGCCTCGGCGGCGACGGTCAGGGCGAGGGTTGTCTTGCCCGAAGACTCGGGGCCGAAGACCTCGACGATGCGTCCCTTGGGGATGCCCTTGCCGCCCAGGGCAAGATCGAGGCTGAGGGCCCCGGTCGAGATGCCCGGGATGGCGAGGTAGGCGTCCTCGTCCAGGCGCATGATCGAGCCCTTGCCGAAGGCCTTGTCGATCTGCGAGAGGGCGCGGTCGAGGGCGGCGAGCTTTTCCTTGTCGGGCTTGAGCTCCGGGCGAGCGGGCGCCTTGGGCTCGGCTGGGGCCGCTCCGGGCGTCGGGGCGTCCATCACGGCCTGGGCCGTGCCAGCATCGCTCTGGGGGGCGGTATCCGGTGTGCTGCTGGGGGTGCTCTTGGAAGCGGCGGTTGAGGGCTTGCGTGCCATCCTGCGATTCTCCCGCCCGAACGCTCCGCTGGACGCACGCCCGATCGGGGCGTGCGGCGAACAAAGATCCGGGCAACTCTGGCCCCGCGCCGGCTCTCAGTCGAGAGGTGACGCCGACGGGCTGACAAGCGCTGCTGTCGCGAGAGCGGGCAGAATCCGTTGCCCACGCCCACGCGGGCGTCCTCGCGGCCGGGGGCGGCGCTCTTCGCGGGCCCGGCGGGCGGACTGTACCAGAGCCCAAACGCCTTGGCAAGCGGATCTGTTCGGGTGTCGATTGGCGGGCTGACAGACTGGTGTCAGCGGCGGGATCTGAAATCTCAGATCTGAGATTTCAGATGGGAGAGTTCGGATCCAAGACCGCCGGCTTCGGCCCGCTTCTCAGCCTGCCGGCGCGGGCGGGGCCCTGAAGGCCATCACAAACTGGAAGGCGGTCACGGGGTAGGCCATCCGCAGGCGGAAGAGGCGGAACTCGCTGTGGTCGTGGCCGATCTGGGCGCACATCCTTGCGACCATGTCCGGGTATCGCGGGGCCTCGGCGAGGTCGAAGCGGTCTTCGGCTTTGCCGAGGTACTCGATCTCTTCGGGCACAGCGATAAGGTCGATGTCGCGGCGCGGGTCGTTGGGGTTGGCCGGGCCGCGGGCGCCGGGGTTGTAGACCAGGAGCTCGGGCGTCGAGCCGGGGAAGAGATCCGCGTGCACGAGCGCGTCGCAGACCATGTTCTTGACAGGGATGTCGACGAAAGCGGAAACACCGCCCTTGGATCGTTCTGGGCTGGCGTAGCGCGGGGCGCCGCGCGGGTTGTGGCTCGCGGCGAGCATGTCCACCACCGCTTCCTTGCCGAGCTTGTCGTGGGCGAGGCGGTGGACGAGCTGGCCCGCGGCGACCTCCGTCTCCATCGTCGCGGGCGTGTTGGTGCAGAACTCGTTGAGCTCGAACGGGCTTGAAGGGAGTTCGGGGCTCTGGGCGTTGTGCTGCTTGGGCGGGCCGAAAGTGAAGTAGATCGGCACATCGGGGCGGAGGCGCCGGAGGCGCATCGCGCCGTGGATCGTCGTGATCGACATCGCCATCGGGTCGGCCGGCGAGGGCGCGAAGATCATGCTCGTCAACCAGGTCTCCGCCTCGACGCCCATGATCTGGCGCATGCCCTTGAAGACCTCGTAGCGGCTGGACTGCTCGACGCGGGCCTGGAGGTTGGCACTGCGGGGGGAGATCGCCGCGTTGAGGGCGGCTCGCGTGCCGAACTGCCGGCGGATCACCTGCGCGAAGCGGTCGATCGCGTCTTCCGCCTCGCGGACGAGCGATGCGTCCGCCCCGAGGTCCGGGGCGGCGGCGGTCACCGCCCGCAGCGACTCTGGGCCGGGGATGTCCTGCAGCATCTCGTAGGGGTTGGGGCGGGCCAGGGCGTTGAGCATCTTGCTGGCCGTGACGCGGCTGATCCCCAGCTTGCGGGCGAGCGGCGTCGGGCGGTGCGGGCCGCCCGGGATCGCGTCGATCACCGCCGTCAGCGTGCCGCCGAGCGTCGTGGCGATGGACGCCAGATCGGAGTGGATCGCTTCGGGCGTGGTTTCGGTGAGTTCAGCCATGATTGGTGCTTGGGAAGCGGCGTCGGGTGCGCGATGGCGTAAATGTTTACGATTTCTCTTGTGCCGCCCGCTGTGGCCTGCTAGCCTCAGTGCTGACAGGAGAGAGCGGTCGAGCGCCCGGCTTTGCGCCGGCCCGGCCCGAGATCAACGAATCAGGAGCCAGATATGCGTGGTTGCACGAGCGCGTTTGCCGCGGGCATTGTTGCCGCGTCCGGGGTCGGTGTCGTTTCGGCCCAACCATCGTACGACATCTTTAACATCGGCGTCGTCGATCCGGGCGACATCGGGTCGCAGGGACTGGGGGTTTCACCCGGGGGCATCGCGGTCGGGCGGTCGCAGGGCGTCTCGAACCAGGCGTTCAGTTGGACCGAGACCGGGGGGCTGAACGCCCTCCCGAACCTGCCCGACAGGGCGTTCAATGTCGCCAACGGGGCCAACGACTCGGGCGTGGTGGTCGGGACAGCTTCGGCGACCTTCTTCGGGTCGAATCCGCTGCCGGTGATGTGGGTCAACAGGGCCTTCTTTCAGATGGACCTGCCGGGATCGTTCACGGTCGGGCGGGCGAACGATGTGAACAGTGCGGGCGTCGCGGTCGGTTCCGTCGGCGGGGGCAGCGAAGAGTCCGCCGTGGTCTGGGACACCTCTGGAGTGGCCTCGGTGGTCACGGCGCCGACCTCCGGCGGCGCGAGGATGCGGACGGCCTTCCGCGTGAACGATTCCGGATGGGCGGTCGGCCAGGGGATCGACCCCGACAACGCGGCCCGCAATGTCGGCTTCGTGTTCGATAGCTCCACGGGGACCTCGTTCGAGGTCGGGGCGCTGCCGGACGCCAACGGGGCTCTCGCTTTCGGCGTGAGCAACGCGGGGCATGTGGTCGGTTCGAGCATGCTCAATCAGGGATCGGGCCGGCCGTTCATTTGGACGCAGGCGGACGGGATGGTCGAAATCCCGCTGCCGGCGGGGACCAGCTCGGGGATCGCGCGGGCTGTGAACTCCGACGGCTGGGTGGTCGGGATCGCCAGCGGCCAGTTCGCCGTGCCGTTCCTGTTCGACGGAACTACGACCTACGCGTTGGGTGATCTGATCGACCCCGCGTCGGGCTGGGACCTGTTGACGAATACATTTTCTGGTGCTCTTGGCATCACCGAGGACGGGTCGATCGTCGGGACGGGCGTGTTCGAGGGCGACATCCGCGCGTTCGCCATGATCATTCCTGCGCCTGGGGCCTTGGCGCTCTTGGCGTTGGGCGGGCTGGCCGCGGCGCGTCGGCGTCGCTGAATCGGGCGGGCCCGATCGCGCCCCATGCTTCAATCGTGACAAACGCCCCCGCGAGCGGGGGCGTTTTCATGAACAGGAAAGGCGAGAAAACTTCTCAGCCGGCGGCGCCGTTGCGCCCCGACTTGGGCACGGGGGAATAGCGGCCGAGGCGTTTGAGCATCTGCTCGGTAGTCAGCACGCTGACATACCGACCGTTGAGCGTGTCGACGGTGAAGCGGTGGCGGTTCTCGGTGACACAGGTGCACCCGTCCTCGATCAGCACGGTGTCGAAGCCAAGATCGCTGGCGTTGCGGACGGTGGTCGAGACGCACTCGTCGGTGTAGACGCCGACGACGACGAGCGCCTTGATGCCCAGGTTGTTGAGGATGTATTCGAGATTGGTCGAGCTGAAGACGCCCGAGGCGGTCTTGTTGATGATGATCTCGTCGTCGACGGGCGCGATCTCGGGGAGAAACTCCGCGTCTTTCGATCCCGGCGCCGCGTGGAGGTTCAGACGCTTGTGCTGCGGCCCGCGGTCGCGCCCGTCCTGGGTCATCGACTGGATGCGGACATGGATGACCTCCAGCCCGCGCTCTCTGAAGGCCTTCTGGAGGCGGGCGACATTGGGCACCACCACCTCTTCGAGCATGGTGAAGTAGTACTCCTGCGCCTCGGGGTCGACGCCGGAGATTGCGCCCTCGGCGAAGACGCCGTGGCCCCGGGCGGCGTCGAGGAACTGCATATCGATGCAGAGCAGGGCGGTCTCTTCTCGGAGCTCTTCGCGGATGTGGGCGTCGACCTCGTCGAGCGCCTCGCGGTAGGTCGGCTCGAGGGGGTCGATGTTGATGAAGTCCGGGTTCAAGCGTCCGGTCAGCTCGTTGTCGTCGATCATGCGTGTTATTCCGCTTTCTTCTTGGTGTTGTCGGCGCTGAGCTCCATGGCCGCGTCGAAGGCGACATCGGCGGCGAGCTCGACATCCTCCCACTGCGTCCACTCTGCGGCCGAGTGGCTGCGTCCGCCGACGCTGGGGGTAAAGATCATGCCGATCGGGGCGATGGAGGCGATCATCTGGGCGTCGTGGGCGGCGCCGCTGGGCATGCGCCGGGGCTCGATCCCCCGCTTCTTGATCGCCCGTTCGATCGCTTCGATCATCTCTTCGCTGCAGGGCCTCGGCTCGATCTCCTCGATGATGTCGAACTCGAACATCAGGCCCCGGCGGCGCGCGATGGCGCTGAGCGCCCTCCGCATCGCCGCGCCGAGTTCCTTCAGCGTTTCCGATTCGGCGTCGCGCACATCGAGCGAGAACTCGGCGACCGCGGGCACGCTGTTGGCGGCGCCCGGTCGGAGTGAGGCCCGTCCGATGGTGGCGACCGCGGCGTCGGTGCCGTGCTCTTCGAGGAGCCTCGGGATCTCGCCGGCGAACTCTGCGAGGCCGCCGAACGCGTCGGCCCGGAGGTGCATCGGGGCTGATCCCGCGTGGTCGGCGCGTCCCTTGAGCGCCACGGCCCACTTGAAGAGCCCGGCGATCTCCGTCACCACGCCGATCGGGGCGCCTTCTGTATCGAGCACCGGCCCCTGCTCGGGGTGGACCTCCAGGTATGCCCTGACCGAATCGCGCCGGCGCGCGACGCGGAGCGCCTGTTCGGCGTCGAGGCCCTGGGCCTTCATGGCTTCTTTCAGCCGGACGCCTTCGAGGTCGGTCGACTGGGCGATGTCGGCTGGGGTGAGCAAGCCGGCGACGGCGCGCGAGCCGAGCATGCCGCCGAAACGGCCCTCCTCATCGCTGAAGGAGACGGCCTCGATCGGGTGCTTGTCGGCAAGGCCCGCTTCGTGGACAGCGGTGAGGATCTCCAGCGCGATCATGACGCCCATCGCGCCGTCGAAGGCGCCGCCGTGGGGCACGCTGTCGGTGTGCGAACCGAGCATGACCACGGGCGCGTCGGGCGGTGTCTGCGGCGAGCGGATGACGACATTTCCCGCGCCGTCGATCTTCGCTTCGAGCCCGCGGCCCTTGGCCTCTTCGACCAGCCAACGCCTGGCCTCCATGTCGTTGTCTGTGAAGGCGGGACGGTGGATCGAGCCGTCGTCTTCCCTGCCGATGGCGGCGAGCGCGTCGAAGGTGTTTCTGAGTCGCTCTTGGTCGATCTTGGGCGCGCTGTCCGCGCTCGCTCCGGACGCGGGCTCGCTGCGGTTCTCTGTCCGTTGCTGCATCATGTGATCGTAGACCTCGGCCCTCGCGGGCACCATATGCGGGGGTTCGGGGAGGATCGGCGAGATCCGCCCCCGCATACAATGCTTTTCCGTCGCTCGCCGGGGATTTCCCTTGGCTTGCTGCGATCATGAGAGGAGCTTTCAGATGCGTGTCGCGATCTACAGCACGAAGGCGATCGAGCGAACATTCCTCGATCGGGCCAACGAACAGCACGGGCACGAGCTGCGCTATCTGCAGCCCTCGCTGAACGCCTCGACCGCGCAGCTCGCCGAGGGCTGCCAGGCGGCCTGCCTGTTCGCCAACGACAATGCTGACGCGGCGGCGCTGAAAGGCCTCGCCGAAGCCGGCGTGCTGTTCATCGCGCTCCGCTCGGCGGGGTTTAACCATGTCGACCTCGAAGCGGCGGAGAAGCTCGGGCTGACGGTCGCCCGCGTGCCGGCGTACTCGCCCTATTCGGTCGCCGAGCACGCCGCGGGCCTGATCCTCACCCTCAACCGCAAGCTACACCGGGCGTACAACCGTGTGCGCGAGCAGAACTTCTCTCTCGACGGGCTGATGGGCTTCGACCTGAAGGGCAAGACGGTCGGCCTCGTCGGCACCGGACAGATCGGCGAGGTGCTCGCGCGGATCATGCACGGCTTCGGCTGCGAGCTGCACGCCACCGACCCCAAGCCCAACCCCGCCTGCGAAGAGCTGGGCATGACTTACATGCCGCTGGACGAGCTGCTGGAGACCTCCGACATTGTCTCGCTGCACTGCCCGCTGACGCCGGCGACGCACCACCTGATTAACGATCGTTCGCTGGAGCACGCGCGGGATGGGTTCATGCTCATCAACACCAGCCGCGGGGGTGTGGTGGACACGGGCGCGGTGATCCGCGGGCTCAAGAGCGGGAAGATCGGTGCGCTCGGGCTGGATGTCTATGAGGAAGAGGGCGACCTGTTCTTCCGCGATCTGTCGGACATGGTGATCCAGGACGATGTGTTCATGCGCCTGATGACCTTCCCCAATGTCTTTGTCACGGCCCACCAGGGTTTCTTCACCCGCGAGGCGGTGACCAACATCGCCGACACGACCATGGGCAACATCAGCGCGTTTCAGCAGGGCGAGATCCCCGAAGAGAACATCGTTAGCGCCGAGAAGTTCATCGCGAGCAAGTGACGGCTCATCGTTGTCTCTGCCGATCACTCTTTCAGCATCGACGCCATCCACTCGACGGGGTGGAGCGGGTGGCCGCCGACATCGTCGGGGCCGTCGGCGACCTGGTGGCGGCAGGATGTGCCGGTCGCGACCAGCGTGAACGCCTCGTCCTTGGATCGACGCTCCCGGATCGCGGGGAACAGTGAGAGTTCGCCGATCTTCATCGAGAGGTCGTAGCGGTGCCTGTCGTAGCCGAACGATCCGGCCATGCCGCAGCAGCCGGTGTCGAGCACGGTGAGCCTGTCGCCCGCGACCTTCTTGAGCAGATCGGCGCTGGAGCCCGGCCCCCACAGGGCTTTCTGGTGGCAGTGCGCGTGCAGGACGACCTCGCCCTCTGGTTCTCTGAACGCAGGCGTTCGCGGCAGGCTCTCCCATCGCGACGCGATGAACTGCTCGACGAGCATCGAACGCTCGGCGATGCGCTTGCGCATCTCGATCGGCGTCTGCATCTTCAGGTCGATCCAGTCGTCGGTCACCGCGGAGAGGCAGGAGGGCTCCAGAAACAGGATCGCGTCGGCGCCGGCCTCGACCCACTCGGCGAGCTTCGCGGCCGTTCGATCGGCCATTGAGATCGCTCGGGGCAGCGTCCCCAGGCTGATCGCGGCTCTGGCGCAGCATCCAGCGTCTGCGAAGCGGACCTCGCAGCCGAAGGCCTCCAGCAACCGCTTGGCCGCGAGGCCGACATCCCGCTCGTTGTACCCCGTAAAACAGTCGCCGAAGAGCACGACCGTCGGCTTGTCCTCTCGCTTGCCCGGCCTGCACAGGGACGCGGGGAACGCCTTCGAAAGCGGGCGGCAGAAGGCCGGGATCGACCGGCGCGTGTCAACGCCCAGCAGCTTCGAGGCCCCCCACTTGCCGAGCCTTGTCCGGTTCATCGCGTTGGCGATCCCCGGCGTCAGGCTGCCCAGCCGGTTGAGCAGGCGGACATTGGCGAGGATCCTCGCCTTCAGCGGCGTGCCGTGCTCGCGGTACCGCTGGGCGGTGTACTCGGCCTTCAGACGGGCGATGTCGACATTGCTGGGGCACTCTGTTTTGCAGGCCTTGCAGCTCAGGCAGAGGTCGAGTGTGTTGATGGTTTCGGCGTCGTTCCAGAGCGGGCGGCCATCGCCTGAGTCGAGTTGCCCGCTGATCGCCAGTCTAAGCGCGTTGCCTCGTCCGCGCGTCGAGTGGCGCTCGTCCAGCGTGGCCATGTACGAGGGGCACATGGTCCCCCCGGACTTCTTGCGGCAGACGCCCGAGCCGTTGCACATCTCCACGGCGCCGTCGAAGCCGTGCTGGTCGGTGTAGTCGAAGAAGGTGTCGACGCCGGGGATGCGGACGTCCGAGCCGGCCGGACGCGTCCGCGTGTGCTCGGTGATCGACTCGACCGGCCCGGGCGCGACGATGTTGCCCGGGTTCAGGCGGTTTTCGGGGTCGAACACGCCCTTGACCTCCCTGAACGCCTCCATGAGTTCGGGGCCGAAGAAGCGTTCAAGGAGCGGGCCCCGGACGCGGCCGTCCCCGTGCTCGCCGGACATCACGCCCCCGAGGTCCTTGGCGAGGTCGGCGACCTCGACGGCGATCTCGCGGAGGCGCCCGCGGTCGCCCTCGTCGCGGACATCCAGCAGCGGTCGCACATGCAGCACGCCGACCGAGGCGTGGGCCCAGTACGCAGCCTTGGTTCCGTGGCGCGTCACAATGTCGCGGAATCGCGTGACGAATTCGCCGAGGCGTTCGACGGGCACGGCGTTGTCTTCGACGAAGCTCGCGGGCTTGCGCTTGCCGGGCACGCCGTGGAGCAGGGGCTCGCCGGCCTTGCGGAGCTTCCAGGCGTTGGTCATCTCCTGCGGGTCGGTGTGGGTGTGGACCGCGCTGTCGCCGTAGACGGACTTGAGAAACGCGAGCTTTTCGGCGATCTCTTCGGGCCCATCGTCGGAGAAGTACTCGACATAGAGGAACGCGTCGGTGCGTTCGCCTGCGGTCGGCATCCGCTCGACGTAGCGCCGGTACTCGACATTGGCGCGCGCCAGGTTCACGACCATGTCGTCGAGCAGCTCGACCGCCGATGGCTTGGTCTGCAGGATCGGGACGACCGCCTCGATCGCCTCGTCGACGCCTTTGAACCCCAACACCGCAAGGCCTTTCGCCTTGGGCACGGGGGAGAGCGCGAGCTCCGCCCCGAGCGTGACAGCGAGCGTGCCCTCAGAGCCGCAGACGAGGTGGGCGAGGTTGACCTCTTCGGGCCCGCCCCGGTCGAGGGCCTGGAGGACCATGTCCAGCGCGTAGCCCGCGTTGCGTCGGATGGTTTTCGGGAACCGCTCACGGATGAGCGACTCGTTGCGGCGGACGATGTCGACCACGCGTTCGGTCAGCTCGCGCGCGATCGGGTCGCGCAGCATCGCGCCCTTGTCCAGTCTCACGCGCCGGCCGTCGGCGAGGCAGACATCAACGCCGTGCAGGTTTTCGCTGGTGCGTCCGTAGCGGATCGAGCGTGCGCCCGCGGCGTTGTTGCCGATCGCGCCGCCGATGTTGCAGTGGCGGCTCGTCGCCGGGTCGGGCGGGAAGAAGAGGCCCGCCCCCGCGAGCTGGGCGTTCAGGTCGTCGATCGCGATGCCCGGTTCCACGCGGCAGCGCCGGCCCGTTTGATCCACCTCGATCACGCGCGTGCAGCGGGGCGAGAAGTCGATCACCACCGCCTCGCTCACGCATTGGCCGGCAAGGCTCGTTCCCCCGCCCCGGGGCAGGATCGGCAGGGCGTGCTCTTTGCAGTACTCGACGGCCCGCACCGCGTCGTCGATCGAATCGGGGATCATCACGCCGATCGGTTCGACCTGGTACATCGAGGCGTCGGTCGCGTAGAGCATCCGGTCGTGGCGCCCGAAGCGCACCTCGCCCGAGACGCTGTTGGCCAGCCCCCGGGCGATCTCGGCCCGTTCTGTTTCCGAGCGGGGTCGGGCGGTTGAAGCTTGCGGGAGTGTGATCTGCGCCAAGAAGCGGCCTCCTGAGCCATCGTAGAGAGTCGATCGGCGGACGCCCGCGGAGAATTCGCCCGTGTCGGGCGGAACTTTCGCATGAACCCGAGCGTCCAATGCGTTGGACATCTGAATCGCGATCGGGTCGTCCGATGGCCGATGCTTCACGAGGGAGTATCGGCAACGGGTTCGACCGCGGCCGCTCACACAGAAGGAGGCTTCGGCCATGACTCAAGGAATGGGCAGCACTTTCCGCCGGTGTTCAGGCCGGCTCGCGACGCGCCCGGGACAGAGACGCGACGGACGCAGCAAGGTCCGGAAACCCGCCTTCGCTCTGGCGTTGATCGCCGGCGCCGCGGCGGCCTGGCCTTCGGTCGCGATGGCCGAGCAGGACGGGGCGACAGACCTGCCCATCACCCAGATCACCCTCTACCGCTCGGGCGTCGGACACTTCGTCAGGCAGGGGTTTGTCGAGGGCGACGCCGATCTCCAGATCCGCTTCCACGCCGATCAGATCAACGATGTGCTCAAGAGCATGTACCTGCTGGATCTGGGGGGCGGTCGGATCGAGACCGTCGGCTACACCTCCAACGCCCCGCTCGAACGACGGCTCGGCAGTTTTCTCATCGACATCTCCGACAGCCCGTCGCTGCACCAGCTCCTCGACCGTCTCCGCGGCGTGCCGGTGAAGCTTGAGACTGCCGATCGGACCGTCGAGGGCAAGGTCCTCGCGATCGAGCACCGCCAGCGGCCCGTCGGCGATCGGCCGGTCGCGACGCCCTATGTCAACCTGCTGACCTCCGCCGGCATCCGGTCGATCCAGGTCGAGTCGATCACCTCGATGCAGATCACCGACGAGAAGCTCGCCAGAGAGCTCGAACGGGCGCTGCTCGCCATCGCCGAGCACCGGACCGACGATGTCAAAAGCGTCGACATCGCCTTCAGGGGCGAGGGACGCAGGTCGGCCGTGGTCGGCTATGTGCAGGAAGCCCCGGTCTGGAAGACCAGCTACCGCCTGATCCTGCCCGAGTCTGACGGCAACGGGCAGCCGCACATGCAGGCGTGGGCGATCGTCGAGAACACGACCGACGAGGATTGGACGGATGTCCGTCTCTCACTCGCCTCGGGCCAGCCCGTCGCCTTCCGGATGGACCTGTACGAGCCGCTGTTCGTCGAGCGTCCGATGGTGGCGGTGCCCGCCGCGGCCAACCTCCGCCCGAGGGTGTACGACGCGGGGGTGGCGACACCGGAAGCCGGAGTGGCGCTGCGCCAACGCCAACGCGAGCTCATGCCCGCCCGCGGCGGACGGGCACAGGCCGAACCCCAAGCCGACGCACGCTACTTGGACGCCGCGGAACTGCGCCTGGATCAACTGCAGCAGGTCGCCACGGCCGCCTCGGTCGGCGAGGTCTTCCAGTACACGCTCGACACCCCCGTCACCATCGAGCGCCAGCGCTCGGCGATGCTCCCGATCATCTCCGCCCCGATCGAAGGGCGGCGCGTCAGCATCTACACCCAGGGCGCCGACACGCCCCACCCGATGCGCGGCGTCGAGATCACCAACGACGCCGGCCTGCAGCTCATGCCCGGGCCCATCAGCGTCTACGACGGGAGCGCCTACGCCGGCGACGCCCAGATCGGGCATGTCGGGGCGGGCGACAGCCGCATGCTCGCCTACGCGGCCGATCTGGATGTGCGGATCCTGACCAAGTCCGGCTCGGAGCGAACGCTCCGCCAGACGCGGATCGTCAACGGGACCGTCGTCCGCACGATCGGGCGGGAGCACGAGTTCACCTACACCATCGCCAACGCCGACAGCGCACGCGGGCGCACGCTCGTCATCGAGCACAACAAGATGTCCGGCTGGGAGCTCGCCGCCCCGACGCCCGTCGAGGAAACCCAGCGGACGCACCGCTTCGAGAAGGAGCTCGGCCCGGGCGAGACCGCCGAGTTGGTGATCCGCCACGAGCGGACCGACCAGGAGCGCATCACCGTCGCGACGATCGATTCGCCGACGATCGTCACGCTCGAACGAGAGGGCCGGATCTCTGGGCGGGCGCTCGACGCCCTCCGCGAGGCCCTATCGCTCCGCGAGGCGGTCGGCGAGGCCGAGCGGCTTGTCGTCTCGCTGGACAACGAGCGGCGAGAGATCGTCCGCGACCAGGAACGCGTCCGGGCCAACCTCGCCAGCGTCGCCCGCGAGAGCGACCTGCACCGTCGCTACATGGACCGGCTGGGCGAGCAGGAGACCCGGCTGGACGAGATCGCGACCGAGCTGACCGAGGCCAGGGCCGAGGTCGAGCGGCGCAAGCGGGCGCTGGAGCGGTTCGTCACTGGCTTGAATGTGAGCTGAGCTCTTCCGGCCCCCGGGCGTGAGCTTGGGACGCGGGATCCAGCAAAAAAACAAGCGGCCGGCGGGGCGCCGCCGGGG
>JAFIFZ010000029.1 GCA_020831775.1 Phycisphaerales bacterium
GGGGGGGGGGCCAGGGGGGGGGCCCGCCCCCGCCGGCGGGGGGGGGCCGGTGGTTTTATTAAACCAAAACCCGGGGGTGGCAACCCCTCCCGGGGGGGGCCGTGGGCGCCCCCCCCCGCGTCGCTTCTGGATGCTGAGAACCGGGGATCAGTCGCCCTTGTTCTCGACGACGCTCCAGTTCGCCTCGACCTTGCCGGTGGCCTTGCCGGACTGGTGGTCGATCTCGGTGTAGGTCCAGGTGATCTTGCCGTAGTTGAACGAGACCTCCTCGAGCGGGAGGGACTCTCCGCCCTGGGACGATCCGCCGGGGCGGACCGACGAGACGATCACATCTTCGAGCTTGTAGTGCATGTAGGGCTGCTTGTCGCCGGTGGCGCGGCAGAGCTGGAACTCGATGGTCTTGATGTGCGAGCCGTTGCAGCAAGCGAGGTTGAGCTTGGGCGAGGCCTTGTCAAGGGTCTTGACGATCGAGAAGTCAGAGTGGTCGCAGCGCTCGGCCGAGCGGCCGCCGCCGGAGCTGGAGGACCCGCTGGGTCGCTGCGAGACCCCGTGGCTGTAGGAAAGAACCTCGATCCATTTCTGATGCTTGGTGTCGGAGCTTTCGCCCTCGATTCCGTCGATCTTCATAAACGCGTCGAACGCCATGGTGTGCTCCTCTGGACAGTGCCGCTGTGTTTCGGCTGGGTGTCACGCCCGAAGTGGTGCGTTGTTCCCCTCGGTCGGCCCCGCTGGCCGACGCCGGATCCTGACTGTGTGTTCGTCCGGCCCGCCGGCGGGCCGGGCCTCCCGTTATCCCCCGCCCTTCTGGCTGGGGAGCTTGGAGACCAACCGAAGAGAGGCGGTGAGCCCCTCGAGCTGGTAATGAGGACGAAGGAAAAATTTCGCGCTGTAGTAGCCGGGGTTGCCTTCGACATCATCGACGACGACTTCCGCGGCCGCGAGCGGGTAGCGGGCCTTGACATCCTCCGAGGCGGTCGGGTCGGTCGTGACATACTGGGTGACCCAGCTGTTGAGCCACGAGGACATGTCCTCACGCTCCTTGAACGACCCGATCTTGTCCCGAACGATGCACTTGAGGTAGTGGGCGAAGCGACAGGTCGAGAAGAGGTACGGCAGGCGGGCGCCGAGGTTGGCGTTCGCCGTTGCGTCCGGATCGTCGTACTCGGCGGGCTTGTGCAGGCTCTGGGCGCCGACGAAGACGGCGTAGTCGGTGTTCTTCCAGTGGCTGAGGGGGATCATGCCGTTCTTGGCGAGTTCGGCCTCACGCCTGTCGGTGATAGCGATCTCTGTGGGGCACTTCATGTCCACGCCGCCGTCGTCGGTCGGGAAGGTGTGGACGGGCAGGCCCTCGACCATGCCGCCCGACTCGACGCCGCGGATCCGGGTGCACCAGCCGTAGAGCTTGAAGGCGCGGTTGATGTTGACGCCCATGGAGTAGGCGGCGTTCATCCAGGTGTACTTGTTGTGGTCCGCCGAGCCGGTGTCCTCGACGAAATTGAACTCCTCGACAGGCTCGGTGTCGGGGCCGTAGGGCAGGCGTGAGAGCACGCGGGGCATCGCCAGGCCGATGTAGCGGCTGTCGTCGCTCTCACGGAGCGAGCGCCACGAGGCGTACTCGGCGGTCTGGAAGATCTTGGTCAGGTCGCGGGGGTTGGCGAGCTCCTGCCAGGAGTCCATGTTCAGGAGCTTGGGCGCCGTCCCGCTGATGAACGGGGCGTGGGCCGCCGCGGCGATCTGCCCGATCCCGCTCAGCAGCTCGACATCGGGCGGGGAGTGGTCGAAGTAGTAGTCGCCGATGAGCGCGCCGTAGGGCTCGCCGCCGGGCGTGCCGAACTCTTCCTCGTACATCTTCTTGAAGATGGGCGACTGGTCCCAAGCGGTGCCCTTGTACCTCTTGAGGGTCTTGGCGAGGTCCTTCTTGGAGATGTTCAGAACACGGATCTTGAGCGTCTCGTCGGTCTCGGTGTTGTTGACGAGGTAGTGCAGCCCTCGCCACGAGCCTTCGAGCTGCTGGAAGTCGTCGTGGTGCAGGATCTCGTTGAGCTGCTGCGACATCCGCTTGTCGATCTCGGCGATCATCCCCTCGATCGTCTTGATCACATCGTCGGAGACGAGCGCCGTCTCGGCCAGGGCCTGCGCGGCGAGCGTGGTCACGCCGGCGGCGATCGCGTCGGCCTGCTCGTTGCTCTTGGGCTTGAACTCCTTGGTCAGCAGGTCGCTGAAAGGATTCTCCTCGAACTGCACCTCGGAGAGGGACTGCAGGTTCTGCTGCTGGTCTGCCATCATTCACCTCCCTCAGGAGCGGCCGCTTCGCCTTCGGCGGGCGCAGCCTTGCTACCCAACGCCTGGAGCAACTCGGGGTTCTGCAGCACCTTCTGCAAGAGCTCCTCGGCGCCGGACTTGCCGTCCATGTACGACATCAGGTTCGAGAGCTGCGTGCGGGTCTCCAGCAGCTTGCGCAGCGGCTCGACCTTGCGGGCGATCGCGGCGGGCGTGAAGTCGTCCATGCTCTCAAACGAGAGATCGACGGCGATGTTGCCCTCGCCCGTCAGCGTGTTGGGCACCTGGAACGCGACCCTCGGGCGGGCGGACTTGAGCCGCTCGTCGAAGTTGTCCACATCGATCTCGAGGAACTTCCGGTCGGCGACGCCCGGGAGTTCGCCGGCGTTCTTGCCGGAGAGATCGGCCATCACCCCCATCACGAAAGGAAGATTGATCTTCTTCTCTGCGCCGTAGAGCTCCAGGTCGTACTCGATCTGGACGCGGGGCGCCCGGTTCCTCGCGATGAATTTCTGACTGCTCGCTTTGGCCATCTGCCGACTCCTGTATTCCCGGTCCCGTTGAATTCGGTAACGAACGCCCGATGCCGGACACTCGGCCGACGGGCCGGCTCCCTTCGCGATCTGTCTGCGTCCCCGGAGCGATCACACCGGGGACGGCCCACAACCAGCCCGAGCCAGCTCGCTCAGCGCCCGATCAGGATTCGCCCTGCTCGTCCCGGAAGCCGGTGATCTTCTCGACCTCCGACATCGAATCGGGCGTCATGTCGCGGATGATCTCGATGAAGGTCATCGAAACCATCCGGCGGGCCCGCTGGATCAAAAGCGGGACCGGGCTGGCCGGCTCGGCCTTTTCATAGTAACGAAGGATCTTGTCGAACGCCATGAGCACATCTTGACGGGAAGCGATCTCCCCCCGCAGGGGTGTTGACCCCCCGCCGCCCGCCGTCGAGGCCCCCTCCGCCTCGGCAGCCCCCTCATCTCCGTCGGACGGGGCCACCCCGTCGCGGAGGTCCCGCTGCTCGTGGAGCACCTTCTGGATCTCTCTGAGCACTTTCTTGGCGGCGACCAGATCCGTCGCCTGCCCCGCCCCCACCAGCTCGGTGAACTGGTGGTCGATCGCGTCGAAGTGCTCGACCGACTGATCGACCGCCTCCAGCACCCCCCGGAAGTCCTCGTCGGGGGTGTCGGCGAAGGCCGCCGCGATCTGGTTCATGTCAGGTGTCGCGGCGCCTTCTTCAGAGGGCGGACCGAACTCGCCCCGGGCGACCATGATGTCGCGGAGGCTGAACCGTCCGATCTGGCGCGAGTTGGTCAGGGGGGCGCTGCGGAGCCGGTCGAGCACCCGCCAGGGATCGCCGAAAGTCCCGGGCGCCTTGGCGAATGGATCGAGCGCCATCACCCGCTCGGTCGGGTCGTTGTTGTCGTCGGCGTCGAGCTGGGGCCAGAACGAGGACCACTGGCGTTCGATCAGGCCACGGATGTACCCGAGCCCGTCGCGGAAACCCCCGACGCCTTCTGTCTCCAATGAAGACAGTGTCAGCAGCACACCCAGACGCAGGTCCCGTGTCCGCTCCAGAAGCGCGAGCGTCCTGGAACGGATGTCCTTCCAGTTCGGCTCTTCGGGCTCTTCCTCGGCCCCGGCGACCGTCCCTCCAGAGCCCCCGCCCTGGGACAGACGCATGACCTCCATGAACTCCGGGTCGTACTCCAGGTGCTCGCCGCAGGGACGATCCTCGGAGACGGGCGCGAGCAGTTGTTCAAGATCCAGACCCACCTTCTCCGCTCCTCTCTGGCAATGGCCGCGACGCCAATTGAGCATACCAGCCCGCGGCCGCACCCGCGAGACGGCGTCGCGACGCCCGCAACAGTTGGAAAAGACGCCCCGGGCGCCAAGCCCCCGGCGTGGGTTGTTTGAACTACCGCCGGGGGGGAGGCCCGGGGTGAGCCCGGGGGGGGGGGGG
>JAFIFZ010000030.1 GCA_020831775.1 Phycisphaerales bacterium
CCGGGTTTTGGGCGCGCGTCAGGTGCTCGCTGGCGGAAAATCAAACCGCGGCCCGGATGACCGGGCCGCGTGAGTCAGATATGTGTGTGCTCGTCAAGCGAGCGTTCAGGCCGCTCGATCAGCGACGACGACGCAGGGCGACCAGCCCGAGGCCGAGGCCGGCGAGGCCGGCGCCGGTGGGCAGGGGGATGACGACGAAAGCGGTCTGCTCTTGGAAGACACGGAACCTAAGATCGTTCGGGGTTGCGGGAAACGCGTTGAACCCCTTCAGTGTTCCGGTCAGCGTCCAATCGTTCGAGGCGAGGTCAAAGTCGGCGACGAGGCGCTGATTGATCTGCCCGCCAATGCTGGAGGTAGGGTCGAAGAAGCTGCCGAAGGTGGTTGCTGCTGGATTTGCTGTGAAGTTGAGATTGGTGACATCCAGACTGTTGCCGCTGCCGTCAACATTCACCCGGACGAGGAGGCTGTTGTAGACAAGATCCCCGACAGACTTGCCGCCAAGGGTTGTCGCAGTGTCGCCGGAGAAGCCGGTTCCCCAGCTGACCGTGCCCGAGTTGTTCGGGCCTACGATCCCGAAATGAAGGCCCAACTCGCCGTTTGGTCCGGGATTTGCCGCTGTGAAATTCCGGATCGTAAAGTCCAACAGCTGATTGTTGAGTTCGCTGACCGTGCCGATATCGATGTTGACCGCACCGGCCCCGGCGACGGAAGAGCCTTCACCGATTGATTGGTCCCACCGCGTGGCGAGATTGCTTCCGGGGTCCCCGGCGATCCGGAATGTCTGGTTCGAGACTGTTGTGCTCGAACCGACAATCACATTGGGATTGTTGATCCACACATTGTTTGCTGCCGCGGGTGCGCCGGCGACGCCGACCAGCACCAGTACGGACAGCCCGATACACTTCTTCCCGTTCATTTCCGCCCTCCAATTGGTTGGGCACTCTCTTCCGAACCGGCCGCGACTCCGTTCATGCCACGGCCGAGACGCAACATTACCGGCCGCCCGGCCTGGCCGCAACCCCTTTGCTGTTGAGAGGACCAGTATTTTTGACATTTTTGTCGCAACACACAAGTCCTTAACAGAAAGCTGGGGGGCTTTGGAAAGGTGGGGTACGGCACTCGTGTGTTGGACGGGTCGTGCGCCCATGCCACCCGCAAAGTTTACCTTTTGATAGGATAAAGAACAACGGCGGCGTGGACAATTCCACGCCGCCGTCGTCTGTTGCGGGTTAGGGGTCGGGGTTCGTGCGGGGGGGTTATCGACGCCGACGCAGAGCGACCAGCCCGAGGCCGAGGCCGGCGAGGCCGGCGCCGGTGGGCAGGGGGATGACCACGCCCTCACCGCCAAGCTTGAAGCCCATCACGGGGCGCTCTTGGGAGAACTGGCCTGTGCCGTCGAAGACGAGGCTGCCGGTGATGAGGATGTCGGCGTAAGCGCCGGAGGTGTCGCCAAAGTAGGTGTCGATGTTGGCGTTGTTGCCGCCGCCGGTGGGATTGGAGAAGTCGCCGAGGAGCGTGCCGTTGATGGTCAGGCCGCGGATCTCGACGCTGTTCTCGTCGTTGGTGCGGGTGTACATCTGGATGAAGCCGAACGAACGGCCTGCCAGCGAGGGCGAGGTCGCCGAGGCGACTTCAACGCCGCTGAACGAGCCGTCACGGTTGAAGTCCAGGTTCCAGGTGCTGGTCCCGGTGGCCTGGTCGAAGCTGAGCTGGAAGCTGTACTCCATGCCCTTCTGCCAGACGGGGGCGCCCGAGGGGTTCATGTCGACATTCGGGTTGCCGGCGGTGAAGAGGATGCCCTCCTGACCGGTGTTGGCCCAGCGGGCGCGAGCCTCGACATCCGAGGATGTGTCGGCGGGCGTTCCGATCTGGATCGTGGACGCATCGGCGGCGCCTGCCGCAAGGCAAAGTGCACCGATACCCATCGCCGTGAGCTTCTTTGAACAAATCATGTGTATGCCTCTCTTCTCTCTGACCCGGCGGATTGACACGGTCCGGAAACTGCTCTGGAGCGTGTGCCGGGGCTCTCCCTCGTTCCATGGCGGGCGGCCTGCCCGAGGAACACCGAGAAGATTAGCCGGGATTGTTTCATAAGCAAGGGATGATTGACGATCGTCGTCGTCATTTGCGTTCCTTGCGGGTTATCCGAAACGACTTAGCGCATCGCTCACAGTGCTTGCGGTTTTCGGACGAATGTAACTGTCTCTCGATGTCACGAAAACGCCGCGGCGCATAGCGAGCGCCGCGGCGTGAGATGTTACGAAAATCCAGATTTCAGCGTCTTCTGCGGAGCGCGACCAGCCCGAGGCCAAGGCTTGCGAGGCCTGCGCCGGTGGGGAGTGGGATCACGACGGACTGGATCTGGTAGTCGATGAAGCCTTCGAACCGGGAGATGCGTTCGTCATCGAGGCCGCCGGCGACGGTCTGTCCTCCTGAGGTGACTAAGTAGAACACCCGTGCGCCGAAGCTGCCGTCGGGATAGTCGGCGGCGAAGAAGTTGCCCGAGAAGAACACGCTGTTGTCTGCTCGAAACGATGTGCCTGCATCACCGAGAATGCCTGCGAACTCCGGGTCATTGATCGGGATGTTCGGCGGACCCGGGAATGCACCGAGCGCCTCCATGCCGAGCGAGAATCCCATGGAGGTCAGCGGGCTGCCCAGGATGTTTGTGCCTGGTGTGTAGAAGCCGTTCACCGAATCGTCCGATGTCATGGTGACGCTCAGCCGCCTGGTCGTTGCGTTGAGCTGCGTGATGGAAAGAGCGACCGTACCCCCGCTCAACCCCGTTCCGAGCGAGCTGAAGTTCGCAAGGCCGACTCCATCGGTGAAGGCAAGGGACGAGTCGGCGATCGACTCAGCACCCCCGCTTGAACTGCCGACGATCTGGAATCCGACTGTGCCGTTGAGGCCCATAACAGGCGCTGCGGACACCGACCCCGCCGCGCCCATCACCGCGAGCGGAAGGACAATACTGCTTGCTCTCATATCTCATACCCCCAAAGTAAACTTCTCGAACGCCGACGCGGCGAACGCTGGGCAGAAGTTACCACCTGCATTCCCTTTCACAATAGTTGTGGCCGCGGATTTGCAATCCGTTGGTATGTGGTCCGGCAGTCTTAACATGCAGGACGGCGTCGGTACGCATTTGACAGACCGGTAACCAAGAGTGGTCAGCCCGAAGCAGCGACGAGGGTGGAAAACCAACCGGTACTCGATTGGTGAAAGCGCAGTTCGGCCACGCCTTTGATGCGAACCGAAAGCGGTCGGGACAGAGACCGCGCCGGCGATCAGCTTCCCCCCACGGTCAAGTCCGCCCGCGTCTCTCTGATCTTATCGGCCGCCATCTTTTCCCACCCCGAGCCGAGCTCGCCGATGGGGTCGGGCGGGACGATCTGGACCTTCTTTTCGCCGAGCTTCACTTCGCCGCGGACGACCTTGTCCTGGAAGGCGACGCACTCGGCGAGCAGGCGGTCGAGGATCTCGTCCTCGGGGACGTTGGCGACTTTTTCACCCTGAACATAGATGATGCCGCGCCGGTCGCCGGCGAACACGGCGACGTCGGCGCCCTCCGCCTCGCCTGGCCCGTTGACGATGCAGCCCATCACGGCGACCTTCATCGGCACGGTGATGTCCGCTTCGAGCTTCTCGTTGACCTGCTTGACGAGGGTGAAGAGGTCGACCTGGATGCGCCCGCAGGTCGGGCAGGCGATGAGCTCGGCGCCCTTGCGTTCGCGGAGGCCGAGGGAGTAGAGCAGTTCGAGGCCGTCCTCGACCTCGTAGACGGGGTCGCTGGCGTAGCTGATGCGGATGGTGTCGCCGATGCCGCGCGAGAGCAGCGAGCCGAGGGCGACGACCGAGCGGATGCAGCCGGTTTCCTTTGGCCCCGCGTGGGTGACGCCCAGGTGCAGCGGGTGGTCGAAGCGTTTGGAGATCTCGGTGTAGGCGTCGATGACCAGCGTCGCGTCCATGCTTTTTGCGGAGATGCAGATGTCGTGGAAATCGCTCTCGTAGAAGATGTCGAGGTATTCTTCGAGCTTGGCGATCATGATGGCCAGCAGGTAGCCGTGCTTGTGGTCGCTGAAGACGGCGCCGAGCTCTTTCTGGCGTTTCTGCTTGTCGCGTCGTTCGATGATCGAGCCCTCGTTGACGCCGACGCGGATGGGCACGCCGCGGGCTTTGCAGGCGGCGATGACTTCCTCGACCTGCTTGCGGTCGTCGATGTTGCCGGGGTTGAGGCGGATCTTGTGGACGCCGGCCTCCAGGGCCTCGATGGCGCGCTTGAAGTGGAAGTGCACATCGGCGACGATCGGGACCGGGGAGGCGGGGATGATTTCCTTGAGGGCCTCGGTGTCCTTGCGTTCGGGCACGGCGACGCGGACGATGTCCGCCCCGGCCGCGGCCAGCTTTTGGATCTCCGCGATGCACCCGGCGATGTCGTGGGTGTAGCCGGCGGTCATGCTCTGGACGGAGACGGGCGCGGGCGTGGTGGGGGCGCCCGAGGCGTCGGGCAGCCCCCCCCCGACGCGGACAAACCCGACGCGCTCGTCCCCGATGGTGATCTGGCGTGTCGGGCGTCGCGGGATCAAGGCGTTTCCTCCGGCGGGTCGTTTCGTGGCGTCGGCGATTGTATGGGGTCTGCCGATGGAGACTTCGCTCCGATCTCGGCTTCGGCTTCCCCCTCGCCCGACTCCCCACGCCCCGCACCCCGGTTTGCGTAGCGGCATTTCCGCATCCCGATGTAGGCGAGGGTCTCGAACCAGAGGAGGGCCGCGCCTGCGCCGAAGGCAAGGCCCAGGGCGTCGGCGCCCCAAGTCGGCATCGGGCGCCCGCCGTGGAGGGTCTGGATGTGGGACGCCATGTCGCCGGGCCAAAAGAGCAACAGGTGGAGCGCGATCGTCGCAACGGCGCCCAAGAGCGCACCCAAAGCCCAGCCGACCGCGGCATGGGCGCACACGCTTTTGGCGACCGCCGGAGTGATGCGGAAGCCCTGTCGCCGGCCGAAGAAGCGGAGCCCGCGCTCCTCGACCCAGGTGAGTCCGCGCAGTACGAGCAAGCTTGTCGGCAAAAGCGTCAGCCACATGAGCGATTCGAGGGCCGCCTTCCCGGCGAATGACATCCGGGCTCCGGGGTCGAGCAGGATCGCACCTGTGAGGACGGTCGCGAGTGTTGCCGAGGCGACGAGCAGCGACCAACGCATCAGCGCCGGGTCGCGCGCATCGCCGATGTGGATGCGGACGAACACATCGGAGGGTCGGCAGCAGATCTCGTCGGCCGTCGCGATCCAGCGAGCGAGGGCCGGGCCCCTGTAGGCTTGCCACACGGACCCGATCCTCGCCTCGGGCAGGCTCGACGCGATGGGCCTGCCGCATTCGGGGCAGTCCGAGTCCTGCGGGAGCGACTCGATGACATACCCGCACTTCTCGCAGAGCGGGACGAACTCGGGCACGCGGCTGGGGCCTAGGTCGGGCACGGGGGAAGGTAGCCGCACGAACTGCTGCAATCACTCCGGTCGGAGCACATGACCTTCGCGCTTGCGGACTTTGCCGCTTGCGAAACGGTTTACTCGCACTCCCAGGCAAGCGAGCAGCGAAAACCAAGCCCAAGCCGTCAGGCCCGCGATGGGGAGCCCACCAACAACGACAAGATCACCCGCAAGTTTGAGGTTCTGGTGAGTCCATGCGAGCCCTCCCGGCCAGTGCAGCACCGCCGAGGACGAGGTCACAGCCATACAGCCGGCGAAGGCGCCCAGCAGCCATCCCGTTGAAGCGTGGCAGATCACTGTCTCATTGATGCTGGAATGCGCGCGGAAACCCTGCAGAGACGCGAAACTACGCAGGAAAAAATCGGTGAGAAGTGTGACCAGCGCCAGCAGGATGGTGACGGGGATCAGCACTGTCAGTCCGAGCAAGAGGGCTGTTTCCGGTGTCAGCAGCGTCTTTGAGGAGGTGGCCGCGATATCGCGCAGGACGATCGGCGTGAGAGCGGACGCGATGGTGAATCCGGAAGCGCCGAACAGGGAAGGCCAGAGCAGCCCGGCGTTTCTGGATCTGTCGAACTTGATACTGGAAAAGACTTGGCGAGGCCTCCGGGCTATGGCCCACGCCGTGAACGCCCAGCGAACGGCGGCCGGCCCCCTTCCGGCCTGCCATGGCGATCCGGGTCGGGCTTCGGCGAGGCTCGACGCGATCGGCCGCCCGCACTCGGGGCAGGCCGAGTCTTCGGGCAGGGACTCGATCACATACCCGCACTGCTCGCAGAGCGGGACGAACTCGGGCACACGGCTGGGGCCGGGGTCGGGCACGGAGGGAAGGTAGCCCGGGGTTGCGATGGTGGGGGAGCGGCCAGCGCCAAGGCCGCGGCGGGCCCGCTCGGGGATTGATAAAGTGGGCCCCGCGGGCATGGGGCCCGACACGGAGCCGGCTCGGTGATCACGATCAAGCGCATCAGCCTCGACGACCCGCTCTACCGCCAGGAGTGCCGCCTGCGCGAGCAGGTGCTCCTGCACGCCGTCGGGATGGACATGGAGATGTTCCGACGCGACTGGCCCGGGCTGGAGGAGAAGTTCGAGCACTTCGTCGCGGTCTTCGACCACCCGACGGGGCCGAAGGTGATCGGGTGTGCCCTGCTCCTGCCGGGCTATCCGGAGGCCGGGGTCGGCAAGCTGATGCAGATGGCGGTCGACCCGCAGCGCCACGGGGAGGGGATCGGGCGTCGTCTGGTCGTCGCTCTGGAGTCGCGGGCGTTCGGCGAGCTGGGGCTGCGTGAGCTGTTCTGCCATGCCCGCCAGGACGCGATCGGGTTCTACGCCCGCCTCGGCTGGGCGGAGGAGGGCGAAGTGTTCGAGGAGGTCGGCATCCCGCACCGCAAGCTGGTACTTCGGGCCGGCGCCCCCGAGCACGAAGACGCGCACGCCTAGAACAAAAAACCCCGGCCTGCATGGCCGGGGCTCGAAGGGTCACTGTTGATGCTCGGCGGATGCGCGCGTCAGCGTGGGTCCTTGGTCGTCAGCGCCGGGGGGCGGGTCTGCGACTGGAGGAGCAGCAGGGCGGTGTGGAGCTGCAGGTCGACGCCGTCGTCGATCAGCATGCTTGGGTCGAGCATCTCTGAAAGGTCGAAGTCGCCCTCGATGCCCGGGACGATGTCAGCCTCGCGGCGCTTGAGCAGCGCTTCGGAGACCTGGCTGGGGAGCATGAAGACGGGCATGTCGGGGTCGACGCCCCATGTCTTGTCGCCGGGGCGCTTGTGGATCAGGCGCCCGCCGGGGAGCTCGTAGTACTGGGTGGTGAGCTTCATCGCCATGGCGCTGCCGGGGATCTGCCAGACATTCTGGACGCTGCCCTTGCCGAAGGTGCGTGCGCCGACGACCAGGGCGCGGATGTTGCCGTTGCCGGCGTGGTCCTGCACGGCGCCGGCGACGATCTCGCTGGCGGAGGCGGAACCCTCGTTGACGATGATGACAACGGGGATGTCGCCGACGCTGCGGAGGCCGCGGGCGTTGCGGACATCGCGCGAGCGGTTCATGTGGTCGCGGGCCGAGACGACGCGTGCTCCGCGTGGGAGGAAGAACTCGGACATGCTGACGGCCTCTTCCAGCAGGCCGCCGGGGTTGAATCGCATGTCGAGGATCAGGCCCGCGACGCCCTGGCTCTTCATGTCTTCAAAGGCGCGGTCGAAGTCGCGGGTGGTCGTCTTGGTGAACTGGGTCATGCGGACATAGCCGATCTTGCGGTCCGGGTCGACGAACCAGTCCCAGTCGAACTCGCCGACGCCGTTGCGCCGCCAGCCCGAGACGGTGCGGATGTCGATCCGCTCGCGGACGATCGGGATTTCCACGAGCTTGACGCGCGTCCCGTCCTCGGTGGCGTCCGGATCCTTGACGGTCCGCTCGACGCCGAGGAGGACGGTGCGTCCCTCGGGCCCGGTGATGATGTCGACGGCCTGGTTGAGGCTCATGCCGGCGGTCGACTCGCCGTCGACGAACTTGATGACATCGTCGGGGCGGATGCCGGCGCGGTGGGCGGGCGTGCCTTCCAGGGGCGTGACGACCTTGATGTTCTGGCGCTCGTCGAGCTGGATGGAGATGCCCACGCCGACGAAGTTGCCCTCGGTGGTGCGCTCGAAGCGCCGGATCTGGTCGGGCCAGATCACGCCGGTGTGGTCGTCGAACGCGGCGGAGGCGAAGTGGCCCATGGCGCCGTTGCCGAACTCGTGGAGGATCGCCGCCTCGGGCAGCACGCGCCCGTCGTTCGAGCTGAGCACGCGGTGGACGACGGTGTCGAACTCGCCGGTGCCGATGCTGTTGGCGTTGCGGACGCGCTCGGCCTCGCCCCTCAGGCGGTCGAGCAGCCGCGTATACGCGTTCTTGTCGCGCATGCCCGGGAAGACCTCGCGCAGCTCCTCGGTCGTCATCATCGTTTCCATCGCCGAGAGTCCGGCGAGGATCATTTCGCGCGGGGTCGTCTGCATGTCGCGCTCGACATGCTGGCGTGCGGCCGACTGCAGGGCCGTGAGCGTGGCTCGCGTGGTGATGCCGCGCAGGCGTTCGCGGAAGTCGTCGGCGGTCGGGTTGTACGCGGGCAGCCCGTCCTCGTCTTCCATCAGGCGGCGCTGGTTGCGGAGCTTCCACATCGCCTCTGGCGCGTAGAACTGGATCATCGCCAGACGACCGGCGGTGCGCCGGACATCGTCGGCGTACTTCGCGTCGGGGTCGAGCAGCGTTTCGAGGCGGTAGAACAGCTCGTGGGCGAGCAGCCATTCGCCGTTGCGCTCGGCCTCGCGGGCCGCACGCTCGGCCGAGCGGATGAGCTCGCGCGAGCGATCTTTCCGCAGCTCTCTGTCGCGGTCTTCGGCGATCTCGGTCAGGTGCGTCAGGGCGACCAGCGCGTGGCTGAGGTCGACGGGCGTGGCGCCCGGGGTGAACCGCTTCTCCAGGTCCTTCAGCGAGCTCTCGCGCTGCTCGTTGCGGGACTTCTCCTGCTTCTGTAGCGCGGCCTTGTAGGCCTCGATCGTCTCGCTGATCGCCGGGTCCAGCGCGTCTGGGGCGTGGGCGATCAGGTCGCGGAACTTCTTGGCGTCGCCCTGGCGTGCGGCGCCCCAGACCGACTCGGACCAATTCGTCCAAGCATCGGTCTGCGTCCGGCTCTGGCGGGAGGATTGATTCGCGTCTGCCTGTCCGACGAGGGCGGGGGCGGAAACGAGCGTCCCGGCCGCGAGGGCCAAGGCGGCCGCGAACACGGGCACGCTGCGACGAACGGTCTTGATCTGGGTCATTTTGTCTCCATCCTGGACGGACCTGCTCGGACGCCCCGACTCACATCCGGGGCTTTCGCCGGGCCCGGACGCCGGATGATCGACCCCCGCATAGGGGAACGCTCAGGCGCGTCCCCGGTCCGCGCCCATTTCCAGCGTACTGGGTTTGGAACGGAACGGTTGCGTCGAGTCATCGGGCCGAGCCAGAGTCTTTCCGGACCTCACTGCACCTTTGGAGCCATGGCCCACCCGCTCCGGGCGGGGCCATGACCCCAACATACTGACAACGACCGAGCCCGAGGTTTTGTTCGCTCCCCGCCTCAACCGCCCAAGCCCATGCGACACCCGGCGACGCCGAGGCCCGTCCCGGTTTGCCAATCGACCCGCCGCTTCGTAGCATCCGCCCGTGGCCCGGAAGGGCCCGAGGCACCCGTAGCTCAACTGGATAGAGCGCTGGCCTCCGAAGCCAGAGGTTCCGCGTTCGAATCGCGGCGGGTGCGTTTCCCCCTTTCGCGCTCAAGAAAGCATTTTCCGGACGGTCCGGGCGATTCTGTCGGCCGCTCGGTCGGGTTCTGCCGGTTCCGGCACGGTCCGGGCCCGCCTATTTCTGCGGTCCCTGGGGCGGCCGCCCGATCTTCTCAGACCCGGGGTCCGTACGCTTTTGAAGCACTCGACGCCCCCCGGGAAGACCGTTCCCGCACGAAGAGGCAGGAGATCACGATGCACATCCGTCGCCGACGGCCCTTCCACACGCTCGCCCTTGTCGCGGGCCTCGCCGGGACCACCCTGATCGCGGGGGCGGCCTTCGGGCAGCCCGCAGAGGATGTCGGCGGGCAGGTTTCCGCCGACGAGGGCACCGCCCAGCAGCCCGACTCGATGCCGAGCGCCGACGAGCTTTTCAAGCGCCACCTCGACGCCGTGGGCGGGCGGGAGAAGCTGCTCGAGGTGCGGGCCCAGCATGTGGAGGGGACGGTCCGCCAGATCGGCGGCGACTACTTCGCGCTGCTCTCGGTGACCAACCTCGCCAACGACGAGGCCCCGCACCGCGTCCGAGTCGTCATCGAGCCGATCGGCCAGCCGACAATCAAGACGATGTTCGACGGTCAGTTCGGCTGGGTCGAGCTCGGCGAGAGCACCTACGACATCATCGTCGGCCCGAGGCTCCAGAATCTCGCCCGCGACGCGGACTACCTCATGCTCCCTCAATTCGAAGAGGCCTTCCCGCAGCGTGAATCGACGGACAAGGTCGAGTTCGAGGGCCGCGCGATGTTCCGCGCCGAGGTGACCAACCGCTACGGCATGACCGAGCGCCACTGGTTCGATGCCGAGACCGGCCTGCTGTCGATTACCGAGAGCGCCCAGGCGGTCGCCGGCGGCTCGTTCCGCCCGATCACCGTGATCTACCGCGAGTACCGCGACTTCGGCACCGGGGTCAAGTACCCCCGCCTGATCGAGCAGATCACCATCGAAGAGCCCGAGGAGGGCGACCCCGTCCAGATCGTGATGCGCCTGACCTACGACAGCGTCATCACCGACCCGGAGCGCATCGACCCGATCCGGATGCCCGACGAACTCCGCCAGGAGATCGAGCGCATCATGGAACGCCAGCAGCGCGAACGCGAGCGCCAGCAGCGGCAGGGCGAGGGCGGTTCGGGCGGCTGAAGCCCGCATCGAAATCCGTGCGATCGTAGCGGCCCGCAAGGGCCGTTTCTTATTGCTCGCCAAGCTCGCAGCACGCGCCGAACTTGCGGCAGATCGGGTGCTCGGCGCACGAGCCGCCCCGGGCCTTGCACGCCCTGCGCCCGTGCCAGATCAGCCGGTGCGACAGATCGCACCACTGCTCGCGCGGGAAGATCGCCATCAGACGGCGCTCGATCATCGCGACGGTCGTGCTTTCGTCGACAAGCCCGAACCTGCGGCTGAGGCGTTCGATGTGCGTATCGACCACGAAGCCCACATTGATGCCGTAGGCGTTACCCAGCACGACATTGGCCGTCTTGCGCGCCACGCCCCGCAGGGAGAGCAACTCGTCCATTGTCCGGGGCACCTCGCCGGCGTGTCGTTCGACGATCTCGGTCATGGCGGCGTGGATCGCCTTGGCCTTGTTGCGGTAAAGCCCGATCGTGCGGATGTAGGGCTGGATCTCCTCGGGCGTCGAGGCGGCATAGTCGGCGGGCGTCGGGAACGCGGCAAAGAGCCCCGGCGTCGCCTTGTTCACCCCCGCGTCGGTCGACTGGGCCGACAGGATCGTCGCGATCAGCAATTCGTGCGGGCTGGTGAAGTCCAGCTCGCAGACCGCGCCCGGGTAGTGCTCTTCGAGCATGGCCGCCAGACGGCGCGCGCGGCGTTTCTCGGCCGGGTCGACCTGGGGCAGCGGGAAGGGGATGTCTTTGAGCCCGCGCGGGTTGGTGTCCGCGGTGGCCCGGCTCGCCGAGCCGGGATCTTTCTTGACCGGCTTCTTGACCGGCTTCTTGGACGTCTTCTTGGCGGCTTTCTTTGAAGTCTTCTTCGCCATCAGAGCGGCCCAGTCCCCAGCGCCGGAGGCTCCAGCTTCGCCTCACCCGGGCGCGAGCTCGCCTGCATGGCGGGGTCGGAGGTGATCGACCAGACCCCCGCGACCATGCACCCGAGCACCGCCAGCATCGTCGCCGAGAGGGCGGTCGTCGCGCGAGGGTGCAGGGCGGCAAAGGCGTCGCGGTGCGCCGCCGCGGCCGACGCGTCGCCCGCCTGGGCCGCGCGCCAGTACGCCCGGAGTTCTGCGTTCATCTCCGGCCCCAGCAGCATGAGCTGGTAGGCGACCATCATCCCAGCCGCCCCGAGCAGCATCGACCGGACCGCCGTCGAGATCCGGCGGAGCGAGAGCCTGTAGAGCCAGACCGACGCGATCAGCGAGACCACCGCCAAAAGCACGCAGAGAAACTGGATCACATCGTTGCTGAAAAATGTGAACTCGCCGACATGCCCCGCGACGATCCGCCAGTGGTCGGCCGGGTCGGTCCCGTAATCGGGCAGCACCGGGCCGAGCTCGCGCATGGTCTTAAAAACCTGGGCCGCGACCAACGCCGTCATCACCAGCGAGCCCAGCCAGAGGCCCAGCGCGACGAGGTGGATGCATTCTGCGATCTTGCGTCCGGTGGGCATCGGCCCATGGTAGCGCGGGCCAACAATCACGCCGTGGAGATCAAGACCGACTACAGCCTCGCCCTCACGCCCTTCCGCGACCTGCCGGCGCGCCGGGCGATCGAGCTGGCCTCGGCCCTGGGCTACCGCTCGGTCACGCTCGACGCGACGCACCCCGAACTGCGGGCCCGCACGCTGGACCGCACGGCGAGGCGGGATCTCGCGGCCGTCCTCCGACGCTTGGAGCTCGGCCTCGCCGGGCTGGACCTGTGGATCCCCCCGTCGCATTTCGCCGAGGCCGCGCACGCGGACCGGGCGGTCGGCGTCGTCAGCGAGACGCTGGCGATGGCGCGCGACCTGGCAACGCTCAGCGGCTCGGGCGAGCCGGCGGCCGTCGTCTCTGTGCTCGTCGACCCCGCGGCCGACGCGTCGGTCGCCATCGAGCTCGGCGCGCTCGCCGAGGCGGCGGGGGCGTCGATCGCAGACCACGCCCGCCCGCCCCGCGATTCAAAGTGGGACCGCTACGGCGTCGGCATCGACCCGGCCGGCGTGATGATGGCCGGCGAGGCACTGCAAGACGCGGTGCTCGCGGCGGGCGCCTCACTGGTGTGCGCGAGGCTCTCCGACCTTTCGGCGGCCGGGCGCACCGAGCCCGGCTCGCCCGGTGCCAGGCTCGACCGGGCCGGGTACGAGGCGACGCTGAGCGTTGTGGGCCACGAGCGGCCCGTGATCGTGGACCTTCGTCAGGTCCCGTCGGCGGAGGAAGCCGCGGCGAGGCTCGCGCCCGAGGGGAGTTCGGGCAGCGGTGAGGGCTCCGCGTGACCGAACGGATAGTGGGGGCGCCTGACGCCTATTCGAGGTCTTCTTCGTCGATGTCCGCGTTGGTGTAGACCTTCTGGACATCGTCGTTGTCTTCGATCGAGTCGATGAGGTTCATCAGCTTGCGGGCGTCGTCGCCCGTGACCGCGACGGTGTTGTCGGGGATCTTGGTGATCTCGGCCTGCTCGATCTCGACGCCCGCGGCCTCGATCGCCTCTTTCACCTGGATGAACGAGGCAGGGTCGCAGAGCACCGCCCAGTAGCCGTCCTCGCCCTCGGGGGCCTCGACATCGTCGGCGCCGGCTTCGAGGGCGAGCTCCATGAGCTGCTCCTCGTCGGCCTTGGCCGCGGGTATGAGAATCTGGCCCCTGGTTTGGAAGAGGAACGCGACCGAGCCGGACTGGCCGAGGTTGCCCCCCTGGCGGCTGAAGGCGAGGCGGAGGTCGTTGACGGTGCGCGTGCGGTTGTCGGTCAGCGCGTCGGCGATGATGGCGACGCCCCCGGGCCCGTAGCCCTCGTAGGTGATCGACTCGAAGTTGTCGCCGCCGGCGGCGCCGGCGCCCGTGTCGCTGGCCCGCTGGATCGTGTCCTTGGGCATGTTGGCGTACTTGGCCTCATCGATGGCGTAGCGGAGGGCGAGGTTGACATCGGGGTCGGGCCCGCCCGAGCGTGCCGCGGCGATGATCGCACGGGAGCACTTGGACCAGATCTTGCCCTTCTTCTTGTCCTGGCGTTCCTTGCGGTGCCTGATGTTCGACCATTTGCTGTGCCCGGCCATGTGTCGTTGTCGCTCCGTTGGGTTGATCCGGCCCGGGGTCGCCGGGCGTCTGTTGCCTCTGATTGTTCGCAGCGGGAAGGGCCGGGGTTATCGCAAAAACCCTTCGGGCGCGAAGACCTCAGCGACCAGCGGGTCTTCGCCCCGCTCGACGGCCCCCAGCCGGTCGCGAAGGCCGGCCGTCCGGCGCTCGACCTCGTCGACATACCAGCGAGGCAGGCGTCCCGGCTCGTCGCGGTGTTCGCGGAGGATACGCGCCGCCTCGGCGAGCGCGAGTTCCCAGGCGTCGACGGCTTCGCCCCGGCGCTCCGCCAGCCAGAGCGCGTCGCCGAGTTGCATCGGGGGCGTCACGCCGGGCTCATCGCCTGAGAGCTCGACCGCACGCTGAAGCAAGGTGATCGCCCCCTCGCCATCGGGGCGGGGGTCGCCGAGGTCTGCCTCACCCTCGAGGTCTTCGAAGTAGCCCAGGCGGTAGAGGATCCAGCCCATCGAGTCGACGATGCTCGCGTTGTCGGGTTTGGCGTCGTACGCCTGCGAGATCAGCCGAAGCGATTCGTCGAGTTCGCGCCCTTGTTCGGCGAGGTGGTATCCGAGATCGTTGCTGGCCCAGATGTGCGTGGGGTTGCGTTCCATCGCTGCGCGGTACATGCCATCGGCTGCGTCGCGCCGCCCGGCAGTCGTGGCGGCCGAGGCGATCGCGTAGGCGAGTTCGGCGAGCCAGCCGTCAAGGCTCTCCGGCTCCTGCTCGCCGCCTGCGATCTGCGAGATGACCTGCTGCGGATCCTCGGCTTGCTCGACGGAGGCGAGCATCGTGCGGAGGTCGTCTCCGTCGCCGGCGCGAGAGATCAGGAACGACCAGATCGCCAGTTCGTCCGGGCGGATGTCGCGTTCGTCTTGCAGCGTTTCTGTTGCGAGTTCGAGGGCCTCGTCGAGCCGCCCGATCGCGCGGAGCGCCTGGGCGGGAACTGTGCGCAGGCGGTCGGCGGTCTCGTCGTCGACCATCTCCGCGATGCGCCGGGTCTCGTTGATCGAGGCGATGTCCGGTTCAGGGCGTGAGGCGGCCAGCCCGGCGCGGAGCTCAAGGAACTCAGGGCCGAGCGCCATGCCCGCCTCGTGCAGACGCGCGAGCATGCGGTGCGCCGGATCGGCGACGGGGCCGGTGAGGTCGCTCGCCGCGGCGCGGGAGACACTCGCAACGATGCCTTCGAGTGTCTGGCGCTGGCCCGAGCGGACGGTCACGCCCGATCCCATGGCTTGGGCGATGAGCCGTGCGGCCTCTGCGTGCTCGCTGCGCTCTGCGTGCAGGGCGGCCCGCTCCAGCAGTGTGTCGATCCCGAAGGCCTCGCGTTCTAGGCGTGTGTCGCGGAGCGAAACGGCACGATCCGCGTCGTCCAGCGGCCCCGCGGTGAGCTGTTCGAGCAGGCGATTCGACCCCGGCGCGTGGGGCGGGCGGTCGATGCGGGCTTGCAGCAACGCCGCGGCTTCGCGTGCGCCGTCGTCACTCCGCCGTTCGGCGAGGTAGCGGGCGAGCGTGTTGAGGGGTTGCTCCGTGCCCGGGTAATCATCGCTGAGGCGGCGCAGCGCCGGCTCGGGGTCGGCGTCGCGGAGCAGGTCGATCTGCACCGCGAGGGTGGTGAGCGCCGGGTCCCACGGGCGTTCGCGGGCGAGCGACCACGCCAGGGCGGATTCGAAGGGGCCGGCCCTGCCCGCCTCGACGCGTGCGGCGAGCATCACACGGCGTGCGCTGCGCGAGCCGGGGATCGAGCGAACAGCCCGCGTGCGGATGCCGTCGAGGCGCTGGCGGGCCTCTTCACCTCCGACCTGCGCGTACAGGGCGCCGAGCGTGCTGACGGCCCACTCGTCGAGCGGGTCTTCGTCGAGCCTGCGCATCAGCACGCGTTCGGCAAGCCCCGCGTCGCCGATGTTCCCCGCGATGCCGACGAATCGGCGTGCCGCGGTCCGCCAGTGCGGGTCGGTGCGGTCCGTCCGCTGCATGGCCTTGTCGAGCAGTCTGGCGGCGCGGGCCGAGAGCTGCAGCTCGTCGAGCGCGTTTGCGATCAGCACCGCGTCGGCCAGCGACTCGGGCTCGGTGATCGAGGCGATCAGCAGGCGGGCCTCGTCGGTCCTGCCCAGTGCGCCGAGCAGGCGGGCGCGGCGGGTCTTCTCCGCGACGGTTCCGGGCGTCCCCTGGACCGAGAGGCTCCGCTCGATCAGGCGTCGATCGCCCGACTGGATCGCGGCTTCCGCCAGCAGCGCCGGATCGGTGACGCCTTCCTCGATGGTGCCGCCAAGAGAGACATACGAGCCCGCGATCTCGGGCGAGAGCGCGGGGTTGAGCGTCATCGCTCTCGCGGCGTGTCCGTGCATCGCGTGCGCGTCTGGCCAGGCGAGCAGGTCCAGCAGCAGCCCTTCGTGGCCGGGTCGCTCGGCCCACGCCTTCCAAAGGAGCTCGCGACCCTGCTCGGGGCCCGAGTGGCGGGCCTGGAGCCGCGATCGCCAGACGCGGGCCGAGCCGCTCCGCCGCAGCGGCGAACCTTCGGCAACCTCGGCGATCTCGATGACGGCGCCCTGCGCTCTGGCAAGGTCGGCGAGGGCGAGCACGCGTTCATCCAAAACCGCCGCCTGCGAGGCGCCGAGTCTGGAGAGGAGTTCTGCGGCGCCGCGGGTGTCGCCCAGCGCGACCTTCGCTCGGTACCGCCCGCCGAAGGGGTCGGCCCAGCCGGCGCCCTCGGGGATGCGTTCAAAGAGCGCGAGCGCCAGCCAGGGCTCGCCCGCGTCGAGCGCCGCGTGGCCCGCCTCCGCCCAGAGCGCCGGGGCGTCGGAGGCGACGAGGTTCACCTCGTCGGCGTACTCGGTGCGGACATTGAAGGGCGAATCGAAGTCGACGCCGCGCCGGATCGCCTCGGCGCCCGCGACGGGCTCGCCGGTGCGCAGGAGCGACTTGCCGAGCAGCGCGAAGACGACCGCTTCGAGCCCCGGGTCGCCGATGGTCGCCGACGCCGCGCGGAGCATCAGCGAACGCACCGCTTCCCAGTCCCCGTCGTCGGCGAGCTCCGAGGCGAGCATCGCCAGGGGGCCGGGGGCGGTCAGGCCTTTCTCGGCGGCGAGATTCCATTGCCGGATCGCGGCTTGGCGGTCGCCCGTCGCGAGCAGGGCGTCGCCGAGCAGACGCAACGCGTCGGCGTCGCCCCCGGTCCGTTCGACGAGTTCGGTCGCCATCTCTGCCGCGCGTTCGTACGCCTCTGCGTGCAGCAGCGCGCGGATGCGGGCGTAGGCGACGAGCGATTCGCGGTCCGCATCGTCGGGGAGCGTGGCTTGTGCCTTCTTCGTCTCCGTCCGCGCCGCGACGAGCAACCTGTCGAGCTTCGCCGAGGCGCGGGCAGAGGCCCGATCGTGGCGGATCTGCTGTCCAGACGGGTCGGCCGCCCGCGGGCCTTCCGCCTTGTTCGCAGTTCCGCACGCGCCGAGCAAAGCGAGCCCGGCGGCCGAAGCGGCGATCGCGATGGCCCGGGGCCGGCTCACTCGGTTCCGGGCTCGGGGTGTGGCTTGGGTGTGGTTTCGTCGTCGGACGACGGCGCCGGTTCGGCTTGGGACTGCTCGGGTACCGGCTCGGGCGCTGGTTCAGGAGCCGGCTTCGGGGCGGGCTCGGGTGCCGGCGCCGTTGCGGGCTCGGCGAGGGGTTCAGCGATCGGCTCGGGCTCGGGATCGGGCTTGGGCTCGGATTTCGGCTGGGGCTCGGCTTTGACTTTGGGCTTGCGGGGCGTCTCGATCAGCCGTTCGACGCCGAGGTAGATCTCGCGGCACTCGCCCGCCCTGAGCAGGCGCTCCATCTTCGCGGCGATCTGGGCCGGCTGTTCGTCCGGCTCGGCGATCGAGGCCTCGCTCAGCACGCTCGCGACCCGTGAATCGACCGGGAAGGCGTGGGCCCCCAAGGTCAGCAGCATCACGCGCGAGGCGATGAAGGGTGTGATCCCGTCGAGCCCGTCGAGGTAGACCCTCGCTTCGCGCTTGGGCATCGAGAGCAGCGTCTCCAGGTTGAGGGCGTGCTCGCGGTTGTAGACCGCGTTGAGCGCCGCGTTCAGGCGTTCGCACCGCTCCTGACCCCTGGGGTACTTCGTTCCGATGATCGCCAGCACCTCGTCGGGCAGGCAGATGCGGAGCTCGTTGTAATCGACCAGCTCGGCGCAGAGCTTCTCGACCGCCGCGGGCGCGTGGCGTCCGCCCGCCTCCCACCACATGAATGACTCGACGAGTCGGGCCAGCGGCGCGTCGGTCCCCTTCGGGCAGGCGGGGTCGGGGCACTCTGCGGGCTCTTGGGGCAGCTCGCCGAGCAGCTCGTGCAGGCCCTTGAGCGCCTCGGTCTGTTCGTCGATCTCGCTCAACGCTCGCTGCCCCCGTCGGTGCTCTCGGGCCCGGGCTGGTCCGGGTCCTTGTCTGTCTCGTCCCCGTCTTTCTCGTCCCCGGCCTTGATCTCGCCCAGCGCCCTGAAGACGGCCGCCTGGTTCTTCATGCCCCGGTCGACCTTGAACTTCAGCGTAGGCATCCGCGAGAGGGCCACCAGCTCCGCCGCCTCGCGCCGGATGTAGCGCGACGCGGCCTCGAGCCCGTGCATCGTGAGCTTCTCGTGCTCCTCGGGCAGCACGGAGACAAACACCGTCGCCTCGCGAAGGTCTTCAGAGACCGTGACGCGCGTCACCGTCACCAGCCCGCGGACGCGGGGGTCGCTCAGGCCCTTCTGGATCACCTGCTGGATCGCCTCGCGAACCGTCGAGGCCACCTGCTGCACACGCTTAGTCACGGGGAATCCTCCGGCGGGCGCTCGGCCTCGGTCTGCGCGGATTCGGCCGCGCGTCGGAACATCTCCTCGGCGATCGCCTCGTCATCGAGCTCGTCGCGACCGGAGACGCCCATCTCCTCGACCTTGATCAGCTCGCGGCAGGTCTCGCCAAGCTCCGCGTCAGTCATCGAGCGCAGCTTCGTCGAGATCCGGTCCAGCACACTGCCGACCCGCGCCCCGTCAGAGCCGGTCAGCGAGACGGCCATCAACGCGAGGTTCAGCCTGTCGAGCGCCCCGACCTCGGCGACGGAGACGAGGTGGTCGCGGTGCAGCCTGTCCTTGAGCGAGCGGACCACGCGACGCTTGTCCTTCAGCGAGGAGGCGTCGTGGATCCATAGCTCGAACTGGAGAACTCCGATGACCAAAGACGGTTCCGTGACGCGTGCGGTCAGAGCGTCCGCTTGACCTTGATCTGCTTGTAGCACTCGATGATGTCGCCTTCCTTGATGTCGTCGTAGCCGTCGATCTTCATGCCGCACTCCATGCCCGCCCGGACTTCCTTGGCATCGTCCTTGAAGCGCTTGAGCTGGCTGAGCCTGCGGTCGTTCTCGATGACGATGTCGTTGCGGGTGATGCGGACAAACGCGTCGCGTTCGACCGTGCCGTTGGTGACATAGCAGCCCGCGACCGAGCCGACCTTGGAGACCTTGAACACGGCGCGGACCTCGGCGTGGCCCAGGACCTCTTCGCGGAGCTCGGGCTCCAGCAGGCCCTCGGCGGCCTTGCGGATGTCGTCGGTGATGTCGTAGATGACCTTGTAGGTCCTGATCTCCACGCCCTTCTGCTCGGCGAGCTTGCGGGCCTTGGACGACGGGATGACATTGAACCCGACGATGATCGCTCGAGACGCCTCGGCGAGGATGACATCGCTCTCGGTGATGCCGCCGACCTGGGCGTGCAGCACGCGCGAGCGCACCTCGTCGGTGGCGACCTTCTCGATCTCGTTCTTGAGCACATCGACCGAGCCCTGCACATCCGCCTTCAGGACGATCAGGATCTCCTTAAGGTCCGTCTCGGCCATCTTGCTGAACAGGCTGTCGAGCGTCACCTTGGGCTGGGTGAGGTCCTGCTCGCGTTCGCGGTGGCGGCGCTGCTCGGCGGCCTCCTGGGCCTTCTTGAGCGTGTCGACCACGAAGAACTTGTCGCCCGCGTCGGGCAGTTCGTCGAGGCCGGAGATCTGCATCGGTGCCGGGGGCGTCGCCTTCTTGAGCTTCTTGCCCCGGTCGTCGGTGATGTCGCGCACGCGCCCGAACGCCCGCCCCGCGACGATGAAGTCGCCGAGCTTGAGTTCGCCATCCTGAAGGAGGATGTTCGCGACGGGGCCGCGTCCCTGCTCGAAGCGGCTCTCGACGACGGTGCCCCGTGCGGGCCCGCCGAAGTCGGCCTTGAGCTCCAGCAGTTCCGACTGATACTCCAGCACTTCAAGCAGTTCCTGAACGCCCTTGCCGGTGGTGGCGGAGGTCTTCATGACCTCGGTGTCGCCGCCCCAGTCGGCGGGGTTCAGCCCGTGCTCGGCGAGCTGGCCGAGGATGCGTTGGACATTGGAATCGGTCGCCTCGGGCTTGTCGATCTTGTTGAGCGCGACGACGATGGGCACGCCCGCCGCCTTGGCGTGGTTGATCGACTCGATCGTCTGGGGCATCACGCCGTCGTCGGCCGCGACCACCAGCACCACGATGTCGGTCACATGGGCGCCTCGGGCGCGCATCGAGGTGAACGCCTCGTGGCCCGGAGTGTCGAGGAAGACGACCTCGCGGTCGTTGTCGCCGATCTTCACGGGCACGCGGAAGGCGCTGGTTGCCTGGGTGATGCCGCCCGCCTCGCCCGCGGCGACATTGGCGCTGCGGATCCTGTCCAAGAGCGAGGTCTTGCCGTGGTCGACATGGCCGAGGATCGTGACGACCGGCCCTCGCGGGCGCTCGTCGACGAGCTGGCGCTCCTCGAAGTCCTGCGAGACGACATCCTCGGCGCTCTTGGCCGCCTTGACCACCAGCTCGATGTTGTACTCGAGCATCACCTCTTCGGCCTTCTCGGAATCGAGGATCGCGTTGGGCGTCGCCATCACGCCCTGCATGAACAGGTGCTTGATGATGTCGGCGGCCTTGACGCCGGTCGCGGCCGAGAGGTCCTTGATGGTGAACGGGGCCTGGATCTCGACCTTGCCGCCCTGCTCGGCGGGGGTCTGGGGCCGGTCGTGCTGCATCTGGCGGCGCAGCTGCTGGCGCCGGGCCTTGAGGTAGCCGCCGGACCGCTGGAGCCTGGCCTCGCGTTCTGCGAGGTCCTGTTCGCTCCATGCGCCGCTGCCGCCCTCCTTGCCGCCGGCTCGCCCGCGTCGGCGGTCGGGCACGCCGCCGCCACCGGGCCCGCGACGGTTGTTGCGTCCGCCAGCGCCGCCAGCTCCGCCGCCTCCCGCTGCGCCGGGGCCTCTGCGGCCGGGCCCATCGGGCATCATCGGGGGGCCGCCGGGTCCGCCCGGCGGGGCGCGACGGGGACGCGGGGGCGCGACAGGCTCAGGCGCTTCAACGCGGACGACGCGCGGACCGGAAAGCTTGACCGCCTGCCGCTTCTCGAGCTGCGGGCCGGCGGGGCTCACCTGCGTCGGACGGTTGGGGACATTCTGTGGGGCGGGGACGAACTTCGAACTGTCCTCGTCTCGATCGCCATCGCGTCCCGGCGCCGGTCGCTCGGCCGGGCGGGCCTCGGGCGATTCGTCCTGGCCCGGGGCTCTTGCGGCCGGGGCGGTCGAAGGCCTGGCCTTGGGGGCCTGCACGGGTTCGGGGTCGGGCGTCGACGCCGCCGGGCGAGCGGGCTCATCCGCCGGCGGCTCGCGCCGGACGACCGGCTCTGCACGAGGTTCGTCGGCGGGCGGCTCGTCGGGGGCGGGCTGGGCCTGCGCTGGCGTCTCTGCGCCGGTGTCTGTACCGGTTTGGGCGGGCGCGTCGGCGGGCGGTGCGTCGATGCGTTTGGCGGCCTTCGCCTTGCTCTTGGCGCGCACCTTCTTTAGATCGACCTTCGTGGCCGTTTCGACCGCGGTCCCGCCGCCCTCGCCGAACCAATCTCGGATCGTGGCCTCAAGCCCGACCGAGACGGTCGACATGTGGTTCTTGATGACATCGGCTGGGATGCCCTCGGCGTGGCACTTCTCCACAATCGCCTTGCTCTGGACACTCAGTTCCTTCGCCAGCTCGAAAACGCGTTTGGCCAAGCTTCGCTCCGCTCCGTGAAACAGTGGGCCGCAGGCCCTGCAAAACAATCAGACTTCGTTCACCCACGCTCCCCGGGCCGTCGTCGGCCGGGGGCGGGGTGTTTACTCGTTCGTGGTGCGCCCGCCCAAAATGTCGGCGGCACGCTGGTCGGTATCTTCATCCGGCTCGGGGGCCTCCGAACCTTCCTGGTCCGATGGGCCTTCTTCCGCCGGGGTCTTGTCAGAAGGCGGGGGAGAGACAGAGCCCGCCCCGAGGATCGCCGCAGCGGCGGTGTCGGCGTCGACCTCGCCGCCCTCGCCCGAGAGCATGCGTCTGGCGGCCTCTTCCTCTTCCTTGCGCTTCCGGTCGGACTCTTCCTTCGCTTTTTCCTGCTCGATGGCGACGACCTTGGCCCGCTCGGAGGCGGCCTCGACCATCTTCGTCGCCATTTCCTCGCTGAGCTCGAACTGCTCCATGAGCACTTCGGCGCCGACCTCTTCGATGTCGAAGACGCTCACCATGCCCAGGGCGGCCAGCCGGTCGATCAGGTCTTCCTGCGTGCCCTCGATCGAGAGCAGCGTCTCGGACATGGTCTCCAGACCCTTGGTGAATTCCTCGGGCGTCAGGATGTCGATGTCCCACCCCGTAAGACGGGCCGCGAGGCGGACATTCTGCCCGCGCTTGCCGATCGCCAGCGAGAGCTGGTCGTCGCGGACGACGACCGTCGCACGCCCCAGCTCGAAGCAGAGGCTGATCTCGTTGACCTCCGCCGGCTTGAGCGAGTTCTGGATCAGGATCTGGCTGGACTCGTTCCAGCGGACGATGTCGATCTTCTCGCCGTTGAGCTCGTCGACGATGTTCTTGATGCGGCTGCCCCGCACGCCCACGCAGGCGCCGACCGCGTCGACCTTCGAGTCGATCGAGCTGACGGCGATCTTGGTGCGGTACCCCGCCTCCCGGGCCATCGCCTTGACCTCGATGATCCGCTCGGCCACCTCGGGCACCTCGACCTCGAACAGGCGCTTGATGAGGTCGGGGTGGGCCCGGCTGATGACGATCTTGACCTGGTTGCCCGCGTCGCGGCAGTCCAGGATCAGGCAGCGCACGCGCTCGCCCGGGGCGAACTGCTCGCCGGGGATCTGCTCAGACCTGGGCATGAACGCCTCGGCCCGCGTGTCCAGCGAGACCACCAGCGCCCCGCCCTCGTACCGCTGGGCGGTCCCGGTGACGATCTCGCCGACCCTCTTGGAGTACTCGTCGAGAATCGAGCTCCGCTCGTCGTCGCGGAACTTCTGGATCATCACCTGCTTGAAGGTCTGGGCCGCGATGCGTCCGAAGTCCTGGGGCGACATCTCAAGGGGCTCGCCGTGACGCGTCAGGTTGATCTGCCCCGACAGCGGGTCGACGGTGCACTGGAACTCCTCGGCGTCGAGCGTGTTGAAGTACTTGCGGGCGGCCGAGACCATCGCGGTCTCCAGGTCGCGCAGCAACAGCGCTTTATCGATGTTTCGATCGCGGGCGATCGAGTCGAGGATCCGCATCATTTCCTGAGTGTTCATTGCCGACTGCTCCGACGCTGGGTTGTCTGGATGTCTGGTTGCCCTGTTGTACCGTTCTGTCCCGCTGCCGCCCCGCGGTCGGGTGTGCTTGCCGATTGTCTCAAACCCCGACCCGAGGGCCGGGACGCCCGGAACGCAAAACGACACAAGCCACGAACGCTTGTCTCGCTCGCGGCTCGCCGACGCCAGAACCGGAAAGGGCAAAGCCTTTCCGGCCCAACGGGATGGTCGCTTCGGGCTACCGCATCATGCGGCCCTCCGCGACACAACCCGGCCCGCACCCTCGGTAAAGAGGGAATCCACCACAGGGCTGGCGGGGCGGTTACCTGACATCGACGAGCACCGTGCGCATCGAAAACCAAACCTTTCTCACGCGGCGTCCGAGCCGCGATCACCGAACAGTAGCGTTCCGGGCGTTGCGGGGTCAACCCATAGAGCCATCACAGAGGAAGGATCTGTCGGGTGCGGGCCCCTCTCGGGGCCGCCGCAGAGGGGGGTCAGGGCCGGTCGTCGGGCCCGATCGGGCGGAGGATCTGCACCGCCCGGTTGCCCCGGTGGCGGCCGATCCTGGCGAGGTACTTGTTCTCGCCCTCGACGGTGACGACCGCGGGCTGGCCCAGCTCCTTGTCGGTCAGGATCAGGTCGCCCACCGACATCTGGGCGAGGTCTTCCAGCGTGATCGTGGTCCGCGCCAGCACGCTGGCGACCGAGACGGTCGCCCGGCCGAGCTGCTTGGAGATCGCCCCGCGGGTCTGGTCGGTCTGGTTGCACCTGGCCGCGTTGAACCACGACTGGGCGCTCAGATCCTCCATCACCGGCTCGATGACGTTGTACGGGATGCACAGGTTCATCGTGCCGGCGCGGTTGGTCAGCTTGATCTCGAACCCGACCACGATCACCACCTCGTTGGGGGGGACGATCTGGACGAGCTGCGGGTTGCTCTCGGTGTTGGTGATCGAGAACTGGAGCTTCTTGATCCCTTCCCAAGCCTCCGAGAGGGCGGTCAGGCCTCGGCTGGTGACATTGCTGATCAGCCGGGTCTCGATGAGGGTCATCGGGCGTTGGGGGATGAACAGGTCCTGGCTGGTGCCGCCAAGCAGCCGGTCGATGATCGGGTAGATGATCAGGGGGCTGATCTCCAGGCAGATCTGGCCGGTCAGCCCGTCGGATTCCATGAGGTTGAAGCTGGTGGGGTTCGGAAGGCCCGAGATGAACTCGGAGTAGGTCATCTGCTCGCAATTGGCTACTTTGACCTCCACAATGGTCCTGAGGAACCCAGAGAGCGACGCGCCGAAATTGCGGGCGAAGGCTTCGTGCAGGGTCTGGAGCGCCCGCATCTGGTCTTTGGAGACCCGTTCGGGGCGCTTGAAGTCGTAGACCCGGACCTCGACCTCGCCGGGGGGGCGGCGGTTTCGCCCGAAGATCATCTCGTCCCGGGCGATTTCTTCGACCTGGCCCTGATCGACCGCCGCGAGCAGCTGATCGATGTCGGATTGGTCAAGAACATCTGCCATCGGAGCCGGGATCCTCCCGAATTGGGGCGCAGGGGCGTCGTGCCGCGGCGCGCAACAGCCCGGTATCGGACGCATGCCCGGCGGGGCTTGAAGCAACGCGGGCGTGCGATGGCGGGAACAATCAGGACGGCGGACCTGCTTGAAGGGGCAGCATGAAGACGATCAACTCCCGACGGTTCTTTCCGGCCCTGCTCGGGCTGATGCTCGCCATCCTGCTGCCCGCGGCCCAGAGCTCGGCCCAGCCCGCCGGATTCGGCGCCCCCGACGGGGCGGTGACCGTCAGCGCGATCCCCGAGCGGGATGTCGTCTCGCCCGGCTCGGGGATCTTCGTCGCGGTGGTGCTCAACTTCGCCGAGACCTACCACGCCTGGCCAAACGACCCGAAACTGCCCCCTGAGCTCGAAGACTTCTTGGCCATCCCGACCACCCTCGAAGTGGGCGAGATCCGGGCCGAAGGCGGGGGCGAGAACGGGGTCGAGGGTGTGCTGGTCGGCGAGACGATCTGGCCCGAGGCGAAGATCTACTCGACCGCGGCCCTGGGCATCGAGGCGGAACTGGGCGTCTTCAAGGATCGCACGGTCGTTCTTGTGCCGCTCTACTTCACCGATCGGGCGGCCGAGGGCGTGGTCGAGATCCCCATCTCGGTGAGTTATCAGGCCTGCGACGACGAAGTCTGCTATCGCCCGACGACCGTTGAGAAGGTGGTCGAACTCCGGATCGCTGGCCGCGAGGAAGCTCTGGCGGCAGATGCCAACGAGCCCGAGTTGTTCCAAGGCGCCGATTCACGGATCTTTGCAAGGATGGCATCGGGGGAGGGGCTCGCTCCGACCGCCGAAGCCTCGGACGAGGAGGCGGCTGCGGCGACGCCCGAGTTGGCGCCACCGCCCATCCGGTTCTTGGGGTTCGAGTTTGAGGCCCGCACCGGGATCATGCTGACGCTGCTGCTGGCGGTCCTGGGGTTCATCGGCGGGTTTGCGCTGAACCTGACGCCCTGCGTCTTGCCGGTCATCCCCATCAAGATCATGACCATCAGCAGCCACGCGGCGACGCCGGGCAAGTCGCTGGTGCTCGGGCTGGCGATGGCGCTCGGGATCGTGGCGTTCTGGGTGGCGTTGAGCCTGCCGGTGGTGCTGCTGGCGCAGTTCACCGACCCGAGCCGGCTCTTTGGGATCTGGTGGATCACCGTCGGGATCGGGGTGCTGATCTTGCTGATGGGCGCGGGGCTCTTGGGGCTGTTCCAGATCAACCTGCCGCAGAGTGTGTACATGGTGAACCCCAAGGCGGACAACCTCTGGGGGTCGTTCCTCTTTGGCGTGATGACCGGGGTGCTGGGTCTGCCTTGCTTCGGGTTCGTGGTGGGGGGGCTGCTGCCTGCGGCGGCGGTGGCGACGCCGGATGTGGTGATCACGATCTTCGCCTCGCTGGGCGTGGGGATGGCCTTCCCCTATCTGTTGCTGGCGGCCAAGCCGGGGTTGGTGAACAAGGTGCCCAGGGGCGGGCCGGCCGGGGATCTGGTGAAGCAGGTGATGGGTCTCTTGCTGATGGCGGCCGCGGCCTACTTCATCGGGGCGGGGCTGATCGCGCTGGTCTCTGGCCATCCGTATCTGGGGAGGAAGCTGCACTGGTGGGCGGTGGCGATCTTTGTGATCGTGGCGTCGCTTTGGATGGTCGTGCGGACTTTCAAGATCACAAAGAAGCCGGTCCCGAGGGTTGTCTTCACGGCGATCGGGGTGCTGCTGGGCGGTGTCGCTTACCTCTATGTCTCCGCTGATACGGCCTCGGCCCGCGAGCAGTACCTGGAGAGGGAGCGGCTTCTGGCCGAGGCGGGGGGGGAGCCCGGAGCGTTGACGCTGGTCTCTGGGGTCTGGCTGGACTATTCGCCGGCGCTCCTGGAGAAGGCTCGGGACGAGGAGCGGACGATTGTGATGCATTTCACGGCGGAATGGTGCCTGATCTGCCAGGTGAACAAGAGGACGATTCTGGATCGAGATCCGGTGCGGAGCGCGGTGCGGGAGGACGGGATCATCTCGATCGTGGTGAATCTTGACAGCGACCACGCGCCGGGTTGGGACCTGATGGCCGAGCTCGGGCAGACGGGGATCCCGCTGTTGGTGGTCGAGGGCCCGGGGCTGGAGCGGCCCTGGATGTCCAACGGGTACACGCCCGAGCAGGTGCTCGCGGCTTTGGGGCGGGCGAAGGGGGAGTGATGCGTGATCGGGCCTCGATTGGGACGGGGTTGGACCCGGAAGGTTGGGCGTGGAGCGTTGACAGATCTGGGTTTGGGGTGTATGTTTGCTGGCCCCGGATCGGCGGTTTTGTGCGTTGGTGTGGGGCCGATAACTGAAGATTGACGCGGGTGTAGCTCAGTGGTAGAGCGTCACGTTGCCAACGTGAAAGTCGTGAGTTCGAATCTCATCACCCGCTTTTGAACGCCAAACAACCCGGAGCGATGCTCCGGGTTGTTTGCTGTTGGGCAACCCGCGGCACGCCCCC
>JAFIFZ010000032.1 GCA_020831775.1 Phycisphaerales bacterium
CCGTGCTCCGCTGGACGGGGGGGTGGAAAAAGGGTACTTACCTATTCGGCAAATACCTCTTTGCTGTACGGGTGCACGCGGGGGGACGGGGGTGTACCCCGGGCCCGCCGGGTGTCTTGGGGCGGTGCGGCAAAGCCCGAGCCCTTTGGACCGGACGACGGCCCGCGTCTAACATGAGGCCACTGCGGGGCGTAGCGCAGTTTGGTTAGCGCACTTGACTGGGGGTCAAGAGGTCGCAGGTTCGAATCCTGTCGCCCCGATTGCCGCCTTCGGCGGCAATAGAGCGGGAGAGGGTAGAGAGTCGAGAGTCGACTCGGTACGGAAAGTTCCGGCCGAGTCGGCCCGGCCAACGCGGAGGGTTCTCCCGCGGTCGACTCTCGCCTTTCGACTCTCGTTCGTGCCAGGGACGAGCCATGGCCTTCGCATTCGAGAAGCTTCGGGTGTACCAGCGGGCGGTCGGCTTCGCGGACGATGTCTGCTCGCTGACTCGGGGACTGCCGCGCGGATACTTCTTTCTCGCCGACCAGCTCAACCGAGCCTCGCTCTCGATCGCGGCCAACATCGCCGAGGGCAACGGTCGCTTCACGAAGGCGGACCGCAGGAACTTCTTCGGCATCGCTCGCGGGAGCGTCCAAGAGTGCGTGCCGCTCCTTGAACTTGCGTTGCGGCAGGGGCTCGTTTCGCCCGAGCGTCACGCCGAGTTGAAGGCCGAGCTTCAGGAGATCGCCAAAATGCTCTCCGGCCTCATCAACGGCGTCGAGAAGCGGGCCGTCTGACGCTTCTTCCGATCCGCCCCCGCGGGCGCGTACGATCTCTTGTTGGCGTGCGCATGCCGCGTTCGCCGGCGGGAAACGAGCAGGATCCGGCCCCATGAACCCCGCCCGACAGCCATCGACCGCTCCCGGCTCGCCCGGCGCACTCGCCTTTGACCCTCAGACGATCCGTGCGCAGTTCCCGATGCTCGGCGCGACGATGAACGGCAAGCCGCTGGTGTACCTCGACAACGCCGCGACCACCCAGCGCCCCCGCGCCGTGATCGACAGCGTCGTCGAGCACTGGTCGAGCAGCAACGGCCCGGTCTCTCGCGGCGTGCACGCGCTGGGCAGCCTCGCGACCGAGAAGTACGAGTCTGCGAGGACCGCCGCGGCCGCCCTGCTCAACGCCGAGCCCGAGACCATCGTCTTCACCAAGGGCGTCACGGACGGGCTGAACCTCGTCGCGCGTTCGTTCGGCGACGAGCTGCTCGGCGAGGGCGACGAGGTCGTGGTGACAGAGCTGGAGCACCACTCGAACTTCCTGCCGTGGCGGCAAGCTTGCCTTCGGCGCGGGGCGGTGCTGCGTGTCGCGCCGATCACCGACACCGGCGAGCTCGACATGGACGCGCTGCGGGCGATGGTGAACGAGCGCACGCGGATCGTCGCGGTGACGCATGTCTCCAATGTGCTCGGGACGGTCGTGCCGGTGTCGGAGATCGTGTCGATCGCGCGCGGCGTCGGCGCGGCGGTCGTCGTTGACGGCGCCCAGGCGCCGGGCCACCTCCCGGTCGATGTGCAGCGGCTTGGCTGCGACTTCTACGCGACCAGCGCCCACAAGATGTTCGGCCCCGCCGGCGTCGGCACGCTCTTCATGGCTCCGCAGTGGGTCGACAGGCTCGAGCCGGCGCAGTTCGGCGGGGGCATGGTCGAGCTCGCCTCGGCCGAGGAGTCGACCTGGATCACCGGCCCGCACCGATTCGAGGCGGGCACGCCGAACACCGAGGGGGCCGTGGGTCTGGCCGCCGCGGTCGCGTTTCTCGGGTCATTCGATCGGGCGGCGGCACGCGCCCACGAGCACGCCCTGCGCGACGCGATCGTCGCCGGGCTCGGGGAGATCCCCAAGGCCCGCGTGTACGGCCCGGCCGACGGGGCGCCGATCGTATCGATCGGGCTCGAAGGCGTGCACGCGCACGACCTGGCGACCGTGCTCGACGCCGAGGGCGTCGCGGTGCGAGCCGGGCACATGTGCTGCCAGCCCCTGATGCGTCGGCTCGGTGTGCCGGCGCTGACGCGGGCCTCGATCGCGCCGTACAACACCCACGCAGAGGTCGAGGCGCTGCTCGGCGCCGTCCGCCGCGCGGGCCAACTCTTCGCCTGAGCCCGAACCATGCTCGAATCTCTCTACCAGCAGATCCTCCTGGACCACTCGCGCCACCCGTGCCACCACGGGAGGCCCGAACGCTTCGACGCCGAGGCGGAGGGGCACAATCCGATCTGCGGCGACAAGGTCCGCGTCTTCGTCACCCTCAACGACGACGGGATCGAGGAGGTCCGCTTCGAGGGCGCCGGGTGCGCGATCTCGCAGGCCTCGGCCTCGATGATGACCAACGCGCTGAGCGGGCTCTCGATCGAAGAAGCGACAGCCGTCCGTGCGGCGTTTCTCGACCTCGTCGCCGCGGCCGAGCCCGATAAGACTTCGGGCGAGCGGGTCAACGAGGAGCTGCGGTCGATGGCCGAGGTGCGGCGGTTCCCCGCCCGCGTGAAGTGCGCCACGCTGGCCTGGCACGCGCTGGCGCGGGCGCTCGGCGAGGCCCTGAAGGGGTCGGGTGGGCCGCCTTCGGGGGCTGTCGGCGGCGAAAAAACGGGTTGACAACGCTTCTGCACGCCGATAGGTTGAAATCTGCCGGGAGATCACATGCCGCGTTCGCGGCACCCGGCGAGGGTGTCGTGGGCGGCCGTCGGGTCTGTACGGCGGTCTGAAGCGGCACAAAGAGACTTCTGTTCGCACGATGCTCGGGGTTTTCGTGTGAATGTAGTAGAGAGATTCGGGCCGGTCCGATCCGGTTCGTGGGGTTGGGAGTCGAGTGCGACGCCAGATCAGGAGTGCGGCCATGTTTCAGCAGGCGGGTCAGTTGAGTAGAGCGTTTCAGGATTCACGAGATCGAGGCGTCGTCCGACGAGGCTTCACGCTGATCGAGTTGCTCGTGGTCATCGCGATCATCGCGTTGCTCATCGGCATCCTGCTGCCGGCGCTGGCCGAGGCGCGTGGCATCGCCCGCCGCGTGCTGGACATGAGCAACAAGTCCCAGCTCGCCACCGCGATGAACACCTATACGAGCACCTACGAGGACCGCATCCCGACATTCACCTGGCGTCCGAGAGCGACCCAAGGCGGGCAGCCGATCTACGGAGGAACTGACTACGCCGACATTCGTGCCGCGATGAACGGTCTGGTCGGGACAGGGGCCGGATCGCACAACGATGCCGCGGCGCTCCAGGCCGTTGACATCATGCGTCGGCGGACGGGCAACGACCAGACGAGCTACATGGCGATCATCCAGGGGTGGATCCCGCATGTCTGGTACTCGCACCTGGTCAAGCAGGACTTCCTCGCCTCGCGCCTGCCGGAGAAGCTGGTGGTCAGTACGGCCGACCGCAGCCGCCTGAGCTGGCAGCGCGACGCTGGCCGCCTGTACATGGATGACTTCTTCGCGCCCTATCAGCCCAACCCGAACGGGGCCCACCAGTGGCGCTGGATCTACTCGAGTTCGTACACGACCGTTCCCGCGGCGTTCGATCTGAACCAGAGCCTCGGGCTCCGCGAACAGTTCACCAGCAATCGCGTACGCGGTCGGATGTATCAGACGCAGGGGATCCCTGCCAACACGATCTATGTCAATAACCTGAATCGCCTCGGCGGCGCCCGACTGAGCGATGTCGCCTTCCCGACCCAGAAGGTCTACATGTACGACGAGGTCGACAGGCACTTCGCCCGCCAGGACCGCTACTTCGCGTTCCCTGACGCACGCGTTCTGCTCACGATGTTCGACGGCTCGGTGGAGGCTCGGCGCACCGACACGACCAACCCCGGCTGGCAGCCCAACGCCCCGCAGTCACCCATCCCGACACGCCTGAACTACGCCGCGACATTGGATCCCCAGCGCCCCTGGATGCCCCAGGTCGCCCCGTACGAGATGGGTACGGCGTCGAACCTACCCGCCCGCTACCGCTGGACGCGCGGCGGTCTCAAGGGCATCGATGTCGGCGGGCGTGAGATCAGCACCGGCCAGCCGATCAACTGACCCGCCCACGCGGGATCGGCATTGAAGCAAAGCAACAGCGGCACGGGCAAAGGCCCGTGCCGTTTTCTGTGGTGTCGACGGGTCCCGCAGGATCCGTCGCCGTCGAGGCAACGAATCCGTTAACACCACGGGGCGGGCCCCGATAGGTTGGATCTGAGGTCTTCCAGCCGCGATCGCGGCATCCAGGGGGCCCGCTGCGGTACGATTGTGCGAGCCGGTCCGCCCGCCGCTTTGGCGGGGTGGGGGAGTGCCGGTGTGCCGCAGGGTGCTGGGGGCATTCTGCGGGCGAGTGTTGGGATGTGGTGGGGTTGGTGCTCGGCCTGCGGTCGTCACGGGTGTGTGACGAAGGAATGCGAACTGTGCCAAGAAGAACCGTCCGCCGTTCCTGTTCGGGCTTCACCCTGATCGAGTTGCTGGTGGTCATCGCGATCATCGCGGTCTTGATCGGGATCCTGCTTCCCGCGCTGGCGACGGCCCGCGGCATCGCCCGCCGCGTGCTGGACATGAGCAACAAGTCCCAGCTCGCCACCGCGATGAACACCTACAGCAGCACCTACGAAGACCGCATCCCGTCCTTCACATGGCGCCCGCGGATGACAAGCGGCGGCCGGCCGAGTTGGAACGGCTCGGACTATGCAGACATCCGCGACAGAATGAACGCCCTCAACGGGGCCGCCCACGGATCGCACAGCGACGCCGCGGCGCTGCAGGCCATCGACATCATGCGTCGGCGCGCCGGCAACGATCAGTCGGGCGGCATGGTGCTGATCCAGGGGTGGATCCCGCATGTCTGGTACTCGCACCTGGTCAAGCAGGACTTCCTCGCCGCCCGCCTGCCCGAGAAGCTTGTGGTCAGCACGGCCGACCGCCACCGTCTGAACTGGCAGCGCGACGCGGGGCGTCCGTTCATGGAAGACTTCTGGGCGCCGTTCCAGCCCCCGCCGGTCGGGAGCCTGTGGCGTTGGATCTACTCGAGTTCGTACTTGGTCGTTCCCGCCTCGTTCGATGTCAACCAGAGCCACGGGCTCCGTGAGGGGCCTGCAAGCAATCGCGTCCGCGGCCGGATGTTCCAGGCTCAGGGGAGCGCCGCAAACACGATCTATGTCAACGAGTTCAACCGGCTCGGCGGAGCCCGTTTGAGCGATGTCTCGTTCCCGACCCAGAAGGTCTACCTGTACGACGAGGTCGATCGCCACTTCGCCCGCCGGGATCGGTACTACGCGTTTCCCGACTCGCGTGTGCTCCTGGCGATGTTCGATGGGTCGGTCACCGCCGAACGCACAGCCAAAACGAACCCGGGCTGGCAGCCGAACGCTCCTCAGATGCCGACCCCGACACGCTTCAACTATGTCGCAGCGATGGATCCGAACCGGCCGTGGCGCCCGCAGGTCGCCGAGCACGAAACGGAGATGGGCACGGGCCTGATCGCCCACTACCGCTGGACGCGAGGCGGCCTCAAGGGCGTCGATCTTGGCGGGCGTGAGATCAGCACCGGCCAGCCGATCAACTGATCCCGCCACGCGGGGTCATCGTGGAAGCAAAACAACAGCGGCACGGGCGATGGCCCGCGCCGCTTTTCGCGTGGCGTGATGTCGGTGGAGTTACGCCCCGCCGGGGATGCCGAGCCGCTGCAGCACGACGCGGACCGGGCCGGGCTGTGTATCGCGGGCCTGCTCGCGGCGGTTGCCGGGCAGGGCGTCGATCGCGTCCGACGGCGTCTCGAAGCCGCCCGAGGGCTCCAGCGCCGTCTCAAACCATTCGTCCCAGTGCCGGTCCAGGCGTCGCACGACGCTGGTGGGGGGGATGAAGGGCTCGTCGGCCGGCAGTCCGGTGATCAGGCGGTAGCCGATCTCGGCGATCGACCGCGTCTCGTCGCGGAGCAGTTCTGAGCCCTGGCCCGTGCGTCCGCTGATGGCCAGGCGGAGGCCGGCGAGCTCGATGAAGACCGAGCCGCGGCGGTCGACCATGACCTCGTCGAGGTTCAGTTCGCCGTGGGGCATGCCCGCGGCGTGGGTGCACGAGGTGGCGTCGAGGAGCTGGAGGATCGCCCGCTCGGCCTCGAACGCGCCCATCTGACCTCCCTTGAGGTCCAGCAGGTCGGCGAGGGTAATCAGGCCGTCCTGGTTGCCGGTGTAGGGCGTGACGACGAGGGGGCGTCCGCCCGGGGCGAACGAGAAGTTCTCGACGCCGAGGAGGTGGGGGTGGCGGATGTGGCTCATCCGCTCCAGAGCCGCGGTGAGCCGACGCTGCTGGGCGCGGTCGGTGCAGGCGCTGCTGAAGCGGTGCACAACGAAGCTGCCCTTGCTGCGCACATGGAGTGCGAGATAGCGGTCGGCGAGCATGCTCGGGCCAAGGCTTCGGACAAGCTGGTAAGGCCCGAAGTACGCCCGGTCTGGAAGATCATCCATCGACACATTCCCTGTCGCCCGAACGATCGGGCTCCGCCGATCGAACCGGGCCGCTGGATCTCGCCCGGGACCCTTCTGGCCGACCCGGTGATCCCTTCCCCGACAAGACCCAGATGGTAGGGTCTCAGACCAACCCTGTCATCGGATGTCGGCTATGGGCGAGGCTGAAAGTTCGCGAGAATCCGGACAAACACCTACATCGAGTGGGTGCATTTCTGTGGGACCATGCGTCACCGAGGGCGAGAAGGGGCAGGGGGAGTGGAAGGGCGCAGGGAGCCGGGCGCGGGAGAGGGTTCGGCTTTTGGCAGAGGCTTGGATTCGGGTGCCGCTGAAAGCGCAAGCAAGCCGCGGCCGAAGGCCGCCGCGGCGGCCCCGCGGCCCCGGCCCGCGC
>JAFIFZ010000036.1 GCA_020831775.1 Phycisphaerales bacterium
GGGGGGGCCCCGGGCGGCGGCGTTTTTGCCGCGTGTGCGGGCCGGGTACAATAGGTGTGTGTTTGGGTTGTTTGGCGTGGTTTATCAGATTAGAACAACAAAAGATAAACATGGGTAAGTTCGGTATACTTCCAGCGATGGACCCGATCCGCAACCCATACGCCCCGGGCGCGGGCACGCCGCCGCCCGAGCTCGCCGGGCGGGACGATCTGCTCGGCGAGGTCGAGGTTGCGCTCGGGCGTGTGCGGCTGGGGCGTCCGGCCAAGAGCGTGCTCTTGGTCGGGCTCCGCGGGGTCGGGAAGACCGTGCTGCTCGACCGCATGCGCGACGGGGCGGAGGCCGAGGGCTTGTTGACGATGCGGATCGAAGCGCCCGAGCAGCGGTCGCTGCCCTCGATCCTGGCGCCGCAGCTCAGGCAGTTGCTGCTCAAGCTCTCGCGTCGCGAGCAATCGCGTGAGCTGGCAACCCGGGCGCTGCGCGGCCTCGCCGGGTTCGTGCGAGTCTTCAAGGTCCGTTACGGCGACATCGAGCTGCACATGGACTTCGAGCCCGAGCCCGGCCTGGCCGACAACGGCGACCTCGAGCATGATCTCTCCGCGCTGCTGGAAGCGGTCGGACTGGCGGCCAAGGACGCGGGCACGGCGATGACGATGTTCATCGACGAACTGCAGTATGTCGAGGAAGAGCAGCTCGCGGCGCTCGTCACGGCGCTGCATCTGTGCGCGCAGCGGCGACTTCCCGTGGCGCTGGTCGGGGCGGGCTTGCCGCAGCTCCGTGGGCGGATGGGCCGTGCCAAGTCGTACGCCGAGCGGCTGTTCAGCTTCCCGGAGATCGGCTCGCTCCCGCCCGAGGCGGCGCGGGCGGCGATCGAGAAGCCGGCTCTTGCCGAGGGCGTGCGGTTCGAGGAAGCCGCGATCGGGAAGATCATCGCAGAGACCGAGGGCTATCCCTACTTTTTGCAGGAGTGGGGCAAGCATGTGTGGGACGCGGCGGAGGGTTCACCGATCACCCTCGCGGATGTGAAGCTCGCGTCGGAGCTTGTCGTCGGTGCGCTCGACGAGGGGTTCTTCCGTGTGCGGCTGGACCGGGTCAGCGCTTCGGAGCGTCGGTATCTGCGTGCGATGGCTTCGCTGGGGCAGGGGCCGCACAGGTCGGGCGATATCGCCGACGCGATGGGGCGTAAGGTGACCTCGCTGGGCCCGGTTCGTTCCAAGCTGATCGCCAAGGGCATGGTCTGGAGCCCGCACCACGGGGAAACGGCGTTTACGGTGCCCAAGTTCGACCAGTACATGCGACGGATCATGCCCGAGGACGGCCCGCTCGGAGAGCGGCGCACAGACGGAGCACGGGGTTGAAACCGATCGATCTGGCCTACATCCTGTTGGCGGGCGTGACCGCCCCGGTCTGGATGCGCAAAGCGCGCGGGGGGTGGCCCGAGCGCTTCGGCAAGGGGCCGGCCCTGCAGAGCCCGGGGGAGAAGCCGCGGGTGCTGCTGCACGCGGTCTCGGTGGGGGAGGTCAACGCGCTGCGGACGCTGGTGCCGCTGCTTGAGGACCGGGCCGAGGTCGTGATCGCCTCGTGGACAGACACCGGGATCGAGCGGGCCCGAAAGGTCTTCGGCGACCGGCACGAGATCGTGCGCTACCCGCTGGACTTCTCGTGGAGCGTTCGCCGGATGCTCGACCGGGTCAGGCCCGACGCGGTCGGGCTGGTCGAGCTGGAGCTGTGGCCGAACTTTGTGCGGGCGTGCGCGCGCCGGGGCGTGCCGGTCTGCGTGATCAACGGGAGGCTGAGCGCCAAGTCGTTCGGCGGGTACCGGCGGATCAGGCGCTTTGTCGGCCCGTCGTTCGCCTCGCTCAGCTTCGCGGCGGTGCAGGACGAGGCGTACGCCGAACGCTTCGTGCAGATGGGCGTGCGCGAGAACGACTGCCTGATCACCGGCACGATGAAGTGGGACACGGCGGTGATCGAAGACGAGGTCGCGGGGGCGGCCGAGCTGGCCGAGGCGATGGGGATCGATCGCTCGCGTCCGCTGGTGGTCGCCGGCAGCACCGCCGAGGGTGAAGAAACGCTCCTGCACAAGAGCGTGCCCGAGGGCGTGCAGCTTTTGTGCGCTCCGCGCCACCCGCCGAGGTTCGACGAGGCGGCGGCGGCCCTGCCCGGGTGCGTTCGCCGGTCGGCGGGAGGGCGGTCAGCAGGAGAGGGCGCCGACCGGTTCCTGCTCGACTCGATCGGAGAGCTCCGGGCGGCCTACAGCCTCGCGGATGCGGTGGTGGTGGGGCGGTCGTTTGTCCCCAAACGCGGGTCGGACCCGATCGAGCCCGTCGGGCTGGGCAAGGCGACGCTGATCGGGCCCTCGTTTGAGAATTTCGATTCGGTGGTCCGGACGCTCTGTGGGGCGGGGGCGCTCAAGGTGGTCGACCGGGAGGGGTTGGCCGGGGCGATCAGGGGGCTGCTGGGCGATCCGGAGACGCGCCGGGCGATGGCCGAGGCGGGGCGGCGGACGATCCGGGAGCACCAGGGAGCGAGCGAGCGGCACGCGGAACTGCTCGTTTCGCTCGGGCGTGAGGGGATGGGTCGTCGCGGGGCGGGGTGAGCCCATACGATCGTGGCCTTGCGGGTGACGGTCCGTCGCCCCCGGATCCGGAGTGGGCCCGGGGCATCGGGTGTGTCCCGCGAGGCGAATATGGCGTAGCGGGGGGGCGTAGCTCAATTGGTAGAGCAGCGGCCTTTTAAGCCGTTGGTTCAGGGTTCGAGTCCCTGCGCCCCCACTTTCCCGTTCGTGCAGAGGATTGGTCGGCCCGAAAGGGCGGAGGACGCCGCGGAATGACGACGATCGCGCCGGCGGGTTTGTTTGTGTTGCACACGCAGTGGTCGGCGGGCGCGCTGCGGCTGTGGGCCGAGAGCGCCGAGGCCGCGGCTTCGGCCGGCCCGGGTCTGGCCGAGACCGAGGCCAAGCACTCGCGTCCGCACCCGTTCAGCGCCGACGCGGACGCGCTGGCGGAGGTGCTGAGGTCCAGGCTCGGGACGCTGGCGCCGCGTGACATCGGCGAGTTCGAGCTGCTGCTGCCCTCTGCCGACGGCGTGCGCCCGCTGCCGAGCGACCGGCTCGCCCGGCACACGATGGCCGGCGACGGTGAGCGGCCCGTGGCGGCGGGGCTTTCGAGGTTCCGGGTCGCCTCGGCGACCGTGCCTGCCCATCGCGTGCTGGGGCTGCTTGATGCGCTGATCGAGGCGGAGGAGGCCGAGGGCGAGGGTCCGGAGGTGCTGTACGGCCCCGGCGTGGTCTTCTGCGCGACCGCCGGCGCGATGGTGCGCCATCTGCTGGTGCAGCAGCGTTTTGTCCCGATGCTCTCGCAGGACGCCAAGGGCGGGCTGCACGCCTCGTGGCGCCCCTGGCTGAGCGACGAGGCGACGGCGTCGCGGATGGGCCGGCTGCTCAGGGCGATGCCCCCGGCCTCGCGTGCGGCGATCGACGAGTTTTCGCACCAGCCCTGGCCGATTTTGGAAGACATGCTCTGGCGGGTGGTGGATGCCGAGTGCCGCAAGGTCATGCAGCGTGAGGCGATGCACGACACGATCGCGGGTCGCGAGGCTTCTGATCCGCATGTGGCGTGGCTGAAGGCGTTGCTGTCTGAGCGCGTGCCGGCGACGGCGCCGCCCAATGTGCGCCAGGAGATGATCAAGCGGGTCCGCAACTGGATCGGCAGGCTGGAGGAGCGTGGGGCGAGCGCCCTTTGGCGTCTCTGCCTGCGTCTGAACGAGCCGATGGACCCGGCGATCATCCCCGAGATGCAGCGCCCGCCCGAGAGTGTCGGCTGGTCGCTGAGCTTCCACCTTCAGGCGGTTGACGCTCCGGAGGTGATGATCGACGCGGCGGATATCTGGCTGCTGCCCGCCGACGGCGTCTCGATCGAGGGCCGGCGCGTGGAGCAGCCGCAGGAGCTGCTGCTGGCCGAGCTTGCGCGTGCTTCGAGGCTGTTCAAGGAGCTCGATGCGGCGCTGAACGAGGCGGAGCCGGTCGACATCCGCCTGCCGACAGAGAAGGCGTACGAGTTTCTGCGCGAGGTGCGTCCGATCTTGGTCGAGCAGGGGTTCGGCGTGCTCTCGCCGGCGTGGTGGGAGAGCTCGGGTTCGAGGCTTGGGGCGAGGCTGCGGATCGATTCGGACTCGCCGCCCGAGCCGGGCGAGCCCGGCGGCGGTGGGACAGGGGCCGCGACGCCTCAGCTGGGCCTCTCGACGCTGGTGGATTACCACTGGGAGATCGCCGTCGGCGACACGACGCTGACCTTGCGCGAGTTCGAGCAGCTCGCGGCCGGGGGCAGCCCGCTGGTGCGGATCGGTGGCAAGTGGGTCGAGATCCGCCCCGAAGATGTCAAGAACGCGGTGAAGTTCATCCGTGAGAACCCGGGCGGGCAGATGCGGATCGGCGAGGCGCTGCGCCTGGCGTTCGCCTCCGACACGCGCGAGACGGGCCTGCCGATCGTGGGGATGGAGGTCGGGGGCTGGCTCAGCGGGCTGATGGGGACGGATGTGTCGCGCGAGGGGCTGCCGGTGGTCGAGCAGCCCGCGGGGTTCAAGGGCACGCTTCGCCCCTACCAGGTTCGCGGCGTCTCGTGGATGAGCTTCCTCGAGCGGTTCGGCTTCGGTGTCTGCCTGGCCGACGACATGGGCCTGGGCAAGACGATCCAGCTCCTGGCGCTGTTGGTGCACGAGCGAGAGGACCGCGAGAAGCGTGTCGCGGCGGGCGAGAGCCTCGACCTCATCGGCCCGACCCTGCTGATCGCGCCGACCTCGGTCCTGGGCAACTGGATGTACGAGACAAGCCGCTTTGCGCCGGCGCTGGTCTCGATGATCCACCACGGCGTCGAGCGGCTGACGGGCGACGCGTTCGTCGAGAAGGCGACCGCCTCTGACATCGTCATCACGACCTACGCGCTGGCGCACCGCGACAGGGAACTGCTCGACCGCGTCCGCTGGGGGCGGATTGTGCTCGACGAGGCGCAGTATGTGAAGAACCCCACGGCCAAGCAGAGCCAGGCGGTGCGCGGGCTGATCGCCGACAAAAGGATCGCCCTCACCGGCACGCCCGTCGAGAACCGCCTCAGCGAGCTCTGGTCGATCATGGAGTTCCTCAACCCCGGTTACTTGGGCGACCCGACGAACTTCCGGCGTCGTTTCTCGCTGCCGATCGAGCGGTACCACGACAAGAACAAGTCCGAGCAGCTCAAGGGCCTCGTGCGTCCGTTCATCCTGCGCCGGCTCAAGACCGACCCACAGGTGGTCTCGGACTTGCCCGAAAAGCTCGAGTCCAAGGAGTACTGCCACCTGACCGGCGAGCAGGCGGAGCTCTACGAGAACTGCGTCCGCCGGATGCTGGGCGATGTGGAGCGGGCCGAGGGCATCCAGCGCCGGGGGCTGGTGCTCAGTGCGCTCATCCGCCTCAAGCAGATCTGCAACCACCCGTCGCAGTTCCTCAAGGACCACGACGCGTCGACCGGGCGTCCGCCCTCGGCGACGAGGTCGGGCAAGGCGATCAGGCTGATCGAGCAGCTCGACGAGGTGCTGGCCGAGAGCGAGCAGGCGATCGTCTTCACGCAGTTCCGCCAGATGGGGCACCTACTCCAGCAGATGCTGCGCCACGAGTTCGACCGCGATGTCCTGTTCCTCCACGGCGGCACGCCGCAGAAGCAGCGCGAAGCGCTCATCAAGGCGTTCCAGAAGGGCGACGGCTCCAGCCCGATCCTGATCCTCAGCCTGAAGGCGGGCGGCGTTGGCCTGAACCTGACGGCCGCGACGCATGTGTTCCACTACGACCGCTGGTGGAACCCCGCCGTCGAGAACCAGGCGACCGACCGTGCCTACCGCATCGGCCAGACGCGGACGGTGGTGGTGCACAAGTACCTCGTGCGGGGGACGCTGGAAGAGCGCATCGACCAGATGATCGAGCAGAAGACCGAGCTTGCAGAGAACATCATCGGCTCGGGCGAGCGTTGGCTGACGGAGCTGGACACCGAGGATCTGCGCGAGCTTCTGGCGCTGCGTTCCGACGCGGTGGGCGACGAGTAGCGTTCCGTTTCGCAGGCGAACTTCATCGCCGGACCCCCGGCGAGGGCTTGCGGGCGGGTCTAGTCGTGTTGTTTGGAGTGCGGACGGCCCCTGCGGGTGGACAATCGCCCGGATCGGGCGAACCCTTGAAGCTGGCCCTTGCTCACCGACGGTGCGGCCTCCAACCCATGACGCCGCAGGACAGGCGGAGACGGATCGGATGCATCCCCAACCTCCAAGGCCCCCCAAACGAGAGGCGTGGCACCCAAACCCACGCCCACGCAAGGAACTGCTGCGCCCGCGCAAGGTCCGCTCGGGCGTCAAGCTGACGATGAGCGACGAGGATCTGCGCGGCAACTGGGCGGCGGAGCGTTGGATCCGCCTGATCGAGGCCGCGGCCCCGGGCGAGCAGATGGTCGAGGGCATCGAGTACGCGAGGCTTGGGCAGACGCGTTCGCTCGAGTTCGAGCCGGCGACGGTCGAGGCGTTCGTGCAGGGGCGTTCGTACACGCCGTACCGGACGACGGTGTCGCTGCCCCGCTTCGGCGAGGACAAGTGGGTGCAGGCGATCGCGTCGATGGCGGAGGAGGCGGTCTACGCCGCCAAGCTCCTGGTGGGGGAGCTTCCGAGCAACATCGAGGACTTGTTTGCGCCGTTGGGCGTGAAGCTGTTTCCTGCGGAGCCTTCGGAGCTGAAGGTGACCTGCAGTTGCCGCGAGGAGAACGACTGGTGCAAGCACGCGGTCTGCGTGGCGCACCTGGTCGCCCAGCAGCTCGCCAAGGACCCGTTCACGGTCTTTACGCTGCGTGGGATGCCGGGGCGTGAGCTTTTGGAGCGGCTGCGTCAGCGTCGGGCGGTGTCGGGCGTGTCGGGCGAGGTGCCGGTGTATGTGCCCCGGGTCGAGGGCGTGTCGGACATCATCGCGCCGGACCTGGACCAGCAGCTGGAGAACTTCTGGCAGGTCGGGCCGGATCTGGCGGAGATCGACACGCCGATGGACCCGCCTGAGGTGGACAAGCCGCTCTTGCGTCGGCTGGGCCAGAGCCCGTTCACCGAGAGCCGGTTCCCGCTTGTTGGGCTGCTGGCGACCTGCTACGACCTGATCGCCGAGGCGGCGAGGCCCGACGCCGAGGTGGACCTGCTGGATGAGGCGGAGTCTGGGACGGCGGAAGCCGAGGTTCCGGAGACCGAGGAGCCGGCCGCGCCGAGGCCGGTGATGAAGCCCAAGGTCAAGGGCGTGGTGGGCAAGGGCAGGGCGCAGAGGAAGAAGTAGGGGCCGCGGTGCGGCCCGGGCGCGGGGCGCTGGAGACTGGGCGCAGGGCTGCGGGGGCGATACTCCGCACGGGGGAATGGACGCCGATCCCTGAGCGAAGCGAAGGGTCGGGTTAGCGCTTGCAAGGACGATCGAGGCGAGCCCACACCCCACGCCCCACACCCTTCACCCTGCCTAAAGTTGCCCCGACAGTTTGCGGAGCCGACGGCGACGGAAGCGCACGGAGCGCTGAGGCGTCGTCAGGGGTCGCACCCATGACCGGGTTTTCCCGGTCGCGGCAGGGGTGATCCAAGCTCCAAGGCCGGTATTTGCCGGCCGAATCGTGCCGCGGTCGGGGCGTCTGGTCCGGGTTGGAACCCGGCGGGCACTCCGGGCCGCGTTTGAGCCGGTCCGTGAGAGCCTGAGCCGCTGATGCGGCTCCCAGAATCAAAGGAGGCGGTCCCGCCCCCCCGACCCAGTGAAGCGACGCGTTGACGACCCGGGTTCTCACCGGGCGAGTCGACCCGGTAGTGTAATCGGCAGCACAGCAGTTTTTGGTACTGTTAGTCCAGGTTCGAGTCCTGGCCGGGTTACTTTTCACCTCGCGTCGACGCCGGAAGACGGCGGTGGCGGGCCGCAGAGCCCCTTGACCAACGAATCGACACAACACGGCTCCGGCGGCCGGCAAGGCCCGAGCGCGATCATTCTCGCCGCGGGCAAGGGCACCCGGATGCAGAGCGATCTGCCCAAGGTCTGCCACCCGATCGGCGGGCGGCCGATGGTCTGCGCCGTCGCCGACGCCTGCCTTGAGGCGGGGTGCACGCGCCTGGTGGTCGTGGTGGGGTACAAGCAGGAGCTCGTTCGCGAGGCGCTGGCCGACTACGGCGATCGCGTCGAGTACGCGGTGCAGGAGGAGCAGCTCGGGACGGGGCACGCGGTGATGTCTGCCGCGGACGCGTTCGGCGAGCGGCCCTCGGGCGATGTGTTTGTGCTCTGCGGGGACGGGCCGCTGATCCGGGCCGAGACGCTCAGGACGGTGCTGAAGACCCATCGCGAGGCGGGGGCCGCGGCGACGCTCGCGACCAGCGTGATCGAGGACCCGGCGGGGTACGGGCGGATCGTGCGTGACGGGTCGGGGCGGTTTACGGCGATCGTCGAGCAGAAGAACGCGACGCCCGAACAATTGAAGATCCGCGAGGTCAACCCGAGCTACTACTGCTTCGATGCGGGGGCGCTCTTCGGAGCGCTCAAGAAGGTCGGGCGGAACGAGAAGACGGGCGAGTACTACATCACCGATGTGCCCACGCTGCTGCTCGAAGACGGCGGGCGGGTCGAGGTGATCGAGGCTGTGCCCCCCGAGGATGTCCTGAGCATTAACACCACGGAACAACTGGCGGAGGTCGACCGGATCTTCCGCTCGCGAACGGGGGCCCGATGAACGGCGCTGTGCAGGAGATCATGGGCGAGCTGAAGGTGTTCGCCGGGCGCAACAGCGTGCATCTGGCGGCTTCGGTGTGCGAGCACCTGGGCCGGCCCCTTGGCGACGCGAAGACCTTCGTATTCCCCGACGGGGAGCTGCTCGTCAAGCTCGACGAGGATGTGCGGGGGCGGGATTGCTTTGTGATCCTGTCGACGGCGCAGCCGGTCAACGACAACCTGGTCGAGCTCTTGATCTTCATCGACTGTCTGCGCCGTGCGTCGGCGCGGCGGGTGACGGTGGTGACGCCCTACTACGGGTACGGGCGTCAGGACCGCAAGGACGAGGGGCGCGTGCCGATCACGGCGAAGCTGGTGGCGAACCTGATCACCGGGGCGCGGGCGGACCGCGTGCTGGCGATCGACCTTCACGCGGCGCAGATCCAGGGGTTCTTCGACATCCCGATGGACCACATCACCGCGACGCCGATCTTCCTGGACTACTTCCGCGCGATGCGGGAGGAGCTGGGCGATCTGTGCCTTGTGAGCCCGGATGTGGGCAACATGAAGGTCGCCGAGAGGGTGGCGAACCTGCTCGACGGCGATCTGGCGATCATCAACAAGCGGCGCCTCAGCGGGTCGGAGGTGGCGACGGGCAAGCTCATCGGCACCGTCGAGGGCAAGACCGTACTGATGTACGACGACATGATCTCGACCGCCGGTACGGTGGTCGAGGCGGCCAAGCTCGTGCGCGAGGCGGGGGCGGGGAAGGTGATCGTCGCCGCGACGCACGCGGTGCTCGCCGGGCCGGCGATCGAGCGGCTCTCGACGGCGCCGATCGACCGCATCGTCGTCTCCGACACGGTGCCCTTGGGCGACCGGGCCAAGCCCCTCAAAGACAAGCTCACGGTGCTGTCTTGCGGGAGGCTGCTTGGCGAGGCGATCAGGAACATCCACGAGAACAAGTCGGTCAGCGCGCTGTTTCGGAACAGCGCCGGGCCGAAGCGGTAAACGGACAACCAACGAGCAAGAGAACGGGCGCAAGGCCCGCGAGAAGGAAGACAGCCATGCATGAAGACGCACCGATCATCAGCGCCGAGCGGCGAGAGCGAGTGGGCACCAAGTACGCCAAGAGGCTCCGCGCCTCGGGGCGCCTCCCGGCGGTCGTGTACGGTCACAAGGAAGAGCCCGTGTCGATCTCGCTGGACCGCAAGGAGGCGGTGCGGATGCTGACCCGCGGCGAGCGGGTCTTCCGCCTCTCCCTCGACGGCGACGACAAGCAGTTTGTGCTGATCAAGGAGGTCCAGTTCGACCACCTCGGCACGGATGTGGTGCACGCGGACTTTGCGCGTGTGGACCTCGACGAGCGTGTCGAGGTTCGCGTGCCGATCAGCCTGATCGGCGAAGCGAAGGGCCTCAAGAGCGCCGGCGCGGTGCTCATGCACCCGATCACCGAGGTCGAGATCGAGTGCAGCCTGTTCAACCTGCCCGACGAGATCGAGGTGGACATCAGTGACCTGGATGTCGGCGAGTCGATCACGGCGGGCGAGATCACGCTGCCCAAGCCGACGATGGTGCTTCTGAGCGACCCCGACACGGTGCTCGCGACGATCACCACCGTCGAGGAAGAGGCCCCCGACGAGGCGGCGACCGTCGACGCGGACGCCGAGCCGGAGGTCCTGACTCGCAAGAAGGACACCGAAGAAGCGGGCGACAAGAAGCCCGAGAAGAAGGAAGGCTGAGCCCACGCGGCCCGGCGGGCGCACCCCGCCCGCCGGCGCTGCAAGCAAGCGGAACCTATGCGGTGAAGATCATCGTCGGACTGGGCAACCCCGGAAGGCAGTACGCCAACACGCGGCACAACGCCGGGTACATGGTCGTGGACCGCCTCATCGAGCGCCACGCGCCGGGGGAGTCGGTGCGCCTCAAGCACCAGGCCGACACGGTCGAGGCCCGGATCGGCGGCGAGAAGACGCTGCTGATGAAGCCCGTCACCTACATGAACCGATCGGGCGTCAGCGTGCAGGACGCGGCCCGGTTCTACAAGATCGACCCCGCATCGGATCTGCTGATCGTGACCGACGACCTCTCGCTCCCGGTCGGGACGATCCGCGTGCGGGCCTCGGGTTCCGACGGGGGGCACAACGGGCTGAAGGACATCACACGGGCCTTGGGGGGTGACGGCTACCCCAGGCTGCGCGTGGGGATCGACGCCAAGCCCCCGTTCATGGACCAGGCGGACTGGGTCCTCAGCCGCTTTGCCGACGAGGACGGGGCCAAGGTCGAGTCGGCGATCGCGCAGGCGGCCGACGCGGCCGAGTGCTTCATCGCCGAGGGCGCCGTCGGCGCCATGAACAAGTTCAATCGCAAGGTAAAAGAAAAGCCCGAGTCGGCCAAGGACTCCAAGGCGGACGCACGGGCGGATCGGGAGCCCGAGACAGAGCCCGGGGTCGACCCCGGCTGGCTCGGTGGGAACTGAAACAGCAAGCAAAGCAGAGCAGCAAGCGGCGGCGCGAGCCGTCGGGAAGGAACGCAGATGGCAGAATCAAGGATCAGCGCGTACGAGGCGATGTTCGTCGCCAGCCAGGCGGAGGCGGCGGACTTCTCCGGCCTCATCGACCACATCAACACACTGCTGGAGCGTGCGGGCGCCGAGCTCGTGGCGATGCAGAAGTGGGACGAGCGTCGTCTCGCCTTCGAGATCGACAAGCAGCGTCGGGCTGTGTTCATCCTGACCTACTTCCGCTCCCCCACCGAGAGCATCGCCCGCCTGGAGCGGGATGTGCGGATCTCCGAGCGTCTGCTCCGGGCCTTGATTGTCCGGGCCGACCACCTCACCGAGGAAGAGATGCTCGCCTTCGACGCCCGCGAGGAGCTCAAGACCGAGGCCAAGCTGCGCGCCGAGCGTGCGGCCAAGGAGGCCGAGGCCGAGCAGTCGAAGGTCCAGGTGCTCAGCGCCGAGGAGGCCGCCAAGGCCAAGGCCGAGCAGGAGGCCGCAGAGCAGGCCGAGCAGCCTGAGCAGGCCGAGCGGGCCGATGAGCAGAGCGATCAGGACGGGTCGGAAGAGGTCCAGGCGTCGGCAGAGAAGGCCTGAGGCCCTCGCAGCCCCTGACAACCGATAGGAGGTCGCATGGCCGGGAACTACAACAAAGTGTTCCTGATGGGCAATCTGACGCGCGATGTCGAGCTGCGCCACACTTCGGGCAACCAGCCCGTGGCCAACCTGAGCATCGCGGTCAACCGCAGGTTCAAAACACAGTCGGGCGAGCAGCGCGACGAGACCACATTCGTCGACTGCGAGGCGTGGGGTCGGACCGCCGAAGTAATGAGCCAGTACCTGTCCAAGGGCAGGCCTGTCTTTGTCGAGGGGCGACTGCGCCTCGACCAGTGGCAGGACCAGCAGGGGCAGAACCGCTCGAAGCTGAAGGTGGTGATCGAGTCGTTCCAGTTCGTCGACAGCCGCGCCGAGTCCGGCGGGGGCTCGGGGGGCGGCTCAGGGGGGGCTGCGCCCTCGCGCCAGGGCGGCGGGCAGGACTACGGGGGCGGCTCGTACGAGTCCGGGCCTCAGGGGCCCGACGACGACATCCCGTTCTGACCGAGAGTGCTCCATGTGAGCCCTGCGGGAACGCCTAGAGTTCCCGCTCGCCGTGGTCCCGCGTGGGGCCTCGGCACAGCCGTTGGGGCGTCGGGCTTCTGTGCCCGCCGCTCCTGAACTTCGCCGGGATTTGCCCGGCAAGGACAGCGAAAGGAAAGCGAAATGTCCAGATCCGTCCAACTGCTGCTCACCGAGAATGTCGACAACCTCGGCATCGTGGGCGATGTCGTCAATGTGCGTTCGGGCTACGCCCGCAACTTCCTCCTCCCGCGCGGGCTCGCGACCGTCCCCAGCGACGATGTGATCGAGGCGCTGAAGGAGAAGCGGGCCAAGGCCGAGCGCGAGCTTGCCGCCCTGCGCTCCGAGCGCGAGAAGATGATCAAGAAGATGGAGGGCGTCGAGGTCACCCTCAAGCGATCCTGCAACGACCAGGGCATCCTCTACGGCTCGGTCACCCAGCAGGACATCGCCGAGGCGATGACCGGCGCCGGCTACACAGTCAAACCCCGCGATGTTCGTCTGCCGCACACCATCAAGCGGGTCGACACCTACGAGGTCCACATCAAGCTCGACCAGGATCTCGAGACCGACATCCGGCTGCATGTCGAGGCCGACCGTGTCATCGACGAGGACCGCGGCGAGGAAATGGATTTCGACAACGAGGGCAACCTGATCGAGAAGCCCCGTCGCAAGGCCCGCGAGGCGGCCGAGGGCGAGAAGTCCGGGGCCTGAAGCCCGCGGCTCGAATCTCACGCAATGAAAAAGGGCGGCCCGTTCGGGGCCGCCCTTTTCTTGTGCGTTGTGCTCAGGCGGACGGGTTTACCAGCGGACACGGGCCTCGAAGCCGGGGTTGAACCGCAGGACCAATTTGTCGCCGATCGCCATCCCGACAATGCGGGCGTTGACCGGGACCTCGAAAGCCAGGAAGGCCGCCTGCTGCGGCTGGTTCCGCGAGAGCTGGCCGACATCGGCCATGCCCGAGATCGGCCGGTCCTTGGTGAAGCGGAGGCGAACGGCGTTGCGTTCCTCCATGATGAAGCCGATGCAGTCGTAGGCGAAGCCGTTCTCGTCGACGAGGTAGATCGGCTGGTCGCGGGGGGCTTCCTCGATCTCGCGGAGGTCGTAGCGTGCGGTGAGGTTCTCGTTGTTGGTGCCCTGCTTGAGGGTGATCCAGACGAGCTGCGCGCCGGTGCTGACGCGGAACTGGTTGACCTGCAGGCTCCGCTCGGTGATCCGCTGCTTGATGCTGTCGGGATCGAAGAGCTGCTCGCCTCCGATGATGCGGCGGTCTTCGTCGGTGCGGATGCCGGAGGTGCGGCCGTCCATGAGCATGTAGCCCATGGGCAGGCGGTCGGCGATCAGGATGCCCGTGTCTCGGAGGGTCTCCTGGCGGACATCGCGGGTGACGGCCTGCGAATCGTCGAACTCGATGCGCCCGCCCTCGAAGATCGCGCCGGAGTTGATCGCCCGCTGGCGGTCCTCGGAGCTGCCGAAGCGGGACGGCTCGGATCGCCGGTCGACCGCCAGGCGGAGATTGCGGACGAACAGGCCCTGGGGGGTGTAGCCGGAGGGGATGATGAACTCGAAGCCCATCGCGGGGGGCGTGCCGGGGATGGAGGCGAAGACCTCGTCGCCGGCGAGGTAGCGGACGGCCTCGCGCGAGCCGGTGACATCGCCCATCTCGCCGGGCTCGCGGGTTTCGACCTCGGTGATGATGGCGACGGGGAAGAGCTCGAGCGAGTTCTCGCCGCGCGTGGCGACGAGGCGGACCTGCTCGGGCCGGATGGCGACCTGTGTGCTGTTGCGCTCGTAGGCGCCGGCCTCGAAGCGGACGACGAAGCCGGCGACGAACGCGTCGGGGCGGAGGAGGCTCTCGCCGGTGCGGTCGGTGTACTGGCGGTCTGCGCGGTTGAACCGGTCCTTGAGCAGGTCGGCGGTGCGTGCGCCCTCGATGCGCCGTCCCTCGGGGTCGAGCCCGACGGTGTACCAGCTCAGCAGGCGGACATCGCCCGGGCGCATGGTGATGCGGCCGTCGCCGGTGTTGGCCGAGGTGCGCATCGTCGAGCCGACATCGGGCAGGTTGGGGTACAGGCGGGCGAGCGAGCGGGACGGGTTCGGCTGGAGCACGGTCGTGCTCAGGCGCCCATAGAACCCGGCGACGATGTCGTCGACGGGGACCCAGAGCTTCGAATCGCTCTCGAGCGAGCGGGTCGCCTGGTTCCAGTTGACGCGCTTGTAGCCGAACATCGACTCGCCCATCCAGAGCGTGTTGGCGCCGATGACCAGCAGCCCGGCGGTGATCACGCCCGAGAGCGCCCCGCAGACCAGACCGCCGACGAAGTCGGAGGTCTTGTCGAGGATGATGTTCGCGGGCGCGATCTTGTCCATGCCGGTGCGGAGCAGCGCGAGGCTGATGCCGAAGACCAGCAGCAGCGAGAGGGCCCAGCCGGCGCTCTCGATCGGGGCGAGGAAGCCCGACCGGGGCGAGTTCTTCATGATGAGGTGTGCGACGGGCTCCCAGAAGGCCAGCGCGATCGCGCCGGCGACGACGACGCAGATCAGGTGCAGCAGCCCGCTGAAGAAGCCGCGCGTGCCCCATGTGTAGGCGAGGCCCGCGACGACGCCGATGGCGATGAGGTTCATGATCATGGTGCGTTTCCTCGTCGGGGCGTTAGGAGACTTCGGCGGGCTTGGCCTGCTGACCGCCCTGGCGCGGGGGCTTGGCCGGCGTGTCGCTGGTGACGCGCACGACCTCCTCGATGCTGGTGATGCCGTCGACGGCCTTCCTGAGCGCCGCGGCCTGGAGAGTCGGGAGTTCCTGCTTGCGGAGCGCCGCGCGGAGGGCCTGGGCGTTGCCGGACTTGATCGCTTCGCGCTCGTCGTCGCCGATGAGATAGACCTCGAAGACGCCCTCTTGGCCGATGTAGCCCGTGCCCCCGCAGGCGGGGCAGACTTCCGGCTTGTTCTTGATGAGCACCTGCCCGCCCTTGCGGTAGAGCTGCTGCACGCTCTCGGGCTTGAGCCCGAGCTTCTTGAGCATGTCGGGCGAGGGCTTGTAGGCCTGGCGGCAGTTCTCGCACAGGCGACGCACGAGGCGTTGGGCGATCACGCCCTTCAGGCCGTCGGAGGCGAGTTCCGGATCGCCCACGGCCTTGACCCAGAGCTGAAGCGCCGTCAGCGCCCCGCCCGTCTTCAGCGAGACATAGCAGCGGGTGCGTTCGTGGTCGGCGCGGGCCATCATCTTGGCCGCCTCGGCGTCGATCTCCGCGAAGCCGACCACATCGGGGTCGCGTCGGAGGATCGAGCGGGCGGCGGTGGCGAAGTCCGGGCCGTCGGCGGTGGGGGAGAAGAGCGACTGCTTGACGCCCTCGATCGGGTCGTCGATCTCAAGCTCGAGCGTCTGGACATTGGATGTGTACGCGTCGTGCATGCGGAGCAAGGAGTACATCGTGGTGGTCCGCCCCGCGTCGGGCGGCGCCGCCAGCAGCACCACGCCCTGGTTGACCGATACCAGATCCTTGACGACTTCGAGCTGAGGCTCGAGCAGGCCCAGCCGCTCCGCCGAGCGGCGGACCGCCTCGCGCGGGTTGAAGATCATGCTCAGGGTCATGCCCGCCTGGCCGCCCTGGGTCCGTGCGCGGGCGACGAAGTTGTCCTCTCCGTGCTCGATCTTGATGTCGCCGGTCTGACGCTTGCGCCGGTCCTGGACATCCATGCCGCCCGCGGTCTTCCAGAAGTCGATGATGCGGACGGCGTCCTGCGCGGGGATCTGCTCGCCCCCCTCGCGCACGCCGTCGATGAGCATCGAGAGGACATAGGGCTTGTCCTTGCCGCCGGGCATCAGGTCGATCTGCTGGGCTCTGGCCTCGCGGGCCTTGATGACCAACTGCTCTGCGGCGATGCGGACCGCCAGCTCGGGCGTTTCGGCGGCGGGGACGCCGACGCGGGACTTGTCGGGCTTGTAGATCCCCAGCTCGGCCTTTCCGGCGTTCTTATCCTTGCCGTCGTCCTTCTTCTCGAAGAGCTTCTTGAGGTCCAGACGGAGGCGGTGGGCCTCGGGGATGCGGGGGTCCTTGTTGGTCACCAGCGGGAAGACCGCGACATCGACCGCGAGCACCGCGAGGATGACCGCGAAGGAGATCAGGAACCCGCCGATCCCCCCGATCCCCGCTATCGCGGGGATCGCCAGCCCGAGGATCAGGGCGGCCAGCCCGATGCACAGGTGGCTGAAGTTCCATACCTCGCGCTTGAGGTGGAAGCGGGCCGCGTGCTTGTCGTAAACGCTGGAGACCAGCCTCGCCCACCCGTAGAAGGGCAGGGCGAGGATCAGGGCCTTCCACCACGAGACAAGCACAGCGGCGTCCGCGGCGAGTACGAGCGCCTGGGCCAGCCCCGGCGTGCCGGCTGCGAACGATGCGGTTGTTTCCACGGGACGGTCTTCCTCGGGGAGTGGGCGATGTCCTCTCGACGGACCGGACGGCGCGGACGCGCCGGACCGGGATCAGCCGAGCTTCTTCAGCTTCATCTGCAGTTCGTCGACATTCGGGCTGGCCTCAAGCGCCGTCCGCATGTGAATGTATTCCTTCTCGACCAGCTCCACAAGCGAGTCGTTGAAGTCGGTCATGCCCACCTGGCGGGCCTCGACAGCCTTGAGGTACTCGCGGAGCTCGGCCTCGCGACCCTCCATGATGTGCTTCTGCACGACCGTGTTGTTGATCAGGATCTCGATCGCGGGGATGCGGTGGATGTTCTCGTGCAGCGTGGGCAAGAGCTTCTGGTACACGAACGCCCGCATCTGGTACGCGAGGATCTTCCGCACGCCCTCGATATCCTCGGCCGGGAACAGGCCGTAGATACGGCTGAAAGTCTGCGTCGTGCTCGATGCGTGGATCGTCCCGTACACAAGGTGGCCCGTCTCGGAGGCCATCAGGGCGGCCTCGAAGGTCTCGGCGTCTCGCATCTCGCCGATCAGCACGATGTCGGGGTTTTCACGAACCAGGGCACGCAGCGCGATCTTGAAGTCCAGGCAGTCGATGCCGATCTCGCGCTGGTTCACCGTCGCGACTTTGTCCTCGAAGATGTACTCGATCGGGTCCTCGATCGTCACGATGTGCACCGGCTTGCGGGCGTTGACATAGTCGAGCATCGACGCGATGGTCGTCGACTTGCCCGAGCCCGTCACGCCGCAGAGCAGCACCAGCCCTTGGGGCTGGAGGGCGATCTTGGACATGATCGCGGGCAGGTGCAGCCCCTCGAAGGGCAGGATGTTGCTGGTGATGTTTCTGGCGGCGATCGCCAGCTTGCCGCGGGCCTGGAACAGGTTCACGCGGAAGCGGTGCTTCTCGTCGTAGTCGTAGGCGAAGTCGACCGACCCGAACTTCCGCAGGTCCACGAACTGCTCTTCGCTCAGCACATGCTTGGCGATCTGCATGAAGTCGTCGTGGGTGACGGGGTCGGTGTTCAGCGGCTTGAGCGCGCCGCGGACACGCAGCTTGGGGGGCTGGCCGGTCTTGATGATGAGATCGGACGCCTCGTGGTCGATACACGACTTGAGGAACTTGCCAAGGCGTGTCTTGTTCGGGTCGTGCTTCGCATCGGGGTCCAGGGTCACATGGCCCACTGGGACCGGGGGGGTGGCTGGGTATTCGATCGACATGAACAAAAGCTCCTCGCGAGGGCCGAACGCGGCGCTCTGGCGTCGGCGAAACAGTAGACGCAGGCAGCCCCGCGAGCGTCCGGCGCCGGGCGCGCGTGGGGGTGACAGACTACACCATATCAGGTTCGATCATCAACACCGCGGGGTTCCCGATACTCCGCCGCGCCTGCGTCGAGCGTCGAAGCCTCTGGTTCTGAGTGACGCAGACCGCGCACGGTCCGGATAATTCCGCGCCCGCTCGGAGCCGCTCTCGCCGGACGAGGGTGCCCCCGCAAAGGCCCAAGGCGGCGGCAAGAAAACAGCCCGGCTCGGGCCGGGCTGCGGTTGGTGCTCAAAGTGTCGGGGGGCTCGGAGGGGCGCCTCAGCGCTGGGCCTGGACGGCTTCCTCGTCAGACTCCGCCTCGTCTTCCTTCTTGGTCCCCAGGAAGTTGGCCTCCAGCTGGGCCCGGATCTTCTCCATGGCCTTGTTCTGGATCTGGCGGACGCGTTCCTTCGTGACACCGATGATCTGCCCGACCTGCTCCAGAGTCATCGGCTTCTCGGTCTCGGGCTGGGCCTCCCCCGCGGGGCGGAGGTTGAACCGGTGCTCGATGACCGTCCGCTCGACATCCGTCAGATCGGCCCGGTTCTCCAGGACGATCCTCTTGACCTCGTCGGCGGCGTCCTTCTCGAAATCGCCCCGCTTGGTCTCGAGGTAGTTGCTCTTCTCGAGCTTGGGGTCGAAGTCGGTCGGGAACCGCTGGCGGTACTTGCTCAGCTTCATGCCCTGGCGGCTGAAGGCCTTGAGGATGGCGCGGCAGGCGTAGGTCGAGAACTTGTACCCGCGACCGGCGTCGAACTTGTCGACCGCCCGGAGCAGGGCCATGTTCCCTTCGCTGACCAGGTCGGCGAAGTCGACTTCCGACATCCGTGTCCTCTTGGCCATCGCCAAGACCAGCGCGAGGTTGGTCTCGGCGATCTGCTCGCGGATCACATCGGCCAGCCGGTACCAGCGGAGCATCTCCTCGGCCTGCTCGGGCGCGGGCTGCTTGCTGGGGCTCGACCAGACCTCGTGCTGGAGCTTCCAGACGCGGTGGCGGGCGTAGTTGAACTGGTGGAAGAGCACCTTCTCCTCGGCCCCGGTCAGGATGACCTGCTGGGTCGACTTGACGGTCCTGGATCCCCGCGTGGCCGAGAGGTCGTCCATCACCGGGTGGTACCAGGTGGTGTCGGGCTTCTGGATGTCGGGGGCTTCCTCGTAGATCTTGCGCTCGGCGTCCTCCTCGTAGAAAGCCTCCGAGTCGATGTAGTCCATCTCGTGGCTGAGCAGGTGGTCCAGCAGTCGCTGGTCCTCTGAGCTGAGCCGGCGCATGACCGACCGGCGGCCCTCGCCCTTGGCGGACGAGGCCGAAGAGGACCCTCGGCGCCGGCCGCGGAGGCGGTCCTGCTCGAGCGGCATCGGCTTTTTCTTTGGCGAATTGACCATCACCATCATCAACCTCGTCCTTGGTGCTCCGCACCCTTTGGACTCTTTTCCTTCCAACACTCGGGGGAAGGATTTGATTCGTTTGTCACCGGCAAGCGGTTGCGTCAGCGACGCGCCCGCGTGCCACTTCCGTCCGGACCCCGTGCTTTCGCGAGGTCCGATCAAACCCACGCGGGCGTGTTCCCTGCCTCCCGCCTCGGTGGGCGGGTCTTTGGGGGACAGACCCGTTCTTCTTCGCCCTCTCTCGGGGCGTCGTACTCAGGGATGCGTCGGCTCGGATCTTGTGAGGAACGCTCTCGCGGCGATTTCATTCCTTACGCCGCGCGTCCGATCGTGGTTCGAGCCTCTCAAACGACGCTTCCGGTCTCGGGCGGCGGACCTGCTCCGCCACTCGATTGGGAGTCGTTCGGTCAGAATTCCGGTGACTGTCTCGCGGCGGTGGTGATGGGCTTGCCGTCTTGTCGCTGGGCCACCCGTACAGGTGTTGACCCGGGCCGACGGTCCTATATCATCGCCAAGACAGAACCGGGGGCGACCGACCGCTCCCGAGCCGATCAGTGTAGCAGAAACCGTCGCGCATGCAAGCGCTGCGGGGTTGGTGACATACAGTCCACATTTTCCGGCTGATACCCGCCACAACCAGCTCTGCAGCCCCATTCGTGGGAATCGTTAAGAATTTGATCGGATACTGTTCTGTCCCCGGGCGATCGCGCAAGCCGCGCGACATCCACCCGGGAATCCACGAGAGGAGCATCCGATGGCCTACGAGCTTCCCCCCCTGCCTTACTCCAAAGACGCCCTTGAGCCGCACATCGACGCCAAGACGATGGAGATCCATCACGGCAAGCACCACAAGGCGTATGTCGACAAGGCCAACGCGGCCTTGGAAGGCACCGACTGGGCGGGGAAATCCGTCGAGCAGGTGATCTCATCGCTCGAGCGACTGCCGCACGAGATCCAGGGCCCGGTCCGCAACAACGCGGGCGGGCACGCCAACCACTCGCTCTTCTGGCAGATCCTCGCGCCCGCGGGCAAGGGCGGCGGGGGCCGGCCGGAAGGGGCGCTCGGCGACGCGATCAAAGAGACTTACGGGTCCTTTGACGAGTTCAAGGAGAAATTCGCCGACGCCGCGGCCACCCGCTTCGGCTCCGGCTGGGCCTGGCTGTGCGTCTCGCCCGAGGGCAAGCTGCATGTCTATTCGACGGCGAACCAGGACAATCCGAAGATGCCCGAGGAGTTCGGCGGCAAGGGCCCCGGGCACACGCCGATCCTCGGTCTGGATGTCTGGGAGCACGCGTACTACCTGAACTACCAGAACCGCCGCCCGGACTACATCAAGGCCTTCTGGAATGTGGTGAACTGGAAGAAGGTGGGCGAGCTGTTCAGCGAGGCGAAGGCCTGACTCTCAGGTCAGCAGCCAGATCCGGGTCTCAGGCGAGGCCCCGGTCCTCAAACAGAAGCCAGAATCGGTGCACCGGGCGGTATCATCCCTGCGAAAGCGGGAGTGAGGCCGCCCGGTGTTTGCCGTGCGCCGGCCTCCGCCCCCTGCCCGACGGAGCTGCCCGATGCGCAAGCGGATTCTTCTGACGATCTGGCTGAGCCTGCCGTTCATCGCGATCTCGATCCTGCTGCTGTCGATCGGGCACAACCTGCGCATGGGCCCTGCGATGGAGAACCCGCGCGTCGGCGTCGGTGCCGGGGACACGGGCGGGGCCAACGCGATCGGCGAGTGGTTCTTCGGCAGCCGCATCGACCAGACCTCCGAGATCGAGGACGCCCAGCGGGGGCCGACGGCGATCCTCGGCGGGGAAGCCGAGCCCGACACCGAACCGATCGCGGGAGACGAGGCGTCGGAAGCCGACGCCTCGGAACTCGCGGCGAACACGTCCGACGCGCAGCCGGAGATGGTCGCGCCCGAATCGCTGCCCCAGGGCTTCGTGATCGTCGTCGACGACCGCTCCGACGTCGCCGACGACGACGCGCCGATCCATCTCGCGAGCAACCACAACGGCTGGAACCCTGGCGACGCGAACCAGCGCCTTGTCCGTCGCAGTGACATGCGCTGGCAGATCGTGCTGCCGCAGCCGACCAACCCCGACCGCATGCAGTTCAAGTTCGCGCTGGGGTCGTGGGAGCGTGTCGAGCTCTCTGCCGAGGGCGAGGACAATGTGCCCAACCGGACGCTGCCCTTGGTGGATCGCGAGCGGTACGCCGACGGGACGCGGCCGGTTTTCGAGTTCGTGGTGCAGCAGTTCCGCGAGGGTCGCGCGCCGACGGACATCGTGCGTCTGGACCGCTACCGCGAGCTGGATGTGACCGGGACGGTGCGACGGCTGGAGGTCACGGGCGGTGCGGGGGGCGCCGTGGGTGCGCAGCGCGACCTGTTGGTCTGGCTGCCCCCGGGCTACGACGAGCCGGAGAACGCCGAGCGTCGCTACCCCGTGCTGTACCTGATGGACGGGCAGAACATCTTCGAGCAACTGCCGGGCGTCTACGGCGAGTGGCAGGCGGACGAAACGGCGCAGCGTCTGGTCGAGCTGGGGCTGATCGAGCCGGTGGTGATCGTGGGCGTGCCGCACGCGGGGCGGTACAGGGCCGAGGAGTACCTGCCGATGCGAGCGCTCGACAACGCCGATCCTCACGGCGAGGCGTTCGTCTCGTGGCTTCGTCACGAGGTCTTCCCTCGCGTCGAGCGTGCGTTCCGAGTGAGCGACGATCCGGCGGACCGCGGGATCGGGGGCGCGAGCTTCGGGGCGGTGATCAGCGCGTACGCCGCGGCCGAGCATCCCGGCGCGTTCGGCTTCCTGCTGCTCGAAAGCATGCCGACGCTCGCGGGTGCGGAGGGTCGCTGGAAGCGGTACCTGGAGTCTGTCGATCGCTGGCCCGAGCGGGTGTACATCGGGATGGGCGGGCGCGAGGTCTCCAACGACGAGGCCGACCGCGAGCTGAATGAGCGGTTTGTGAGCTGGGCGCGCGAGCTTGAGGGGATCTTCGCGAGGGCGGGCGTGGAGTCCGACCGTCGTCTCTTGGTCATCACGCCCGAGGCGAACCACAACGAGGACGCGTGGGCGGAGCGCTTCCCCGATGCGCTGCAGTTTCTGTTGCCGCCGCGGGGGGATTGAGCGTGCGATTCGGGCTTGCCGCGCGGATGACAGCCGTGGGGCGGCGAATCTCTCCGCGTCGGACGGGGGTTGAGCATGTGGCACCGCAGCTATGTCAAGCGGATGCCGGCCTTGCGGAGTCTTGAGCCGCGGCATCTCGAAGCGGCGATCCGGCGTGCAAAGCGTGGTACCGCGTCAAGGCGACTCGGGGCGCCCGTGGTCGCCAATCTGGTGTTATTCTGCCTGCTGATTCTGCTGCTGTGGGCGTTCGTCTTTCGGCTCACGGTGGTCGCCGTGCCCTGGCTGCGTTCGGTCGATGCACCGAAACCGGTCCAGTGGCTTGTTTTCGCGGCGATGGCGTCGGTCGTTCCGCTGGGTTGCCTTTTCGGCGGCTGGGCGTGGTCTCGGATGGGGTCGGGCATGGCGTTGCGCGAGCTCGCTCGGCGTGTGCGGGAGCGGGAGTGCGTGGTTTGCGGGTACAACCTGCTCGGGCTCGATGCCCGCGAGCCGTGCCCGGAGTGCAATGCGGCGAACCTCGCCGCCCCGGAGGAGGGCTGAGCGTGCGGCACCGCAGATACATCAAGCGGACGCCGGAGCTGCGGAGTCTTGAGTCGCGGCACCTCGACGCAGCGATCCGGCGCGCCAAGCGTGGCACCGCGTCGAGGCGACTCGGAACGCCTTTGGTCGTGAACCTGGTGTTGTTCTGCCTGCTGATTGTGCCGCTCTGGGTGCTCGTTTATCAGCTTGCGGTGGTCGCCGTGCCCTGGCTGCGCTCGGCCGGCACACCGAGACCGTTCCAATGGCTTTTTATCGCGGCGATGGTGTCGGTCGTTCCGCTCGGCTGTTGGCTGGGCGGATGGTTGTGGTCGCGGATGGGATCAGACATGGCGTCGCGCGAGCTCGCTCGGCGTGTGCGGGAGCGGCGGGAGTGCGTGGCGTGCGGGTACAACCTCGCGGGGATCGACGACAGCGAGCGATGCCCCGAGTGCGGTGCCGCGAACCTCTCTGCGAGCGAGACCTGAGATGCACGGGGGCTGGGCGATCAGGCGGATGGCGGTGCTCGGGCGTCTGGGGCGGAAGGACCTCGGGCGGACGCTGCGCCGGGCTAGGCTGGCGAGCATCGGGGCCTCGCTGTGGCTGCGTCTGGTCGTGTTTGTCTCTTGCTGGGCCGTTGTGACGATCTCGTTTGTTGCGATCGGGATCGGTCTGTTGCCGGTCTTCTTCGTGATCCCCGAGGTGTGGTGGGAGGTTCCCGGCTTTCGCGGCGTGGTCGTCTCTTCGATCGCGGTGGTGTACCTGTTTGTCGCGGTATGGATGCCGTTGTGGACGGCGATGCAGATGGGGCACGCCGCGATGCTGCGGCGGATCTCGCGCTGGATCCGCGAGGGCTCGTGCGTCGCGTGCGGGTACGACATCGGCTCGATCGGGCAACGTGAGCCGTGCCCCGAGTGCGGGGCGGCGAACCTTGCCGCCCCGGAGGAGGGTTGAGCGTGCAGTTCGGTGTGCTCGTGAGGCGGATGCCGGTGCTGGGGCGGCTCGGCCCAGATCACCGGGGGATCGTGGTCCGGCGAGCCGGTCGCGGGGCGGCGTTGCCGGCGCTGAGCTGCGGGGTGGGGTTTGCGATTCTGGCGCTGGCGAATGTGTGCGTCGCGTTGTTCATGCTCGCGAGCATGTGGGGCGCCGGGGGAGCGGGGGCCGGCTGGTTTGTCACGGTCGGGTACGGCATGGCTTGGTTGCTCGGCGGGTTGGTGCTGGCGCCGATGGTGGCTGGGAGGGTGTACGCCTCGATCGCGCTGCGGCACATTTCGCGCTGGATCCGCGAGGGTTCGTGCGTCGCGTGCGGGTACGACATCGGTTCGATCGGGCAGCGGGAGCCGTGCCCGGAGTGCGGTGCGGCGAACCTGATGCACGCGGGCGTGCAGGACGACGAGGCCTTCGCCGACGCGATGCTTGGGGGGAACGGGGAGTCGTGTTCGGGCGAAGAGAAGGGGTAGGGGCACGGCTCGGCGAGCCGTGCCTCTCGGCGCGGCGGCCCGATTCGGGTACGCTGGTGTGCCCCGAGTGCGGTCGGGTGTCTTTTTGAGGGCGGGCCGGAATGTCGCGAGCGGTCGATGAGGCGGTGCTGGAGGGATTGACCGACGGGGAGCGTCGGGCGGTGATCGCCGCGGCCGGACGGTTCGCCAGGCCCGAGGTCGTGCTGAGCAACCTGGCGATCGTCGGTGTCGGCGGGTTCGCGGTGGCGATGCTGTCGGTGTTCGCGGTGCTGCCGTTCCTTCGTTCGCAGTGGCTCTCGGAGTTCCTGTTCGAGTCGGCGCCAGCGGTGATGGCGGTGGTGATCGGGTCGGTGTGGCTGGTGCTGGTCGTGATCGCGGCGGTCGTCGCGTCCAAGAGCATCCGCCGGCGAGCGGTCATGCGTGCGGTCGGATCGCACGCGAGGCGCGCGGTCTGCATCGGCTGCGGCTACAGCCTGCTGGGGCTGGCGGGCCGAAAAGATTCGGCGGGCGGCGGGCGGTCTGCGGACGAAGGCGATCGCTGGACGAAACTCGCGTGCCCCGAGTGCGGGATGGTCTGCCCGATGGTGCGGATCGGGGCGCGATGAACAAGCGAGCGTCAACTCCGCGGTCGGGGCGCGTGGTGGTCCGCCGCGGGCGCGTGCGGCATTGGGTCGAGCGACGCGTCCCGGAACTCCGGGCGTTGGAGCTGCGGGAGGTCAAGCGTGCCGTGAAGGAGGCGAAGCGTGAGGCGAAGTCCGGGCTCTTTGCCGCGGTCGTCACGGCGATTTCACTCTCAGTTCTTCTGTTGCTCGTGTACGCGTTTGTGGCGATCTACATCCTCGCGACCTTCTTCTACTCGACCGGGTCGCACACGCCGATGAATGTGGCGTACTTCGCCGGGATCATCGGGATGCCCGCGATCGCTGTGTTCGCCTGCCGGGGCATCTACCAGCGTGCGATCGCCGCGAGCATCATCGGTCGGTTGTGCGGGGGGCGCTGCGTGGTCTGCGGGTACGACATCGGAGCCGCGGGCACGCGTGAGCTTTGCCCGGAGTGCGGCGCACCAAAGATCGAGCTCGAGCCGAGTCGCTTGCATCAAGCGCACGATGGTGAAAGCTCCGGGATCAAGCCGCAGCTTCGGATCGATCAGCAGACGGGCGAGCTTGTTCGTGAGCGGCGGGACGCGGAGGGGCGGGTGCTGCCGTAGCAGACCGCGCGATCACCGCCTCGGATTGCGCCCGCGCAGCGGCTTTTTCGGCTTCACGGGCGGGCGGGGGCCGGCGGGGCGGTGGGGCTCTGGCGTTTCGGCGGCGCTGGCGGGGGTGTCTGATGCCTCCGGATCGGGCTCGGCGGTTTCGATCGCGGCTTCGGCGTCGGGCGGAGCGGAACTGTCCTTGGCGGCTTCGGTTCCAGTTGTGCTCTCGGCGCGATTTTCGGCGTTGTCTTCGTTGGGGCCGGGCAGGGCCGGGCGTTCGCCGGGGAGGGCGTGTCCGCCGTCTGGGATGCGTGCAAAGAGCAGGCGCCCGCCGGCGGTCTGGAGCGTGCTGGTCACATGGAGCTGGACCTCTTCGCCGATGGCGTCCTCGCCGTTCTCGGCGACGACCATCGTCCCGTCGTCGAGGTAGCCGACCGCCTGGCCCGGCTGCTCGCCCGGCTTGAGGAGGCGGACGGTCAACGCCTCGCCGGGGATCACGCTCGGCTTCATCGCGTTGGCGACATCGTTGAGGTTGAGCACTTTGACGCCCTGGATCTGCGCCACGCGGCTGAGGCCGAGGTCGGTGGTGACCAGGATCGCCGGCAGGGCCTTGGTGAACTCGACGAGCATCTGGTCGACCGCCTTGCCGGGCACGGGCGTCTCGTCGATCGTGACATCGAGGCTGCCCGAGCGCTGCAGCTTGCCGATGATGTCCAGCCCGCGCCGGCCTCGCGCGCGTTTGAGCTTGTCGTGCGAGTCGGCCATGCGCTGCAGCTCGCCGACGACGAACTGCGGGATGACCAGCGGCGTCTGCACCATGCCCGTCGCGGCGACATCGACGATGCGAGCGTCGATCAGCGCCGAGCTGTCGAGCACCATCGGGCGGGGCCCGCGGATCTGCTTGGCGAACTCGACATACGGGATCACCAGGCGGAAGTCGTCCTGGGTCATCAGCACCGTCACGACGCCGAAGTAGGCCAGCGCGATGCCGACAATCACTTTCACGGTGCCGACGAACGCGTCGTGCAGTTCGTACAGATCGGCGAGCAGGTCGATCACATGCCCGATCGCCAGCGTCGCGAGCATCGCCAGAATGATGCCGAAGAACAGGGCCGAGAGCGTCGAGATCCGCTTGCGCTTGGGGAGCAGGATGTCGAACAGGACGACCAGCGCCCCCAGCGCCAGGCCCACGCCGAGCTTGAGGTGCCAGTCGCTGGCGAGGTAGGTGTAGCTGACGGTCCCCGCCGGCCCGGGGCGGGGCGAGCGGTCCGGCCCGATGATCGAGAGCAGCAGCACCGAGAAAAAGAGCGCCGCAAAGGCGGCACGCATGATGTTCACCAGCGTCATCCGCTGGCGGGTGTCGTTCTCGCGTGGGTGCAGGTCGAGGGTTGGCTGCTGCTGGTTCATGGGGTCTGGAGAGTGTAAGGAAGATCGGGCCGGTGCGATGGCGAGCGGGGCCCGGGGCCCGGGGAGCCTGTCCGGACGCGGGCCGCGTGGGGTTGCATCGGCCTAGCATCGCTCTGGCCCCGTCCCCCCGGGCGGCGGCCCGGGCCCGGGGCCCGGGGGGCCCGGTCACCCGGGCCGGGCGTGCCCCGCCGCCCCCAACCGCGGCGGCCGGCGGGGGCCGCCGGATCCCGGCCCCCCCCCCGGCGGGGACCGGGCTGTTTTTCTGCGCCCGCCCGCCCGTTGTGGGGCCCCGCCTCAGCGCCGGTTGGTCAGGCGCAGCTCGATGGTCTGGTTCAGCTCGGGCTGCTCGATGCGGAGGCTGTCGAGGGCGCCCGTCTCCAGGTTGAAGTAGTTGGTGATCCGTGAGCGTCCGGTCGTCTCGAGCGTGAGCACGCCGTGGGCGCCCGAGCGCTGGTAGCGGGTGATGGTGCCTGTGTGCGGGTCGCGGTCGATCACGCCCTGGTTCATCTGCCGCAGCGCCTGCGGGCTCATCCAGTACCCAGCGAGCATGCCGCGGGCCATGCCGGTTTCGGCTCGCGAGGTGTTCTCGGGCATGCCCTGGATGTCGACGCGCATCTCGGTCGAGCCCTTGGCCCAGCCCTCGCCCCGCTCGGAGATGCGGAGGGTCGATCGGGCGGGGTAGGCCTGCGTGAAGCCCGCCGCCGAATAGATCATCTGCCCCTCGTAACGCATCTCGCGCACCGTATCGGCCCACGCCGGCCACGCGGCCTCCGTCCACGGGCCCTCAACCATCCGCAGGCCCATGAACTGGCTCGACTCGCGCGACTGACGGTTGAACTCGTTGTGCTGCTCGCCCCGACGGAGCGGGCCGCTGGCGCTCTGGCTCATCAGCAGCAGGCCGGATTCCGCGTCGTAAGTCCTTCGGCTGACGGCGTCCTGGGTCCGCACCGTCACCGTGACCGCCTGCACCGTCTGGTTGTTGAACTCCATCGGCCCGCGCTGCACCTCGATTCCGCTGCCCGACTGCAGCTCCTTGAGCACTTCTGGCGGGGTGAAGAAGGCGTCGCCGCCGAGCGTGCTCATCGCGGTGATGAACTGCGTTCCCCCGCCGGCGTACATGAGCTGCTCCCCCATGCCGATGCGGGCGAGCGACGCCGCGCTCGTCATGACGAAGCGGTCGGTGACCGCCAGCACATCGACGACCGTCGGCCCCATCCCCGCCGAACCCGCGGCGCCCGGCTCGCCCGGCCTCGCGTTGGCGGGGCCCTCGATCGACGAGGTGGCAAAGTACACCACCCGCAGCCCGGGCTTGACCCACTCAGGGGTGTTGAGCTTCTCGCCGGGCGTCTGAGGCTGCGCGTCCTGCCGGCCGTCTTGTTGCCCTTCCTGCTGGCCCGGCTGCCCGAGGTTCTGCAGCCGATCGAGCACGCCCTGCCCGAGGGCGACGGGTGTGAAGACCAGCGGGGCGGCCATCGCCGCGGCACGCAAACTCGCGCCGAAACGGCGCCGCGGACTGCTCTTCCCGTTCATGCCGGTTCCTCTCCGTTCATGCGGCGCGACCGCCGCGGCGATCCATGCGTTCCGGACCCGCCGAGGGGGCCCGGCCCGAGTCTACCAGATCGGAGCCGGCCGACGAACGCACCACAGAAAGACCCGCCAGCAAAGACTTATCAGACACCGCGAGCCCGGATCGGCCTCGTCGAAACAGCCGGAAGGGCGATGGAGCCGGAGGATCTCGGCAGCCCAGCCAGACCGTCAACGGCACAAACAGCATCCAAAGCACCGCGCCGCAGGCCGCCGGAACACGAGCGAGGTCGCTCAAGGATTCGACTCTTCCAGCAGGCGGGAAAGGTCCCGGTGGGTCCTACTTTAAGAGGCTGTTACACTCAGGAAACTGTTGCCGGGCCAGATCTCGGCGCTCGAAGCAAAACACGAAGGGAAGTCAGTCCGCCTCTTCTCTCCCGTTCTTCTCGCAGGCGGACGCATCAAGCTGGAGAATTCTCGTGACTCGAGCAGGTGACGAACTCGCGGCAGGAGAACGGGACGATCCCACATCGCCGCAATACTCGGCTTGGCGGTCGCTCGTTGGCCACTTCGTGGTGAGTTGGTCGCCTGGCGGGGACATGGCGTTGTTCGAGGTCGTCGATGCGATCATCAACCAAGAGAAGGTAATGCTGAAGGTCCAACGCTGGCCGGACGGGGGCAGGATGTGGGTCGGGGGAGTCAGGTCCGACATGGAAATGTACTCGATGAGCCGCAGGCCCGAAGGCGGGTTTGAGGTCGCCGGGGATCAGTTCGTGCTGGTCGGCTCGTCCAGCATGCCCGGGGCCACTGTGATCGAGAAAGTCGCACCCAAGTCCGATGCCCGTGCAGTCCGCGAGTTGACGGCGTTACTCAACAAGCCGCGTGGCGAAGTGCTGAACGAGTGGTGAGCACGCCCGGTTGACTTCCCGAGTCAACGCGTGATCGACGCCCGTCTTGCAGACCCTTGCGAAGAAGGCGACACCGCCCGGTGCGTCGCGCAGCCGCAGAGCGCTGCAAGCGACAGCAGCGCCAAACCCACACGCTAACCGGGCGTCGCGCTCTCGGCCGGCCGCGGCGGGTCGGCGTGCACCACCATCCACTCCAGATACCCGCGCAGCGTTTCGGGCATCACCTCGTCCTTCAGCCCGCGGTCCTCACAGACCTCCCGGAAGCACCACCAGAACTCCTCGCACGCGTCGCCCATGTTGTTGTCCAGCGGCGACCCCAGTTCGACATAGAGCCGATCGTCCAGCCGCATCCACGCCGGGTCGATGCGGAGAAACTCGGCGGCCTCGTTCCAGAACCGCTCCGCCTCGTCGACATGGTTGGTCAGGAGACCCCCGTCGGCTTCGAGCTGCGCTCGGACGGGCACGCGCCCGCGGGCCGAGAGCCGCTCGACCTTCCGCCGGTGTTGCGTAATGATCCTCCAATTCGCGTAGGCGATCAGGCAGACGACCGTCACGCCGAGAACGGTGACGGCCACGAACTTCGCGGTGCGCAGCGGATCCTCAAACATTCAACGCCTCGTTTGTCTCGTGCGCCTCTCGGCTCGCTCCTGCAGCAGCATATTCACGAAAAGCGCCGCCATGAACGCCATCCCCGCCCCGAGGATCAAGAGCTCAGCCGCACGCTCAACCCCGAGGCCCTCGGTCCGCTGCTCCACCGCGGCATGCACCAGCATCGGCGGCGCGATGATCGCAAAGCCGATCGGGATGATCCTCCGCAGAGGTGTTCGACGCAGTTTGGGTTCGCTGTGACGACCGAACAGCAGGATCGCGAGCAGCACGATGCAGACGGCGCCGGCGGGCACAAGGCTCATGCCGCTCCCCCTTGTGAAGCCTCGCCTTACTTCGGATGCTCGTAAACCGTCACGATGATCCGGGCGTCGCCCCGCAGATCGATGAGCGAGATCACGCGGCAAAACCCGCGGAGCTCTTCGGTCTCGTAATGAAAGCCGAACCCAACGAGATCGTCGCCACGCCGACTGGTTGACGGGAGGGTGCGCTCGGCGCCCGCCGCGTCGAGCTCCTCCTTGATCGCACCGCGCAGGTCCTCCATCACCCGGGCGCCCGCGTGCATCCCTCCGTGCATGACCGCTTCGAGGAACTGGCGTCCGTGCTGCGGCGTTGCGCCGCTGGTGCCGCTCTCGACCAGCAGGTGCTGGCCCTGCCTCCTGCCGAGGCGCTCCATCGTTGTTGTCAGCCAGTCGCCGGTGACGAGGCGTGTGGCGTCGAAGCCCGTTTCGAGCGGCCTCCGGTCGGCCGGATCGATGAAAAGCTCATCGAAAACGGCGTGAGCAGAGTCCGCCGCGCTCGCCGCAGTGATGTTCTTGCTACGCGTGACGATCGAGTCGAACTGGTAGAAGTAGCTCTCAAGCAGCTTCACACTCGGCGATTCGGCCGGCGGCGCCAGCTTGTGGGCGTCCGGATCGCGGGCCAGCAGAGCATCGATCCATGCCTCGTTGGCTTCGCTCGAGGCGAACCAGTCGATCCCTTCGGCGAACACGCCATGCGCGAAGTGCACGCTCCGGACAGGTCCGTCCTCGGAAGCGAGCTCGCCCCGATGCCGGGCGTGCTGCCGGACGAGTTCGGGCAGAGCAGCGAAGGGCAAGCCCTCGTCGCTGACCCACTCTTGCACAATCATGAGGTCGTCCCCGCCTTCGAGAAGCTCGTAGTCCCGGATCCGCAGCGATCCATCGTCGAGCAGCACCCGATCGCGGATGTACGCCCGCGCATACTGACCCCTTGGGTTGTGCGGCGTCTGCATCGAGACCACACGCCGCTCCGCCCCAAACTCGCCGAGATCGATCGCCCGGTCGATCGCGGCACGCTGCTTGCCGAACACCAGCCCGCCGTCGCGGACCTGTGTGTCGTAGAGCGCCGTGAATGTCTGAGGCACCGCCCTCGCGCCGGCGCCGATCAGCACGACGCCGCAGACCGCGGCGAGCAAGCCGGAACTGAAACGAGCCCCAAGACGCCGAGCAAACCATCCCATCGCATCACCCCTGTGCAATCCGCCGTGCCGCAGAACTGCGGTCGCGACCCCGTGTCGGCACGAGCACAACGCCCGCGCGTCCCTGTGACTCGGTACGCGCGTCGAGTCTACCGGATATTGGGATCCAGCGGAAACGGATTGCGTGCCGTTTTTGTGACCGCAACTATGGCCATCAGTCAACCGATCCGCCTCCCGCCCAGCAGCGGCACGAGCTTCCATCGGTAACGGCAGTCGAAGTGGTGGTAGCGTTCGCCGCACTCGGGGCAGTCTCCTTCTTCGGCCATTTGCGAGAGGTCGTAGGTGCAGTGCGTGCACAGTCGCCAGTCCGCGGCTTCGAGCCTGGCGCGGAGCCGCCCCTCCAGGAGGTAGAGAAACCCCAGCGCCGCCGCGAGCACACCGACGAAGACGCCGATCTCGCCGATGAAGCCCATCCCGAGCCTGTCGGCGAACGAGCCCGCGACGAGCGACAGCGCGAACGCCGCGATGACGAAGACCAGCCGCTTGCGGGCGATCGCGGGCGGGGTGGAGGTTTCGGGGTTCGCCCGCTCGGCTTGCTGCGGCGGGGTCTGGTCGCGTTGGTCGCTGGGCGGGGCCATCGGGGCAGATTACACAATCCGGAGGGCCGGCCCCGGCCCCTCCGCTCCCCGCTTACACTCGCCCCATGGCCTACACCGCACTGGCACGCCGGTACCGCAGCCGCGATTTCGACGAGGTCGTCGGGCAGGAGCCCATCGCGCGGACACTCCGCAACGCCATCGACTCGGGGCGGGTCTCGCACGCCTACCTCTTCACGGGCACCCGCGGTGTCGGCAAGACCTCCATGGCCCGCATCTTCGCCAAGGCCCTGAACTCGTCGGGCGAGGCCGGGCCGGTTTCTGACGAGGTCGCCCAGGCGATCATGTCCGGGCAGGATTCCGATGTGATCGAGATCGACGCCGCCAGCAACCGGCGCGTCGAGGAGACGCGCGAGCTCATCGCCAACTGCATCTACCGGCCGATGCGCGGGCCCTACAAGGTCTACATCATCGACGAGGTCCACATGCTCACGCGGGAGGCGTTCAACACGCTCCTGAAGACCATGGAGGAGCCGCCCGAGCATGTGAAGTTCATCCTCTGCACGACCGAGGCGGACAAGGTCCCCCCGACGATCCGCAGCCGCTGCCAGCGGTTCGACTTCCGCAACATCCCCACGCGCGAGATCGCCCGCCACCTCGCCGAGATCGTCGAGAAGGAGGGGCTCAAGGCCGACCCCGACCTCGTCCACCAGGTCGCCCGCCTCGGCGACGGGTCGATGCGCGACGCCCTCTCGCTGATGGACCGCCTGATGGCCGCGGGCGAGAAAACCCTGACGCTCGTCCTGCTCGAACGACTGCTCGGCCTGCCCGCCCGCGACACCGTCTCCGCCCTGATCGACGCCGTCGCGGCGGGCGATCCCAAGGCGGCGCTGGAGGCGACCGACAACCTGCTCTCCCGCGGCAACTCGCCCGAGCAGATCACCGAAACCCTCGCCTCACGATTCAGAGACCTGATGGTCATCGCCGCGTGCGGGCCCGAGACCGACCTTGTTGATCTCGCGGGCGATTCGCGTGCAGAGGAGGTCGAGCGGGCGACGCGTTTCGACGCCGCGGGACTGATGCATCTGGTCGCCCTCTGCGAGAGCGTGCAGCGTCACATCAAGTCGAGCGCCTCGCCCCGCGCCCTGCTCGATGCGGCGGTCGTCCGCCTGGCGATGAGCGAGCGGATCGCAGACATCGCGGCGATCGCGGCCGGGCACACGCCCCAGCCGGCTGGAGCGCCGCCAAAAAAATGACCGAGGCGTCGGCCCAAAGGCCGGCGCCGCCGCCCCCCATCCAAGCGCAGCGGGCTCAGGAGCCCACGGGTGCGCCCGCAGCGCCGACACCGCCCCCCGCGTCGGCCGAGCCCAAGCCCGCTCGCCCGCCCCAGAGCGCCGGCGAGCTGTTGCAGTCCGCGATCGGCGCCGCGCCGTCGATGCGGATGCGGATGATGCTCGAAAAGCTCGCCCCGATCGGGCTCGACGACGGCGTGCTCAAGGCCGGAGTCGCCCCGGATGTGCGCAACCTCGTCGAGATGAGCCGCGGCACCATCGAGGGCCTGCTCGCTCAGGCGGCTGGCCAGCCGATCCGGATCGAACTGCAAGCCTCCGAGGCGGAGTCGCCGCAGGCCGGCTCTGGCTCCGAGCCCGCGTCCGAGAACTCCCGGCGGCAGGTCGCGGGCGCAGGCGAGACCGGATCTGCCGCGGCCGATCACCCCCTCGTCAAGCGGGCCCGCGAGCTGTTCGACGCGGGGATCGTCAATGTCCGACCCAAGCAGTCTGGCCCCCGGGCCGACCGCTGACGCTGGTCCAAAGCGGAGCTGAAAGTGTTCGATTTCAAGACCATGGGGGCGATCGCCTCGCTGCTGAAAGATCCAAGCAGGCTGCGCGAGACCCGAGAGCGCATCCGATCGCGCGTCGAGGAGGTCCGCGCCGCCGCGGAGGCCGGGGGCGGCGCCGTCCGCGTCTGGGTCAGCGGCACGCTCAAGGTCGAGTCGATCGAGCTGAGCCCCGCGATCACCTCCGCCGGCCCCGAGGGCGGCCAGATGGCGGGCGCGCTGATCGCCGAGGCGGTCAACACCGCGACCGATATCGCCAAGGACCGCGTCCGTGTCATTCTCGAAGAAGAGGCCTCGGCGCTGGGCTTCACCAAGATCCCTGACGAGATCACGGGACTCTTGCGGTGAAACGCCCCGTCTGCGGCGAGCCCGCCAAGGATGGGCGCTCGATCGCGTGGCCCGTCTGCGATCCCGACGGACTCGAACTCGTCCACACGCCCTACCCCGACCCACCCCCGTGGGCGCGAGCCGAGCCGGAGATCCGCGCGGCGTGGGAGCGGATGTGCGCACAGAACCCGAGGCTCTTTGCCGGCCCGGTCGTCAGCGTGCGCGCGTTCGAGCCGGCATCCGGCCGCTTCGAACTCGCCGAGGCGACCTATCGGGAGCTGGTGGTGCAGCCCGGAATTCCCACCGGGGTGCACCAGCTCGCCGTGATCGCGATGGTTGTTGACGACGAAGGGCGCGTGCTAGCGGGCAAACGCGGGAAGTCGGTGCACCGGTATCCGGGCCTGTGGGAGATCGGCCCCGCCGGCGGCGTCGACCCGCCCGCTCACGGGCCACCGACAATGGCGCACATCCTCGGCGAGCTCGGACGCGAGTGCGAGGAAGAGATGGGGCTCTCGGTCGATGTCTCGATGGCCGAAGCCGCGGCGGTCGTCCTCGACAAGGACGCCTTCAGCTTCGACATCGTTTTCCGGGTGCCGATGACGGCGATGCGCGCTCGGGAGGGGTCGGTCTGGGAGTACCAGCGGGTCGGCTGGCTGACGCCCGAGCGGTGCCTGCGGCTGGGCTCGGCGGAGGGTCGCGGGATGATCGGCGCGAGCCTGGCGACGCTCCGTTGCCTCGGTTGGCTGCCCGGGTGAGCCGTCCGGAGCCCGAATCAGGGGGCTCTGGAGGGCTCCATTGGGAAAAACCTTGACTTCGTGCTTCAGACAATCTTGACAATCGACGGATTGGAGGCGACACTAAGTGCGTCCGGCTGAGAGGCCGGGCCGAAAGAACAACAAGCCGGGAGCACGGGCAGCAGCCCGCCTCGGCACGGACAAGACTGCCCCGATTTCGCCGCCTCCCCCTCGTCCCGGGCGCGGATCGGGGCAGTCGTTTTTTTGACGGTGTTTTGTCGGCGTGGGCCGCAAGCGGTCGGGCGTGGTTCCCATGAATCCGGCCCGGGCCGGATTCGATGGCTCTGGGGTGTCGCGAGCGTTGCGACCTAACATCACCGAGACCCCCCGCCCGGAACCGGCTCCGCCGCGATCAACCCCTGAACCCCGACTGACCCGATGAGCCGCGCCGTACTGCTGAAGAGGTTTTCGCTGCTCGTCCGCACGCTCGCCGGCGTGCTGGTGCTGTTGCTGGCTGTGGGTGTGTTCGGGTTTCTGAGGTCGACCAGGCCGCTCCCGGCCCAGACCGAGCTCGCGGCGGAGATCCCGCGCGTGCCGGTGATGGTGACGACGCTGGAACCGGTTTCCCGCGTCTGGCCGGGGTACGGGACGGTGCGGGCGATGGACGCGGCGAATGTCCCGACGCAGGTCTCCGCCCGCGTGCTCCGCCGGCCCGAGGGTGTCGAGGACGGCGCCCGCATCTTGGCTGGGGAATCGCTGCTCGAACTCGACCCGGCGGACTTCGACCGGCGCATCGACGCGATCAACGAACGGATCGAGGGCATCAACGCGAGGCTGTCGAGCCTGGAGACCGAGGAGGGGCGGCTGCGCGAGCGGGTCGAATTGACCGAGGAGCAGGCGGACATCCGGCGGGCGGAGCTGGAGCGGGTGCGGCGTGCCGTCGAACGCGGCGCCGCGACCGACGCGGATGTCGACCTGCGCCGGGCGCAGTACCTGGTGGCGAGGCAGGAGCTCAGCGGCATCCGTCTGCAGCTCGACCAGATCGAGTCGCGTCGTCGGGACCTGCAGTCGCAGGAGCGTGCCGAGCAAGCGGAGCTGGCGGTGGCCACGCTGCAGCGCGACCGGACGGAGATCACCAGCCCGATCGACGGGTACATCCAGGAGATCCTGTTCAAGACCGACGAGTGGGCGTCCGCGGGTTCGACCGTTGCGCGTGTCGTCGGGCTCGGGCGTCTGGAGATCCCGCTGCTTGCGCCGATCTCGGCGGCCGGGCGCCTGCGCGTGGGCGACACGGTCGAGGTCCGGGTCGAGGGTGAGGGCGGGAGTTCGTTCACCGGCGAGGTCTCCCGCTTGGCGCCCGAGTCGCGCGAGGGCTCGCGGAGCGTGACGGTCTTTGTCGAGGTGCGTCAGGAAGAACCAGAGACGCTGACGGCCGGGGGCGACGGGCGGACGGTGCTGCGCCCGGGCCAGTTCGTGACGGCGCAGCTCCGCTCGGGCGATCCCGCCCAGCGCGTGATCGTGCCCAGGCGGGCGATCCGACGCGACGCGGTGATGGTCGTGCTGACCGAGACGGGGAGCAACGGCGATGTCTCGCGCGTGATCGAGCGTCCGGTGATCGTCTCGCACCACATCGAGGGCGAGCGCCCGGAGCTGGCGCGTGGCGAGACGCAGTGGGCGGTGATCCAGAGCGGGCTGGAGGCGGGCGAGACGGTCGTGATCGGGGGGCTGGACACGCTGCGCGAGGGGCTGCGGGTCGAGCCTGTCCCGGCGGGCGTGTCGTCGGCCTCCGAGAGCGCCGAAGGGGCGGGTGACTCGTGAGCCTGCCCCGCTTCGGTGTGCGGAACCCGGTGGTCGCGAACCTGATGATGTTCGCGATCCTTGGGGCGGGGCTGATCTTCGGCGCGAGCCTGACGCGGGAGTTCTTCCCCGAGACCCGACCGAACCAGGTCGTGGTGGCGGCGCCCTACCCCGGCGCTGCGCCCGACGAGGTCGAGAGCGCCCTTGCGATCAAGATCGAGGACGCGCTGGCGGAGATCGACCGCGTCAAGGAGATGCGGACTGTCGTCACCGAGGGCTCGGCGAGCGTGACGGTCGAGTTCCAGCCGGGCGTGGACATCGAGTTCGCGGTGGCCGAGGTGCAGAGGCAGGTCGACGCCCTGCAGGACCTGCCCGAGGACGCAGAGCGCATCGTCGTCAGGAAGCTGGAGCCGAACATCCCCGCGATCGTGCTGTCGCTCTACGGCGACGCCGACGAGCGGGAGATGAAGCGGGCGATCCGGCGGATCTACGACGACCTGGACCTGCTGGAAGGGATGGGCGACCTCGTGATCGGGGGCGTGCGGGCCGACGAGGTGACCGTCGAGGTCCGCCCCGAGGCGCTGATCGAGCACGGGCTGAGCATGCCCGAGGTCAGCCGCCTGATCGGCGACGCGATGCGCGAGCTGCCCGGCGGGACGGTGCGGAGCGATGTGCAGAATGTCGGCGTGCGCACAGTCGCGGCGGGGAGGCGTGCGGCGGAGGTATCGAGGATCCCCGTCAAGAGCGAGCCGGGCGGGCGGCTGGTCCGCCTCGGCGACATCGCCGAGGTCCGCGAGGGGTTTGTGGACATCGACCGGCGGGCGAGGCTCAACGGCAAGCCCGCGGTCTCGATCACGGTCTTCAAGGTCGGCGACGACGACGCGGTGAACATCGCCGAGCTCGTCAAGGCGTATGTCGCCGGGCTCAGGGGCGAGGAGCTGTCGCTGAACTTCCGCGAGAAGCTCGCGTCGCTGACCCGCCGACCGGGCGACGAACGGCCGTTGAGCGAGCGGGTGCAGGCCTACGAGATGGGGCTCGCCCGTGCGGCGACGACGCCCCTCCCCGGCGAGGTGATGTTCACCACAGACCTCGCCCGCTTCATCGTCGACCGGCTGGACCTCCTCCTGCGCAACGCGTTCTACGGCGGGTGTCTGGTCTTCCTGACGCTGCTGGTCTTGCTCAGTTGGCGGACGAGCTTCTGGGTAGCGCTGGGGCTGATTGTTTCGATGGCCGGGACGCTGGCGACGATGTACTTCGTCGGGGTCACGCTGAACCTGCTGACGATGTTCGGGCTGATCGTCGTGATCGGGCTGCTGGTCGACGACGCGATCGTCGTCGCCGAGAACATCACCGCCAGGCACGAAAAAGGCGAGAGTGCCGAGGTCGCGGCGATCCGCGGGACGGGGCAGGTGCTCTGGCCCGTCGTCGCGACGGTGCTCACAACGATCTGCGCGTTCCTGCCGCTGGCGTTGATCCAGGGGCGGCTGGGGGACCTGCTCGAGTCGCTGCCGTATGTCGTGGCGATCGCGCTGCTTGTCTCGCTGATCGAGGGGTTGTTCATCCTGCCCAGCCACATGGCCCACAGCCTGCGGGGGACGGACCGTCGTCGCGAGCGCGGGGCCGAAAGCCGGCTGGAGAAGGCCGAGCACTGGTTCGACCAGAAGCGCGACGCGATCCTGATGGGCAAGGTCGTGCCCTGGTATGTCCGCGTGCTCAAGCGGCTGCTCAGGCACCGCTACCTGACGCTCGCCAGCGCAATCGCGGTGATGATCGCCTGCGCGGGGATCGTCGCGGGCGGGCGGCTGGAGTTCATCTTCTTTGAAGACAGCGACGCCGAGACGGTCAACGGCTCGCTGGTGATGCCCGTCGGCACGCCGGCGGAGCGGACCGACGCGATCCTGAAGCGCCTTGAGGCGGCGACGATGGCGCAGCCCGAGGTGCAGAGCGTTTACGCGGTCGTCGGCTCGCAGGGGGATCTTGAGGGCGAGAGCGTCAGCATCAACCAGCCCAATGTCGGGCAGCTCATCATCGAGCTGGTGCCGGTGGAGCGGCGCGATCGCACCAGCCCCGAAATCCGCGAGTCGATCATCGCCGAAGCCGGCGAGCTCACCGGCGTCAAGAGCTTCAGGCTGCAAGAGGTCGGGGGCGGGCCCGGCGGACCGGCGTTGAACTTCGCCATCACGGGAACCGACGAACGCCAGATCGCAAGGGCCGTCGAGCGCGTCAAAGCCGAGCTCCGGCGGTTCGACGGGGTCTACGGCATCGCTGACGACGCCGACGCGGGCGCGCCCGAGCTGCGCGTAGAACGCCTCAGGGCGGCGGGCGAGGCGCTCGGGCTCACGCGGGTCTTTGTCGGCCAGCAGGTCCGGGCGATGGTGCTCGGGCTGGAGGCGTTCACCTTCGCCGGCGACCGCGAGGATGTGAAGGTCCGCGTGATCGCACCCGAGCGGGTTCGCCGGAGCCTCTCGGAGATCGAGCGGTCGTACATCTTCACGCCCGCGGGCGAGCCGGTGGCGTTGGCAGAGGTCGCCGAGATCACCGAGGGCGAGTCGTACGCCTCGGTTCGGAGGCTCAACAGACGGCGCGCGGTGACGGTGACGGCGGATGTGGCGCGGACGATCGCCAACGCCGACGAGATCGCCGCGGCCCTGGAGCCGGTGTTCAGGTCGATCGAGCGGGACGAGCCGGGGATCACGATCCTCAAGCGCGGACGCCAGGAGGATGTCGCCGACAGCTTCCGGACGCTGCCGCTCGGCATGGCGGTGGCGTGCGGACTGATCTACATCATCCTCGCTTGGCTTTTCGGGAGCTTTGTGCAGCCCCTGATCGTGATGGCGGCGATCCCGTTCGCGACGATCGGGATGATCCTCGGGCACCTGCTCATGGGCTTCCCGCTGACCTTCCTGTCGCTGATCGGGTTCGTGGCGCTGACGGGCGTCGTGGTGAACGACTCACTGATCCTGATGGAGTTTTTCAATGAGAAGCGTCGCGAGGGGCACAGCGTCTACGACGCGTGCGTCGAGGCGGGTCGGGCGAGGTTCAGGGCGATCCTGCTGACAACGGTGACGACGGTGCTCGGGCTCTCGCCCCTGATGCTCGAGCAGAGCTTCCAGGCGAGGTTCCTGATCCCGATGGCGATCACAATCGCGTTCGGGCTGCTCAGCGCGACGGTGATCATCCTGGTGGTGCTGCCCTGCATGCTGATGATCTTCCAGGACTTCCGGCGAGCGACCTCGTCGGTGTGGCATGGGCAGTGGCCCCCGCCGATCGACCGGCGCGAGGCCGAGCGTCTGGCGATGCTGCGCGAGCTGGCGGGGATGGACGAGGAGGACCGGGCGGCCGCCGCTCTCGGCAGGCGGGTGCGCGATCCGGACGAGCCCTGAGGCCGGTGTCCTTGCACGGTCGACCCGACCCTTGGCTGCGCTCCGGGTCGGGGGCCGTGCCCCCCTCGCGAGCGGCTGGCTGGCGCTAGCCTTCGCCCTATGAGCGAGAGCGCCAATCAGGACCATTTTCTCAAGCGGACCATCGAGGAGGACATCGCCAAGGGGCGGTGGGGGGCGCCGGGCGACCGGAGCGTCGTCAGGACGAGGTTTCCCCCCGAGCCCAACGGCTTCCTCCACATCGGGCACGCCAAGAGCATCTGCCTGAACTTCGGCCTCGCCGAGCAGTTCGGCGGCTCGTGCAACCTCCGCTTCGACGACACCAACCCCGTCAAGGAGGACAAGCTCTTCGTCGAGTCGATCGTCCGCGATGTCCGCTGGCTGGGCTTCCGCTGGCCGGGGGCCTCTGAAAGCGACCCGATGGAGGGCGTCCGCTTCGCCTCGGACTATTTCCAGCTCATGCACGACTGCGCCGTGGACCTGATCAAGAAGGGCCTGGCGTATGTCGACGACCAGACGCCCGAGCAGATCCGCGAGGGGCGGGGCGCCCCCGGCGTGCCCGGGACCAACAGCCCCTTCCGCGACCGCCCGATCGAGGAGAGCCTGACGCTCTTTGAGAAGATGGTCGCGGGCGAGTTCCCCGAGGGCTCGCGGGTGCTTCGGGCGAAGATCGACATGGCCTCGCCCAACTTCAACATGCGCGACCCGGTGATGTACCGGATCGTGAAGATGGCGCACCACCGCACGGGGGACGCCTGGCGCGTCTACCCGATGTACGACTGGGCGCACGGGCTGGAGGACTCGGTCGAAGGGATCACGCACTCGATCTGCACGCTGGAGTTCGAGGACCACCGCCCGCTGTACGACTGGTTCATCGATTCGATCAACGAGGGTCGCGCCGAGCCTTTGCACCACCCGCAGCAGATCGAGTTCGCGCGCCTGAACCTCGGCTACACGGTGATGAGCAAGCGGAAGCTCAAGCAGCTCGTCGACGAGAAGCGTGTCGAGGGGTGGGACGACCCGCGGATGCCGACGATCGCGGGCTATCGCAGGCGCGGGTACACGCCCGAGTCGGTGAGGAACTTCTGCCGCGACATCGGCGTGAGCAGGTTCAACAGCCTGATCGATCCGGGGCGTCTGGAGAACGCGTGCCGCGAGCATCTCAACGCGGTCGCGCCGCGCCGGATGGCGGTGCTCAAGCCGCTGAAGATCGTCATCGAGAACTTCCCCGAGGGCGAGACGCGCCACATCGAGGCGGTGAACAACCCCGAGGACGAGGCCGCGGGCGTGCGCAAGGTCCCTTTCACGCGCGAGCTGTACATCGAGCGTGACGATTTCATGGAAGACCCGCCCAAGAAGTTTTTCAGGCTGGGCCCCGGGCGAGAGGTGCGGCTGCGGTACGCCTGCCTGCTGACCTGCGTCGAGGCGGTCAAGGACGCGTCGGGCGAGGTCGTCGAGCTGCGCTGCACCTACGACCCGGAGACTTGGGGGGGCAAGAACCCGCCCGACGGGCGCAAGGTCAAGGGCACGCTGCACTGGGTCAGCGCCGAGCACGGCATCAAGGCCGAGGTCCGCAACTACGACCGCCTCTTCTCGATCGAAGACCCCAACCACACGCCCAAGGGCGCCCCCGAGAGCTGGAGCTTCCTCGACGCGATCAACCCCGACTCGCTGGAAGTGATCTCGGGCGCCGTCCTCGAACCCGCCCTGGCGGACGATCCGGCATTGAGCAACGAGCCCGCGTGGCCGGACGGGATCCGTCGCGTGCAGTTCGAGCGCCACGGGTACTACTGCATCGACAGCGCCTCGACCCCGGACCGTCCGGTCTGGAACCGGACGGTCTCCTTGAAGGACAGTTGGGCGAAGATCGCCCAGAAGGGCTGAGGTCGGTTCCGCCCGCCTTGGCCGCTATGCTCTCTGTCCGGTCCGGGTTTTCCGGCCTTGGGTTGTATTGAATGAGAACAGAAGCCGCACGCCCCGAGGGGGAGGGGGCGTGCCCGGACCCGCAGCGGAGGTCACTTCATGGCGTTGGCAGTCACAGGCACAGTCGGCATCGACACGGTCTACACCCCAGACGGGGACCATCGCGAACATGTGCTGGGCGGCTCGTGCACCTACTTCGCCGCGGCGGCGAACTTCTACGGGCCCGTCCGCATCGTCGGGGCCGTGGGCGACGACTTCCCCGACGACCTCCGCTCGACCTTCGACCGCTTTGCCAACATCGACACCGAGGGTCTGGAAACGCGCAAGGGGAGCAAGACCTTCCGCTGGGGCGGCAAGTACCAGGAGAACATGGACCACCGCGACACGCTCTTCACTGAGCTCAATGTGCTCGCCGAGGCCCCGCCACCCGTCCCCGAGTCTTACCGCGACTCGACGATGGTCTTTCTGGCCAACACGCACCCGGCGGTGCAGCTGGACATGCTCTCGAAGTTCCCAGACCGCAAGCTCGCCGTCGCCGACACGATGGACCTCTGGATCAACACCGAGCGCGAGACGCTGACGGAGCTCGTCAAGCAGATCGACGGGCTCGTGCTCAACTACGACGAGGCCGAGCAGCTCACGGGCAAGAAGAACACGGTCGCCGCGGCCCGCGAGCTGGTCTCGTGGGGACCCGCCTTCGTCGTGGTCAAGAAGGGCGAGCACGGGTGCATCTTCGCCCACCGCGACGGGATCGCGGCCCTGCCCGCCTTCCCCGCCGAACAGGTCATCGACCCGACCGGCGCCGGCGACACCTTCGCGGGCGGGATGTTCGGCCACCTCTGCCGCGCCACCGAGGCGGGGAGCCTGAAGGACCTGACCGACTTCGATGTGCTGCGTCGCGCCCTGGCGCACGGCACCGTGATGGCGAGCTTCACGATCGAGGACTTCAGCCTCGACCGCCTCGCCAAGCTCACGCAGGAAGACATCGACCGGCGCTACGACGAGTTCGCCCGGATGATGCACCTGTGACGGGCGCCGGAGCAACGGAGGAGACCACGCCCGTGAGCAGCTATCTGGAGCCATACCGGCGGGCGGTCGAACGCCTCGGCCCCCGTTTCGAGGCGCTCCTCTGGAACAGCCCCGCGACCCAGGCCGCACGCTTCGCCGCCCTCGCCGACTCGATCGAGCTGCTCGGGCGCGTCATCGCCGACCTCGGCTGCGGCAGGGCCGACCTGCTGAGCTGGCTGCACACCGAGGGCATCCAGTACGGGCGATACATCGGGGTCGACGCGATCCCCGAGCTGCTGGAGGCCTCGCGGGCCAAGGCGGCCGACGAGATGCTGCCCGAGGCGGTCTTCGTCAACGCCGACTTCGTCTCCGAGCCTGACATCTTCAAGCGGCTCACCGTTGAGCAGCAGGCCGATGTCCTGCTGTTCAGCGGGTCGCTGAACACGCTGGAGGAGGACCTGGCTTTGGAGGTGCTCGGGCGGGCGTGGGAGGCGGTGTCGAGGGTGCAGGGGGGCGTGCTGGCGTTCAACTTTCTGAGCAGTTGCCGCGACACGCTGGAGGGGCCGGCGAAGCGGTTCGATGTGCACCGAGTCTTCCGCTGGGCGCTGGAGCGGACGCCGCTGGTGGTCTTCCGCCAGGACTACCTCGGCGACCACGACGCGACGGTGGTCATGCGAGCCTGACAGAGACTGGAGCAGGTGAGCAGGCGATCAGGTGGGGGATGGACCCGACTCTTCGCTTCGCTCAGAGGTCGGCGTCAAGGTTGCGGGCATCGTCGGGCTCTTCGCCTCTCGACCCTCACCCCACACCCCACGCCCTACCATCGCCCCCATGGCCACAATCCTCGTTCTCCAGCACAGCAGCGCCAACAAGCCCGGGCGGCTCGGCGTCACCCTCCGCGACCACGGTTTCAAGCTCGACATCCGCAGGGTCGACCTCGAACCGGACCAAGGCGGCAAGCCCGTGCCCGATGAGCTCGACAACATCCACGGCGTCGTCAGCCTCGGGGGCCCCCAGGACCCTGACGAGAACCACGACTGGATGAAGCGGGAGATCGAGATTCTCAAGGCCGCCCACGAGGCGGAGCTGCCCGTCGTCGGGATCTGCCTGGGGGCCCAGCTGCTGGCGGTCGCCCTGGGCGGCGAGGTCCGCGAGATGGACCGGCCCGAGGTCGGCTTCTTCCCGGTCAACATGCAGACCCCCGGCCAGACCGACACCCTCATGGCCGGCATCCCCTGGGCGGCCAAGATGTTCTGCCACCACGGCTACGAGGTGACCGAACTGCCCGAGGGCGCCACGCTCATGGCTTCGAGCGAGCGTTGCAAAAACCACACCTTCCGCGTCGGCCTGCGGACCATCGGCTTCCAGGCCCACATCGAGGCGGACCACCCGGTGATGGAAGCGATCATCGAGCAGGGCGCCGACCTGAACCGGGCCGCGCGGGTGAACACAGAGCAGCTCCACGAGCAAGCGGGCGAGCACTACGGCCGTTTCGCGGTCGTCGCCGATCGGCTCTGCCTCAACCTCGCCAGCTTCGAGTTCCCCTACGCCTCGCTGATGGGCGTGTGAGGGCTTCCGCCTTCTGCGCATAAAGAGAGCGGGCGGATTTCGCCGCCCGCTCGGACTCAATCAATCAATCGATCGAGATCCCGGCCCGGTGGCCCGTGCCCTCTCAGGGCGTCGACCCGCGGGCGGTTGGGACCGCAGGGTCAGGCCCTGGCCGTCTGCCGGCTGGGCTGGGAGATGTCGCTGAGGAGCTCGCCCGCTTTCATGCCGGGCAGGGCCCTGGCGACATCGGCCTGCGAGACGATGCCGCAGCAGTCGCCGTTGTTGTCGACGACCGGCATGCGCCGGACTTTGTGCTCACGCATCGAGGCGCAGCAGTCGTCGACCGAGGCGTCGGACTTGACCGAGAAGACCGTGTCGCTCATCGCGTCGCGGACGCTCGCGCCGTTGATGTCGCCGCCCTTTGCGACGAGGCGGCATGTGATGTCGCGGTCAGTGATCATGCCGAGCAATCGCTTCTTGTCCTTGCTCTCGACGATCGGCATCGAACCGATGCCGCGATCGGCCATGATGCGAGCAGCGTCGGTGATCTTGTCGTCCGGCGTGCAGCAGGCGGGATCTTTCGTCATAATCTGGGCGAGTGTTTTCATGGCTGAATCCTTCCGATTCTGCCCCCCCCGTCCCCCCGGTGTCGGGCGCGTCGTTGATGACGGCCCTATGTCACGCTACGGGCACGCCCGCTCGTGTTCCACCGGTGCGCCGATGCAGACCCCCCCAGCGATCCCTGGTACGCTTCGGGCGAGAATAAATCTGTTCTGATAGGCCCCTTTCGCAGCTTTGCATCCGGCGCGCCCGACCGGCGCGAGCGAGGAACAACGCGTGACCACAGGAAGCTCGCTCCGACTGGCCTGCCCGGCCGACTACCTGCTCTCGCGGGACTTCTGCTCCTACGGCTATTTCCTCCTCGCGCCAAACCGCTGGGACACCGAATCGCAGCGGTTCTCGACGGTGCTCACACTGCCCGATGGCGTGGTGACGGTCACCGTCTCGCAGGGGGCAAGCAGAGTCGCCGGGGGGCGATCGGCGCCGCGCCGGCGTTCGGGGCCGCCGGGCGTGCCGGGGGCGCCGCTGCGTGTGGTGTGCGATCGCACGCTCGACCGCGCAGAACAGGCGGCCGTGAAAGCCCAGCTCGTGCGGATGCTCAGGCTCGACGAGGACGCGAAGACGGTCCGGGGATTTCACAAGGTCGACCCGCGATGGAAGAAGTTCGGTCGCGGCCGCCTGATGCGTTCGACCTCGCTCTTTCAGGATGTTGTCCGCACCGTCACGAGCTGCAATGTCACATGGCCCAGCACGGTGCACATGAACGAGCGGCTGTGCGCCGTCGTGGGGGGCGGGGCGTTCCCGACGGCGAAGAAGCTCAAGCGGACCAGGGCCTCGACGCTGCGGGCCCGCTGCCGCGTGGGCTACCGAGACAAGCGGCTGGTGCAACTCGCCGACCTGTTCGCCTCCGGCGCGATCGACGAGGATCGCTGGACTTCGCCAGAGACGAGCGACGACGAGGTGTTCAAGGCGTTGGTCGAGCTGCCGGGCATCGGCCCGTACGCCGCGGCGAACATCATGCAGCTCCTCGGGCGCTACGGACACCTGCCCCTGGACACAGAGTCGGTGCGCCACGGGCGGGTGGTCCTGGGGATGGAAGGAACGCACGCGGAAGTGATGCGCCGCGTCGGCGAACACTTCGCCCCCTTCGGCGAGCACGCCTTCAGAAGCTACTGGTTCGAGCTTTGGGACTTCTACGAGTCCCGGCGCGGCCCCTCGTGGCTCTGGGACCCCGAGACCACCGGCAAGAGCTTCACGGCCAACCAGCTCTGAAGCAAAGGGAAACAGACCTGTGGCACTGGCGGCTCGCCCGCCAGTGTGCCGCCGCTCCCGCAAAATCGCCTTGCTCCCCGGGCGTCGCCCGAGGTAACCTGCCACGATGCAATCCAAAGCCGCGACCGTCGAGGCGTACCTGGCCTCCCTCCCCGAAGACCGACGCGCCGCCATCGGGGCGGTCCGCGAGGTCTTCCTGGCCAACCTCGGGCCGGAGTTCCGGGAGGGGATGCAGTACGGGATGGTCGGCTACTTCCTGCCGCACGAGGTCTACCCGCCCGGCTACCACTGCGACCCGAAGCAGCCGCTGCCCTTCGCCGGTCTGGCGTCGCAGAAGAACCACATGGGGATGTACCTGTTCTGCCTCTACGCCGGGGGCGAGGAAGAGCAACGCTTCCGGGCCGCGTGGGAGAAGACGGGCAAGAAGCTCGACATGGGCAAGGCGTGCATCCGCTTCAAGAAGATCGAGGATGTGCCGTTGGAGGTGGTGGGGGCGACGGTGCGACGGATGACGGCCAAGAAATTCATCGCCCACTACGAGGGCGCGATCAAGGGCGCTGGGTCCGCGAAGAAGGCATCGACGAAATCTTCATCGAAGAAAGTCGCGAAGAAGACCTCATCAAAAGCGGCCGGCGCGAAGAAGACCGCCAAGAAAACAGCGAAGAAGAGTTCAAAGAAGTCCGCGACGAAGCGAGCCGCGAAGTAGCTCCGGCGTGCCACCGACCTCCAACGGAGGTCGGTGCGTTGGGTCAGAGTCACCTCGATCGTTCATTGCGGAGCGGATGTCACCGGGCACCGACCTCGCAAGGCCGAGGTCGGTGGCACATGGGTCAAGTTCACGCCCCGAAATCAGTCCCCACACTCTTCGCAGCGGCGATCAGGTGGTGGCCTTCGGGGATCGTCCGCTGTCTCCCGGCGCTCTCCATCAGCGGGACATCCGTCAGCCCACCGTCCTGCCAGGCGACCAGCCGATTGAACTTGCCGTTCTTGAGCAGTTCCATCGCGTGGTCGCCGAAGATTGTCGCGAGGATGCGGTCGGCCGCGACGGGCGTCCCTCCGCGCTGCACATGGCCGAGCACGACATAGCGCGACTCGATGCCGGTCTGCTTCTCGATCTCGTCGGCGACGAGCTTGCTGATCCCGCCGTAGCGGATCGGGTCGGGGCTGGTCGGGTCGGTGCGTTCGATGACCTGCTTGCCGCCCTTGGGCTTTGCGCCTTCGCTGCAGCAGACGATGGTAAACCGTTTGCCCTTGCGTCCGCGGTCCTCGCAGACTTTGCAGACGCGGTCGATGTCGAACTCGATCTCGGGCACAAGGATGACATCCGAGCCCGAGGCGACGCCCGCGTGCAGGGCGATCCACCCCGCGTTGCGCCCCATCACCTCGACGACCATCGCGCGATGGTGGCTGGCGGCGGTTGTGTGGACGCGGTCCAGCGCATCGGTGGCGATCTGCACCGCCGTCTGGAAGCCGAAGGTCAGGTCCGTGCCCACCAGGTCGTTGTCGATGGTCTTGGGGACGCCGATGCAGTTGACGCCCCGCTCGACGAACTCGGCCGCGGCGGACATCGTGCCGTCGCCCCCGATCACGACCAGGGCGTCGAGCTTGTGCTCCTTGTAGTGCTCCATGCAGCGGTCTGTGACATCCTCGAAGCGGGGCTCGCCGTTCTCGTCCTTGCCGACATAGAAGCGTTTGGCGTTGGCCTTGTTGGACGAGCCGAGGATGGTGCCGCCCTGGGTGAGGATGTTGGAGACATCGTCCCAGTCGAGCTTCCTGATGCGGTTTCGGATCAGGCCGAGGAAGCCGTCCTCGATGCCCATGACCTCGATCCCGTGGAAGATCGCGTCTTTGACGACCGCGCGGATGACGGCGTTCAGGCCGGGGCAGTCGCCACCGCCCGTCAGCACGCCGATGCGTTTGATGGGTTGTGCCATAGGGTGATGCTACCGGGGAGAGACCGAGCGAACCGCCTCGGGGTGCGGCAGCGGCCGCTGGTTCGGCGGCGGGGGTGATGAGGACTCATCGGCCGTGCGGATGCGCATCGGATCGCCTTCCGCCTGCGGGTGATCCGGCGAGCGGAAGAACGCCAGCGTGACCCAGACGCAGATCGCCAGGAAGAGCGTCCACAGCCCGAACCAGCCGACCGTGTCGCGCACGATCTTCGGGCGGTTCTTCAGGGGTGTCGAGGCGAGGTCCGCGAGCGTGCGCGCGCCCGCTTCGGCCTTCTTCGCCGTCGCCAGCATCACGGCCACCACCGGGTGCGGACCGTCGGACGAACGGCCGGCAGGCTTCGAAGCCGCCGGGCGAGCGACCTCGCGCTGGGTAGCGGGACTGGCCGGGGCAGTCGCTGGTGCTTCGGCGCCGTCGTCTTCTGTCTGCTCGGCCGGCGCCTGGACAGTGTCTTCGGGCTCGGCCGATTCGTCGTCCAAGGCCGGGCCCGATGGCTTCGCCTTCGCAGCCGGTGTTGCGGGCTGCGGCTCGGCTTCGGGCTCCGGTGCTCGCTCGTCAGCAGCGGGCGCGGCCGAAGTGCCGACCGCTTCGCCATCGGCGTCAACGAAATCGCCGTCGAGCAGCTCGTCGGTCAGTGCGGCGATCTGCTGGTCGAGGTCTTCCAGATCCTCCGCCGCTGGTGCAGCCGCCGCCTCGGGCTTTTCGGCCCGGGCTTTCGGCGTGGGCGCTGCGGCTTCAGCTTCGGCGTCTTGTTCAGCGCCGGCGTCGATCAGGTCTTCGAGCTGCTGCTCCAGCTCGTCGATCGCCTGTTCGGCCGGGTGGGGCTCGGGGGCGTCGGGGCCGGCCGCCGCTTCTGCCGTCTCGTCGGCTTCGGCCTCACTTGGGTCGGGAGCCTCGGCTTCTTCTGCAGGCGTCTCGGCCCGATCTTCGGGCTCGGCGGCGTCTTCCTCCGGCTCATCGTCGGAGAGACGCTTGGAGACCTGCTGGCAGGCTTCAGAGAGCTCGCTCACGAGCTCCTCCACCTGCGCGGCCAGATCATCCAAATCCTGGATGTTGTTCTGTTGGACTTGGGTCATCCGTGATCGCCAGCGGAGATCATCGGCGGTGGGGGCTCAAGACTCAAGGGCTTGGCGCTAACGGGGTCCGGCGCCCGGCGGCCGCGCCCCCCGGATCCGGCGTCGTTGGCAGGACCGGTACTCCCGAGCAGACAGTGCTTGTTTCAACTCAAAGTTATCCGTCTGGGGGATTCGCCCGCCCGGGCGGGGTATACATCGCCCGATGCCCGCCCACCGATTCTCGCTGCCAGGCTGGACCGGCCCCGATCCGGCCGACCCGATCGTCGCCATCGAGGGGGAGGAGGCGCGGCACGCCGCCCGGGTCAAACGCCTCGAACCGGGGGAGCCCGTCGAGGTCCTCTCGGGCGAGGGGCTGGTCGGCGTCGGCGAGGTCGCGGGCATCGAGCGGGTCGCCAAGGGGGCGTGGCGGCTGCTCGTCCGGGTCGAGCGGGCCGAGGCCCACGAGCCGGTCCGGCCCATGATCGAGGTCTGCTGCGCCACGCCCAAGGGGGCAAGATTCGAGGAGATGGTCGACCAGCTCTCGCAGGTCGGGGCGGCCTCGTGGCGGGCGCTCGACTGCACCCGGGCGGGCGAAAAGCCGCCCTGGGAGGGCAAGCTCGACCGGGCCCGACGCGTCGCGACGGAGGCGGCCAAGCAGTGTGGGCGGGCCTGGACGCTCCGGATCGATGAGCCGCTGCGATGGCGGGAGGCTCTGGCGGGGGAGGATGGGCTGAGGATTGTTGCCGCGGACGCTTCGGGCGGGGATGTGCGCACGCTGGAGGGGCTGCGGGGGGCCGAGCGGGTGCGGCTGCTTGTCGGGCCGGAAGGCGGGTGGACACCCGGTGAGCTCGACGAGATCCGTGCGACAGACGCCGGCGTGGTCCGTTTCGGGCCCCACATCATGCGGATCGAGACGGCGGCGGTGGTGGGGTGCAGCGGCATCCTTTCGGTGTTTGGCCCATAGGATCCACCATGTCCCTGAAGACAATTGTGATGGCGTCGTTCCTGTTCTGCGCTCCCGTCGGGGTCGCGGGCGTGACGCCCGAGGCGCAAGACGACGCGGAGGCTGCGCAAGAGGCCGAGCGTCTCGCCGAGATCGAGCGGGCCAGTGTGCAGGCCGAGGCGATGGCCCAGCGGGCGATCGCGTATCTCCGCGAGCGCCAGGACGAGTCCAGCGGCGGGTGGAACCACCGCGAGCAAGGTCCCAATCTGCCCGCGATCACCGGGCTGGTGGTCAACGGCATGCTGCTGGACCCCGAGATCAACGGGCGCGACCCCGTCGTGCGGCGAGGCGTCGATTACATCCTGCGCTTCAGCCAGGCCGACGGCGGGATCTACGACCGCATCCTGCCCAGCTACAACACCGCGATCTGCGTCTCCGCCCTTGCGCACCTCGAGCCGGACGATCCGAACTACGCGATCGTTCGCGAGGTGATCGATGCGGCGGTCCGCCTGCTCAAAGGCCTCCAGTTCTCTGAAGAGGCCCAGGCCCCCGCCGGCGAGGCGGGCGTCACCACGCAGCGCGTCGACCGCGACCACCCGTTCTACGGCGGCATCGGTTACGGCACCAGCGGTCGCCCCGACAACAGCAACCTGACCTTCATGCTCCAGGCGCTGCACGACGCGGGCGTTCCGGGCGATGACCCGGCCTTCCAGCGGGCGCTGGTCTTTCTTGCGCGCACGCAGATGCTCGACGAGGTGAACGACATGGACTACGCCGAGGGCTCGGCCCAGGGCGGGTTCATCTACGCGACCAGCCCCGACGGCGAGCAGATCGGCGTCGGCGAGAGCAAGGCGGGCGAGATCGAGGAGGTCACGCCCGACGGCAGGCGCGTCAGCCGCCTGCGCAGCTACGGCTCGATGACCTACGCGGGCTTCAAGAGCCTGGTGTACGCCGATCTGACGCCCGACGACCCCCGCGTGCGCGCAGCGATGGACTGGATCCGGCGCAACTACACCTTGCGCGAGAACCCGGGCATCGGCAACGACGGGCTGTACTACTACTACCTGACTTTCGCGCGGGCGCTGGACACCCTCGGCTCGCCGACGCTGGAGGTGTTCGAGGACGAGGACAGATTGCGCGAGGCGCTCTGGCCGGTCGATTTGATCGACCAGCTCGCCGAGATGCAGCAGGAGGACGGCTCCTTCCGCAGCGTGGACACGCGCTGGATGGAGGGCGACCCCGTACTGATCACCGCGTACAGCCTGATCGCTCTGCAGCACGCCCGGCGTCACCTCCGCGCCGAGGCGGAGGAAGCGGACGAAACAGAGACCATCGAAGAGGATCCGACGAGGATCACCATCCCGGGCGACGGCGCCCGCCGAGGAGACCGCTGATGCCCGAGAGCTACGACAAACTGGCCGCCTACACCCGCAAAGTCGCGACGCTCGGCTCCGTGTCAGCGCTGTCGAGCTGGGACCAGGAGACCTATATGCCGCGCAAGGCGGCCGAGGCGAGGTCGGAGCAGTCCGCCCTGCTCGCCGGCATGCTGCACGAGCGCATCACCAGCACCGAGCTGGGCGATCTGATCTCGGCGGCCGAGGCGGACAAGGAGGTCATGGGCGACGACGAACTGGCCGCCAGCGTCCGCGAGTTCCGGCGCGACTACGACAAGGCGACCAAGATCCCCGGCGAGTTGGTGGCCGATCTGGCCCGCACCGGCAGCCGTGCGCAGGAGGCGTGGAAGGACGCCCGCGAGCGGTCGGACTTCGACGGCTTTGCGCCCTGGCTGGAGAAGGTGATCGGGCTCTCGCGGCGCAAGGCCGAGTGCCTGGGCATCCCCGAGTCGGCCGGCAATGACGGCGAGCTGTACGACGCGATGCTGGACGACTATGAGCCCGCCACCAGCGCCAAGGACATCGAGGCCGTCTTCACCCCGCTCGCCAAGGAGCTGGCCGACCTGCTGCAGGAGCTGCGGGGCGGTAAGCACCCCGGCGCGAGCATCCTCGACACGCACGTCCCCGCCGACCGCCAGCACAAGTTCGGCCTGTTCATCATCGAGAAGCTCGGCTTCGACATGGAAGCGGGGCGGCTGGATGTCACCACCCACCCCTTCTGCTCCGGCTTCGGCCCCGGTGACACCCGCCTGACCACACGCTACCGCGACGAGCGGTTCACCGACGCGCTCTACGGCACCATGCACGAGTGCGGGCACGGGCTCTACGAGCAGGGCCTGCCCAAGCACGAGCGGTTCGGCGAGCCTCTCGCAGATTCGGTTTCGCTGGGCATCCACGAGAGCCAGTCGCGCCTGTGGGAGAACCTGGTCGGGCGGAGCCTGGCCTTCTGGGAATGGGCGCTCCCCCACGCCAAGGAGATGCTCGGGGGCGACCTGCGCGGCGCGACGCCCGAGACGATGTTCAAGGCGGTCAACACCGCAGAGCCGAGCTTCATCCGCGTCGAGGCCGACGAGGCGACCTACAACGCGCATGTCTTCGTCCGCTTCGAGATCGAGCGGGCGGTCTTCTCGGGCGACCTGAAGGTGCGCGACATCCCCGGCGTCTGGAACGAGAAGTACAAGCAATACCTCGGCATCACCCCGCCCGACCACAGGCGGGGCTGCCTGCAGGATGTGCACTGGTCGTTCGGCCTGCTGGGCTACTTCCCGACCTACACGCTGGGCAACCTCTACGCCTGCCAGCTCTGGGACAAGATCAACGAGGACATCCCGACCCTCGACAACCAGATGCGCAAGGGCGAGTTCGGCGAGCTGCTCGCGTGGCTGACAGACAACATTCACCAGCACGGGCGGCGGTATCCCGCGCCGGAGCTGGCCGAGCGGGCGACGGGCAAGAAGCTGAGCGCCGAACCCCTGCTCCGCCACCTCAAGGGGAGGCTCAAGCCGGTGTACGGGGTCTGATTTCGAATCGTTTTTCTCAGCGCGGGTCGTGCAATCAATCGGTGTCGATGCGGGTTACCCTGTTGCAGAACCCGCGCCGGCGCTTGTGCGCACGGCTCGGGCCGCACCAGAGGAGCCGACCCCCATGGCATACGCCAAGCCCGCCTTGTTGATCGTTCTTGGCGTCTTGCTGGCGAGCCTCGGCGCCTGCGCCACGGGGGAACGCAGCGGCCCGCCGAACCTCGCCGCGGGCTCGTGGCGGATGAATGAGTTGCCCGGCTTCACGCTCTCGCCCGACGCGAGCCCGACCATGACCGTCCACGCCGACGGACGGGTCGACGGCTCTGGCGGGGTCAACCGGTACAACACGCGGCTGGGCGGGCCCGAGGAGCGGCCGACCGCGATGTTCCACCATGTTGCCGCGACCAAGATGGCCGGCGACCCGGACCGCATGGCGGTCGAGCAGGCGTTCTTCGAGGCGCTCTCGCGGGCGGACGACGCGGTGGTCCGCAACGGGACGCTGGAGCTGAAGTCCGAGGGGCGCACGATCGCGACCTTCCGCCAGAGCCGTGAGTGAGACCGGCTGCCCGGGCCCGGTCCATCCGGCGCATGGGGTGTGGTATGCTCGCGCTTGCCGCGGGCTCTGAGCCCGGGATGATCCCCGGAAGCGAACCCCCGGGAATGAACCCAGGAGCGACACATGGCACGCCCCCTCGCCTTTTCGATGCTTTCCCTGACCACGGCGGCGCTGGTCGCCGGGTGCGCCTGCAGCCGCTGCGAAAGCGAGACCGGCGCGGCCGCCGCCACCACGGAACGCTCGCTTCATGCGGCGCCCGAGCACACACCCATGGCCGAATCACGCGGAGCGTTGCGAGCAGGCTCGTGGACGATCAGCTCGCTGCCCGGCGCGGACCTGACGCGCGCCACGAACCTGCCGACGCTCGTGATCGATGAAGAAGGTGAAGCCAGCGGCACCAGCGGCGTGAACACTTTCAACGCGACGATCGAGACCGACGCCTCGGGCGCGATCCGCTTCGCCGAGCTGATCTACACCGAGATGGCGGGTTCCCAAGAGGCGATGGCTATCGAGAGCGTGTTTTTCAGGGCGCTCGCGTCGGCCGACGGCGCGTCTCGCCGCGACGGTCGCCTCGAACTGACTTCGGGGGGCGAAGTGGTCGCGGTGTTCGAGGAGCAAGGCGGCTCGAACGCACGGGAGTGATTCGGGGTGCCATTTCGGGACGAGAACATCAGGGAGCGGTCGCGGTTCCGATCGCTGGCTCAAGCGGCGAGCGCGGATCCGGAAGCGTGGCGTGGTGATGCACTGAGGAAGATCGACCCCGCCCTGCAAGCGATCCCGTTCCCGCTCGACGGCGAGCGATTGGAGGAGCGGCTCGACGGGCTCGTCCTGCAAGCAGGACCGAACTTGGCGTGCGGGCCGAGCTCGCGATACGAGGGGTACTGGCCGCTCGGCTCTACGCCGCGGAGTCTGTCCCCCCGTTGGAAACGCCGCAAACAGAACAACGATCTCTACTTTGTGCTGCCGCAGCGTCAGTTTGTCGCTGTGTCGGTCTGCATCGTTTTCGGCATGATGCTGGCGGCGTTTCTGATCGACTATCTCGCCGGGCCGATCCGTATGGAGACCGGTCGGGATGACGGGCCGGCTCTGTTCGCGTTCGCGTTCTTGGGCTTCGGCGCGTTGTGTTTGGGATCGTGCTGGTACTACTTCGCCGCGAGGGTGAAGTATGTCTGCTCGTCGTCGGGCTTGGCTCGTGTTGCGTGCAAACTGCCGCTGCGTCGGGAGCGGTTGTACGAGATCCTGCCGCAGGACGCCGCGTTTGTCTTTGCGCCGGTTTGCCTTGTTCGTCGGAGGCAGGCGAGTGGTCAAGAGCGGTTCTACTACCGGATCGGGTTGTTCGTGGTCGCGGACGGCAGACCGATCATGCCGATCGCCGTGCACGCCTCGGCTTGGCGCGTGGTAGAAGCGGCGCGTTCGATGCCAGAGAGCGTGGGCGGTCCCGCCAACTTCTACCTCACTTATCAGTTGCTTGTGCCGGAGACCTCGTTGGCTCGGCGGTGAGTTGCCCGCCCCGCACCGTCGCGCCGATGACGATTCCCGCGGCGATCACCACCGCGTTCTTGGCGATGTACTGCCCCTCCATTGTCAAGGCAACGGGGAAGACGCGCCAGACCTCATCGGGGAAGAGCACCACCGGCGTCAGCGTCCCGAGCATCTGGAAGGCGAGCAGCAGCAGGACGGCTCTGAGCCAGACGCCCGTCAGCAGCCCCAGGCCGATGAGGGTCTCCAGTGTCGCGATGCCGGGGCGAGAGAGCCCGGGCCCGACAAGGTCGAAGGTCATCGCGGCGACCGTCCTCGTCGCCAACTCGTCGGCGGGGCTGAGGCCCGGCACAAACTTGATCGCCCCGAACCAGAGGAAGACGACGCCGACACTGATCCGCAGGATCGTCAAGCCGTGGCGGGCCATCCACGAGGTGATCCGCCGGTCGATCCGGTCGAAGCGTTCGCTGAAATTGGGCGGGAGAGGGAGCTGGGCCATTGCTGCAACACAGTAATCTGTACTGCGAAACAGTATGGAGCCCGCGCCCGGTTTTCAAGCGTTCGGCGACCGGCGAGCGTTCAGCGTCGGAGCATGACCTGCCCGCGTCGGCCGTCGCGGATGAGGTGCAGGAGGACGCCTTCGGCGGGGTCGGCGCGGTTGGCGCGTTCGACGAAGTCGGCCTCGTCGGCGATGATCTCGCGGTCGATGGCGTAGACGATGTCGCCGCGCCGGAGGCCGGCGCTGGCGGCTGGGCTGTTGCGCAGGACCTCGCGGACGACGACGCCCTCGACGCCGAGGTCCGGGTCGTAGCCCAGCGTCGAGAGGATCTCGCGCGAGAGGGTTTCAACGACGAGCCCGAGCTCCTGCGAGGCGGTGACGCCGAAGCGTTCGGCGAGCCAGCGGTCGGCGTCGGCGACCTCGGCGATGAGGGTGAGGTGTTCGTTGTCGCGGTAGAGCTCGATCTCGGCCTCTGCGCCCGGCCCGGCCATGCGGATGAGGCCGAGCAAGCCGCGCGCGTTGCGGACGGGGCGTCCGTCGAAGCGGACGACGATGTCTCCGGCCTGGAGGCCCGCTTCGTCTGCGGGGGAGCCTTCGCGGACGGCGCGGAGCAGGGCGCCGCCGGTTTCTCGCAGGCGCAGGCGCTGGATCAGTTGGTCGGGGACGTTGTCGGTCTCGACGCCGAGCCAGCCTCGCCTGATGCGTCCGTGGTCGATGAGCGTGCGCATGACGCTGCGCGAGAGGTCCGCGGGGATGGCGAAGCCGAGGCCGGCGGAGTCGCCCGATCGGGTGAAGATGGCGGTGTTGATGCCGACGACCTCGCCATCGAGGTTGACGAGGGGGCCGCCGGAGTTGCCGGGGTTGATCGCCGCGTCGGTCTGGATGAAGTCTTCGTAGCTGTCGTCGCTGACGCCGACGATGCCGGTGCGTTCGACGGCCGAGACGATGCCGGCGGTGACGGTCTGGGCGAGGCCGAAGGGGGAGCCGACGGCGAGCACCCACTCGCCGACCTCGGGCCTGTCCGACGAGGCGAAGCGTGCGGGGATGAGGTCGCCTTCGAAGTGTGCGGGGTCGATGGTGAGGACGGCGATGTCTGTGCCCCGGTCGTGGCCGATGACTTCGGCGGGGATCTCCTGCCCGTCCTTGAAGCGAACGAGCAGGCGGTCGGCGTCGGCGATGACATGGGCGTTGGTGAGGATGTGGCCCTCGGCCGAGACGACGACGCCCGAGCCGAGGTTGCGGTGGGTGCGCCGGAAGGCGCGTCCGAAGATGTCGCGCACGACGCGGTCCTGCTCGGTGGTGATGTGGACGACCGAGGGGCTGATGCGTTCGGCGGCGTTTCTGAAGGCGGCCGAGAGCGAGCGAGCGAAGGCGCGGGACTCTTCGGCGGCTGTTGGCTGGGCTGTGTTGTCCTGGGCGGTCGCGGGGTTGGCGAGGAGCAGGCCTCCCAGGACGAGGCTCGTCAGGGTTCGGTGCATGGGTCGGCTCCGGAGGGGAAGCGGGTTCAGTCGATGCCGTACTCGGCCCAGCTCGACGAGGTCTCGCCGACGCGGACGCGTTCGACTGTGACATGCGTCGGGAGCGTGTAGCGGTGCCCGTCTTCGGCGAGGTACGAGGCGCCCGAGGCGATCTGTTCGCGGAGGAACTCGAAGATCCTGCGGGCCATGGCCTCGGTGGTGGGGTCCTCGTTCTCGAAGGCGATCACGCGGTCGCCCTGCTCGAGGAGGCTGGGGAGGAAGGGGTCGTTGCTGTTGACGACCATGGCGTGGTCGAAGCGGTCGAGGAAGGGGGCGAGGGCGAGCTTGAGGGCCTTGAAGTCGCAGACCATGTCGCGCTCGTCGAGGCGGTCGGCCGAGAGCACGACCTCGATCCTGCGGCTGTGCCCGTGGGGGAAACGACACCGCCCGGGATGCTTTGAGAGCATGTGCCCGGACTCGACCTCGAAGACTTTGCAGACCCTGTATCGCACGCGGGGATGGTAGGAACCGGGGCGTGCGGTTTAAAACGCCCGAGAACTGGGCGTTGCCGGGCGCGGGGGGCGCGGTGGGGGGCGGCGGGCGAAGGGGGTCAGGTGCCCCGGGTGTCGCCGAAGAGCTGGGCGTGCAGGCGCCAGCAGAGCCGCCAGCCCCGGGCGAGGCAGAGGTCGACGACCCAGCGGATCGACTCGGGGTCGGGCGTCGTCGCTCCCTCGGGCATCAGCATGATGTCGGCGGGGTCGAGGCGGACAGACTTTTCGATTTCGGCGAGGAGGGCGTCGATCTCGGCGAGGTCGGCTTCGGAGGTGACGACGAACTTGAGCTGGTGGTTGGGGTAACGGATGAGGATCTTGGGGAGATCGCAGAGGTTCAGACGCCGGCGTTCGTGGCATTTGGCCCACCCGCCGTCGGGGTCGCGGGGGTCGTTGTGCGGCGTCGAGTTGCTGAGCTTTGGGCTGATCGACATCAGGTGGCAGAATGGCGTTCTGAAGACGGTGCCGGCGGTCTCGATGGTGATGTGCATGCCCGCGTCGTTGAGCTGTTGGCAGAGTGGATAGAGCCTCTTGAAGATCATCGGCTCGCCCCCGGTGACGACGGCGTGTCGTGCGCCGGAGTAGACGGCGGCGCGGACGATGTCGGCGATCGACTGCTTGTCGCCCTCTGGGTTCCAGCTCGCGTAGGGGGTGTCGCACCACGAGCATCGGAGGTTGCACCCGCTGAGGCGGATGAACCAGCTCGGCACGCCGGTGAGCTTGCCCTCGCCCTGGAGGGAGAGGAAGGCCTCGGAGATGGGGAGTGTGTCAGCCATTGGCGGCCCGATTGTCGGCGTAGGGCGTGGGGTCGGTGACGCTGGCCTCGGCGAAGCCGCGGCGGCGGAGGATGCACGAATCGCAGTGCCCGCAGGCTCGGGCTTCGGCATCCGGGTCGTAGCAGGAGCGGGTGAGGGCGTAGTCGACGCCGAGGCGGACGCCCTCGCGGATGATCTCGGCTTTGGTCATTTCGATGATCGGTGTGCGCACACGGACGGGCGATCCTTCGACGCCAGCGCGGGTCGCGAGGTTGGCGGCTTTGGTGAACGCCTCGATGAACTTGGGGCGGCAGTCGGGGTAGCCCGAGAAATCGACCGCGTTGACCCCGATGAAAAGATCGCGGGCCCCGAGCACTTCCGCCAGGCCGACGCCAAGGGAGAGGAAGACGAGGTTGCGGGCGGGGACGTAGGTGATTGGGATGGGTGTGGGGTGTGGGGCGTGGGGTGTGGGGGGTGGCACAGGTCTCCGACCTGTGCGTTCGTGCTCCTGAGCTTCCAGTGTTTCGATGCGGTCTTTGGGCACATCGATGTCGGCGGTGAGGGCGGAGCCGCCGAAGGCTCGGAGGTCGAGGGGGACGACGCGGTGGGAGGCGACGCCGATGGCCTTGGCGACGAGCTCTGCCGCGGCGATTTCTGTTCGGTGGCGCTGGCCGTAGTCGAAGGCGAGTGTGTGGCACTCGAACCCCTCGGCGCGTGCGATGGCGAGGACGGTCGCCGAATCGAGCCCGCCGGAGAGGAGGACGACGGCCTTTGGCTGCAATGGGGTGTCGCTCACGCCCAATCGTAAGGTATCTTCATGGTCCGGCCCGGCGTGCGGGCCCGACGGTTTCAGATGGTCTGCGGGAGGGGTTGTTGTGGCCAAGGGTCGCGAACTCGGCTGGACGGTGGTCGCCTGTGCGGTTTGCCGTGGGGTGGAGCGGGCTCGGGTGCGGGAGTGGCGGGAGCTCACCGGGCCGCTCGGCCAATTTGGGTGGGGGCCGAAGATCTGTCTGCTGCGATGTGAGTCCTGCGGCGTCGAGATGCGCCGGGGTGAGCCGCCGCGGACGCATCCCGAGCCATCGATCAGCATCGAGCGGATGCTGGAGGCGGAGGAGCCGGACGAGGCGGAGCGGATCGTTGCGGCGGCGGATTTGTACCGGCGGATCGGTGAGGGCGCGGTCGGGTCGGATGAACGGCTCGACGCGATCGCGCTGGTGATGGGCGAGCTCGCCGACAGCGGCTCGACGGAAGCGGAACGGATGTTCTCCGTATTGATGAAGCTCGGCGCATTGATCTCACTCTTGTTTCTTAGCGTTGCGACAGGGGCGTTTTTTCTCTCGGGCGCGGTGGCTGTCGGGCTGCTTGGCCTGCTTGTGCTTGTGTCGCTCATTGTGTCGCTTATCGGGTTGGTCACGCTATGGCGAGCGATCTTCGCTCGTGGCCGCGCGGTCGAGGAGCAACCCACGGCCCGGGCGCTGGCGCCGCTGGAACCGACGGACGAGGAACTGGCCGAGGCGATGCGGATTGTCTGGCCTGGGATGGCTTCGTTGGCCCTGCGGCTGGGCGTCGGGATGCTGCGGCGGGACATCGCGAAGGTTGGGCGGGCGGCGTGACAGTCTTCGGCGTGCGGGGTTATGCTCGGGTCGTGGTCGGCCGAAGCGGCGGGACTGGTAAGGGGCTGGACGATGGAGAAGCAACTCGGCTGGACGGTGATCGCGTGCCCGGTCTGCCGGGGGGTGGAGCGGGCGCCGGTGCTTGAAGATCACGAGCTCGGGATGCTGATGGGTTTGCTGCCCAAGCGAGGGCGGGCGATCAATGTGCTTCGGTGCGAGGGTTGCGGCGTCGAGATGGTCCCGCGTTCGATCGAATGTGTGCATACCGCCCGGAACCTTTCGGCGGAGGACATGCTCGCGATGGAGGCGCCGGACGAAGCCGAGCGGATCGTCGCGGCGGCCGACCTCTTCGAGAGGGCGGCCGCGGGCGAGGTCGATACGGACGAGCGGTCGGACGCGATCGCGCTTGCCTGCGATGCGTTAGCCCATGAGTCGTGGATCGTGAACAGAGATGTGACGATCCGGATGACCTGTTACGGATCCTTCGTCGGTGTGGTGATGCTGATCGTCGGTTTAGCACCGCGCACCGGTGGACAGATCGACAGACTGGTGATTATGCTCACCTTTGTTGCAGCGGTTGTGATCTGGGGAGCGTTGTTCTGGTGGATGTCGGAGATTCGCCACGCCAGGCGGCGCAAGCGTTTGCCCGGTGTGCTGCGTCCGCTCGATCCGTCCGTTGAGGAACTCAGGGCCGCGCTCGAACTGGCAGACCGGGGAGGGAGTCTGCGGATCCGGCCTCGCAGATACGCCCGACAACTCCACGAGGACATTCAGCGGGTGAAGTCGAAGCCGAATTCCGGCGGATGACTCGTGTTGCTCAGCCCACCCATGCCGATGGGAGCGCAAGTGGGGTTTACGATCGTCTTCTACTCGGTTTGCCCCGTATCGAGTGTGTCGCTCTGGAGGGAGGTCGCGGGCGCGTGATCATTCAGAAGACCAAGAAGTGGAGCGGGGCGCAGGGGCGGACGGTGATCGCGTGCCCGGTCTGCTGGGACATCACCGAGGCGGCGGTCGAGAAGGTCAACGAGGATCGCACGCTGGTCGTCCCGGTCATCGGGGCGGCGGTGTACGCGGGGACGAAGTTCACGCACGAGTCGGTCTGCGTGGGCTGCGGCGTGCGCGTGCGCGAGGATGACCCGCCGCCGCTGCTCGACGATAGAGACACGGACCCGGGGGAGGCGGCCGAGCGTCTGCGCCCGGATCTGTACGATCGCTTCATCGCCCGAGCGCAAGAGGAACAGCGCGTTCTGGACGGGATGGCTGGTCCGGTGGTCAGGCAGCGCGTGCTGGCGGTTCGGCTTGGTGAGCTTGAGCATTCGCTGGCTTGGTATCAGCATATTGGTTCGGATAAGGTCGCGATGCTGCCGATCTTCTTCGTCGCGTTCTTTGTGGGTGTCGCGGGGTTTCTGGCTTACATGTGGACAGGGGCGCTCTGGCTCATGATTTTGATGATGGTGTCGATCATCGGCGCCGGGGTCGGCGTCATTCGATACAGAGTGCATCAGATCCAGCGCAAGCACGAGCACCTCGACCCGCACAGGCTCGCGGCGAGGTCGCTGGCGCCGTTTAGTCCTGAGCAGTACGAGTTGCACAAGGCTTGCCGTCAGGCGAAGCGGGAGGGGGCGGAGCTTGCGGGGCTGAAGCCTCGGAAGATCGCCGAGCATCTTGGGGCGCTGTACCGGACGATGTAGAGAGAGTGTTTGGGGGCGCTCCGGTGTGCCGGAACACGCTTCGGAGGAGCGGAGGAATCGTTCGATATGTGTTCCGCATTGCGGATCAAAGTCTTCCTTCGCCCCTTCAGGGCGAAACTATGATTTGTGCCGCTTTCCACGGGTTGCGCTTGTCCGACGCTTTGCGTCGGCCTGCGCTCCACCCGTGGCTACAACCCATCGTCCCTTCGGGACGACGATTTCTAGAGCGAGCCAAACGGACTGAAATGGACCGAAGCCGCTCTCGTTCAGCCCTTGAGCAGCCGTTCCAGATAGTGGATGTCGATCCCGCCCTTGCGGAAGCCTTCGTCCTGCATAAGTCGCAGGTGGAGGGGGATCGTTGTTTTGATGGGCTCGACGGTGAACTCGCCGAGTGCGCGGGCCATGCGGTCGAGGGCTTTGTCGCGGGTGTCGGCGTGGACGATCAGCTTGCCGACCATTGAGTCGTAGTTGGGCGGGACGGTGTAGCCGCTGCAGGCGTGTGAATCGACGCGGACGCCCGGGCCCCCGGGGGGGATCCATGTGTTGATCCTGCCGGCGCAGGGCATGAAGTTCTTGTCGGGGTCTTCGGCGTTGATGCGGCACTCGATCGCGTGCCCCCGCACCTTCACATCCTCCTGCTTGAAGGGGATGGGTTCGCCTGCGGCGACGAGGATCGAGAGCTGGACGATGTCCAGGCCGGTGATCATCTCCGTGACCGGGTGCTCGACCTGGACGCGGGTGTTGACCTCCAGCATGTAGAAATTCTGGTCCTTGTCCATCAGGAACTCGACCGTCGCGGCGCCGGAATACTCGGCGGAGCGGACGAGCCTGGCGGCGGCCTCGCAGACTTCCTGGACTCGCTTGCGGTCGATGCCCGGGCCGGGGGCTTCCTCGATGATCTTCTGGTGGCGGCGCTGCATGGAGCAGTCGCGTTCCCAGAGGTGGATCGAGTTGCCGTGCTTGTCGCCGATGACCTGCACCTCGACATGTCGTGCGTTTTCGAGGAACTTCTCGATGAAGACCGAGCCGTTGCCGAAGGCTGCGAGGGCCTCGTTCTGGGCCTGCTTGATGTTGGAGCGGAGCTCTTTTTCGTTTCGGCAGACGCGCATGCCGCGTCCGCCCCCGCCGGCCGCGGCCTTGAGGATGACGGGGTAGCCGGTCTCTTCGGCGATCTTTGCGGCTTCGTCCTCGTCGTCGATGGCGCCCTCGGAGCCGGGGAAGATCGGGACGCCGGCCTTCTTGGCGAAGCGTTTGGCCTCGACCTTGTCGCCCAGGGCGCCCATCGCCTCGGGGCTGGGGCCGATGAACTCGATGGAGTGCTCGCGGCAGATCTCGACGAAGTCGGACCGCTCGGCGAGGAAGCCGTAGCCGGGGTGGATGGCCTCGACCTCGGCGATCTCCGCGGCGGCGATGAGCCTTGCGATGTTGAGGTAGCTCTCGCGCGCGGGGCCGGGGCCGATGCAGATGGCGCGATCGGCCAGGCGGAGGTAGGGGGCCTCTCTGTCGGCCTCGGAGTAGACGCAGACGGCCTCGACGCCGAGCTCTTTGCAGGCCCGGATGATGCGGAGGGCGATCTCGCCTCGGTTGGCGATCAGGATTCTTTTGAACATCGCGTGCGTGCCCGGGTCAGGAGGGGCGGACGAGCATGAGCTTCTGCCCGAACTCGACGGCTTCGCCGTTCTTGACGAGGATTCGTTCGACGGTGCCGGAGACCTCGGCCTTGATCTCGTTGAAGACCTTCATGGCTTCGATGAGGCAGACGGTGGTGTTTGGGCTGACGTTGCCGCCCTCGGTGATGAAGGGCTCTGCGTCGGGGTTGGGCGTGGCGTAGTAGGTGCCGACCATGGGCGACTCGATGGCGACGAGTCCGGCGTCGGATGCGGGCGGGGCGGCGGGTGCGTCGGCCTGCGCGGGCTGCTGCTGGGCGGCGGGGGCGCCGTTGAGGACGACGGGCGCCTGGCCGGGCAGGGCCTCGTGGCCTCGCTTGATCAGGACCTTTTCTTCCTTGTCCTGCAGGTCGAGCTCGGTGAGCTCGTTCTCGACCATGAGGCGGACCAGTTCCTTGAGCTTTCGGATATCGATCATGTGTCGGTACCAGAAGCGGCGTTGTGCCGCCCCCCTAGCCCGGGGGCATCCCGGAGTGTTGACAGATTAGCACGCATCGCGTTACCGCGTCGCCCCGCTCATGGCCGGGTCGAGGATCGCCCAGTCGGCCGAGGCTGGGAGCGTGCTGAGATTTTTGGCGCCGCGTTCGGTGACGACGAAGTCGTCTTCGAGGCGGACACCCCCCACGCCGGGGAGGTAGATCCCCGGCTCGATCGTGACGACATGACCCGGCTGGAGGGTCTGCTCTGGGTAGAGCGGGTTGAGCCTGGGGTCTTCCTTGTTTTGCATGCCGAAGCCGTGCCCGAGCCCGTGGTTGAACTGCGGGCCGTAGCCGGCCTTCTCGATGATCTTTCGGGCGATCCCGTCGATCTCGTGGTTGGTCTTGCCCGGGGCGAGGGCGTCTGCCGCGGCCTGCTGGGCCTCCAGCACGATCGCGTAGATCTCGGCGATCTGTTTCGGCCAGGACCCGAACGCGAAGCATCGGCACATGTCGCAGTGGTACCCGTCGACGACGCAGCCCCAGTCGATCAGCAGGACCTTGCTCTTGCTGATTTTGACCTTGCCCGGGCGGTAGTGGGGCAGGGCGGCGTTGACGCCCGTTGCGACGATGGTCGGGAAGCCCGGCTCGCTGGCGCCGAGCAGCTTCATCTCCGCCTCGAGCATCGCGGCGACGCTCAGCTCGGTCATCCCGGGACGCACCTCGGGGAGGATGTTCAGCAGGGCCTTTTCTTGCACCTTGACGGCGGCGCGGATCTTTTTGACCTCGCCCTCGTCCTTGATGTTGCGCATGGGCGAAGTCAGGCCGGTGACGGGGGCGAGCTTCTTTTTGCCGAGCTTCTTGGCGAGGCTGTCGAGCTGGGCGACGGTCAGGTGGTCGGCCTGGACGAGGCAGCGGTCGACGCCGGCGAAGTGCTCGGCGATCGCGTCTTCGAACGAGCCGGTGCGGATGTGGATGTCGGCGAGCGGCGCGAAGGGTTCGAGTTCGGCCTCGTACCTGCCGTCGGAGATGATGACGGGGCGGCGTTTGGCGTCGGCGCTGAGAAAGAGGTAGCTGTCGCCCCCCAAGAACCCCGTGAGGTAGCCGACATCGAAGGGGTCGGTGATCAGGGCGTGCCCGGCTTCATGGGAACGGATCGACGCTCTGAGACGCTTGATGCGGCCCGTGTAGGGGGTGTCGGGGGTGTCTGACGCTCGTGCCATGGGCCACGATGGTAGGCTTTGCGGGCGAAGTGACGGCCTCGGTGCGGGCCGGAGAGCAGCCGCGAGGCGGCGGGAGCGGGGAGCGATGCACACACACCGGACAAAGACGGCTCGGGCGATCGGATGCGTGCTGGCGCTTGTGCTGTGCGCTGTCGCCTCGGGGCAGGGGCTGCTGGACCGTCTGGTGCCGGCCGAGCCGACGCCGAACGCGCCGTCGCTGGCGATCTCGACGCCGCTGCTGTCGATCGCCTCGGGCGGGCAGCCCTTTTCGGTCTCTCCGGGTGTCCCGGTGCCGATCGAAGTGGTGATCGGGCCGGGCGACTTCTCGGGTGTGGTGCTGGTGACGAGCCTGCACGACGCGACGCAGAGCGGGCGGGTGTTCGCGATCGCTTCTGCGGACCCGGATTCCCCCACGCGGGTGCCGCTGGTGTTCGAAGTCAATGTCAGCCCGTACGCACAGTCGTCGGATGTGCGTGTCGAGCTGCACGGGCTCGACAGCGCCGGCGATCCGGTCTTCCGCCGTGAGGAGTTCGAGTTGGCAAGCATGACATCCCGGAGGCGCCCGACCGCTCAGCAGTCGATGCCCTTCAGGGTGGAAACGGGCACGGATCTGGTCGGCGTGATCGGGCAGGTGGGCGTCCCCGGGCGGGCGCGTGCGGTGCGCGACTTTCGCTTCGTCGCGATCGAGCCCGACGGGGCGCCCGAACTCTGGCGGGCGTACCAGGGCATGGCCGCCATCGTCGCTGAGGAACGGGCGCTCGTCGAGTATTCCGACGGAGCGATCGAAGCGATGGCCGCGTGGCTGCACGCGGGCGGCCGGTTGGTCCTGATTGCAGAGCCGGGGGCGAGCGGGCGCACGAGGCTTGCCTCGGCCCTGGGCCAGGACCCGGCGTGGTGGCGCGACATCGAGCGTGCGCCGCCGGACCCCCAGCATCGCGACGCGACGCCGATCGGTGACGGGTTTCTGTTGCTGCACAGCGATTCAGGGTCGTTGTGGGCGAGGTCGAGCCCCGGCGTGCAGAGGGCGGGCACGGCGGTTGTCGGCTTCGGGTCGGTGCTCGTTGTCGACGGCGATCCGGACCTCGCGTCTATCTCGAACACCTCGGCCGTGCTGCACGCGCTCGAGTTCGACGACTCGATGGCGCGGCAAACGATCGCCTGGTCGGGGTACCAGACAAACCGCAATGTTGTTTCGATGGCGTTGCTCGATGAGACGGTGCTCGACGGCGAGATCGACCCCGGGCGCGCGGCGTGGAACCTGATGATCGGGGTCTGCGTGCTGGTGCTCCTGCTGGCGCTGATGTTGGGGCCGGTCGACCGGTTCGTGCTCAAGCGGAAAGGGCTGGGCTCGCTCTCGTGGGCGACGGCGCTCTTCTGGCTGCTGGCGGCGAGCCTGCTGGCGGTCGTCGGGCCCCGCGTGATCCGCAGCAGCGACGACACCCTGACGCGCGTGGACGCCTTGGACCTGATCGCGGGCGCCGATGGATCGTCGGGGTGGGGTCTGGGCACGACCGGGGTCTTCGCCGGGCGGGCGATCTCGTATACGCCCGAGGCCGCGCAAGGCTCGTGGTGGCGGGGCGTCAGCGTCAGCCGGGCGGACACCGAGGTGTTCTCACCGATCACGCTGGCGCAGGGGCGGGGGGTTTCGCCGGGCGGGATGACGCCGATGGGCGGGAGCGACGGGCACGCCTTCGAGCAGCCGCAGTGGACCTTCCGCATGTTCGAGGACCGCGCTCCGGCTCATTACCCCCTGACGGGACGGGTTGAGATCGAGGCCTCGGTCAGGCAGACCGTCGTGATCGAGGGCATGCCCGAAGGCGCCGTGATCCGCGGCGCGACCGTCCACAGCGACCCGTCGGGGCGTGTCGCGGTCGCGCCGTTCTCAGGCGAAGGCGCGACGCGCCGGGCGAGGGTCGATCCGAACCTCTCGCCCGACCGGCGCTTGCGCGACCGCGTGGTGAGCGCTTCAGAGCTCAACGACACGGCCGGCCGGACGCCGGCGATCGGCTGGATGCTCCAGTCCGGCGCGTACGCGATGGTGACGCTCGATGTCGAGGGCTGGCCGACCCGGCCGCCGAGCGGGTTCAGTGGCGCTGTCAAGTCCGTGGCGGTCGTGCGCCTGGTGGTCCCTGTTGTTCATCACGATGAGAGCGCCGGCAAGGCCGGCGATGGGGAGGAGACGCCGTGATCGAGATCAAGGGCATCACCAAGAAGTTCGGCTCGCTCGTCGCGGTCGACGACCTCTCGCTCGAGATCGGCGAGGGCGATCTGTTCGGCTTTATAGGCCCCAACGGCGCCGGCAAGAGCACCACCATGAAGGTGCTCGCCTGCCTCATCCGGCCCGACTCGGGCAGCGCGAAGGTCTGCGGCTTCTCCACAAAGTCCGAGGGCGAGCAGATCCGGCGCGTGATCGGCTACATGCCCGACTTCCTGGGCGTCTACGACGACCTGACGGTCGATGAGTACCTGCAGTTTTTCGCCGCGGCGTTCTCGGTGCCCCGCAGCCGCAGAAGGTCGGTGATCGACGCGGTGCTGGAGCTGACGAACCTGACGGAGAAGAAGCGTGCGATGGTGTCGAGCCTGAGCCGCGGGATGCAGCAGCGCCTCGGCGTGGCCCGCGTCTTGATCCACGAGCCGAAGGTGTTGCTCCTCGACGAGCCGGCGAGCGGGCTGGACCCCCGCGCCAGGATCGAGATGCGCGAGCTGCTCGTCCGCCTGCGCGACATGGGCAAGTGTCTGATGGTCTCCAGCCACATCCTGACGGAGCTGGGCGAGATGTCGACCTCGATCGGCATCATCGAGAAGGGCAAGCTGGTCTACGCGGGCACCCTCGCCGACGCTCTTGAGCGCACGCGCGGGGGCGAGCGCATCCTGATCTCGCTGGAGCACGAGCCGGCCACCGAGCCGACGCCAGAGCCCGCGGCGATCATCGAGAGTGATGCCGCCGCCGACGGCACTGCAGAGAGCGACGCCGAAGACAGTGCGGTGGCGCAGCCCGCCAAGCAAGCGGCCGAGATGCACCCGGACACGGCGCGGGCGGCCGGGCTGCTGCGTGAAGACCCGCGCGTGGTCTCGGTCGTCGCCGACAACGGCTCCCTGCTCGTCGAGCTCGTGCCCGAAGAGCGGAGCCACCACTTCGTGCTCGAGAAGCTCATCAACGCGGGCGTGCGGATCCAGGCGTTCGAGCCCAAGGGCGCGCGTCTGGAAGATGCCTTCCTGAAGCTGACCAAGGGGGCCCTGCAGTGACCTCCCTCCCCGCCGGCGCGCCCGGGCGAACCTACATCGGCGAGGCGGCGCCCGAGCTGTCGGTGCTGCAGCGATACAGCCCGCTGCGGCTCTTTTTCGGCCCCTCGTTCGCCAAAGAGATGCGCGTCACCGGGCGCAAGGGCTCGACCTACAGCTACCGCTTCAGCTACACCATGCTGCTGCTCCTGGTGATCGGGATGGCTTTTTTCGGCGCTTCGGCGTCGATCTCTGGGGGCGGCTCCGCCGCGGCGCTCCAGCAATACCAGACGATCGCCCCGATCACCGCGACCACGATCGTTTGGATCCAATTCGTCGTGCTGGCGCTGCTCGCGCCGTCGCTGACGGCCGGAGCCGTCGCCGACGAGAAGCTCTCGCGGACCCTGCCCTCGCTGATGACCACGCCCCTGCCGGCTTCGGAGATCATCCTCGGCAAGTTCTCGGCGAGGCTGGTGCTCCTGCTGATCCTGGCCGCGATCCCCACACCGATCCTGCTCAGCGTGCGCGTGTTCGGCGGCCTTCCCGCCGCGTCCATCGCATACAGCCTCGGGCTCAGTCTCTCGGTCTTCGTGCTCGGCCTGGCGTGCGGGACGCTGATGTCGGTGCGGTCTCAGCGTTCGTCTGCGGCTGCGGCGGGCGGGCTCGGCCTCTTTGTGTCGATCGTCATGCTCCCGTTGCTGGCGATCTTCGCCTTGGAGCGGGCCGACAGGCTCTCGCCCGAGATGGGCGAACGGCTCTGGCTCGTCTTCAGCCCGGCGACGCTGGGCATGGTCTCACAGAGTGCGTTCGAGAGCGGCGAGTCGCCGCGGATCGTCCCTGCGATCGTGTACAACCTTGGCTTCTCCGCCGTCGCCCTCGGCCTGGCGGTCTTCTCCTGCCGTCGCGTGCTCAACCGCTACGCCGCATTCGATGCGCCCGGCCCGGTGAAGAACAAGAAACAGAACGAGCCCTCCGACAGAGCCGAGGGCAAGGGGCGTTGGCCGTGGCGGCGTGCTCGCGACACCCGCGCGGAGGGAGCGCCGACCGGTCCGGAAGCACCCGAGTCCGACTCCTCGCCGGGCGCCGCGCCCTCGGCGACTGCAGCCAAGAAACCGGGCGGCCTGCTCTTCGCCTCAACCAGCCGCGAGGTCTGGGACAACCCGATCCTCTGGCGCGAGCTCCGTCAGCCGGCGTTCACGGGCCGCGTCAAGTTCGGCGTGGTCGTCGGTGCGGCGGTGCTCTTCTGGCTCTGGTTCGCGTTCGCCGGGGGGAGCACCGGAGACAGCGTCACCGCCGTCCACGCGATGGTGGCGTTTACCGGGCTGATGATCTTCACGGTGCAGGTCGCTTCGCGGACCGCCGGCGCCTTCGCCAAAGAGCGTGAGGCCGGCACGCTCGACACACTGCTGACCGCGCCCGTCCGCCTCCGGCGGATCGTCCTGGCCAAGACGGCCGGCCCCTTCCGCCAGCTCTGGTTCGTGCCCGCGTTCGTGCTCTTCCACTTCGGCGTGGTCGGCGTGTTCTCCGGCACCGCCGGCCCGCTCTTCGTGGTGCACCTCGCGTTGATCTTCGCGGGCACGGCCATCTTCATCGGCGGTGTCGGTGCTCTCTTCGGGCTGGTCCTCAAACGGGCGCTGATCGCGAGCACGCTGGCTCAGGGCGCGGGGCTGGTGCTCTGGCTGATCCTGCCCGCCATGTACGCGCTGCTGGTCGCACTGTTCTACAGGGTCCAGTATCCTCCCGACTACATGGAGCACATCATGGACGCGATGCTGATCATCAATCCATTCGTGCTGCTGTCCGAGGCTTTCGAAGCCGGCGTCATCCATGTCTTGCAATACCGGTTTTCCACTCAAACCGCGACCTACGGCGTCTACTTCGATCAGGAACTCGGCCCGGTGGTGTTCACGCTGATCCTGGTCGGGGGGGTCGTGCTCGCGACGCTCGCCGCGGCGGCGGCGGTCCTTGTTGCCTGCAAGGGTTTCAACCGCTTCGTCGGCCGCCCCTCCTGAGGCTCACTGTTTCGGAGCGTCGCCCACCCGGTGCAGCACCATAATCTCGTCGAGCTCTTTGCGCGAGATGTCGGGCACCATGCACCCCTCGGACGGGTACCCCACGGGGATGAGCAGGAACGCCCGCTCGTGCTCGGGCCGCCCGAGCACCTTCGACAGAAAGCCCATGGGGCTGGGCGTGTGCGTGAGCGTCGCAAGCCCCGCGTGGTGGAGGGCCGCGAGCAAGAGACCCGTGGCGATGCCGACCGATTCATTCGTGTAATAGGTCTGGCCCCCGTCGTCGGCCTTGGCGAGCTTGAAGACGACGATCAGCCAGGGAGCAACTTCAAGAAACGGCTTGCGATCGTCTGTGCCGAAGGGGTGCAGGTCTCTGAGCCACTCTTCGCTCGCCCTGCGGCTGTAGAACTCGCGCTCCTCCGCCTCGGCCGCCTCGCGGATCCGTTTCTTGGTCGCCGGGTCGGCGATCGCGACAAACCGCCAGGGCTGCTTGTTGGCCCCGCTGGGGGCGGTCCCGGCGGCCGCGACGCACCACCGGATCGTCTCTTCGCTCACCGGGCGGTCGCTGAACTCGCGGACCGTCCGCCGGAGCCTCATCCGCTCGAAAAACGCCCTCGACGCCTCTTCGGGGGAACTTTCCCGGCGGTAGGGCGTCAAAGGGATCATGGAGGGAGGTTTTTGGCCCCCCTCGTCATGGGGTTTTTCTGGCCGAGGCGGTTTGTCTTGGGCGGTCATGCGGACATTCTTGCGGATTTTCCGGTCGCCCGCCGGACGGGGCCGGGGTCGCGGCGTCAACTCTCTCGTGGGGGGGAGCCGCCCAACCCGCGCCGCCGGAGCGGTTGGGCGGCATTCTGACCCGACCCGGTGACCGCTGGAGAACCTTCCGATGCGACGAAGCTTTGCTCACATGGCCCCGCTCGCGCTGACCGCCCTCTGCACGATCGCGGTGCACCAGCACCCGGCCGCCGCGACGCCTGTCCCCGACGCGAAGGCGGAAGCCCAGCGCCTGACCGATCGCCCGATCAACGCGGCGTTGCTGTACCACCGGTTGTGGACCCTGCACGACAGCCGCATCGCGCTCTTCAACGAGGCTACCGCTCGGGAGGAACTCGACTTTGAGAACCCCGAGTGGGTTCCCGATGAGGCGCTTTCGGAGATCCTCAAGAACTTGCAGCCGTACATCCGTGATTTGCTGGTCGTCGCGGAGCAGCCCGAAGCGGACTGGGGCATCGAGTACAGCAAGGGCGTGGAGGCCCTCCTGCCACACCTGGGTCAACTCCGACGCGTCGAGCTTGCGCTGCGAGCCGATGCACGCAGGCTCGCGGCGGCAGGCGAGGACGAGGCCGCTGCCGACCGGATCGTGGCTCTGCACCGTTTGTCGACGCAGTCGAGGCGTAATGGCATCTTGATCTCCGCCCTTGTCAACAACTCGATGGGGATGCGTGCTTCGATGGATACGCGAATCCTCGCCGTTGTGTACGAGATCGGGCCGGACGCGAGGGCGAAACTGCTGCGCGCCATCGACGCCTTGCCCCACGAGGACCGCCACGGCATCGAGTACGCCGTCGCCATCGAGCCCCCGTTTTTCGCGGATTACATCCGGCGCACCTTCAACGAGGAGCGTCCCGGAGAGAGGATCATCGAGTCGCTCATGATCGAGGACGAGTCGGACATCGCGTGGGTCCGTGCGTTGACCCGCTCGTCGCTCGAGCGCGAGCTGGAGCTCTACGAGCAGTTCGGCCGTGAGGCGGTCAAAGCGTGGAACGACCCGGAGGTGTTGGTCCGGCTCGGCGAGCTCAGCCGGAAGCTCGAAAGCGGTGAGTACGGACGGGTCGCCAAGCACTTGGCCCCCGAGTTCGCCAGAGTCCGCCAGCAGGCCGAGCGGGCCGAGCGAGATCTGCAGCGGGCGCGTGCCGCGCTTTTGCAGGAGGACGATTGATGCAGAGTCGATCGCCGCTGCAAGATCGATCTTTCGCTCCTCCTGGGGCGTCGCCGCGATCGCGGCGGCGCTCCTTGTTGCGCCTGTCCCGGATGTCGCGGAGCCGCTGGAAGATGCAGCGGCGCTGACGCAGCGGGAGGTGAACCCGGCGTCGCGGTATTCGGCGGCGTGGGCGATGGGCAGCGAGCAGCAGTCCCGTGGCGATGCCGACCGCTTCATCGGTGTAGATAGATCTGCCCCCCCATCGTCGGCCTTGGCGAGCTTGAAGACGACGATCAGCCAGGGAGCAACTTCAAAAAACGGCTTGTGATCGTCGGTGCCGAAGGGGTGCAGGTGTCTGAGCTTCTGTTGGTTCGCCCTGCGCGAGTCGAACTCGCCGACCGTCCGCCTGAGCCTCATCCGCTCGAAAAACGCCATCGCCTCCTCCTCGGGGGAACTTTCCGCGCGGCAATGCGTCAAACAGATCACGGAGGGAGGCTGCGTGCCCCCCCTCGTCGCGGGGTTGTTCTGGCCGAGGCGGTCTGTCTTGGGCGCTCATGCGGACATTCTTTCGGATTTTCCAGTTTCCCGCCGGACGGGGCCGGGGTCGCGGCGTCAACGCTCCCGAGGGGGGAGCCGCCCGACCCGCACCGCCGGAGTGGGTAGGCGGCATTCCGACACGCCCCGGCAAACGCTGGAGGATTTCCCAATGCGACGACTCTTCGCTCCGCTCGCGCTGACCGCCCTCTGCACGATCGCGACGCACCAACACACCGCCGCGGCGACGCCCGTCCCCGACGCGACAGCGGAGGGCCAGCGCCTGATCGATCGCCCGATCAACGCGGCGTTGATCTATCACCGGTTGTGGACGCTGCACGACAGCCGCATCGTGCTCTTCAACGAGGCGACGGCGGAGGGAGGCCTCGACTTTGAGAATCCCGAGTGGGTTCCGGATGTAGCGATCTCGGAGGTGCTGGAAGACATGCAGCCTCTCATCAGGGGGCTCTTGGTCGCGGCCGCGGAGACCGAGGCGGACTGGGGCATCGAGCACCGCGACGGGATCGAGGTGATGATGCCCCAACTCCGCAGGCTCCGTGATTCGGCGAGGTTGCTGCGGGCGGATGCCAGAAGGCTTGCCGCAGCGGGAGAGCACGAAGCCGCGGCAGACCGTGTCATCGCGATGTACCGAATGGCGACGCAGTCGCGCCGGGACGGCTTGCTGATCTGCGCGCTGGTCAATGCGGGCATCGCGTCGATGGCCTCGATGGAGGCCCGCATGCTCGTCGTCGTCTACGAGCTCGGGCCGGACGCGAGGGCGAAGCTGCTCCGCGCCATCGACGCCCTGCCGCACAAGGACCCCTACGGGATTGAATATGCCGTCGCGATCGAGCCGCACATCTTCGTCGAATGGATGCGTCGCACCTTCACCGAAGAGCGTCCGGGCGAGAAGCTCATCGAGACGCTGGAGATTGAGGGCGAGGCCCGGGCGGAGCCGCTCCGCGCGATGACCCGCGCCGACCTCGCCCGCGAGCTGGAGATGTACGAGCAGGTCGGCCGCGATGTCGTCCGAGCCTGGAACGACCCCGAGGTTCTCGTCAAACTCGGCGAGCTGAGCCGCGATCTCCAAGCCGGGGAGTATGGGAGCATCGCAAAGCTGATGGCGCCGGCGCTCACCAGAGTCCGCCAGCAGTCCGAGCGGGCCGAGCGTGACCTGCAGCGGGCGCGTGCCGCGCTCTTGCAGGAGGACAACTGATGCACAGGCGATCGACAAAGACAGACCGATCGACCTTCGGTTTCTCTCGGGGCGTCGCCGCGATCGCGGCGGCGTTCCTTGTTGGGCCGGCTGTGGCGAGCGTTGCTCATCAGTCGCCCTATCAGCGGGCCGCGGCCGACGCGGTCAGCGCCGCGGACCGCTTCAAGGAGATCTTCCGCGAGCACACCCTGTGGTTCACGCTCTTTGACAACTCCGGCATCGGTCTGCGCATGCGCCTGGAGCCGAACTGGGCACCGGGCGGGGCGCACAGCGGGATGCTCGATTCGATGCAACCGCTGATCTCGGCGTTGATCGGGGCGGCCGCTTTGCCTCCGGCGCATTGGGGTGACGACGCGGTCGATGTCGCGGTGCTGGAGGTCCGCTACTGGTTGCAGTTCTACACCGCCTCGACCATCCTCGCCGCAGACGCGCGCCGCCTTGGCGCCGAGGGCGAGACGCAAGCCGCGGCGGAGCGTCTCGGGGCGATCATTCGGTCGGCCAGGCACATCAGCGAGATCAGGCACCTGCGGAGCGCCGAGGCGGCAGAGAACCTGCTCCGCTTTGCGGCGGATGAAGCCGAACTGTTGATGTCGCAAGATGGGTCGAGCGAGCCCGAACGAGCGATCCTCCGAGCTGCGTTGGCGTCGCTCGACCCCGACGACCCCGTTGGCTTCGAGGGCGTCTTCGAGAACCAACTCGCCATGGCCCTCGCGTTCCTGCGGCTGCGCGACGGGATCGCCGATGGCAACGAGGCGGTCGAACGGGCGAAGGCTAACGCAGAAAGGACCGGCCTCACGCCGGAAGTGTTGACACCTATGCAGGCCGAGACCTACTTCAATGAGCTCGCCGAGGTCTGGGATTCGCCCCGGCGCCAGAAAGGCGTCGATTCCATGAAGTGGCGCGAGGAGTTAGGCGAGTTCGGCGCCAGATGGACATCCCTCACGCCACACCCGTTGCGATATGTGCTCATGGTCGAGCGGGCGCAGGAGCACATCGGGCGGCTCCGGGCGTTGACTGGGTCGGAGCGATGAAGCATGAAGAGGTCGAAGCCGCGGGATCCAAGCTGGGGAGTATGGGCCTATCGCCTAGCTGATGGCGCCCGCGTTCACCAGATTCCGCAAGCAAGACGAGCGAGATCTGCAAAGAGCCTCTGCCGCGAACTTGCAGGAGCACGATTGATGCACAAGCGATCGACAAAGACAGACCGATCGACCTTCGGTTTCTCTCGGGGCGTCGCCGCAATCGCGGCGGCGTTCCTTGTTGCGCCTGTCCCGGCTGCCGCGGAGCCGCTGGAAGATGCAGAGGCGATGATGCAGCGGGAGGTGAACCCGGCGTTGCGCTATTGGGCGGCGTGGGCGGAGGGCCGCGAGCAACTGCACGCGTTCGAAGAGGCGTCGGCCGCGGAGCCTTTCGGCCTCGACGACCCGGACTGGGCGCCGGACCCGAGGCTCGCTGGGTCGCTCGATGATCTCGCGTGTTTCATCGAGCTATTGATCGAAGCGTCCGCCGGTCCCGCGGGCGATTTCGGCGTCGACTACTCCAAGGGTCTGGGCTTGACCATGCCGCACATCCGCCCGCTGATCATGAGCGCGAGGGTGATCCGCGCCGACGCACGACGCAGCGCCGACGACGGGCGCATCGATGAGGCGATCGAACGGATCGCGGCGATCTATCGCATGTCGTTGCAGTTCACGGACGAACGGGTCTTGATCTCCGCGTTCGTGCGTGTCGAAATGGATCGTGCGGCCTCGGCCGAGGCGGTGCGACTCGCAGAGAGGCACGAGCTCAACGCGGCGCAGCGCACGCGCCTGCTCGCGGCCATCGACCGAGCGCCGGCCGCGGACCGGCTTGGCGTTCGCCAGACGCTCCGGTCCGAGCCAGAGATTTTTCGGTCGTGGGTGCTCAGCCGTTTCCCGGGCGAGTCGGCCGGCCGGGACCTCGCCCGGGAGTTGGGGGGCAACGGACTCTGGTTGTCGATCCCGATCGCCCACATGAACGCCCAGCAGTTAACAGACGACATGCGGGGGTACCAGAGGTACTTCGATCGTGCGATCGAACTCTGGGATCGCGACGGAGCCGCAAAGTCGATCCGCCTTGTGGAGAACGAGGTCGGCGGGGGAGAGTTCGGGGCTGTTGCGGCGTCGTTGGCGCCTTCACTTTTCCGGCTCAGAGTCGCAGAAACGGGAGCGGACGAACTCCGGAATCGTGCAAGGTCCTTGCTCGGTGCGGCGGAACGGGATCCGGTCGAGGATTTTTGAAGCGGGCGTCGGGATTGAGCGGGATGCCCCAGATGGAAACAGGAGGTCGGTGATGAACAGTTCAGGCAGGCTTCGAACAGTTGCTCCCGATGTCTCAGCGAGCCGTGCTCGTCAGCGCGTATCGATCGCGGTTTCGGCGCTGATCGCCGTGTGCTGTCTCGGCTCCGTGTCGATCGGCCAAGAGAAGGAGTTCGACGCGGCGGCTGTTCTCGATGCGCCGCGCAACGCGGCGCTGGATTACTGGGCGATCTGGCATGGCATCGACCTTTACACCGGGTTGTTCAGTTCAAGCGTGCGCAAGGAGTTCGACCTCAATGACCCGGAATGGCGCCCCAGCCAGGGGCTAGCGAACCGCCTCGCCAGCAGCGAGAACACCATCGAAAAGTTGATCGAGATCAGCCGCATCCCGGTCGCCGACTTTCAGCTCGACCATCGGCGGGGGTTCGCGACACTGCTTCCTCATTCAGGAAAGCTCAGACAGACTGCAGCGCTCCTGATCGCCGATTCTCGCCGTCTGATGGCCGAGGGTCGTGCGGACGAGGCCGCGACCCGCATCGCGGCGGTCTACCGCATACCGGGGCAGTTCCACGACGAGGCGACGCCGAACTCGGCGCGGTTTCGTGCCGCGATCGAGCGTGCCGCATCGCGCGAAGCAGCGCTGCTCGCCGCCGATCTTTCGCTCTCCGAGGCCGGTCGCAACGAGCTCATCGAGGCGATCGATGCGTTGAGAACGCACGACCGCCTCGGCTTCCGGCTGACCCTTCACGCCGTCCCGCGCCTCCTGGCGGAGTCGTCGGAACGCAGGCACGAGGGCCCGCTTGTCGGCGAACGGTTCCTGGACGACATGCTCATCAGTCCCTCTCTGAGGTCTTCGGCCGCCCTTGGATGGTCCGGCGAGGAGGTCCGCGAAGACTGCGCCCGATTCACTGAACTGATCGACGAAGCGATCGAATCATGGGAAAACATCGAGGAGTTGGAGGATCTCGAACGGCGTGCAACGACCACGACCGAGTTCGGCATCATCGCCGCGGAGCACGGAGACAATCTGACAAGGATGCGACGGGAAGAAATCGAGGCCGACGACGCGCTCAGGAATGCCAGAAAGGCCCTTGTGGGTGGCTGGTGACCCGGTAGACTGTGAAGATGAGGCGCGGTGCGAGACCCGCCGGAAGGAGTTGCTGCGATGAAGATCAATTCTGTCCTGTGCACGCTCATGGTGGCCGGGGCGTTGTTCGCCGCCAATGACTGCTTTGCCTCAAACACCGGCGCGAGTTCGGCCGCAGTGGTCACCGACGAGCAAAACGCCGCGGAACTCTACCGCGCCGCGTGGGAGCGTCACGCCGAGCTGATGGAAGCGTTCGGCGCCGAGCAGCGCCGGACCGAGATCAGTTCCTCAAGCGCCGAGTGGACGCCGGAGAAGGAGACGATGGAGGTGCTCCGCGCCTGCCGTCCGCTGGTGGAGGATCTCATTGCCGCGACGCGGGCGGGATCGGCCGACTGGGGGGTCCGTGAGACGGACGACTTTTTTATGGAGTTGCCCCACCTCCGAACGCTGCGTGAATCGGCCCGCCTGCTCGCGGCCGACGCACGGGCCAGGATCGCTCTGAACGACCACGAGGGCGCCGCCGAACGCATCGCCGCGATGTTCCGCATGTCCGGCCAACTGCGGCACGACGACATCATCATTTCGTCGCTCGTCGCGATGGCGATCTGCGATTTCGGCGCGCAGATGACCGAGCTGTTCATCGCCGAGGCCCGCCCGGCGCCCGAGCACCTCGCGCCGATCCGTGAAGCGGTCGAAGCGCTTCCCGAGGAAGACCCGTTCGCGATGCTCGACGCGATCAAGGGCGATCACCGGCGAATGAGGACGGGCTTTGAGAGCTGGATCGACGCGGGCGCGCCGCCGGAGAAAGCGCCGGCGTCGCTCGAAGGCCCGATGAGACTCGCCGGAGCCGTCGTCATGATGGCCCAGCTCGAACGCCTCGACGGGTGCTACGAAGAACTCGTCGAGGCGTGGCAGTCCGACGACGCGTCCGAAGAGATCGCAGAGCTCGAACGGGCGATCGACGCGGGCCAGTACGGCATGCTCGCCCAGACCATGGCCCCGGCGATGGGAAAGCTGCACAAGGCGGACCAACGCGCCAGAACCCGTTTCGCCGAGGTCCGGGCGTTGCTCGACGCCCACCGGTAACGCGACGCATTCGCCTCGTGCAGGCAGCCAGGATCGAATCGATGAACAGCCGTACAACACTCTCAATCCTCAGCATGACGATGATGGTCATGCTCGCTCCGTGCCCGACTGTTCTGGCCGAGTCGGGATTGGGCAATGCCAATGAGCGTCTTGGCGGTCGACAGATTGACGAACCAAATGCCGCGGAGCTCTACCGCGCCGCGTGGGTGCGTCACGCTAAGTTGATGAGCGCGTTCAACGAAGAGTTGCAACGGACCGATCTCTCCAAGGCCGATGCCGCGTGGGTTCCGGAGAGGGAGACCCTCGCGGTGCTCCGCGCCTGCCGCCCGCTGGTGGAGGATCTGATCCGTGCGTCGCAAGCGGGCGAGGCTGACTGGGTCGTCGATGGGGACGAGTTCTTCGCTCCGCTCACGCACCACGGCCGGTTGCGGTCGAGCGTTCGGTTGCTTGCGGCTGACGCAAGAGTTCGGATGGGTACTGGTGATCACGCCGGGGCGGCCGAGCGCATCGCCGCGATGCTCCGCATGTCCGGTCAGCTCCGCGGCGACCGACTCATATCGGCCCTGCTCGCCATGGGGGTCTTCGATGTCGGCTCGCAGATGGCCGAGCATTTCATCAATGAGGGTTCTCCCGATCCCGAGCACCTGCGGCCGATCCGCGAGGCGGTCGATGCGATCCCCGAGGAAGACCCGTTCGCGATGCTCGATGCGATCAAAGGCGAGCGTCGGCGATCCACGGCTCTCATACGGAACTGGGCAGAAGCGGGCGCACCGCCAGAGAAAGCGCCCCCGGTGCTGGATGGCCCTCTGCGCTTCGCCGAGGCCGTGGTCGTCATGGCTTGGCTCGAACGCCTCGACGCGTACTACGAGGAGCTCATCGAGGCGTGGCGATCCGACGATCCTCCCGCCAGAATCGCCGCGCTCGAACAGGCGGCCGACGCAGGAGAGTACGGCATGCTCACAAAGATCATGGCCCCTGCGATGGGAGTGGCGTACAAGGCGGACCAACGCACCAGAACCCGCATCGCCGAGATCCGGGCGTTGCTTGAAAGTCAGTAATGAATGACAACTCAACGGTATGTGGGTGTCTTATGAAGCATGTTGTTGCGTCAATGTCGGTGGCGATGGTTCTGATGGCGGTCTCTCCCGCTTTTGCAGACGAGAATCCGTACCAAGAACTGTGGAAACAGTACAGCGAGCCCATGGCCACTGTCCTCGAAGCCTTTCCGCCGTCCGGACCATTCATGGACCTGTCCTGGCGACCGGAAGACCCGGCGCTGCTGGAGGCGATCGAAACACCGGGGATGCTCGATGCGATCGTCGCGGCGTCGAAGTCTAATCGATCTGGCTGGTTGGAAGGGGACGGTCCAGAGAGCTACGGATCGATATTGGTTGGCGTTGCAAGCGCGCTCGTCACAGACAATCGTTCGGCGATGTTGGCGGGCGACTCGGATCGATCTGTCGAACGAGTGTTGGCGTTGTGGAGATGCGCCATGCAGCATCGTGCGGAACGATCGCTCGATGAAGGGGCGCTCTGCGTGTGGCTTGTTTGGGCTGCGGCGAATGAGACTCGGGCGCTTGCTGAAGGTGTCGAACTAAGCGATCAACAGATCGGCCGAATCTTGGAGGCCTTGAAATGGACCGAAAAGACCGATCCATTCGGCTACCGCGCTGCGCTCGAACACGAACCAAAGGCAATGATTGCGAGGCTGCACGACGAGCGGGATGCAGCGATCGCGGCGCAGAAAGAAGTCCTTGAACAGAGAAGAGCCGTCGTTGAACAGAATGGGTTCATTGATAAGCGCGATGAGCAAGAAGCGCGGCGAGATGTTGACAGTCGGATCGCCGCCCTCTCTCGGTGGATCGCCGATTCCTATCGCGACGCTGAGCGGCTGTGGGATCATCCTGACGCAAAGGCAAAGCTCGACGAGCTCGATCTGGAAATTGAGCATTCGGAGTTCTTTCGCCTCATCATGCTCCCGAGCTATGAAGCGAGTTGGCAGTTCGAGCAAAGCGGCCTGAAGCACGCCGAACTCGCACGCACCGCGCTCACGGAGGCCCGGACGGATTGACCCCCTCCCCCACTCAACTCCTCCGCCGCTTCCACCGCGGCGATCCGCAGGCCGCCGAGGCCCTTTGGACGCTGCTCGCGCCGCGCATGCTCGGCGTCGCCTCGCGGATTGTCGATCGAGAGGCGGAGGACCTGGTGCAGCAGGCGTTTCTCAAGGCGCTCCAGACGCCGCGGCGTGAGATCCGAAAGGTCCGCGATGCCGAGGCGTGGCTCTTTGTCATCCTCCGCAACTCGTGCCTCTCGATCGTGCGTGAGCGGCGGCGAGAAGCGCTCCGGCGTGCAAGAGTCGCCAACGGCTCGCCGGTATCGCCTTCGGGCTCGGCATCGAAGCAGCCCCTTGCCGAGCCCCCGATCGCCCGCCTGCTGGAGCACCTCTCCGACGATCTGCGCGAGCCGGTGCTCCTCCGCCACGCGGGGGGCCTGACTTTCTCGCAGATCGCGCTGGTGCTCCAACTGCCGCGCTCGACCGTCGCCGACAGGTACACGCGCGCTCTCGAAGCGATGCGGAAGTTGGCGGCCGACCAACGCTCCGCTCACCAAGACCGCCCCCCATCTCTCGTGGAGGCCAGACGATGAACGACCGACTCGTGGACGAACTCGAAGCGGCGCTCCGACCGAAGGTGCACGCCCCCGAGCCGCCCGGCCCAGTGCTGCAAGCCGCGGCCCGCGCTCGCGCAGGCGAGAGGTCCCGCCGGTTCGGAGCGCTCGGTGTGCTGGCCCTCGTCCCGGTCGCGGGGCTGGTGCTGGTCTCGCTCGGCGTGCCGCTGTTTTCGGGCCCCGAGGCCCCCGCCCCCGCGATCGCTTCGGGTGAGGAACAGACCGGCCAAGAGGGTGCGCTCGCCGAGGCGACCTCGCTCGGGGCGAATCCCGAAGACCCGTCGCCTGCATCCGCGCGGCCCCACCCCGACTCGCTGCTCGCCCTCTCGCGGGGCGACGAGCGTCCGCCCGAGACCGCATCACGCCGATCCTTGCCCGAGGCAGACCTCTCGATCCGGGCCGGCTCGCTCCGCCAGCTCCAGGAGAGCGGCCTGCTCGGCCCCGCCGACACCGGGACCGAAGCCGGGACAGACATTCAGACCGATCCCGGCCTCGACCGCTGATCCCATCTCCAGCGCCGGGCGGGCGCGGGCCGATATCGGTCCCATGCGAACCCCCGCGATCCTGGCGCTGGCGGCCTGCCTCGCCGCCATCCCCGCCCGGGCGCAGATCGACGCCCCCGAAGACGCCCCTGAAGTCGGGGCCAGCGAGCAGAGCTCGATCGCGCGTCCGTCCGCCGCGCGCCGCGTGGTCAGGGTCTTCGACTTCGAGGAGCAGGACACCGCCGACACGCCCCTGCCCCAAAACTGGTGGGCCGCCCAGGACAACCCGCCGCAGCGGCCCCGCCCCGGCTTCCGGATCTGGAACCGCCCGAGGCTGGACTTCCAGGTCGCCCACACCGGCGGGGGCTCGGCCCGTGTCCCGGCGCGAGGGGGGAGCACCTGCCTGCGTCTGGCCCCCGGCGTGATCCCCGTCTTCCCCGGGGGCGACTACCGGATCGAGGGGTTCGTCATGACCCGCGGGATGCGCCACGCCCGGGCCGGGCTGATCGCGCGATTCCTCGATCAGGGCGGCGAGCCCGTACCCGGCGCCGAGTCGTATTCGGAGCTGGTGGTTTCTGAAGACGACTGGACGCCGATCGACGCGGAGCTGATCGGCCTTTTCCCCGAGGCGGTGTTTCTGCAGCTCGACCTCGTGGTGCTCCAGCCGCAGCACCGGCCGGGCGACCCGCCGGACATGTGGCGCGAAGACCTCGAGGCGGTCGCGTACTTCGACGACATCACGGTGACGCAGATTGCGCGGGTGGAGGTGACCTCGCCGGCGCCGATGGGCGTCTTTCTCGACCCCGAGATCCCCGAAGTCGGCGTGCTGGTGCGCGACCTGACGGGCGAGCGGCTGGTGGGCGACCTCCGCGTCTACGACATCGACGGTCGGATCGTCGACCGGGCGAGCCTGCGGATCGGGCGCGGGGGCATCGAGTCGAGCTGGCGTCCGGACATCAAGCGCTACGGGTGGTACCACGCCCGCCTGGATGTGTACGCAAACGACGAGGTGCTCGGGCGGGCCCAGACCTCGTTCCTCTTCCTGCCTCCGCGCAGCGGGGGCGGCGACGGGCGGGGCGCGACGCACCGGGCCCGGTTCGGGCTCGAACTGGCCGACCTCCCGCTTTCGGCGTGGGGCGCGGCCCCCTCGCTGATGGAGCGCCTCGGCGCGGGCGCCGTCACGCTGAACGCGATGATCGATCGGGAGTCGTTCGACGCCGTCGACCGCATCGAAACGATCGCCTCGGCCACCAGTGCGCTGCGCGACCGCTGGGCGGAGGTGACGCTCGGCGTTTTCCCAGAAGGCGCCTGGCCCCCGTCCGGCGAGCTCTCCCGCTACAACTCGTGGCGCGAGGCGATGCTGGACAGGCCGGATGTCTGGGCAGAGCGGATCGATCCGCTGCTGGACCGTTTCGGCCAGCGCGTCGACCGCTGGCAGGTCGACCAGCCCGCCTCGCCACCACAAATGGATGCGGGGTTTGTCGAGGCCAACGCCGAGTTCGTGTCGAGGCTGTCACGCCTGGTGCCCGGGCCCATGCTGAGCGCCCCGGCCAGAGCCGACGCGCCCGCGGCCCGCGACCGCCTCCGCCACCTCGGACGCGTCGTGCTCATGGCCGACGCGAACCTGCGTCCCGAGGCGATCGTCGAAGCTCTGCGTCCTTACCGCGACGCCGCGGCTCGATCCCGCACCGAACTCGCCCTCGCGCTGGCGCCGATCGATGTCAAGGTCTTCGGCGGGCGTGCGCAGGCCGACGACATCGCTCGAAAGGCGATGCTCGCTCGAGCCGCCACCGATATCCCGGCGGGTGACGATGCCCGGCCGCTGCGCTTGCTGCTTTCAGACCCTCTCGTCATCCATCGCGGGCGCCGGACGCGCTTCGAGCCGACGCCAGCCTCCGCCGCGTGGCGGACGCTCGCCGACCACCTCTCGACCCGGCGCGTCGCCCTCCGTCTGCCGAGCGACGAGGGCGTCTACGCCTACCTGCTCTCGCCGGTGTCGGGTGCGAGCGAGCAGGCCGGCCCGGTGCTCGTCGCGTGGAGCGACCGCGCCGTGCGCACGCCCGACACGCTGCAGATGCGCCTCGGCGACGGCACGCTCCGCGTCGTCGATCTCTTCGGCAACGAGAGCCGCATCACGCCCGGCCCCGCGAGCGCAGGCGCCGAGCACACGCTCACGCTCGGCTCCTCGCCCGTGTTTGTCCACGGCATCGACGAAGAGCTGGTGCGCTTCCAGGCGTCGTTCGCCATCGACCCGCCGACGCTGCCCACCGAGAACCGCGTGCTCGATCGGTTCGTCGTGCTGAAGAACCCGTGGCCGGTCTCGGTCGCTGGTCGGTACGCGATCTACCCGCCCGACTTCGAGGCGATCGGGAGGACCGACAGCCGCTGGACCTTCGCCCCGGCCGCCGGAACCTTCGAGATCCCCGCGCACGGCGAGCTTCGTCTGCCGATCACCGCCGCCCTCAGCCCGCTCGAGCAGGCGGGCGAGCGCGAGATCGTGATGGATGTCCGCCTCACGGCCGACCGCCAGCGAGGGATCGTGCGCCTGCGCACGACGATGGGCGTCGGGACCGAGGGCGTCGATGTGCGTGTGGTCGCCCGCAGAGCCCCCAACCTCGCGGGGCGCGACATCCACATCGAGGCGAGCGTGACGAATACCTCTGGCGACGCCCGCGCCTTCGACATCACCGTCGTCGCCGGCGCCGAGTACCCCCGCCAGCAGGGCTCGATCGGCGAGCTGGAGCCCGGCGCCTCGGTGATGCGCCGCTTCGTCTTCGCCGACGCAAGAGACAGGATCCCCGGAAGGCGCGTCTTTGTCAGCATCCGCGATGTCGACACCGGGGCGAGGGTGAACAAGTCCGTCGAGATCGACTGAGCGACTCCGGCCGTGAGGCCCCCCGAGCGTCGCGGACAGGTCCCCTTTTCCCTGAAGTATGGTTGCGGTCAGGGCAACAGGGAAGTACACTCATTGGGCGAACGCGATACGGAAGCGGTCTGGGACATCGATCTAGATCGATGATTCAGGCATAAATACAAGGGATGTGCTGATGCGGCAGCCAAAGCGGATCGTCATTGTCGTGCTCGCGGCGGTCTCGGCCACTTCGTTTGTGGCCGCTCGGCAAACCGGCAAGCCGGACCGGCCCGCCGCGAATCAAGCGGGGAACCCCGCGGTGGCGCAGATCGCCGATGCCGCGGCGGCGGAGGCCGAACGCAGCGAACTCTTCCCAGCGGGCACGCTCGAACAGTTCCGCGCAGAAGTCGAGCTGACCTTCGCGGAGCTGATGGAACCGAACTTCAATCGGTGGCGCGAGCGCATGACCGATCGCGGTTTCGTCCTCGCGCCCTTCGCGTTGCGCCGTGTCGATCGGCTGAACGATGATGTACCGGGAGACACCTTCGATGAGCGTGTGGCGGCGGAGTGGAACGAGGCCCGCTTCGCTCAAGAAGTGCTCGCTTCAGCACGGATCGATGCCGATGGCGTGCTCGCCGGGCACACCGTCAAGATGACCGCGGACCTCGGGGCGACGAATCATTCGGTGCGCGCCGTTTCGTTCCAGCCGCGAGGGGAGACACTGGACCGTTTGAACGAGGTGCTGATCGCAGAAGACCGAGGAGGAGAGGTCTTCTCGGTGGTCGTCCCGGTGCGTGGTTCTGGCAGCCCGCTGCTCTTCGGTGTCGACTTTGCGCACGATCCGGAGATCGGATGGTTCCCGGTGCAGCTCAGGATGCACCGCAGTGATCCTCAGGCGGACGCGCCCCCGTGGCCCTCGCTGTGAGCGCCCGTTACTCCGGCGAGAGCACAAAGATCCCGTACCCCGGCGGCGTCAGCGTCACATCGTCCCCCTCCTCGTCGACCACACCAAGCACACGCCACCCGGCCTTGCGCAATGTCGCCCGCCACTGCCCATCGTCGTAGGTGCGCAGGGTGTAGGTCGAGTCGCGGTCTTCCTCGCCCGAGGGCTTGCGGATCGTCAGGTGGCTGAAGACACGTTCGGTCCGACGCGCGCGCCCCGCATTGGCGACGGGCGGCACGAAGTTGACGACCTGCCGCACCGTCGTCCTGCCCCTGCGTCCCTCCCAAACATCCTCGCTGGGCGGCTCCAACCCGTAGACCGTCAGGCTGATCCCCACGAGGTAGACGCCTCCGGGCGCGAGCGCCGTCCGCATCTGCTCGAAGTGTCCGAGCATCGCGTCGTCGCTCTCGATGTGCCGGATGGTGTTGATGAGGTTGTACGCCAGCCGCACAGAGCCGGGGCGCACCAGCCCGTCGCCCACGAACGACTCCATCGACGCGACGCAGAAGCGGGGCCTGGGCGAGAGCTTCAGGCGTTTGGCGCGTGCCGTGGCGTACTCGACCATGCCCGGGTCGATGTCGAAGCCGACGCCCCGCTTGCCCTTCTTCGCCAGGCGGATGAGGTAGCGACCGGTCCCGCACGCGGGTTCGAGCCAGAGCTTCGCCGAGGCCTTGGCTGTGACGAACCGGTCATGCATGCGCAGCAAGCCATCGGCCTCCTCGCGCGTCCCGGGCGCGTGGAGGATGTCGTAGACCGACGCGTCGTTGTACAGCCCGATCGAACCCGGCTCCATGGGGCGAGCCTATGCGGTTCGGGAGGGGGTTGTTCTCTTGACGCCGTACGAGCCCGCCGTTAGCGTTCCGCCATGCCAGATCCATTCCACCTCGCCTTCCCCGTCACCGACCTCGACGCCGCCCGGAGCTTCTACGCCGACCTGCTCGGCTGCGGGGTCGGCCGATCGAGCGACCGCTGGATCGACTTCGACTTCTTCGGGCACCAGCTCGTCGCCCAGCTCGTCGAGCCGAAGCGGGGCGTCGACGCCGCCAAGCCCTTCCAGGTCGGAGCGAACACGGTCGACGGGCACGAGGTCCCGGTGCCGCACTTCGGCGTCGTGCTGTCGATGGACGACTGGAAGGCGCTGGCCGAGCGTGTGACGGCCGCGGGCGTCGAGTTCATTCTCGAGCCGTACATCCGCTTCCAGGGCGAGCCGGGCGAGCAGGGGACGATGTTCTTCCGCGATCCCAGCGGCAACGCCCTGGAGTTCAAGGCCTTCGCCGATCCCTCCCGCCTGTTCGCCACCTGAGGGCCGGGCCTCCCCCTGTCTGCGGGAGGCGTCTGCGCCCTCCTAGACTTGCCGGTCGCACGGGGCGCTCGCCGGATACGGAACGGCGGGCTGAGACGCACCCGTTGAACCTGATCCGGTTCGTACCGGCGGAGGGATTGCGATCGGCTGCGTGCCGCGCCCCTTCCCCCATGCCGGGCGAGCCTCCGCTCGCGTCTGACCGACGCGGAGGAGCACACGCCCATGTCCGCTCTCAACAAAGACAACGACCACAAGGTCTACCAGCTCGCCGCCAATCCGGGCGAAGAGCGTCCGACCCGCCGCTTCGCCGTCCCGCTGCAAGGGGCGCACAACCCCGGCTCGGGCGACGCGACCACGCCGGGCAGCTTCGCCCGCCGCGCCGACATCGGCGGGCCGCTGAGCTTCTCCTCGCCCGACTCGGCGGGCATGCCCGAGCCCTCGCCCTACACCGCCTGGGACTTTCTGCCAGAAGGCTGGGCCTGCGCCGCGTTCGAGACCGACGAGCCGCTGGAGCGTGAGGATGTCACGCTCTCGACGCTGCCGGACATCCGTCAGGTCGTCTTCACCGACGCACGCGGCGTGACGCGCCGTGTGACCTACCCCAGGGGCTTCGAGCCGGTGACGCAGCTCGAGCACGCGCGGCTCGGCATCGTCACCGACCAGATGCGCCGCGTCGCCGAGCGTGAGGGCCACCTGACACCCGAGCAGGTCCGCGACGAGGTCGCCGCGGGCCGCATGGTCATCCCCGCCAACAAGACCCACCTCACCTACAAGCTCGACCCGATGGCGATCGGCCGGGCAAGCAAGACCAAGGTCAACGCCAACATGGGCGCCTCGCCCGTCTCCAGCGGCACAGACGAAGAGCTCGAAAAGCTCCGCTGGGCGGAGAAGTGGGGGGCCGACACGGTCATGGACCTCTCGACCGGGGGCGACCTCGACGCCTGCCGCGAGGCGATCATCCGGAACTCGACCGTCCCCATCGGCACGGTTCCGATCTACTCGATGATCATCGGGCGCAGGCTCGAAGACCTCGACCGCGCCGCGGTGCTGGAAATGATCGAGCACCAGGCCCGCCAGGGTGTTGATTACTTCACCATCCACGCCGGCCTGCGCAAAGGCCACCTGAAATTCGTCAAGGACCGCCTGATCGGCATCGTCTCTCGCGGCGGCAGCCTGCTGGCCAAGTGGATGCTGGTGCACAACCAGGAAAACCTGATGTACCAGCTCTGGGACGACATCTGCCGCGTCATGCGCGAGCACGATGTCACCTTCTCCATCGGCGACGGCCTCCGCCCCGGCGGCCTCGCCGACGCCACCGACGACGCACAGCTCGCCGAGCTCGAAGCCATCGGCGAGCTCACCGAACGCGCCTGGCGCCACGGCGTGCAGGTGATGGTCGAGGGGCCGGGCCATGTCCCCCTCGACCAGATCGAGTTCAACATGAAGCTCCAGCGCCGCCTCTGCCACGGCGCCCCGTTCTATGTGCTCGGCCCGCTCGTGACCGACATCTTCCCGGGCTACGACCACATCACAAGCTGCATCGGCGCGACCAACGCCGCGTGGCACGGCGCCAGCATGCTCTGCTATGTCACGCCCAAGGAGCACCTGGGTTTGCCCAAGAAGGACGATGTCAAGCAGGGGTGCATCGCCTACAAAATCGCGGCCCACGCCGCCGATGTCGCCCTGGGCATCCCCAACTCGCGCGACCGCGACGACGACCTGACCCGCGCCCGCGCCGCCCTGAACTGGGAGAAGCACTTCGAGCTGAGCTTCGACCCCGACACCGCCCGCGCCTATCACGACGAAGACCTCGATGTCGACACCGATTTCTGCGCCATGTGCGGGCACGACTGGTGCTCGGTCCGCATCAGCAAGGAGATCCAGGAGTTCGCATCGGGCAAGGCCGACGGCTTCGAGCGCGTCGGCACAGGCGGCAAGGCCGGCGCCCCCGTCCGCTCGGCCGCGCTGACCGAAGAGCAACAGAAAATCCTCGAACAACGCGGCTACCTCTCGCCCGAGGAGATCCACAAGCTCGCCAGCAAGGTCGCCAAGAGCGTCGAAGCCAAGGAAGATGGCAAGGCGGCCTGCCACTCGGACTATGTCGACCCCGAAGAGGCCAAGCGCATGCAGGAGGCCAAGGCGGGCGAGAAGATCGTGCCGCTGGACACCAGGCCGGCGCTGGGGATCTCGAAGGAGGATCGGTTGATCTGAGGGGGAGGCCAGCGCTGTATACTGCCCCCGGCACCGGAGGACTGTGACATGGCCGAGACATGGCGTGAACGCATCGTGTGTGATCCCGACATCAGGCACGGCGAGCCGTGCATCCGCGGCACGCGAATCGCCGTGGCGACGATCGTCGGCTCACTCGCCGACCTGACGATGGACGAGCTTCTCGCGGAGTTTCCGCAAATCTCCCGCGATGATGTGCGGGCGGCGCTGTTGTTCGCCGCCGAGGCGTCGCATTTGACGCTGGTGGCATGAGCTCGCAAGCCCGATACCAGGCGCATGCATTGGATTGGCTTTCCCGGTGCAAATTAGATCGGAGTGTTTGAATGGGTCCTCGAATCAAAGAGCTCCAACTAAAGAATTATAAGAGCATTGAACATTGCAACATCAAGTTCTCCCCGCTCACACTGTTGGTCGGCCGAAACGGTGTTGGGAAGAGCAACATCTTGGACGCCCTCAGATTTACCAGTGAGGCATTGCAATCAACTCTGGAGTACGCCATTCGAGAGCGGGGCGGCATCGATCAAGTGCGACGAAAGTCGCTTGGCGGTCGGCCAACCAACCCCGCAATCGCAATGAGGCTCGCACTGCCAGACGGAGAAGCGGAGTATGCGTTCAAGATAGCCGCTGTTCAGGGAGGGGGGTTTAGGGTCGCGAGAGAGCGATGCCATTTGCTCTCTGGTGGAGTGGAAATTGTGTATCATACACGGAACGGGGAAGTCATTGAGTGGCGGAACATTCAGGCGCCAATGCCTGCATCGAGCAATGACCGCCTTTTGCTGGTGGCCGCGAGCGGTATTCCGCAGTTCCGCTTGGTTTACGATATCCTCACTAGGATGACATTCCACAACCTGAATCCCGAGATTATGAAGTACCCGCAGCGGCCAGAGCCGGGCGAGCGACTGGCGCACGATGGCCACAACATTGCCAGTGTGATCAAACATCTTCAGACGGTGTCTCCAGACAGGCTCGATCGTGTAATCCAGTATCTTAATGCAATTGGTGTGCCAATATCGAAGATATCGCACAAACATGCTGGGGCACTCGAGACCGTAGAAGTGTCACAGGCAGTCCATGTACCCACAGGCGAGCGGAACTCAAACTTTGACGCTATCGCGCTGTCAGATGGTACGGTTCGAGCGATCGGTATTTTGGTTTCGCTGGTTTCGGGGCAGGGCGCAAAGGGCGGTCCGACACTGATCGGGATCGAAGAGCCCGAGACAGCGTTGCACCCGGCGGCCGTCGGCGCACTGGTTGATGCGCTTTTGGAAGGCGCCGAACAGACGCAGATCCTGCTTACATGCCACAGCCCAGATATGCTAGATCACCCGGATATCGATCCCTCTATGATCCGTGTTGTTCTGCTGGAAACAGGCAGGACAGTCGTTGGGCCCTTGAGCGCCGCAAAAGCCGAGATGATGAAGAGCCACCTTGTGACTGCAGGTGAGTTGCTTCGGCTTGACCAGCTTACACCTGATCCTCGAGAAATTGAACGAGCTGGGGACGCGAGGGGAACGCTCTTTGAGGCGATCCAATGACCGGTGTCGTGATCGCACCGATTGTGGAAGGGCACGGAGATGTACAGGCGATCCGTATCCTGATTCAGCGATTGTTTCCCGATGTCGGGGTTGCTCGCCCGATTCGAGCGTCCCGGGCCAAGATCCTCAGCGACGAGCAGTTGTCTAGCTACGCTCAGCTGTGCGTGTCAAATGTGCGAGAGTGCGGCTCCGCTGGCGGGATTATGCTGTTGTTCGATTCTGATGATGACTGCGCGGTGACTACCGCGCATAGCCGTCGAGCGAAGTTGAGAGATGCGTCAGGGTTGCCCGCGGAGTGCGTGCTTGCGGTGAGGGAGTTTGAGTCATGGCTGGTCGCAGGTGATGGGCAGTATCGCTATGACGGTGAAATTGAGCTAAAGAGGAATCCAAAGGGTGTTCTGAAGGAGTGGTACGGGCGATATCGTGAGACGGTGGATCAGCCCGGTCTCACCGCGAAGATCGATCTGGAACAGGTGAGATTGCGTTCTCGCTCGTTCCGCGCATTTGACAGTGCTTTGGTTCGATTGATGAAGAGCATTCACGAGCAGTCGTCAGTAGGCGGTGAGGGCTAAGCACGACGCAACCGCCAGGACTCAAACCGCCGACCGCGCCGGCATGTCCGACACAACTTTCAGGCCCACAATGCCCGCGACGATCATCGCGATGAACAGCAGCCGCAACGCCGTCACGGGTTCTTTATAGATCGCGATGCCCAGGATCGCAACCCCGACACTCCCGATCCCCGTCCAGACCGCGTACGCCGTGCCGATCGGGATCTGCAGCATCGCGCGGCTGAGCAGGTAGAAGCTCACGACCATCAGCGCCAGCGTGATGAGGCTCGGGCGCAGCCTCGTCCACCCCTCTGTCGACTTCATCGAGACCGCCCACGCCACCTCGAACACGCCCGCGACAAACAGCATCAACCACGCCATGGATCTCTCCCGGGGAATGGCGGCACGGCTCGCCGAGCCGTGTCGGGCGAACGGTCAGGGACCGATGTCGGTAATCAGCGGACAACCGCAGGCGCTCAGCCCCGGTCGTCCTCGTCGTCGAAGTACGCATCGGGGTCGTCGGGCATCGCCGCCATGATGTCTTCCTGCTCCGGATCGGCATCCAGCGCCCGCCGGACCTCCGCCTCGGCCTCCTCGGGCGAAGCCGCGGCGAAGTCGATCATCTGCACTTCCTCGTCACGCGGGTCGTGCGATCTGTCGTCGCGGCTCTTCCTCGGCCGGACGATCAGCTTGATCGGCACTTCCTCGAACGGCAACGCCTCGTGCAGGCGGTTCAGCAAAAACCGCTCGTAGTTGGGCGTGAAGAGTTCCGGCCGGTTGACCACCAGCGCGATCGTCGGCGGGTTGGTCGCCACCTGCGCCACGAAGTACACCTTCACCTGCGTGCCCAGCTTGTTCGTCGGCCCCCGCGTCTCCAGGATCCCGCGGATCAGCCGGTTCAGCTCGCCCGTCGAAACACGCGTCGACGCCTGCTCGAACAGCTCGAACGCGAGGTCCATTGTCTGCTTGATGTTCAGCCCGTCTTTGGCCGCCATGATCGCGATCGGGGCGTCCCGCAGGCCCTTGAGCTCTTCGCGCAGGTAGCGGTCGAAGAGCTGCGGCGTGATCGGCCTGCCGTCGCGCCCCTTCTTCCCGTCGACCAGGTCCCACTTGTTGATCACCAGCACGCACGGCTTGTACGCCTTCTGCGCCAGCATCGCGATCTGCTCGTCGACCTGGCTGACCGGCTCGGTCGCGTCGATCATGAACAGCACGACGTCGGCCCGAAGGATCGCCCGCTGCGTGCGGTCCAGCGCGAACCACTCGACCCTGCCCTGGAAACTCTTCTTCTTGCGCAAGCCCGCGGTGTCGATCGCGACGACAGACTTGCCGTCGTAGTCGAAGCGGATGTCCACCGCGTCGCGTGTCGTCCCGGGGATCTCGCTGACGATCACGCGTTCCTCGCCCGCGAGCTTGTTCAGCAGCGTGCTCTTGCCCGCGTTGCGCTTGCCGACGATCGCCACACGCAGGTCCGCCCTGGCCACCCGCTCGTCCTCGGGAGATGGCTGGGGCAGAAGGTCGTACAGCGCGTCGCTGAACATCCGGCGCTGGTAGTTGTTCTTCGCCGAGACCATCATGGGCTCGCCGAAGCCCAGCGCGGCGAACTCCAGCCCGTGAGACTCCCAGCCCTCGCCGTCGCACTTGTTGGCCACCACACGGATCGGCGCCGCCTCGCCCGGACGCTCGGGCAGCGGGCGCGAGCCCATCCGACGCTCGCGCAGCATCTTGGCGATCGCCTCGTCCTGCGGCGTCGGCCCCGCCTGGCAATCCACCACGAACAGCACCAGGTCCGCGTCCGCCACCGCCTCGGCGATCTGCTTCTCAATATCCCCCGTCAGCCGCCCGAGATCGTTGCCGATCTCGTCGTGGCGCTGGCCCTCGGCGGTGTAGACCCCGTAGCCCCCCGTGTCGGTCAGCTCGACGGGCTTGTCCGGCCGTTCCCCGTCGGGCGAGGGCAGCGTGACGACATTGGTCACCCGGTCGCGCGTGACGCCCGGCAGATCGTCAACGATCGACACACGCTGGCGGGCCAGCATGTTCATGATGGAGCTTTTGCCGACATTGGGCCGGCCGACGATGGCAACGCGTGGGAGGGGCATGGCAGGGATTCTAAGGGGTCCGCCTGCGAAAACCCGACCGCGCCGCAACAATCCCGCCCAGATGCTCCAAGATCGACAGCAGATCCGCCGCTTCCCCCTCATCGTCGGCCCGACCGCCGGCGGCAAGACCGCCCTCGCTGTCGAAGCCGCCCTCGCCTTCGAAACCCTCACCGGCGTCCGGGGGGAGGTCGTTTCCGCCGACTCCATGCAGATCTACAGGGGGCTGGACATCGGCTCGGCCAAGCCGACGACCGCCGAACGCTGCGGCGTCCGCCACCACCTCATCGACATCGCCGAACCGATCGAGTCGTTCTCCGTCCACCAGTGGCTCGAAGCCGCCGAAGCCGCGATCGACGAGATCCAAGCCCGCGGCGCGACCCCGATCGTCGCGGGTGGCACGCACCTGTACATCAAGGCCCTGCTCGACGGACTTTTCGAGGGCCCCGGCGCCGACGAGGCGCTCCGCCAGAAGCTCGCGGCCATCCCCGCCGCCGAGCGACGCGCCGAGCTCGAACGCGTCGACCCCGAAGCCGCGGCACGCATCCACCCCAACGACGAGCGACGCACCATCCGTGCCCTGGAGGTCTACCGCCTCACCGGCACACCGATCAGCGAGCACCAGCGCCAGTGGGACCAGGGGCGTGAGCGGTCCGACCGCGTGCTCATCGGGCTGGACTGGCCCGCCGAGGCCTTGAGCCGCCGGATCAACGAGCGTGTCCGCCAGATGGTCGACACGGGCCTCATCGAGGAGGCCCGGGCTCTCTGGCAGGCGGGTCGTCTGGGCCCCCAGGCCCGCGAGGCGCTGGGGTACAAGCAGCTTATTGAACACTTCGAGGGCCGCAATGGTTTGGACGACGCGATCGAGGCGATCAAGATCGAGACCCGACGATTCGCAAAAAACCAGCGGACCTGGCTGAGGCGCCTGAAAGCCACCCCCGGCTCGGTCTGGATCGACGCGGCGAACACCCCGCCCGCCCAGTGGGCGCAAGTCGTTGTCAATACTTGTCTTAGAGGCTCCTGACCCCTGCCCGCCCGCGGGCCCTGATCCGGGCCGATCTCCGCCTCGGTCTGGAGGGATCCGCCCGGACCAGCCGAGAAGAAATCACCCCGCTCCGGCCTTGTCGGTGCTTGACTCCGGGCCTGGTGGCGGGATGTTGTTCGCGGGCACCAGCCCGGCCGGGGCGCCGTAAGCCGCCGGCGGAAAACCGACGGCATGGCAAAGAAAACCACCAAAAAATCCTCAAAGAAGACCGCCAGCAAGACCTCCAAGAAGGTTGCCTCCAAGGCCGCCGGGGGCGGCGGACGCAAGCGCGGCGGCAAGGGCGCGGGCCTCGGCGTCAAAGCCGGCGACGCCAAGGGCAAGCACCTCGTCATCGTCGAATCGCCCGCCAAGGCCAAGACCATCAATAGGTATCTGGGCCAGGACTACATCGTCCTCGCCTCGATCGGCCATGTCCGCGACCTGCCCAGCAAGGCCCCCAAGGGCTCCAAGCAGCCCGTCCCCGGCGTCGACCTCGAGAAGAACTTCCATCCCACCTACGAGATCCTCGACGGCAAAGACGCCGTCATGCGCGACCTCAAGCGGGCCGCCAAGGAATCGATCGACTCGGGGCGTCAGGTCTGGTTCGCGACCGACCTCGACCGAGAGGGCGAGGCGATCGCCTGGCACCTCGCCCAGGAGCTCGGCATCCCCTCCAAGGACGCCAAGCGCGTCGTCTTCCCCGCCATCACCAAGGCGGAGATCGAGAAGGCGTTCGGTTCGCCCCACCCGATCGACGAGGACCGCGTCAACGCCCAGCAGGCGCGCCGGATCCTCGACCGCATCGTCGGCTACCAGGTCTCGCCCCTGCTCTGGAAGAAGGTCGCCCGTGGCCTGAGCGCCGGACGCGTGCAGTCCGTCGCCGTGCTGCTCGTTGTCGAACGGGAGCGCGAGATCCGCGCCTTCGTCCCCGACGAGTACTGGTCGGTCCAGGCCAACTTCGCCCTTTCTGAAGACGACGCCAGGCGCCTCGGCCCCGCGTGGCAGGCGCTGCTCGCCGAGCGCGACGAGAAGAACAACGCCCCGACCATCAAGCGCCAGAACGCCTGGCTCGCCGACCAGCGGGCCATCCGAGCCGAGCTCGTCGAGGTCGGGGGCGAGAAGTTCGACATCCGCCAGTCCGGCGGCGCCGGCGTCATTTCGCCCGTCGACCGCGCCGCGCCCGACCAGGCGCTGCCCGACGACGCGAAGAACAACATCGCCGCCAAGTTCAAGAGCGCAGAGAGCTGCGACCTGACCCCCGGCGTCCTCGATGTGCTCGGTCTGGCCGGCATGACCGGTCTGGAGACCGAGCTGCAAGAGGACGAGCAGGCCAAGGGCCCCGCCCGCTGGAAGCGCACCATCAGCGGCAAAGTCGACCCCGCCACGCCCTACAAGATCCGCTCGATCGAGACCAAGCGCACAAGCGTCCGCCCCCCCGCGCCGTTCATCACCTCGACGATGCAGCAGGCCGCCAGCAGCCGCCTGAGCTTCGGCGCACAGCGGACGATGCGCGCCGCCCAGCAGCTCTACGAGGGCGTGGACATCCCGGGCGAGGGCCCCGTCGGCCTGATCACCTACATGCGTACCGACTCGACGCACCTCAGCCGAGACGCGATCGACATGGCCCGCGGCTACATCACCAAGACCTTCGGCGACAAGTACCTCCCGGAGAAACCCAACTTCTTCGCCTCCTCCAACAAGGACGCGCAGCAGGCCCACGAGGCGATCCGCCCGACCAACGCCGCGCTCACGCCCGAGCGTGTCCGCTCGTCCCTCAAGCCCGACCAGTTCCGCCTGTACCAGATCATCTGGGAGCGCTTCGTCGCCTGCCAGATGACCCCGGCGCAGTGGGATTCGACCGCCGTCCTGATCGAGGGCGGGAAGGACGCCTCCCGCCCGGTCGTCTTCAGAGCGACCGGTCGCGTGCTCGCCTTCGACGGGTTCTACAAGGTCGCGGGCGTGCCGACCGCCAGCGACACCGCGACACTGCCCCAGATCAACAAGGGCGACGCGATGCGCCCCTTCGCGATCGAGCCCGACCAGAAGTTCACCAGCCCGCCCCCGCGCTACACCGAGGCCGGCCTCATCAAGAAGCTCGAAGAAGAGGGCATCGGCCGACCCTCGACCTACGCCGCGATCATCCAGACCATCCAGGACCGCAACTATGTCGAGCAGATCGAGCGTCGCTTCTACGCGACCGACCTCGGCGAGGTCGTGACCGACAAGCTCATCGAGGCCTTCCCCGGCATCATGGATGTCGGCTACACCCGCGAGATGGAGTCCGAGCTCGACAAGATCGAGGAAGAGCACCTCGACTGGATCGAGATGCTCCGGCGCTTCTACAGGGGCTTCAAAACCAGCCTCGAACGCGCCCACGACGAGCTCAAGCACGCCAAAGCCGAAGCGCTGCCCGCACCAGACAAGTACCGCTGCGCCACCTGCGGCGCCGGCCTGGTCTACCGCTTCGGCAAGAACGGCCGCTTCCTCAGCTGCTCGCGCTACCCCGACTGCAGCTACGCCTGCCCCGTCGACCGCGAGGGCCGGCCCCGCCCGGCCGAGTTCGTCAATGTCCGCTGCCCCAAGACCGGCCGCCCGATGGTCAGAAAGACCGGCCGCTTCGGCCCCTTCATCACCACGCTGCTGGAGGAGGGCGAGACCTCCGAGGACGGCCTCATCCTCAACCTCGACAAGAAGGGCCGCGTCCAGGCCCCGTCGGTCCCGCCGCTGGAAACCGACCTGCCCTGCCCGACCTGCGAATCGCCCTTGAACCTCCGTTCGGGCGTCCGGGGGCCATGGCTCGGCTGCTCACGCTTCCCCAAGTGCCGAGGGCGCGGCAAGTGGACCGAGCTCGAAGACGCCCAGCGCGAAGCCCTCGAAAAACGCCTCGAAGCGCACGAACGCGCCAACCCCGTGCCGATCATCGAAACCCTCGACGGCAAGCCGCTCACCGACGCCAAGGGCAAACCCCTCGACAACGCGCCGCTCGTCACCGACCTCCTCCTGGAACACGACCCCCGCGAGGAACCGGTCGGGAGCAGGTAGCAGAGGGAGCGGGGAGCCGGGCGCGGGGCGCAGGGTTTGGCAGTAGACCGTGGCCCGGGCGAACGCGCTGCAAGCGATCACCACACCCTTGACGCCGATCCCTGAGCGCAGCGAAGGGTCGGGTCTGGATGTCTTGCGCTCCCGTTCCCAAGATTTCTGGCGATTGTTCGCGAGTCGGTCCGATCTCCCATGCAAGGACGAGTTCCCTTCACGACGAGGAGCGGACGATGCGCACGACACCACCGATATTCTGTTTCGCCGCGACGGCGCTGATCGCGTGTTCCGCAGCCGCCAGCCCCGCGCCCTACGAGGTCATCGGATTCGATGGGTTCGGCCCCTGGCGCGACGGCTCACCGGTCCTCCGCGCCGACGGCTCGGTCGCCCTCGGCGGAAACAACAGCCTCCGCCTGTGGCAACCCGGCGGAAGCGAAACAACGCTCTGGAGCCAAAGCGATCCGATCCACGGCCTCGCACCGGGACGATCGGTCGGGAGAATCAGCTTCTCGTCAATCGACGAGAACGGCAACGGCGCGGTCGTCGGCGAGATCAGGACCGGGGGTCCGGCCGGGGCGTTCTCATCGATGTTTTACGGCTCGCTGATCGACGGCGCGCTGCACACCCAGGCCGGAGGCGAGGGCGACATCGTGTCGGGGCTGGTGCTGCCCGAACAGTTCGCCACACCGGATCCGCCCTTTCTCACGGCAATCGGCCGCACCGCCGGCGGAACCCATGCCGCGCGGATGCTTGCTGACCGAAACCCCGCCTTCACCGCGTTCGGCCCCGGGTTCGACGCGAGGATGTACTCCATCCCGGGCGCGCCCACCCCCGGCGGCGAGGGCGTCTTCTTCGATCGAATTTGGTCATGGACTCCGGTTCCCTATCCGAACAGGGCGGGGAGGTTCGCTGTCGGCGCCGACGGCGGTGTCGCGTACATCAGCCAGTTCGGCAGCGAAGGGCAGCACCTTGCCGAGGTCGGACTCTTCGTCGACGACGCCCACGGTCACCGCATGCTCGCCAGTTCGAAGGTCCCCGCGTCCAACGGCATGGTGCTCAACGGGGGCACGAACTCACTGCGGATGAACAGCGTCGGAGAGGTCGCCTACTTCGGTCTGATGTACGACATCGATCTCCAGTGGGGCCAGAGCGGGATCTGGATCTTCGGCGCCGGTGGCGTCGAACACCGAGCCCAAACCGAGCTGTACAACATCCCGGCGTTCGGGGGCGAGCCCGGCTACGCGTCGCCCGGCATCTCGATGTGGGGCGTGCCCTCGGCGGTCTTTACCGATCACGGAGACATCGCTGTCGACGGCCTGCTCGGCTACCGAGAGAGATCCAGGCGGGCGGCGCTGCACATCGGCGCTGGCGGGGAGCGGACAGCTTTCCTCACCGAGCAATGGCTCGAAGACCCCGGCGCAGAATTCGACATGCTGATCGAATTCGAGATGGCCTTCGCGGACGACGCCAGATCCGTCGCCGCGAGAACAGAGGTCCGCTACGAGGGCGAAGCAAACCGTGTTCCAGCGCTTGTCTACGCGGGAATGGACGGACGCCCGCATGTCCTCGCGAGGCGCGGCGATCTCCTCGATGTCGGGGGCGGCATCGAATACGCGATCTGGAGTCTCTTCCCGATCGGGGTGGTCACCGACCAGTATGTCCTCGCCGATGTCATGGTCAACGCCGACGGCTCCTTCCAGTCCACGCTCGTGATGTTCACTGTCCCCGCCCCGCCGACGGCGTGCCTGCTGCTCTTGCTCCTCGGAGGTTCTCGCAGACGCAGAGCTTGATGGAGTCCCGCTGATCTGGCGCGTTAGCGCCGCCAGCGATCACCACACTGGCCTGCCCCCCAAAAGCTGAGCCAGTCGTTGTGAGAGTCCCGATGACCTCCGGGAGAGGTCAGGAGACTCTTGATGAAGCGCAAACGACACACACCCGAACAGATCATCGCCAAGCTGCGTGAGGCCGAGGCGATGCTCGGGGCAGGCCAGAGCGTGGGGCAGGTGGTCCAGCAGCTGGGCGTCAGCGAGCAGACCTTCAGCCGCTGGAGGAACCAGTACGGCGGGATGAAGTCCGGCGAAGCCAGGCGGCTCAAGGAGCTCGAGCAGGAGAACGCGCGGCTCAAGCGTGCCGTGGCGGACCTGACGCTGGACAACCAGATGCTCAAGGAGGTCGCCGAGGGAAACTTCTGAGCCCGGCACGCCGGCGGCGGGCGGCCGAGCACCTCCGGCGGGTGTTCGCCGTCTCTGAACGCCGCGTGTGCCGGGTGATCGGCCAACCGCGTTCGACGCAGCGCTACGAGGCCCGCGCCGTGACCGACGCGGAGCGTCGCCTGGTCGGGCGCATGCACGATCTGGTCCGCCGGCACCCGCGCTACGGCTACCGGCGGATCTGGGCGTTGCTGCGGGCCGAGGGCTGGCGGGTCAACCGCAAGCGCATCCACCGTCTGTGGAAGCAGGAGAAGCTGAGAGTGCCGAGAAAACAGCACAAAAAACGCTCGTTGGGATCGAGCGAGAACGGCGTGGCCAGGCGGAGGGCCGACGGCAGGGACGATGTCTGGTGCTGGGACTTCATCCACGACAGCGACATCCGCGGCCGCCCGCTGAAGTGGCTCTCGATCGTTGACGAATTCACGCGCGAGTGCCTGGCGTTGGAGGTGGGGCGTTCGATCACCTCGCTGGATGTGATCGACGTGCTGGCCGAGCTGTTCACCGTCCGCGGCCTGCCGCGGCACATCCGCTCGGACAACGGGCCGGAGTTCATCGCCGATCGGATCAGGGCGTACCTGGGCAAGGCGCGGGTCGGCACGCTGTACATCGAGCGCGGCGCCCCGTGGGAGAACGGGTACGCCGAGAGCTTCCACGGCCGGGTCCGCGACGAGCTGCTGAATGTCGAGGAGTTCCTCGACCTGACCGACGCCAAGGCGCTCGGGGCCGGGTGGAGGAACGAGTACAATCACCGCCGCCCACACTCGTCCTTGGGCTACCAGGCCCCCGCGGCGTTCGCGGCGGGGCTGGATCGCGGGTGTGCCGGTGCCACTCCGCTCCGGCTCGCTCCGCTCGCCTCCGCTCCGTGTCCCCGGCACACGAAGGAACACCAACCGACTCTCATAGCGACTGGTACATAGATCGGGGGCAGGTCAACACCCTTGACGCCGATCCCTGAGCGAAGCGAAGGGTCGGGTCCCCCTCCGCCTCACCACAGCACGCGCACGCGCACCGTCTCGGGGATCTCGCGCAGTCTCGACAGCAGCTGCGCACTGTCGGTCGGGCTCACATCCAGCACGACATACCCCAGCTCGTCCTGCGTCCGCAGGTACTCGCCGGAGATGTTCGCGCCGAGCTCGGTCGTGATCGCGTGGATCTGCCCCAGCACACCCGGCACATTCTTGTGAAAGTGCAGCACGCGGTGCGGGCGCCCAGCTTCGGTCTCCTGCATCGGCAGCTCGACCTGCGGCACATTCACCGCCGCCGTCGTCGTCCCCACATTCATGAAACGCACCAGCTTCGTCGCGACATCCTCGGCGATCGCCTCCTGCGCTTCGGCCGTGCTTCCCCCGATGTGCGGCGTCAGGATCACATTCTCAAGGCCCCGCAGCTCGCAATCGAACGGATCCCCGCTCGATCGCGGCTCCTCTGGAAACACATCCACCGCGGCCCCCGCGAGATGCCCCGAACGCAACGCCTCGGCCAACGCCGCGACATCGACCACCTCGCCCCGTGCGTTGTTGATCAGGTGCGAGCCCTTGCGCATCGACGCCAGCTCGCGAGCGCCGATCATCCCGCGCGTCAGCGGCGTCGATGGCACATGCAGAGTCACAATGTCGGATTCGGCCAAGAGCTCCTTCAGCGAAGCGCAGGGGCGGGCGTTTCCGAGCGGCAGCTTGGGCAGCACATCGTAAAACACCACCCGCATCCCCATCGCCTCGGCCAGCACCGAGACCTGCGCACCGATGTGCCCGTACCCGACGATGCCCAGCGTCCTGCCCCGCACCTCGCGCGAGCCGCTGGCGCTCTTGAACCAGCGCCCCGCGTGCATCTGCGAAGACTTCTCGAACGCCCGGCGCATCAGGCAGACCGCCTCGGCGATCGTCAGCTCCGCCACGCTCCGCGTGTTGCTGAAGGGCGAGTTGAACACGGGGATCCCAAGACGCCTGGCGGCGCCGAGGTCGACTTGGTTCGTCCCGATGCAGAAGCAGCCGATGCCGAGCAGCCGCGGGGCGCACGCGATCAACTCCTCGGTCAGCGTGGTTTTCGAGCGGACGCCGATCAGGTGCGCGTCGGCCAGCAGCGAGCGCAGATCCTCGGGGGACGGCGAGCCCGGGACGCACGCGACATCGAACCCCTCGCGGGCGAGCAGGTCCACCCCGCGCTGGTGCACGCTCTCAAGCAGGACGACGCGTATGCGGTCCTTGGGGAACGAGGTGCGCTGCGGGGCGTTGTGCGGCTGGGACTGGTCCTGGGCGGTCATCGGCAAGGGCGTTCCTCCTGAATTGGTCGGTCAAGGCTTAGGAAGCATTCAACGCATCCCGCGACACTCAATCGACCACATGCACCACACCCATCAGGCCCAAGGTCAGCAGCACAGCCCCGACAATGATCCGGTAGTACCCGAACGGCGCCAGCCCGTGCTTGTTCAGAAACCCGATCAGCCACTTCACCGCGATGATCGCCGTGATCGTCGTCACGAAGGTGCCCACCAAGAGGGGCATCCACCCGAGCTGCTCGAACATGTTCGGCTCGTTGTCCCGGGCCGACTCGTGCAGGTTCTTCGCCAAGGCGTACACCGTCGCGCCGCCCAGCGTCGGCAGACCCAGCAGGAAGCTGAACTCCGCCGCCTGGCGAGGCTTGAGCCCCACCAGCACGCCCGCGGTGATCGTCATCATCGAACGGCTCGTGCCCGGCCACATCGCGACGCACTGCATGAACCCGATGATCAGGCTCTGGCGCACCGTCATCTTCGTGATGTTCCAGTCGTCGCGGAGCTCGGGGTCCTTGTCTTCCTCCGCCTCGCGCTCGCGGAGCCGGCGCATCGCGAACCGATCGACCAGGATCATGTACACCCCGCCGATCATGAGCGCCGCCACGACCGGATACAGGCTGAAGAGATACCGATCGATCATGTCCTTGAGCAGCACACCGATGACCGCCGCGGGCAGGAACGCGATCACGATGTTGCGAAACAGACGCAGGCCCCCGGCGTCCTTGCCCAGCAGCCCGAGGATCATCTGCTGGACCCGAGGCCAGTAGAGCGTCAGCACCGCCAGGATCGCCCCGCCCTGGATCACGATGTTGTACGCGTCGACCGCCCGCTTCACATCCGGCGGCTCGTGCAGCCCCATCAGGCTCGTCGTGATGATCAGGTGCCCCGTCGAGCTGACGGGGAGGTACTCGGTGATCCCCTCGACAATCCCGATAACGATCGCCTGCCAGAGTTCCACAGTTCCTGCTCGCCTTCCCGCCGTGTGCGCGTATGGCCGGCGCGCCGGGGCGGGCCGGGTGTCGTCGTACGATGTCGGCGATGGTTGGGTGCGGCCTGAATGTGATCCGCGTGGACGATCCGGATTTGCCGGAACTTTTACCGTACGCCAACCAGCGCGACGCCTGGCTCCGCGCCCGCCACAATCCGGACCGGATCGATGATCGGCCCGACACCCTGACCGCCTCGGGCCTCTTCATGGCCGAGGGCGCCCTCGTCGTCGAGCACCTGATCGAGTCGCCCTTCGGGGTCGAGTCCGTGCTCGTCAGCACCACGGCCTTCGAGAAGCACCGCCCGCTGCTCGATCGCCTCGAACCGGGCACGCCCGTCTATCTCGCACCCCCGGAACTCACCGACCGGATCTCGGGGTACCGCATGCATCGTGGGCTGCTCGCCTGCGGGCGCCGGGGCCGGCCGGTCTCCCCCGCAGAGTTGCTCGACCGCTGCGAGGCCCTCGTCGTGATGGAAGACCTCTCCAATCACGACAATGTCGGCGGGATTTTCCGCAACGCCTCGGCGCTCATGGGCCCGGGGGCGGGTGTGCTCCTGACCAGCCGCACCTGCGACCCGCTCTACCGCAAGGCGCTGCGGGTCTCGATGGGCCACGCCCTCCGCGTCCCCTTCGCCGAGACGGGGCGATGGCCGGGCGAGCTCGATGCCGTCCGGGCCGCGGGCTTTGCCCTGCTGGCGCTGACCACCGACGATGCGTCCGATATCTCAGAAATCGATCCCGGATCGCTCGGCAAGATCGCCATCATGGTCGGGGCGGAGGGGCCGGGCCTGAGCCGGCGTGCGGCCGACAAAGCCGACCTGAAAGTCAGAATCCCGATGGCCGCCGGCGTTGATTCCCTCAATGTCTCTGTTGCCACAGGCATCGCCATGCACCGCCTCTGGCGGGTCTGATCCGTCCGCTGTCAGCGTCAGAACCTCGCGGAAATCACGCACCAGACTGTGACCGGCGCCGTATATCAACTAGACTCCGCGGGGGAAGGGTGCGCTGATGGTCCGCGCCCCGGTTTTTCGAGCCCGACGCACTGCGTCGGCCCCGCACAAGCCCGAGTTTTCCGGAGGCGCTCCATGGGACGCAACGGTTGGATGATGAACGCGGTTCGAGCCGGCCTGGCCGCCGGCGTGGTTCTCGGCGCGATGCCCGCCTCCGGTCAGATCGCCCGCGAGGGTTCCGGCGAGCGCCGTGCGGCGTTGAACCAGATGGAACGCCAGCCCGTTCCCAGCGCCGTCTGGGAGAGCCTCGGAGACTGGGTCGGTGACGAGCCGGTCACTTCCGCAGACCGCAACGGCAAGGTCGTCCTCGTCGTCACATGGGCCGGCTGGTTCCCCAACTCCCACCGCGGTCTCCAGACCGCCCAGACGCTGCACGAGCGCCACGCCGAAGACGGCCTGGTGGTCATCGGCGTCCACAACCCCAGAGGCTTCGGCGCTCGGAGCGAGGCGGTCCTCGGGACCAACGGCGTGAAGTTCGCAGCCGCACACGACAAGGGCGGCAAGTTCTACGAGCACTTCCGCGTCCAGCAGGACCCCGAGTACTACCTGTTCGACCGCGCCGGCCAGCTCCGCTTCGCCCATGTTTCATCGTCATCGCTGACCGAGGCGACCCGACTGCTGCTCACAGAGACCTACGAAGACGCATCCACGCTCAACGAGCGGCTCGCCATGTCGCAGGCCGAGCGTGAGCGAGAGCTCCGCAGGATCCGTGCGATCAACGAAGATGTCGACCTGAGGGCGCTGCCCGAGATCCCCTTCATGCAGCCCGACGAGGAGGCGTACAAGGACGCCGGGTTCCCGGAAATGCCGCGGCGACGCGACAACTGGGGCAACGATCGCGAGGTGCCCTACGCGGCGGAACTGCCCGAAGAGGGCTGGGTCGGGCAGAAGCCCGCGATGGACGGGCGTGTCACGGTCGTCTATTTCTGGAGCCCCCTCATCTACCAGAGCCACGAGCGACGCATGCCTCAGATGGAGACCATCCAGCGCAGGCTCGGGCGCGATGTCGTGGTGGTGGGGGTGTTGATGCCCCACTGGGACGACCAGAGCTCCTGGAACCAGGATCAGCGTGAGATCGAAGAGCAGGTCGAGCGGCTGCAGAAGGCGACCGAAGGCTTCCTCCGCAACAGGCGCATCGGCCACTCCGTCCTCATCGACCCGGAGCGGAGCGTGTTCCCCGCGCTGCAGCCCACCGAGCACCAGAACTTCGGCAACAACGCCTGGCCCGCGAGCCGCGTGTTCGTCATCTCCTCCGACAGCCAGGTCCGTTGGCACGGGTATGTCGCGGCGGGCTTCGAGGGCATCCTCGACCGCATCGTCGCCAACGACCCCGGCGTCAAGGCCCGGCGCGAGGCGGAGGCCGACTACATCCGTGCCCAGCGCCACGAGCGGTGAGCCCGGAAGTGGTCCGGGCGTGCGGCTCGGCGTCCGCCGGGCCGCTCGCCCATGTCGTCCTGCACCGGCCCGAGATCCCCAACAACACCGGCAACATCGGGCGCACCTGCGTCGCGCTCGGGGCGGCGCTGCACCTGATCCGTCCCATCGGCTTCGACCTCTCCGAAAAGGCATGCCGCAGGGCAGGGCTCGATTACTGGCCCCGGCTCCGCCTGTCGGACTACGCCGGCTGGGACTGGTACCGGGCCGCGTGGCGGGGCGTCACGCCCTGGCTGCTGACGACCCGGGCGAGCCGCACCGTCTTCGAGGCGGAGTTCCGCCCGGGCGACCACTTCGTCTTCGGCTCAGAAACCTTGGGCCTGCCCCCCGAGATCCTCGACGCGTTCCCGGACCGAACCCTGGCACTCCCGATGGTCCGGGAGGAACGCTCCCTGAACCTCGCGACGGCTGTGACGCCGGTTCTGTACGAGGTTGTTCGGCAAATGATCTGCTCCGGGGCGATCCGGATCGACCCGAGCGGGCGGCTGATCCGCCCCGAATCTTCGCCGCAGGGGCCGAACCCCGTTCCGGCGGGGTCGTACAACTGATGGCGAACGCAACGCCTTGAACAAGTCCTCCTCTCTCCTCCAGTGTCCCGCCCTCCTTCCCGAGGGCGGTACACTTTTTGGACCATGGCACGGAAGCGCAACATCCCGGCGGCGTGTGTACTCGGCCTCCCCGTTCTCGCGGTCGGGGTTCTCGTGCTCGGGGGCTGCCAGCGATCGCTCTTCAGCGACAGCGCAGACCGCACCCCGTTCGACCGGTACGACAGAATCCAAAACCAGTACGCGGTGCCGTTCGTCTACGACGAGTACGGGACGCGCGTGCCGAATCTCCGCGCGCGTCTTCTGCCGCGCGACTGATGTTCCGCGTCGATCCTGACTCCCTCAAATGTTGATCGGTTGGGGAAACTGTGTCGTTCCCGCTGTCGGTTGTCGTGGTAGGGGATGAATCCCGACGGCCTGCGGCTTACTGTGTCGGTCTGGTCCGGACAGCGAGCCGCGGCAGGACGCCGCGGGTGTTGCGCCTCGGGGCGTGCCCGTCTGGAATTGCAAGAGATCCGGCCTGTCGGCCCGATGGTGTGACGCATCACGAGAACCGACGCCACCGCTTGCGAGTTGGGCAGGATGTCAAAGAACCGACGAACACAGCACGGACGCTCCCAACGCACCTCCAAGAAGCAGCAGGGGATGTCCAAACGCACCAAAGTGGTGTGGACCGCCCTGGCGCTCTCGATGGGCTCAGCGGTCAGCGTCCTGGCGGTCGCTGGCGGGCCGAGCCCGACGCTGCCCACCCGCGCCATCCCCGCCGCCGCGGCTGTCGCGACGCCCGCCTCCCTCGAGTCCGCCTTCTCCACCGAGGCCCCCCTCGACGCCGACCGCTGGAAGGCGATCGTGATCTACCACTCCGGCTCGCCCTACGGCAACGCCGAGTCCATCGGACGCAGGCACGAGAACCTCGGCCTTCAGGGTCTGGGGTACCATTTCGTCGTCGGCAACGGGAGCGGTCTGCCCGACGGCGCCGTCGAACTCGGCTTCCGCTGGCTCCGCCAGCTCCCAGGCGCGCACGCGACAGGCCCGTACGCCGACTGGTACGACCAGCACGCGATCGGCATCTGTCTGGTTGGGCACGGCAACCGTCGCCCGTTCACCCGGTCGCAGATGTCGCGCCTGGTGAGCCTGGTCCGGGTGCTGTCGCGCGAACTGGACATCCCGCCCGACCGGATTTACCTGCACAGCGACATCGCCTCGACGGATTCGCCCGGCTGGCACTTCCCCGAGGCGAGCTTCCGCGAGCAGATCGCGTCGGGGCGTTGAGGCGGCCTTGGGCCCGGTATCGGCGGGTTGAAGCAGCTACCCTTTTTCGGGTTGGGCGGCCTGTGTGATGCGTACGACCGGTGTCGTCTGTATCGGCCCGGCTTGACTCGGAGTCTGAGGGAGCGACACTCAGCCTCTCCGAGGACTGTCCGCGGGCCGATATGCCACTTGTCGCAACCCATCGACGGGTCGCTGCGAACAATCCGCCGTCCCGTTGCCCGCCGGCCGGTCTCCGGCCTTTCTTTCAGGCACGGGCCGTGCCGGTCCGTCCGAGGAGGATGAGAGTTAACCGGCCCCGGTCGTTCTCGGCCGGGCTCACCAGGGCGCCGAAGGGATAACGGACACTCGCGTGGAGTTGAAGAAAGGCGATCTCGTCGAGAACTTCCGGATCATGGCCGAGCTCGGCCGTGGCGCGGCCTCCATCATCTACCTCGCCCAGGACACCAAGACCAAGCAGATCCGTGCGCTCAAGCATGTGATCAAGACCAACCCCAAGGACCAGCGCTTCCTCGATCAGGCCGAGGCGGAAACAAAGGTCTCCAAGGACCTGAACCACCCCGGCGTTCGGACGATCGACCGCGTGATCCGCAAGGGCAGCTTCCTGTCGACCAAGGAAATGTTCCTGGTGATGGAGCTTGTCGACGGGGTGAGCATGGAAAACCAGCCGCCCAAGACCTTCGAGCAGGCGGTCGCCACCTTCGAGCAGGCCGCCCGCGCCCTGGCGCACATGCACGACCGCGGCTGGGTCCACGCGGACATGAAGCCCAACAACATCATCGTGGACAACTACGGGCGCGCCAAGGTGATCGACCTGGGCCAGGCCTGCAAGATCGGGACGATCAAAGAGCGCATCCAGGGCACGCCCGACTACATCGCCCCAGAGCAGGTCCACCGGCGCGAGATCACGCCCAAGACAGACATCTACAACCTCGGCGCCGCGATGTACTGGGTGCTCACACGCCACCACATCCCCACCGCCCTGGCCAAGGACACCGACAGCCTCGTCGGGTCCATCGACGACGCCCTGCTCGAGAGGCCCAAGCCCGCCATCGAGCTGAACCCCAAGATCAACCGCCACCTCAACGACCTCATCATGCAGTGCGTCGAGGTCCGCCCCGAGGACCGGCCAGAGTCGATGGAGCTCGTCGCAGACAAGCTCAACCTCGTGCACGGCATCCTGCTGGCCAACTCCAGCAAGGGCAAAGAGGCCGTCCGCCAGTCCAACGCCGAGTCGGCGTGAGCACGGCGGTGATCGGGATCGACCTGACATCCGCCGACGAGGTGTGCCGCGTGCTCGACGAGGGCGCGCGGGCCTGCCGCGACGCCTCCTGCCGCAAGGGCTCGATCGACATCATCGAGGCCCCGGGCAGACTCATCGCCACCGGCGACCTGCACGACAACCCGATCCACTTCCAGAAGGTCGTCGAGGCGGCGGGCATGGGGGGCGAGCAGGCCGATCCCGAGAACGCTTCCCACCTCACGCTCCACGAGCTCATCCACTCCGACCGGCTGATGAACGGGATGGACTTCAGCCACCGGGCGCTGGTCCGCGTCGCGGCCCTGAAGGCAGCCTTCCCCGAGAAGGTGCATGTGCTCCTGGCCAACCACGAGCTCAGCCAGGTCATCGGCGCGGGGATCGTCAAGGACGGAGTCCGCGTCGTCGAGGCGTTCAACGCCGGCGTCGAATATGTCTTCGGCGACGAGGCCGAACGCGTCCAGGAAGCGATCGCGAGGTTCATCTGGGCGATGCCCTTGGCCCTGCGCTGCCGCACAGACCGCGGCGACATCCTGTGCGCCCACAGCGTGCCCGGGGTCGGCATGATGTCGCGTTTCGACGGGACGGTGCTCGACCGCGAGCTGACCGAAGAGGACTACTCGCCCCGTCGCGGCGCCGCCCACCTGATGGTCTGGGGGCGGGGCTACGACGCCGACCAACTCGTCGACCTCGTCGAGCGGTGGGGGGTCAACCTGTTCATCCTCGGGCACGAGCACGCCGAGAACGGCGTCAGGCTCGTCCCGCCCAACGCGATCGTGCTCAACTCCGACCACGAGCGGGGCGTCTACCTGCCCATCGACCTGGCCGACCCGCCCAAAGACCCGGCCGACGCCATGGCCCGCGTCGTCTCGCTGGCGCTGTAGCCCGCTGCACCCCACACGCCCCACGCCCCACCTCCTACACTGGCCACATGGCCCAAGATCCCATCGCCGACGCCGTGCTGAAGCTCATCCGCGAGCAGGACCCCGACGCCGCGGGCATGCTCGAACGCGAGACCGAGCGTCAGCAGAACACGATCGAGCTGATCGCAAGCGAGAACCACGCCAGCGCCGCGGTCATGCACGCCGCGGGCACATGCCTGACCAACAAGTACGCCGAGGGCTACCCCGGCGCCCGCTACTACGGCGGCTGCGAGTTCCACGACCAGGTCGAAGACCTCGCCCGCGATCGGGCCAAGAAGCTCTTCAATTGCCGTTTCGCCAATGTGCAGCCCCACTCGGGCGCGCAGGCCAACGCCGCGGTCTTCCTCGCCCTGCTCCAGCCCGGCGACACCTTCGCCTCGCTGGAGCTCTCCGACGGCGGGCACCTCAGCCACGGGCTGAAGGTCAACATGTCCGGCAAGTGGTTCAAGCCCGTGCACTACCCCCTGCACTACGACGAGAACCATGCGGACTTCGAACGCATCGACTACGACGCCGTCGAGAAGGTCTGCATGGAGCACAAGCCCAAGCTCCTCATGTGCGGCTACTCGGCCTACCCCCGCGTCATCGACTTTGAAAAGTTCCGCAAGATCGCCGACAAGTGCGGCGCCCTGCTCCACGCCGACATCGCCCACATCGCCGGCCTGGTCGCCTCGGGCGAGCACCCTTCGCCCTTCCCGCACTGCGATGTCGTCACGACGACCACGCACAAGACGCTCCGCGGCCCCCGCGGCGGCCTGATCCTCACCGACAACGAAGAGCTCTCCAAGAAGTTCGACCGCGCCGTCTTCCCGGGCACCCAGGGCGGCCCGCTCATGCACATCGTGCTGGCCAAGGCCGTCGCCTTCGGCGAGGCGCTCAAGCCCGAGTTCAAGGCGTACCAGAAGCAGGTCAAGGCCAACGCCAGGGCGCTGGCCGGGGCCCTCGTCGATCTGGGCTTCCGCATCACCAGCGGGGGCACCGAGAACCACCTGATGCTCGTCGACCTGCGAACCCGCGACGCGGAGCTCACCGGCGCCGACGCGGAGAAGTGGCTCGAAGCCGCCGGCATCATCTGCAACAAGAACGGCGTCCCCCGCGACCCGCGTCCCCCGCGCGTCACCAGCGGGCTGCGCCTGGGTTCGCCCGCCGCGACCACGCGGGGCTTCGGCGAGGCGGAGATGAAAACCGTCGCGTCGATGATCGACCGCGTGCTGCAGGCCAAGGGCGACGAGGGCGAGACCGCCCGCGTTCGCGATGAGGTCCGCGAGCTGTGCGCCAGGTTCCCGCTCCACGGCGCACCGGCCCACGCGAGCGCCGCGTCGTAAAGCGAACGGCCCGAAAGCGTCGATAGGGTTTACCGGAGGCACGGTCATGGACGAGCTGCGCGAAGTGAAGCCGACGGGCGCCGCCCGCGCCGGGCGCCGCGTCGTCGTGCCCGCGACCGTCGCGATGCTGCTGGCCGGCTGCGGGCAACGGGACTCTCGCGAGCTGATCAACCGCGAGGTCGAGGTCGAGGCCGGCTCGGTCGTGATCTTCTCGCACTCCTTCCGCCTCGACGATCAGCGGCGCCATGTGCTCTTCGAGGCGACCTCGCTCTCGGGCGGGCCGATCAACGGCGCGATCATCATCAAGACGCCGCAGGGGCAGGAGAGGCTCTCGGCGACCAACGCCGTCGCCGAGGCGCACGCCTCGCACAGCATCCGCCTGACCCACTACGGCGAGCCGGGCCCCTACGAAGCGCTGCTGACCCCCGTCGACAACGACCGGGCGTACCGCGTCCGCGTGCGTGTGCTCGTGCATTCGGGGCAGTAGGGCCGCAAAGGCGAAATCTTCAGGCGTCTTCGCCCTCGCCCGTCGCCTCTCGGATGATCGTGTCGTCGCGCGTGTCGATCTCGCGGTAGACGGTGCGACCCTGCGAGTACTTCTCCGGCGAGATCTTCAGGTCGGGCGTCTCGCCCCGCTGGTGCTGGGCGTGCAGGTGCTTCAGGAACGGCACGCACCACTGGCACCCAGTCCCCGCCGACAGACACTCAGAAATCAGCGAAGCGACCTGAGGGTCCTCACGATTGAGGTAGGTCCGGATCTTCCGCAACGAGACGCGGAAGCAGAGGCAGACATGGTCGTCGGGGTCCATCGCTTGATTGTTGCCCCGCCGGCCGAGGGTTTCCGACTTCTCGATCGGGCGACCGACCTTTGCTCGGTGTTCGGTTCGGGGACATGGTTGACAGCGTTCGGAGACATCGCTGACAGTGTTCGGGGACATCGTTGACACTTTGGGCCGAGCGCATGAAGGCCTTCCTTCGGAGGCCAGCGGCACGAATTGAGTCCGAGCTGTCAACCCTCGCAAAGCTTCTCGATGATGTCCAGCGACCCCTCGATCTCCGCGTGGGCCGAGACATAGTCTGCGTGCGCCTTCAGCTTCTCGTCGGCGTTGGCCGGGCAGGCGAACCACGCGACATGCTCGCGGATCATCATGTCCCCCTGCGTGTCGCCCACGCCCGCGAGTCGCTCGGTCGCGATCCCCGTCGCGGCAATGAACCGCTCGATCGCCGCCGACTTGCTCACATGCGCCAGGTCGCAGTTGATGTACCGCCAGGTCATCGAGACTCTGAAGGGCCAGCCGCAGACTCTGAACGCCTGCTCGATCATCGGGCAGAGTTCCTTGAGAAACGCGGGGTCTGGGTGGAAGAGGCTGATCGAGCTGGCCTTGCCGGGCTGGATCGTTACGCCCCGCGGGCCGAGCTCGGCCTCGACCCACTTGGTCGCCTCGATCACGGCTTCGGTGTGCTCGGGCCGGATCGCCGGGTCGCGCTCGGATCGGTTCTGGTCGGGGAAGAAGAGCCAGACCCCGTTCTCGGCGATGCAGGGCAGCGTCGTGTTGTGCAGCAGGCGGCACATCGCCTCGGCGAACGGGTGGGGCCGCCCCGAGCAGACCGTCACCACCGGCCGGTCCCCCTCGCCGATCGCCCGCCGGTTGTGCTCGGCGATCTTCGCCAGGGCAGACGCGTTCAGGGGCGAGGAATCCTCGGGGATCAGGCACCCGTCGATGTCGAAGATCACGGCGTCGTACCGCCGCTTCGCCGAGTAGTGGGGGTTCTCTTGGGTCGATGTGTCCTGCACGGGCCGACTGTAGACGCGCCCCTCCGGCCCGCGAGGTATCCTCTCTCACCCGATGAAGCTCGATCCGACAGAACGCTGCTACCGCTGCGGGTACGACATCCGCGGCATCGATGACCCGACCTGCCCCGAATGCGGCGCCAGCGTCCGGTACCGGCCCCAGGAGTTCCTCACCGGCCTGGTCGAAGAGACCCGGGGCGGGGGCCGACGCTTCTGCCTCACCTGCCAGCGCGTCGCGGAGTTCTCAGATGAGGGCGTCTGCCCTCTCTGCGGCGGGCGCGTCAGCCGCCCCGCCGGCGACGCCTGAGCCATTCCCGCCTGCCGCCCGCTCAACCGCGATACCCTCGGGGCCGAGCCCAGTCCCACAGGAGTCCCGATGGCGGGTGTGTTCACGATCGCGATCTTCCTGGCGGCCTCGCTGCTGTTCGTTGTGCAGCCGATGGTCGCCAAGGGGCTGCTGCCCATCCTGGGCGGGGCGCCCGCGGTCTGGAACACCTGCATGGTCTTCTTCCAGGCGGCGCTCCTGGCGGGCTACCTCTACAGCCACGCCATCACCACACGCCTGGGCCTGAAGTCGCAGCTCATCGTCCACGCCCTGGTGCTGGGGGCCGCGGGGCTCGCCCTCCCGATGCTCGCCCCGGGCGAGGTCCCCGACGCGGAGGCGTGCCCGACGCTCTGGCTCCTCAAGGCGTTGGCGATCAGCGCCGGGCTGCCCTTCTTCGCCATCGCCACCAGCGGCCCGCTGCTCCAGCGCTGGTTCAGCAACACCGCCCACCCGCGCGCGCACGATCCGTACTTTCTCTACGCCGCCAGCAACGCCGGCAGCCTGCTCGGCCTGCTCGCCTACCCCTTCATCATCGAGCGCGTGCTCAGCCTGCCCGAGCAGGCGTGGGCCTGGGCCGGGGCGTACACGCTCGCGGCGATCCTGCTGCTCGCCGGTGGCCTGCTCGCCGTCAAAAACTCGCCCAAGCCCGACAAACCGACACCGGATGTCAGCGAGCGCCGGCGCGACAGGGCCGAGCCGATCGAGTGGCCCAGGCGCCTGCGCTGGGTCTTCTTCGCCTTCGTGCCTTCGAGCCTGATGCTCGGCGTGACGCACCACCTGACGACGGATGTCGCGTCGGTGCCGCTGCTCTGGGTCGTGCCGTTGGGGTTGTACCTCTTGACGATGATCCTCGCCTTCAGCGAGAAGGTGCGGATCCCGATGCGATGGCTCTCGGCGGGGTGGGCGCTCCTGGCCCTCTGCCTGACGCTGATGCTGCTGCTGCACGCGCGCGAGCCGATCGCGCTGGTCACGGGGATCCACCTGCTCGGGCTGGTGGGGGGCGGGCTGCTCTGCCACCAGCGCCTCGCCGACGATCGACCCCCGCCCGCGCGACTCACCGAGTTCTACCTCTGGCTGGCGATCGGCGGCGCTCTCGGCGGCGTCTTCAACGCCCTGGTCGCCCCCGTCCTCTTCAGCGTCGTGCTGGAGTACCCGCTGACGATCGCCCTGGCCTGCTTCGCCCGCCCGCTCTGGAACGCCGGAGCCCCGGCCGAGGGCGTCGCGGGCCCTGAGAGCACCACCGATCGCCGCAAGCGTCTGGCGGGGCTCGTCCTCCTGCCCCTGATCCCCGCACTGATTCACCTGGGCATGACCGAGATCGCCTCGATCTTCGTGCCCGAAGAGTCCGGTCTGACCCCCTGGCTCGTCGACGGACCCACGGCCCTCGCCATCGCCCTGCTCTGGCGACGCCGAACCGTCTTCGCCATCGCGATCACGCTGCTGCTCGTCATCGCGGTGATGCCCTGGCGGACCGGCGAACGCGTGCTCGACCTCGAACGCACCTTCTTCGGCGTGCTGCTGACCACCCGCGAGACCATCCGCGTCGACGAAGGCGGCGGGGTGATCCGCGAGGTCCCCGTCCACATCATCAAGCACGGCACCACCTTCCACGGCGCCCAGATGATGGCCCCGGGCTACGACCGCGTTCCCATCACCTACTACCACCCCGAAGGCCCGCTCGGAGACACCTTCAGAGCCATGCACAACCCCGATGAAGGCCGACGCCTCTCGCGTGTCGGCGGAGTCGGGCTCGGCGCAGGGGCGGCGGCCGCCTACGCCCACGCAGGCCAACGCTGGACCTTCATCGAGATCGATCCGGCGATGGTCCGCGTCGCCCAAGACCCGCGCCTGTTCACCTACCTCCGCGACAGCCACGCCCCGGTCGACATCATCATCGGCGACGGGCGCATCCGCCTGGCCGAGATGCCCGAGGCCTCCTTCGACCTCCTGATTGTCGACGCCTTCAGCTCCGACTCGATCCCCATGCACCTGATCACCCGCGAGGCGATCGAGCTCTACCTCTCCCGCGTCCGCTCCCGCGGCGTCGTCGTCATGCACATCTCCAACCGCTACCTCGACCTCGAGCCCGTCATCGGCTCGATCGCCGAGTCGCTGGGTGTGCGGGCGCTGGTGCGGGCCGACTTCGGACCCGGCCCGGGCGCCGAAGACTCGTTCCACTACGCCTCGACCTGGGTCGCCCTCTCGCCCGAGCCAGAGGGCCTCGACGAGCTCGCCCGCACCATCGGGTGGTTCCCCGTCGAGCCCGGGGGGCGGGGCTCCCTCTGGACCGACGCCGATTCGAGCATCCTCCCCGTCCTCCGCTGGCGGTGAGGCGGGCCGGGGCCGATACTCTTGACGATGCCTCAGCTTGACTACCAGACCGCGGGCGAGAGCCACGGGCCCGCCGGGATCGCCACCGTCACCGGCATGCCCGCCGGCGTCCTCGTCGACGAGGACTTCATCAACGCCGAGCTCCGCCGCCGCCAGGGCGGCTACGGGCGGGGCGGGCGCCAGCGCATCGAGACCGACCGCATCGAGATCCTCTCGGGCGTCCGCCTGGGCAAAACCATCGGCGCCCCGGTCACGATGCTCGTGCGCAACAAGGACTCACGCCTCGACGATCTGCAGCGCACGCCCCCGGTCACGCGCCCCCGCCCCGGGCACGCCGACCTCGCCGGCAGCATCAAGTGGCTCACCACCGACTGCCGCGAAACGCTCGAGCGCGCCAGCGCCCGCGAGACCGCCGCCCGCACCGCGGCCTGCGCCCTGGGCAACTGCCTGCTCCGCGAGCTCGGGATCGAGTCATTCGGCTTCACCCGCCAGATCGGCGAGGTGGCGACCGGCGCCGCCGTCACCCCCGAAAACCGCGCCGAGCTCCGCGCCCTCCGCGACCAGTCCGACACCTACTGCCCAGACCCCGGCGCCACAGAACGCCAGCGCGATGTCATCCGACGCGCCAAGGTCGAGAAGGACACCGCCGGCGGCATCCTCGAATGCCACATCTTCGACTGCCCGCCGGGCGTCGGCTCGAGCATGGACTGGCGCACCAAGCTCGACGCGCGCATCGCCTACGCCGTCATGAGCATTCAGGCGTTCAAGGCGGTCGAGATCGGCCTCGGCGTCGCCTGCGCCGACCGCCCCGGCTCGCAGGTGCACGACCCGATCGCTTTCGATCCCTCGAAGCGCAACACTCCCTCGCTCGGATTCGTTCGCCCATCGAACAACGCCGGGGGCACCGAGGGCGGCATGACCAACGGCATGCCCGTCGTCGTCCGAGGCACCATGAAGCCGATCTCGACACTCTTGCGAGGGCTGCCCAGCGTCAACCTCGAATCGCTCCAGCCAGAAGACAGCCAGTACGAGCGCAGCGATGTCTGCGCCGTCTCGGCGGCCGGTGTCGTCATGGAACATGTCGTCGCGTTCGAGGTCGCGCGCGCCATCCTCGACAAGTTTGGGGGTGACTCGCTCACCGAGCTGCGCTCCAACTACGAGCGCTACCTCGAAGCAGCGAGAAAGCTCGCGCCCTGATCGTCGAGCGGGCCGGGCCGGCAATCGAGCCGGTGATCACATCACAAACGAGACCGCCAAGAGCAAAGCCGAAAGCCCGATGGCGTAGATGGCAAAGCCCATCACCACCTCCATGCCGGTGCCCTGACTCCAGATGATGTCGTTGTGCGGATGGCGCAAGAACACGGGAAACTCCTTGCAGGTCGCCCGATCCCAACCCCTACCGAAGCATTCGGCGCCGCGGCGACACAGCGTGCTTCCGTGAGAGCCAATCACAGTCCTGCCGGAACTGTTTCAACAAAGCATTGATTTTGTTCGTGTTATCACCGGGCAAGAACGGTTACGCACCGGCGGCAATTCTGTCCGCTTCCGGTTCGCATCTCGTCTTCAATCTTGCCAACGACGCGGCTCAGCGCACGACCAGCGCGAACACGACTTGCACGAAGATCAACGCGTAGACGCCCGCCGCGATGTCGTCGAGGAGGATGCCCCATCCGCCACGGATCCGCTGCAGCGCGTTGGCGGGCCAGACCTTCACGATGTCGAAGAAGCGGAAGGCCAGGAACGCCAGCAAGAGCGCGAAGCTGACCCGCCAGAACGACGGGTCCATCCCGATCGGGAGCGCAAACAGCGGGATGCATTGCCCCGCGGTCTCGTCGGCGACGACCTCGGACGGATCCTCGCCCAGGAAAAACGCCTCGGTCTCCTCGCCCCGCAGCACCGTCGCCAGCGAGAAGACCACCAGCACGACCAGCAGCACGAGGTGGTACAGGAACGGCGACGAGACCGGGCCGAGGCCGAAGGCGATCAGAAGCCCCGCGAGCACGACGGTCGGGATCGACCCCCAGGTCCCGCTGGCGGGCAGGTGGCCGAGGCCGAAGGTCGTCGGCAGCAGGAACTTCGGGCGGTGGAGGGGCTGCATGTGGCTGTGGCTCACGACGGGCTCCGTTCTTCTTGCTGCTGCACGCAGGCGATCGCGCGCGTGATGTAGGGCACGGCGCTGGCGGCGCTGATCAAAGTGACCGCCCAGGCGCACACTGATGCGAGGGTCAACGCCGATGGCGACCCGGGCTCGGCCAGCGCCACGATCAGCATGATCGCAGGCGCGCCGACGGACTGGGCGATCATTTTGACCTTCCCGCTCATCATCGCCGAAAAGTCGCCCCCCGCCCCCTCGACCAGCCCGCGGAGTGAGGTGACCAGGAGCTCGCGGGCGAGGATCACCACCGCCATCCAGGGCAGCACCCCCGAGGCCTGCACCGCCCCGCCCTCGGCGGGGATCTGAAACTGCGGGCCGGCCAGGAGCACGAACGCCCCGAGCACGAGGACCTTGTCGGCGAACGGATCCATCACCCGCCCGAAGCGCGAGATCACCCGCCACCTCCGGGCGAGCCACCCGTCCGCGGCGTCGGTCAGGGCCGCCACCACGAACAGTCCCGCCGCCACGCCCGCCAGTGCACGGGCCGGGCCGGGGTCCGACGCGAGGTCGGCGAGGCTGAGCAGGAGGAAGACGATCGCCGCCATCACCAGCCGGGCGAGGGTCAGGGCGTTGGGCAGTTTGGCGAGGGTCGGGCCGACCAGCGGGCCGCCGAGCTCGGGCGGGGCGGAACCGGATGTCGGGGTCGGCGTCACGGGCGATGGTAGAACCGGGGCGGGGCGTTTCGATGATGACTCGGCGGTTGAAGGGGGTCGGGGGTGGATCTATCCTCTGGCCCCTTTCGTCGCGGCACGCCGCCGCGGCTTTCTTCTCCGCTGGGGTGGTGCGTGGCGGAAGTGATAACCCCTCTCATCCTGTATGTCGCTGTCATCCTCGGTGGTGTCGGTGTGTGGATGGCGCTGCCGAGAAAGCGGGTCAACCCGCAGATCATCGGCGGGCTGGTCGCCGCGATCGCCGGCGGGCTGGTCCTCATCGGCCTGGGCCTCAGGGCCCGCGAGGTCGAGGGCGGCTTGCCCAACCTCTACTTCTATGTCTTCGCGGCCATCGCCCTGGGCGCCAGCCTTCGGGTCATCACCCACCAGCGGCCGGTCTATGCCGCCCTGTACTTCATCCTGACCATTCTCTCGTCCGCCGGGCTGTACCTGCTCCTGGCGGCGGAGTTCATGGCCTTCGCGCTGATCATCATCTACGCCGGCGCGATCCTGATTACCTACCTGTTCGTGATCATGATGGCCACCCAGGCGCCCTCCGAGGAGGAGGTCGATGTCCTGGCCGAGTACGACCTGCAGGCCCGCGAGCCCCTGGCGGCGGTCTTCGCCGGGTTCCTGATCCTCGGCGCTCTGAGCGTGATGATCTTCACCGGGGCTTCGAAGCTCCCCGGCGAGGCCGAGATCCGGGCCCAGGCCCCGCACCCCGACCACATGCTCGAGCTCCTGCCCCGCCGCGTCGAGCGCGTGCTGCAGGACGAGGGGCTGATCTCGGGGCGCGAGCGGATCGTCCGCGAGGCCCGCGGCGTGCTGTCGCTGGACCCCGAGACAAGAACAGCGGTCGTTGCACGGACGGTTGATCCGGACGGCGATCCCGCGGGCGGGTTCATCCCCGGCTCGGAGCGCGAGATCGAGCTGCCCGACCACCTGCGGGCCCGGAATGTCGAGTCGCTGGCCTACGACTTCCTGAACCGTCACCCAATGACGATCGAGATCGCGGGCGTGATTCTGCTCATGGCGATGCTCGGGGCGGTGGTCCTCAGCCGCAGGCAGGTGGATATCGACGACGAGCGGAAGCGGCAGCAGGCCGAGCGGCGTCTGCGCGACGCCGAGGAGGCCCGCCTGTGATGGTCTCGACCTTTGCGAGCATGGCCGACTTCCTGGCGCCGGCGCAGGCGAGCTTCCCCGAGGGAGTGGGCTCGGTGACGCTGGCGCACTACCTGTTCGTTTCCGTTGCGATGTTCACGATGGGGCTGATCGGGTTCCTGACGCGTCGGAACCTGATCATCATGTTCCTGTGCACCGAGATGATGTTCCAGGCGGCGGGGATCGCCCTCATCGCCTTCAGCCGGTTCTATCTGCACCACACGGGGCAGTCGTTTGTGATTTTCGTGCTGACGGTCGCGGCCGCGGAGGCGGCTCTGGCGTTGGCGCTGGTGGTGCTGCTCTTCCGCGGGCGCGAGTCGCTCAACGCGGACCAGTGGCATTCGCTCAAGGGTTGACCGAGGGCCATGGGGCCCGGCATTCAGCGTTCCGCCCGGCGAGACTTCCGGGCATGAGGTAAGGATCGGTCTTGCAGACCACGACGCCACAGCTCGCAGAAACGATCGGGGCGCTCGGCCTCGGCGCCGCCGATACGGGCGCCGCCCTCGAGGTCGCGACCGGCCCGGCCTGGGCGATGCTGATCCCGATGCTCCCGCTCCTGGGCGCCGCGATCATGGGCGTCTGCGCGATCATGGGCGTGCGGTCGAAGCTGCCCGCGTGGATCACCGTCGGGCTGCTGGGCTTCTCGGCCGTCCTCGCGGCCGCGATGTACGCCTGGCTGCCCGAGAACGGGCGGGCCGTCTCGGTCGCGTGGGAGTGGATCAATGTCTCCTGGGGCGACGAGCCCGGGCAGACACTCAAGGCCAACTTCGGCTTCTACATCGACAGCCTGACCTGTCTCTGGATGCTCTTTGTCACCCTGCTGGCGACGCTGATCGCGCTCTACGCCAGCGAGTACATGAGCCACGACCTCGGGGCGGGGTATTGCCGCTTCTTCGCAGCGTTCAACCTCTTCGTCTTCTCGATGGCCTGTCTGGTGATGGGCGACAACCTGCTGTTGCTCTTCCTGGGCTGGGAAGGCGTGGGCCTCTGCTCGTACCTGCTGATCGGGTACCACTACAAGAAGCACTCGGCGGTCTTTGCCGCCAAGAAGGCGTTCATCGTCAACCGCATCGGCGACCTCGGGCTGCTGCTGGGCGTCTTCCTGACCTTCGTGCACTTCGGGACGCTCGAGTACAAAGACCTCTTCCCGATGGTGCAGCCCTACATCGAGGCGATGCGCCAGGGCGCCGTGGGGGATATCCCCGCGGTGGTGCAGCTCATCCCGGTGCTGTTGATGATCGGGGCGTTCGGCAAGAGCGCCCAGCTCCCGCTGTTCGTCTGGCTGCCCGACGCGATGGAGGGCCCGACGCCCGTCTCGGCCCTGATCCACGCGGCGACGATGGTCACCGCCGGCGTCTACCTGATCGCTCGGATGTACCCGCTCTTCCTCGTCAGCGAGTGGGCCCTGCCCATCGTGGCGTGGGTGGGGGGGCTGACTGCGCTGGTGGCGGCGACGATCGCCATGGCCCAGTTCGACATCAAACGCATCATGGCGTACTCGACGGTCTCGCAGCTCGGCTTCATGTTCTGCGGGCTGGCCTTCCTGAGCTCCGTCGGCGGCGCGTTCCATGTGGTCACCCACGCCTTCTTCAAGGCGACGCTCTTCCTGTGCTGCGGCGCCGTGATGCACGGCTTCGCCGGGCAGCTCGACCTGCGCAAGCTCTCGGGCGTCTCGTTCATGAAGGGGTGGGGGATCGTCGGGATCGCGATGTTCATCGGGTGTCTGAACCTCGCGGGCTTCCCCTTCACCGCGGGCTACTTCAGCAAGGACATGATCCTCGCCGAGGCGTTCATCACCCCCGGCCCGGGCTACCAGTTCCTCGGCGTCATCCTGCTGCTGACCGCCGGCATCACGGCGTACTACACCTTCCGCGTCTTCTTCCGTGTCTTCGTCGGCCCCAAGCAGTTCGAGCCGGGCGACGAACTGCACGGGCACGACGGGCACATCGACGATCATCACGAGGAACACGGCTCGGCGAGCCGTGCCACCGAAGCCGATGAAGGCCACACCCCCGGCGACCACGAGCCGATGGGCGGCAGCGTCGAGGAGCGGGGCAAGAAGACCCACGAACACCCCGAGCACTTCCACCCCCACGCGCCGGGCTGGGCGATCAACGGCGTGCTGGCGACGCTCGCGATCCTCTCCGTGCTCGCCGCGGCTCTCTACTTCTTCCCCGGCGCCGACAAGTCCCACAAGGGCTGGGCGGGCGGGATGATCTCCGGCTCGAGCGCGGCGCTCGTCGTCGGGGGCGAAGCGGACCACCCGACGCGCCTCGCGGCGTTCGTCGGCGCCGAGCCCGAGCAGGGCACGCTCTTCGGCCAGGATCCGCACAAGATCATGTACTATGTCTCGGGCGTGATCGGCTTTGTCGGGATCGCAATCGCCTTCGCCCTGCACTACGCCGGACGCAAGGAGTCGGAGCGTTCCGCGGCGAACAACCTCCTGCAGGTCAAGCCGATCCGCACCGCCCACCGCTGGGCCAACGCCAAGTGGTATGTGGACGAGCTGTACGACTTTGCGCTCCGCAAGCCGCTGTGGGCGGCCTCGCAGATCTTCCACCTCATCGACAAGCTGCTGATCGACGGCCTCGTCAACCTCGTCGGCTACCTGCCCCGTGCGCTGGGCAAGGGCGTGCGTCCGTCGCAGAGCGGCGTGCTGCACAGCTACGCCGCGGCCATGGCCGGGGGCCTGGCCGTCATCCTGCTGATCGTGCTCCTTCTGAGTCTGTAACCCCGACCGCGGCCCCACCGGAGGGGCGGAGAGACGACCGACGCCCCAAGCGGGCTGAAGCGAACCAACCGTGAGCGAATCGATTCTCCATGTCCTGATCCTGCTGCCGATCGCCACCGCGGCGTTCATCGTCGCGCGCCCGGCGGGCGAGGCCAAGACCGTCGCCCTCTGGGGATCGCTGATCTCGCTGGTGCTCGGCGTCGTCGCGGCCTTCCAGTTCGACTGGTCCAACGCGGGCGCGATGCAGCCGGAGGTCTCCCTCGTCCCCTGGCTGCCGGCGCTGGGCCTGAGCATCTCCGTCGGGGCCGACGGCGTCTCGATGATGCTCGTCCTGCTGACGCTCCTGCTCGGGCCGATCTGCGTCGCCGCCTCGTTCAGCTCGATCAAGCACCGCGTCAAGACCTACTACGCGTGGCTGACTGTCCTGCAGGCCGCGATGGTCGGCGTCTTCGTCGCCCGCGACATCCTGCTCTTCTATGTCTGCTTCGAGTTCACGCTGATCCCGATGTTCGTGCTGATCAGCATCTACGGGTCGAGCAACCGCAAGGCCGCGGCGACCAAGTTCTTCCTCTACACCTTCACCGGCTCGATCCTCGCCCTCGCCGGCCTGATCTATGTGATCTGGTTCAACGCGACCCGCATGCCCGTCGAGGCCTTCGCCGGCGCAGGCGAGTGGTCGTTCCAGATCGACACGCTCCGCCAGGCCGCGGTGCGGATGTCGCCGACGGAGCAGGGCTGGGTCTTCGCGGCGATGCTCCTCGGCTTTGCCGTCAAGGTGCCCCTCTTCCCGGTGCACACCTGGCTGCCTTTGGCTCACACCGAGGCGCCGACGGCGGGCTCTGTCATCCTCGCGGGCGTCCTGCTCAAGCTGGGCACCTACGGGCTGTACCGCTTCGCGATCCCCTTCACCCCGATCGCCGCGGTCGATTTCGCCCCGTTCATCGGCCTCCTGGCGGTGATCGGCATCGTCTTCGCCGGGCTGATCTGCTGGGTGCAGGACGATGTAAAGAAGCTCGTGGCCTACTCGTCGGTCTCGCACCTCGGCTTCTGCGTGCTCGGGCTCTTCGCCCTGAACACCATGGGCCAGAGCGGGTCGGTGATGTACATGATCAACCACGGCCTGTCGACGGGGGCGCTCTTCCTCCTGATCGGCATGGTCTACGAGCGGTACCACACGCGATCGATGCGCGAGCTGGGCGGGCTGGCCGCCAAGATGCCCGTCTGGTCGTTCTTCATGGTCTTCTTCGTGATGGCCTCGGCCGGCCTGCCCGGGCTGAACGGGTTCATCAGCGAGTTCATGTGCCTGATGGGCACATTCCAGGCCAGCGACACGCTCGCCGGTTCGAGCATCGGCGCGACGCCGGGCGTGCTCGGGCCGGTCTTTGCGATTCTCGCGGGCACGGGCGTCGTCATCGGCGCGATGTACCTGCTGATGATGACCGGCAAGATGGTCTGGGGCCCCCTGCGCGAGCCCAAGGGCCACGACCACCACAACCACAGCGAGCTCGCCGACGACCTCAACGCCCGCGAGATCGCGGTGCTCACCCCGCTGGCCGTGCTCTGCCTCGTCCTCGGCCTCTTCCCCACCCCCGTGCTCAAGGGCATCGAGGCGCCGGTGAACGACACCGTCCGCTGGGTGCAAGAGCACGGCGGCCTCCGCCTCTACCGCGACCCGGCGCCCGCTCGGGTCACCGAGCTCTCGCCCGCCGGCGTGGTGACGCCCGAGCTTGCCGCTCCCGCGGCGGGGGGTGAGCGATGAGTTCCCTCCTCGTCCTGCTCGCGCCCGAGATCGTCCTGTTCATAACGACCTGCATCGTCATGATCGTGGGTCTGTGGCCGAAGCTGGAGGTCCGCTCGCTGGCGATGCCCATCGCGGGCATGGGCCTGCTCATCGCGGGCGTGCTGGCGATCAACACCCCCGCCAACCCCGAGTCGATCCTCCCCAACATCATCCCCTACGCCAAGGCGATGACCGCGGGCGTCGGGCTGCTGCTCGTGCTGCTCTTGGCGGGCACCGTCGACCGCTCGTACGAGGCGGCGGTCGAACGGGGCGAGCTCCGCTTCAACCCGATCCACACCAACCGCGCCGAGTTCTTCGCCTTCTTCCTCTTCAGCCTCACAGGCCTGATGCTCTGCGCCTCGGCCACCGACCTCATCTGGCTCTTCCTCGCACTCGAGCTCGTCAGCCTCCCGACCTATGTCATGGCGACGATCTCGACGCGCAAGCTCAGGAGCCAGGAAGCCGGCGTCAAGTACTTCTTCCTCGGCGCGCTCGGCGCCGCGATCTTCCTCTACGGCTTCGCCCTGCTCTACGGCGGCACGGGCACCACCAACCTCATCGGCATCCGAGACGCGCTCGCCGAGCAGGCCGCCAGCGGCGGGATCAACCCCATCGCCATGGCCGGGATCATCCTGAGCCTGATCGGCATCTCGTTCAAGATCGCCGCGGTCCCGATGCACTTCTACACCGCCGATGTCTACCAGGGCGCCGCGGCCCCGGTCTCGGCCATGCTCGCGTTCGTCCCCAAGACCGCCGGCTTCATCGCGATGATGGGCATCCTCGCGGCGGTCGGCTGGCAGTACGCCCCCGGCGGCGAGACCCTGGCGGCCGACGGCGTCGGCACCCTGCCCCGCTCGATCTATGTCACCCTCGCCGCCATCGCCGTGCTGACGATGACCGTCGGCAACGTGCTGGCCCTCCTGCAGCGCTCGATCAAGCGACTGCTCGCCTACTCCTCCATCGCCCACACCGGGTACATGCTCGTCGCCCTGATCGCCGGCCCGTCCATCGCCGCAGAGGCGGGCATCACCTCCAACGGCCTCGGCGCCGTGCTGTTCTACCTGCTGGTCTACGGCGTCACCAACATCGGCACCTTCGCGGTCGTCGCCTGCCTGGAGCGTCCGCAGCCCGATGGCGAGGCGGACGAGCTCGACGACCTGGAAGACCTCCGCGGGCTCTGCCGCACAAGGCCGGTGCTCGGCTGGGTCATGGTGATCTGCGCCCTTGGCCTGCTCGGCCTGCCGCCGCTGCTCGGCTTCTGGGCGAAGTTCCTGCTGTTCACCTCGGCGATCTCGGCCGGCGAGATCGCGCTGGTGGTGATCCTCGGCCTGAACTCGGCGATCGCGGCGTTCTACTACCTCAAGCTGGTGACGCTGCCGCTGCTGGAAGAGCCAGAGGGCGACGCCCCGGCAACGACGCCGTTCGCCAGCCGCACGTTCGCGGGCGTGCTCTCCGCGGCGTTGGTGCTGCTGGCGATCATCCCGACGGGGATCGTCGACGCGGCGATGGAAGCCGCCGACCGCGCCGGCACGATCGTCCCGGCAAACATCGAAGCGATCGAACGCTCCATCACCGCCGAAGCGCTGCGAGACGAGCCGACGCCGATCATCGACCGCTGAGCGATCCAGCACAAACGCAGACCTGTGGCACTGGCGGCTCGCCCGCCAGTGTTTTCATGTCGTTGCCCCGCGATATCTGCTGAGCCACACCCCACTCCCCTCTATTACACTCCCCCCATGACCATCGCGAGAACCATCGCCCTCGTCCTGCTCACGCTCGCTCCCGCGGCCTGGGCCGGCGGCACATGGGACCAGATCCGCCAGCAGGCCTCAGAACGCTTCGGCGAGGCGGGCGCAGAAGCCGCGGCGTTTCTCGCCGAGCACCGGCCCGAGCGCGACGCACAGATCGACCCCGAGATCGTGCTCGTCGCCATCGAGCTTTCGCTCCGCGCGCGGGAGACCTATCCGTGGGCGAAAGAACTGGACGACGAGCTCTTCTTCAACGATGTGCTGCCGTACGCCGTGCTCGATGAGGAGCGGGCGAGGTCGCGTCGGCGTGTGCACGAGCTCGCGGCGCCGATCGTCGAGGGTTCGGCGACGGCCGCGGAGGCCGTGCAGGCGCTCAACCGCGAGCTGTTCCGCTCGACCGGCGTCCGCTACAGCACCGAGCGGAGGCGGGCGAACCAGAACTCGAACGAGACGCTCGACCTCGCCCTCGCCTCGTGCACGGGGCTTTCGATCCTGCTCATCGAGGCGTGCAGAAGCGTCGGCGTCCCGGCCCGGATCGCGGGCGTCGCGAGCTGGCCGGGCTCGGGCGGCAACCACGCGTGGATCGAGATCCACGACGGCGAGCGCTGGCGGTTCACCGGCGCTGCCGAGTACAACGCCGGCGGGCTCGACCGGGCCTGGTTCGTCGGGCGCGCCCGCTCGACCGTGCCCGGCCACCGCCTGCACGGGGTCTGGGCCTCGTCGTGGCGGCAGACGGGCGATCACTACCCCCTCGCGTGGAACATCCAGGACACAGGCGTGCCCGGCGTCGATGTCACGGGCACTTACGCGCGAGCCGGAACGAGCGCAGAACCCGTGCTCGGCGTGCGCCTCTGGGCGTCGCGGGGCGGGCCGAGGCTCGCGGCTGACGCGAGCATCAAGCACGACGGCAAGACCCACACCTCGCGCACCTTCGCCGATCCCGACGACATCAACCGCGTCGCCGAGTTTCCCGCGATCGACGCCCGCCCGCTGAAGATCGTGCTGCGCGTCGATGGCGTTGAGCGGTCCGCGACGCTCGGCGAGCGCCACGCTGCCGGGCGCGTCATCGAGCTCTACTGGGACGAGCTGGGCCTGAGCCGCGATGAGGCCGAAGAGTCGTCGCGAAGGCTCTGGCGCGAGCACGCAGAAGCGATCGCCGAGGAGCGCCGTTCAGAGCTCGAAGCGGGCGTGATCGAACTCGGCGGGCACGAGCTGCGCCTGTTGGAGCGGCGGTTCGGCGACGCGCCCGACGCTGGGCCATCGCTCTGGATCTCGATGCACGGGGGCGGCGGCACGACCGTCGAGGTCAACGACCGCCAGTGGCGCAACCAGATCCGCCTGTACGAGCCCGAGGAAGGGATCTACATCGCGCCGCGCGCGCCCAGCGACACATGGAACCTCTGGCACCGCCCCGAGATCGATGCGCTCTTCGGCAGGCTGATCGAATCGGCGATCGTGGTCTGGGGCGTTGATCCCGACCGCGTGTATCTCATGGGGTACTCGGCCGGGGGCGACGGGGCGTATCAGCTCGCGCCGCGCCTGGCCGACCGCTTCGCGGCCGCCTCGATGATGGCGGGCCATCCAAACGACGCCACGCCGCACGGCCTGCGCAACCTGCCGTTTGCGATCTTCATGGGCGAGAACGACGGTGCATTCAACCGGAACAGCGTCGCGAAAGAGTGGGGGGAGAAGCTCGCGGATCTGCGCGAGGCCGACCCCGAGGGCTATCCCCACATGGTCAAGATCTATCCGGACTTGGGGCACTGGATGGAGCGGCGCGACGCCGAGGGCGTGCCCTGGATGGCCGGGCACACGCGCAACCCGTGGCCGAGCCGCGTCTTCTGGCGCCAGGGCAACACGACGCACCAGCGGTTCTATTGGCTGGCGGTCGATCCGGAGCACGCGGCACGCGGGCGCAAGATCACCGCGAGCGTCGAGGGCCAGACGATCACCATCGAGTCGGCCGATGTGCCGCAGGTCGAGCTCCTGCTCAGCGACGAACTGCTCGACCTCGACCGGCCGGTGAAGGTGATCGCCAACGGGCGCGAGGTCTTTGAAGGTCAGATCGCGCGCACAAAGGAAGCCATCGCCCGCTCGATCGAACTGCGTCCCGACCCGCGCATGATCGCGACGGCGACGCTGAAGATCGAGCTGGCGAAGCAGTAGGGGACTCCCCGGCGAGCCGGGCCACCCTCACTTCCCGACCGGCTTCTGCACCTTCGCCAGCATGCGGCTGAGCTGGAAGATCCACCCGACCAGCGACATCACCAGCCAGATGTTCGCCCAAGCGATCGGCTCACGCGTCACCACCCCGTCGAAGGGCAGCTCCCACGCGCGCACCAGCCAGATCCCAGCGAACAGCACGATCGCAGAGCCGGTCATCGCCGTGATCATTGCGGCCGACTTGCCCGGCCTGAACAGCCCGATGAGCATCCCCGCCAGCGCCCCGCCGAAGGCGCACGCCCCGACGATCATCGCCCCGTCGCGGTCGAGGCTGTCGTGGAAGCCCTTCAGGTCGTGGTACAGGGCCGAGGCGAAGCCCCGGATCTGCGCTGCCGATTCGTTCACCACACCCGCGGCCCCCGTCACCGCCTCGTCGATGCTGTCGACCAGGCGCTGGCGTGCGGCGGCCCCGTTCTCTCCGTTGTCGCCGTTGTCGGACATGCCCGGAGCGCCGAGGATGCCCAGCACCTCGGCGTACTCGTCCTCGCTGTAGCCCTGCTCCTGCATCTGCACCGCCAAGAGCTCGGTGTCGGCCTCGATGGCCGGCCGGTGCTGGACGATGATGAGCGAGATGAGAAAGCCCGCCGCCGCGAACGCGCCCGCCGCAGCCCCGATCATCGCGATCTTGAACGCCACGACCGAAATCGTCAGGCCGATCACGCCTCCGGCGAGCAATCCGACATGGAGGGCGGGCCACTGGCCGATGTTGTCTTCACCGAGGGCCGCGGCGATCAGCAGCCCGGTCGCCGAACCCAGCACCAGCCCCAGCGAGGCGAAGGCCGGCTTGATGAACCTACCCCCGAACAACCAGAGCATCACCCCCGCCACAACGAGGGCCAGGAGCACGATCTGCGCCTCGGCGGGGAGCTGGGTCAGGTGCTCGGTCGCCGATTCGAGCACAGCGGCCGCGCCGGGCTCTGCCCGGGGAGCGGAAAACAGGTGTGAGTAATCCTGATCGCGCACAGACGCACCACCTACCCTCGGAGCCGCGCAGCGGCCAGTAACGGTACGGTCGGCTCGGGGCCCGGGCCGACACAAGTCATCCGGCCCGAAGGAGCGATCGGTTGGCCAAGAAAGGTCCGAAGAAACCAGATCGGCGAGGACAGGGGGGAACCTCCAAAGGAAAGCCAACCCGTTCAGGCGGGTCGGGCGGCGCGTCCGCACGCGGGCCCAAGCCCAAGACCCCCCCCCCCGCGTCCCCAGCCGCCAAGCCCACTCCCGCCAAGCACGCCCCGACCAAGCAGGAGCTCGCGGGCCAGGAGGCTCTGAAGGAGCTCCGGCGCAAAATCGACCGGATCGACATGCGTCTGGTCCGGCTCCTGAACGACCGTGCGTCGTTGGTCGTTGAGGTGGGCAAGAGCAAAAGGAATACCGGGGCCCCGATCTACGCGCCCCACCGCGAGGCGGAGGTCCTCGCCAAGGCCCTGAAGGCCAACACCGGTCCCCTGCCCGACAGGGCGGTCGAGGGGGTGTTCCGGGAGCTGATGAGCGGCAGCTTCGCCATCGAGCAGCCCCTGCGGATCGGGTATCTGGGCCCGCCCGGGTCGTTCAGCCACGCCGCGGCGATGGCCCACTTCGGCTCGTCGGTCTCCTTCGAGGACCTGCGTGAGATCCGGGGCGTGTTCACGGAGGTCCGGCGGGGGCATGTCGATTACGGGCTGGTGCCGATCGAGAACTCGACGCACGGGGGCGTGGCCGAGGCCCTCGACGCTTTTTTGGAGACCACCGGCGAGGTGACGATCTACGCCGAGGTGCAGCTGGCGGTGCACCTGGCGCTGCTGGCGAACTGCCAGCCGAGCCAGATCCGGCGGGTGCACGCCAAGCCCGAGGCCTCGGCTCAGTGCCGGACCTGGCTGGCGACGCAGTACCCGCAGGCGGAGGTGCTGGCGGCGGCGAGCTCCAGCCGCGCGGCCATGACCGCGGCCGAGGAGTGCAAACTCGCCGAGTCGATCGGGGCCGAGCCGGGGTCGGCGGCGGTGGGGCCCTCGCTGGCGGGCGAGCTCTACGGGCTGCGTGTGCTGTTCGCGGACATCGAAGACAACCCGAACAATGTGACACGGTTCTTTGTGATCAGCAGGCATCGGGCGATGCGGTCGGGCGAGGACAAGACCTCGATCATGTTCAAGACAGCCGACAAGCCCGGGGCGCTCGTCGAGGTGCTGAAGGTGTTTTCCGACGCGGGGATCAACCTGGCGCACATCGACAAGCGCCCGAGCGGTCGGAACAACTGGGAGTACACCTTCTTTCTGGACATCGAGGGGCACAGGGAGGACGCGCAGCTGGCTTCCGCGCTCGATGAGGTCGAGCGTCACTGCAAAGAGCTGTCGGTTCTGGGGAGCTACCCCCGGTCCAGGCGGATCCTGTAGCGGTATCGGGGCGGGGTTGGGGAGAAAATCCGGGACAGCGGTGTTTGGCGCGCGGCGTCAAGTTGTGGTACACTCCGGAACAGCGGCACGCGCCGTGCGTACCGCGAGAGAGCCCCGGGACCCACCACGCCGGGGCGCGTCGGTTCTTTAGGGGCAGCCCCCGCTTGCTGCCCGCGAGGCCGTCGCAAGGCACGAGGCCCCACCGGAGCGAGATCCTGAGGCATCCGGAGCCGACATGGCGCTTTCGTTCGCGTTGTGTGAGGTTCGGGTGGGTTGAGGATCTTGCGGCGATGAAGTAGGTTGTGCCGCCCGGCAGAGCCGGGTGGATGTCCGAGGAGCAGCCATGAACCGTTCTTCCGCTGTCGTGCGTCCCTATGTTCGTCGGCGCACCCGGTCTGCCGAGAAGCTCTCGGCGGGCAGGCTCGCGGCTCTTGCAGGCCGATCGGCCCGTCCGGCCGTCGAGCGGCTCGAGCCCCGTCAGCTTCTGTTCACCCTTGAGATCACGCCCGAGAGCGATTTCAACGGTGACGGGATCGGCGTTGCCGCGGTGATCTTCGGGTACGCGATCCCCTACCTCAACACCAACATCGAGATCGAGGATCCGGACGATCCCGAGATCGTTGACGAGGACTTCGGCGAGGAGGCCCCGCGGAACATCCCCAGCGGCACCGTCTTCGACGAGTCGAACCTCCGCGTCCGCCACAACCTCTCCCCGGCGACCGACTCGCGGATCATCGCCCAGGTGGGTCCCGACGGGCCCGTGGCCGGGACCGAGGCCCTGCAGGTCATCACCCGTCAGGAAGGGCGGTTCATGTCCTTCGAGTTCCTGGGCGAGGAGTCCGGCCTCCCCCTGGCGATGCAGGACTTCAGCTTCTTCGCCAACCGGGGCGTCAACGCCCAGTTCCAGCCGATCACCGCGTTCGGCCTGCCCTACAACGACATCCGCCTCGAGCTGCTGTTCGACGGCGAGGTGATCGACGCGTTCACCGGGACCGCGCTGCGTGACTTCAACATCGGGGGCGACGGGGCGAACATCGCCGCGGGTGTCGGCGAGTTCTTCTTCAGTGCCGCCGACCCGCGCGTCACGGGCGTCTTCGACGAGGTCCGTCTGGTCGCGACGGCGAACAACCCCAACCCGTTCCGCCTCGACGACTTCGCAGCGACGCTCCCCTTCGGTATTTTCAACGAGGTCGTGTCGAGCACGATCTTCGGCGCCGAGGTCCGGTTCGTCGGCCCGATCGGCGCCCGCGCGACGATCACCGACCTCTACGACCGCCCGATCGTTCCGACGATCCGTGTCGGCGTTGTCGACAATGTCGTGCTGATCGACCGGAACTTCGACGGCATCCCCGACTTCAACGCGGGCATCGGCCGGATCGTTCTGGAGAACACCGACTCGCGCACCAACCTCACGGTGCTGGGCGGCACGATCGAGCAGGGCGAGAGCCAGACCGCTTCGTTCAGCCCGATCGAGCTCCCAGAGGGCGAGTACCAGGAAGGCACGGGCGAGGGCGCGTTCACCTACACGCGTTCAGAAGACTTTATTGGCATCTTCGACCAGTTCTCGCAGGCCGGCTTCGGCTTCGGGTTCACGGCCGACGACGACGGCATCGGCCTGCCCCCCGGGCAGGGCTCGGTGATCATCGGCTCGCCCTTTGTCCGCAACCCGACCTCGACCCAGACCTTCAATCCCGGCGGCGGCGTGCCCGGGATTTCCGGCGCCGGGGGCGGTCTGGCGCTGACCGATCCGCTCGCGTTCAACAGCCCTTCGCAGGGCATCTTCGTCAACGACGGCTCGTCGATGGGGCGCGTGTCGATCCACGGCATCCTGTTCGGTTCGTCGAGGTACAGAGGCGCCGTCGACGAGATCAACATCGGCTACAACATGGGCTCGACGACGGTCGACGGCGACCTCGGCGCGTTCATTGTCGCCAGCGACGCGGGTTTCTATGTGTTCGAAGACGACGCATCGATCCCGCCCGGGCTGGTGGTGACCGAGGGATTCAAGACCAACAACGAGCTTGTCGTCGGTCGCTCGCTCGGCGAGTTCATCGCCGGCGGACGCACGATGATGGACATCACCGTCGTCGGCGACATCAACGATCCGGCGAACAGGCCGCCGCGCGACATCCTGCGCTATCGCGAGCGTGAGTTCATCTGGGCCACCCCCGAGGGCTCGCAGGTCGATGAAGGCTTCTTCTTCAACGCCTGGGCCGAGTTCCAGGTGCGCAATCCGGGTTTCAACGGCGGCAACAGGCCCTACTCCGATCAGCCTCTGCTGATGGGCAGTTCCGTGCTGCGAAACGATGTGATCGACGCGGCCGAGTGGGTCGGCTCGCTCGGCACCGCCGTCGAGATCCGGGGCGAGGTCGGCTACCGCGATCCCGCGTTCAACACGGCGGTCGATGTGTCGGATGTCTTCGGCTTCGCCGTCGACGGGAACTCGCCGGTTGTCGTGCAGTCGCCCAACACCAATGTCGGGCTCCGCATCGTCGACTCTGACGGGCGGACCGTCGCCGCCGGCGAGACGCAGGCGCGCCAGCTCGCCCAGGGCCAGAGCTTCGTGTTCGAGCCCGACGCGCCGGGCGTGTACTACCTCGTTGTGTACGACCCCGACAGCTCCAGCGAGCGGTTTATCGACGGCGTCGCGTACACCGTCGCGATCAACGGCATGGCGCCGACGACGCTCGGATCGGTCAGGAGCGGTGGCGGCACCCCGGCGGAGACCAGCGCCGGGCAGCCGAGCATTACGGTGCTGAACGGTTCGTGGGGCGCCCACCGCATCGGTACCGGGTACTACACGCCCAGCGGCGACATCCAGGATCCCGAGGAGATCTTCAACTCCGCTCAGGAAGAGGCGAGGATCCGTCAGAGCCTCCGTGCCGGCGTGTATTCCGTCCAAGGCAACCTCTACGGCATCTGGACCGGCGCCGACATCGATCCGCACCAGGCTTTCGGGCAGGTGCGATACAACATCGGTGGGAACCTGGGCATGCTGCTCACGGGGCGCAGCGAGCTCGGCGGCGACGGCCCCACCCAGGGCGATGTCTCGTTCCTCTTCATCGATGTCGGCGGCGATGTCGGCACGATCGATATCAGCGGCGGCATCGGCTATCTCCAGCCGATCGACGAAGGGGGCAACGATCTCCGCACTGTCGGCATCGTGCTCCGCACCGGACGCGACCTGGTCGCCAACCCGGGCGCGACGGGCTCGGTCGGCATGATCCGCGCCGGGGCCCACATGTACGGCGTCGGCTCCCGCTTCGTGTTGCCCGACAACGCCACCCTCGGCGCCTTCCTGATCAGCCAGGACATCGACATCGCCAATGGCGGGACGCAGGTCGGCATCTTCGAGGGCAATGTCGACACCGCCCGCTTCTTCCAGACGGGCGTCAACACCGACATCCGGTTCATGGACTTCCCGAGGATCGATCTCGTCGGACTCCAGACCGAGCTGCCCATCATCCCCGGCCAGTCGCTCGAACTGACCGACGATCGAGGCGGCAGGGTCAGCATCAATGTCACCGGCGTGCCTTCGCAGGTGCCCATCGGTGTTGTCAGAATCATGCCGATCGACAGCTCCGTCGGCGTCGCGATCGCGAACATCGAGGTCAACCTCGCCGGCGGCCGCAATCTGGACATCTCCGGCGTTGGCGGCACCTCCGGCGCAGGCCCCGTCTCCATCGGGCGCATCGATGTCACCAACGCGACGCTCCAGAGCAACATCAACATCTCCGGCAACACCGAGATCGATGTCTACCGCATCGTCCAGACCGGCGGCACCGGGCTCAACCGCATCAGCAACACCACGCTCAACGGCGACATCGTCGCCATCGATGTGATCGGTCTCAACGAGCTTGAGATCACCCGGGGCAGCCTCGGGCGCACCCAGGTCCCCGCGTGGGGCCCGCGTCTGATCGGCCCGGAACTCGGCATCCAGGCGGGCCTGAATGACGAGGTCGGCGGGGCGTTGGGCATCAGCGGCAACACCATGAGCCCGCTGTGGAACGGAACCGCCTTCCGCCCGGTCAACTCGCTCGCCCGCGCCACCGGCCCGGCCGCCCTGGACGACATCGGCGGGCCGTTCGGAACATTCCTCAACGGCGTGGTGGTCCGGGAGGGCGATGTGCAGTTCGTCCGCGTCGCCCGCGCGATGGGCGATGTGAGGCTCCAGGGCGGGGGCGCGACCCTCATCGACCTGCAGGCCAATTCCGACAACAGCAATGTCGCCGACCGGTTCGACGGGATCGTCGGCGTGATCCACGCCCCCAACATCGGCACGGTCGAGATCGGCGACGGGCTGGGTCAGCGCAAGCAGTCGCCCATCGCCACCACCGGCATCTTCGCCGAGAACGAGCTCGAGTCGGTCGAGGGCGGGCGCACCGCCGGCGCCTCGATCCGCAGCGTGATCGCCGCGGGCAACAACTTCACCCCCGCCGAGCCGCCCTTCGAATTCGGCGGGATCGAGCAGGTCCGCCTCCGCGGCGGCGGCGACTACGACGGCGCCCAGATCTTCGTCGCTGAGTTCGACTCGCTCTGGGTCACCCAGTTCTTCGATACCACCGAGGCGATCCTCGGTGTGATCGGCCAGGTCGACGGCCAGGACGCCAACTTCTTCCGCTCGAGCATCCGGGCCCAGGAGCTCGAACGCCTCGACCTCGCCAACGGCTTCTTCGACGCCTCGACCATCGAGCTGACCAACCGCGCCGACGCGATCCTCGCCACCGGCTACCGCAACTCCACGCGCACCGGCAGCGATCAGGAGTTCCGCCCCAGCACGATCATCATCGGCGGGAATGTCCAGCGGATCGAGACCAAGCAGACCACCGGCGTCATGTCCGACCTGCTGATCGACATCATCGGTGATGTCCGCGGGCAGATCTCCGCCGGCACATTCGCCCGCGTCGACATCCAGGTCGACGGGCGCATCGAGCGGCTGATCGCCAACAACTCCTTCCGAGCCAGCCGCATCAACACCGGCGAGATCCGCCAGTCGATGGCCGTCACCAACGACATCGCCTCATCGGAGATCAGGGTCGCGGGCCTCGTCAACGCGATCACCGCCGGCGGACGCATCTTCAACAGCAAGTTCACCATCAGCGGCTCCGACGGCCGCTTGAACAACCTCGAGGCCGGCACCGGCTTCAGCGGCGAGGTCGTCTCGGCCGGGCCCGTCGCCCGCGTCGCCACCCTCGCGGGCGACATGGTCGCCACCATCAGGACGACCACCGACACCGGCGTCGTCGGCGTTGTGCAGGCCGGGCGAGACCTGGTGCTCAACGCGGACATCTCCGGCGGTGTCAGCCAGCTCGTCGCCGGGCGCCACATCGGGCGCCAGGGCGAGACGGGCGTCATCCTCGTCAGAGGCAACCTCTTCTCCCTCTCGGTTCCCAACGGGCAGCTCTACTCCGATGTCCGCGTCGGCGGGACGCTCGGGATCGACACGGTCATCGTGCCCGGCGGGAGCGTCATCGGCGGGGGGGGCGCCGGCCAGGCCGGTGTCACCATCGGGCGGGGCGTCGACTTGCCCGGCAACCGCACCCTCGGCGGCGGCTCTATCGAGGCCTTCGACCGCATCGGCCGCGTCACCATCAACGGCGACTTCGGCGGCAACATCATCAGCTACTCCCGCGGCATCCAGACGATCACCATCAACAACGGCTCGCTGCTCCAGGGCCGAAGGATCGCCGCCTACGACGGCAGCATCGAATCCCTCACGATCAACAACGGCTCGCTCCTGGGCAGCGTTCACGCCGGGCTGGACATCGTCTCGCTCTCTGTGACCTCCAGCAACAACGTCTTTGGCAATGTCGGCGTGAACCAGAACCTCTCGCCCGATGTCCAGTTCGACAACTTCAGGAGCCAGGTCCCCACAGGCACCGCCAACACCTCCCAGATCGACGGGCCGCAGATCCACGCCGGACGCAACATCGTCAACATCAACATCTCCGGCCAGGCGTGGGAGACCGGGTTCTACGCAGGCGAGCGGATCCAGCAGATCAACATCGGGATGGGCGTGCTCGCCGACTCGGGCACCCGGGGCACGCGCGCCGCGAACTACTTCGCCGCCGGCGACCGCATCGGCGGGATCACCATCGGGGGCAACGCCATCGATGTGCTCTTCGCCGCGGGCGTCTTCGATCTCGGCTTCAACAACCGCCCCGGCGGCATCGGCGCCGACGCCGACACTGTTCGCGCCGGCGTGATCGACGGCGTCTCCATCGGCGGCAACACCAACAATGTCGACTTCGTCGCCGGACTCTCGGCGGGCGCCAACGGCGTGTACAACTCCGGCACCGCCGGCGTCACGCGCGCCCTGGGCTTCAGCGAGATCCGGAATGTCTCGATCGGCTCGGGCTCGAATGTCATCGCCACCCGCTTCGGCTCTGAGAACATCCAGAGCTCGATCGAGGGCGACAACCGCTTCAACCTCGTGGGCGTCAACAGCCCGGTGGCCGACAGCCGCATCTTCCTCGGCGCGCCCGCGGGCACGCCGGTCGGGGCGGGCGGGCTGGAGGTCAACCTCGGCAACAACGAGGCTGTCCGCATCACGCTGAGCGGCCCCGGCCAGGCGACATGGGACTCGCAGACGCGTGCGGTCCGCCTGTCGGGCACCACGCTGCAGTCCTCGCTCACCGTCGAGTCGACCCGCGACAACCAACGCATCAGCAACTTCAATGTCTACTCGCGCAACGACGCTTCGCTCGGCACGCTCAACATCGTCGGCAATCTGCGCGGCGATTCGAGCGTCGTGATCGACGGCGACGGCGGCACGGCCACCTTCCGCGATGTCCGCACCACCGGCGACATCCGCTTCGGCGGCGATGTCAGCACGATGACCTTCAGAAACCTCGACGCCGGCTTCATCGACGCCCGCCGCGTCACCACCCTGACCGTCAACGGCCGCTACGGCGACCAGGTCGCCACCGTCCGCAACGAGGCCAAGATCGACCTCGTCAGCGCCGGCACGATCACGATCAACGGGCGCATGCAGGCGGATGTCAACATCTTCCGCAGCGCCACGCGGATCACCGTCAACGGCGTCGTCGACACCTCGCTCATCCGCGTCGGACGCAACCTCGGCGCCGCATCCACCCTCGGCGGCGGGGCCCAGACCGCATTCAGCGCCAACTCCTTCCTCCGCAGCCGCCTTTCGGTCGCCGACCAGCTCGGCAATGTCGCCATCGCCGGCGACATGACCAACTCGTCGATCCTCATCGGCGGCGACCTCGGCGCCAACTCTGACTACGGCGGGACGGGCATCAACGCCGACCGTGTCGGCTCGGGCTTCGCCTCCAACATCACCGTCGGCGGCAACTTCTTCGAGTCCGACATCGTCGCCGGCGCCCTCCGCGGCCCCGACCGCTTCTTTGGCACCGCCGACGACCGCGTCGCCCCCGGCCGCTCGCGCATCGGCAACATCACCATCACCGGCTCGGGCGTCGGCTCCAACCGCTCGACCGAGTCCTTCCGCATCTCCTCGACCGGCACGATCGGGACAGTGAACATCGGCGGCACCGCCGGCGTGAACAAGGGCAACTTCGCCATCACCCGCGCCGAGACGCAGCCCTTGCCCATCCAGGTCGCCGACCTCCGCGTCACCGAGGCGGCCAATGTCTTCACGGCACGACTGAACTTCAACCAGCCCATCGACGCGGCGACGCTCTCTGACGCCCTCAGCGTCCGCGAGCTCCGCGGCGCCACCGGCTCGCAGCAGATCTTCCTCGTCGAGGGCCTCGACTACACCATCAGCTACGACGAGGCGAGCAACTCCGCCCTCGTCCGCTTCGAGCGTTCCGTCACCGAGCGGAGCCTCCCGCAGCGCCCGGCCGTCCCCGGCCCCGGCGTCTACCGCTTCGAGCTCTCCCAGGACATCCTCCGCGGCCAGATCGAGGGCGCACGCCTGGACGGCAACGCCGACGGCTTCGCGGGCGACAACTTCTCCCAGGACGCCATTGTCGGCGATGTCGGCGACAGGCTCGGCCCGGTCCGGCTCACCGGCAACGATGTCTTCGGCAACCCCATCAGCGTCGACTTCTACGGTCCCGCCAACCTCAACCTGGTGATGGACAACAACTACGAGCCCGACGGGCTGCCCGATGTCAATGTCCCCCACACCATCCGCGGGCGCATCGGCAACCACCCCGACCACGATCTCGATTACTTCCGCTTCGGCGCCGATACCGACCTCTACAGCATCACCCTCCAGGCCGGGCAGTTCCTCCGCCTGAGCAATGTCGAGGGCATCGGTCAGTTCGCCGAAGTCTCGGTCCTCACGCCCAGCGGCGACCTCGTCAACAGCTTCACCGGCCCCAACGCCAGCAACGATGTCGTCGTCCTCCCCGGCTCGGGCATCGGCTTCGCCGACTTTGTCAGCGAGCGAAACCTCTTCGTCCAGACCACCGGCACCTACATCATCGCCGTCGCCAACGCCAACCCGCAGACCGGCCTCTTCCCCTTCCAGGGCCAGGGCCTCGTCAACTTCCCCAACCTCCCCGGCACCTTCGGCGACTACCGCTTCGACATCACCGTCTACGACGACGGCAACAGCGGCTTCAACGACATCACCGACGCCGGCAGCGCCAAGCGCATCGTCAACGCCCCGAGGCTCATCGACTTCGCCGGACCCGACGGCGAGCTCGGCACCGACGACGATGTCGAGTCCATCGTCCGCGGCGGCTATGTCTTCACACGCGGGCCCGGCAACACCGTCGTCGGCGCCAGCCCCACCGGCGACATCACCTCCACACGCCAGGGCGGACGCCTCGTCACCGACATTAACGGCTCCATCGGCCCCCGCGGCCATGTCGGCATCCCCGGCGACATCTACCCCGACATCGATGTCTACCTCCTCAACAACGGCCAGCCCATCCAGCCCGGCACGCTGATGACCATCACCGTCAGGCTCAACGAGTTTGGCGCCGACCTCGGCAGCCGCGGGCCCGACCTCGGCGAGGACTTCAGTTCCTCCTTCCTCGACTTCAGCAACTTCGTCCAGTTCGCCCTCTTCGACACCACCGGCGCCAGCGGCCTCGCAGACGCCTCACTCCTCTTCAGTCCCTCGGACTTCTCGCCCACCGGCGGCACCCCCGGTGTCATCGCCGACAACGGCATCAATAGCTACGGCTTCGACGAGAACGGCGACTTCTACATCACCTTCGCCGCGCCCGGTCGCGCCGACGGCGGCGGCCTCGCCCCCGCCTCCTACGCGATCTACCTCCAGGGTGTCTTCAACACCGACTACAGCATCCGCATCGTCACCGAAGGCACGGCCCCGGTCGTCCAGCGCACCCAGAATGTCTTCATCGAGCTCCAGGGCGGCAATGTCAACTGGCTCGAAGCCGGCAACCGCGAGACCACACTCACCGCCTTCGATCCCTCGGTGCTCGGCCTCGTCGGCTCGGCCGTCAACGGCCAGCCCGTCAAGGACTACATCGTCGGCAGCGTGGTCTCCAACCTCGAAAGCCTCTACGCGAGGGCCGGCGTCGATGTCCGCTTCTCGACCAACCCCCGCGACTTCGAGTTCCAGGACTTCTCCACCGTCTTCCTTTCCAACGCTGTTGATCCCAAGAGCTCGCTCCTGGGCAGCACCATCGGCCAGGCGTTCGGCCTGAACCTCGGCTTCGGCGGCGGGATCCTCAGCCAGCCCTTCGGCTTCGCACAGCGGTCCGACCCGCTCAACATCGATCAGAACGACGAAGCCGTCGTCTTCGTCCCCTCCCACGCCCAGCTCGGCTTCACCCCCTCGGCGCAGGATGTCGACAACCTGATCACCTCCATCACCGCCAGCGTCAGCCGCCACCTCAACGAGCTGATGGGCCTCCGCGTCACGGCCAACAACGCCCCCGGCGGCGTCGATGTCCTCGCGGCCAACGCACCGCGACTGCCCCCGCCCAACGCCAGCTTCTTCCAGATCCCGACGCTCGACCGGGCCCTGTCGAACTCCTTCGACTCCGTCGAGAACACCATCTTCTGGATCGGCCGCCAGAACTCCGGCTCCCTCCTGGACCGGATCCTCGCCCCGGCCTGATCCACAAGAGCCGCAGCCCAAACAAGCAGCCGCCCCTTCCTCGGAAGGGGCGGTTTTTCATTGGGAGGGGTGTGGGGCTTGGGAAGTGGGGATGTGTCGCGGTCAGTCGTCGCCGCGACCGGGGCGGCGTGAACGGGTCGCCTTCATCCTCGGCGGGGGCGGCGGCGACAGCTCGGGACGGGCCTGCTTGGTCGAACCCGCCTTCGATGCGGGCTTGACCTCGACCGCTTCCTGCTCCGTCCGCTGGACGCGCTGGCTGAGCCGCGCGAGCACGGTCTCGGCCTTTTCGAGTTCGCGCCCGATATCGGTGCGCAGCCGGTCGAGCACTTCGCGCGCCTTGGGCGGGAGCTCACCGCTCCACGCCGAAGCCGCCAGGTCTTTCCACGGTTCCAGGCGTTCGATCACCGCTTCGAGCCGTTCTCCCGCGGAGGCGGCCTGCGCGATCGCGTGCTCGGCGCCCTTGCCCGCGTGCTCGGCCCGGTCGATCAGGCGGTTCAGCCAGTCGCCGACCTTGGTGACATGCTCGCCGAGCTCGTTCAGCGGTTCCTGCACCATCGCCGCGAGCTCGTCGACCTGCGCGCCGATGCGCATCTCCACTTCGGCCGCGAGCGCCGAAGTCGCTTCGAGCGATTGCTCAAGCTCCGCCCTGCGCGTCTCGACCTTGCGGAGCGACCGCTCCGCCTTGGAAGCGAGCTTGATCGCCTTGTCCGCCTCATCGCCCTTGAGCTTCTCCGCGAGCTGTTCGATCCTGTCCGCGTCGGCCCGCAGCGCCCGCACCTGTTCCGAATCGATCGCCGCGAGGCAGGACTGGATCGCGGTTCGCTGCGTGCGCACCGACTTGGCCAGGCGGGCCGCGGCCTTCTCGCTCTCGGCGGTCTCTTTGTTGAATCGCTCGCGAACGGTTTCGAGGCGGTCGCAGCCCTCGGCCGCCGCGAGGATCGCGTCGCGCAGCACCGAACTCACCTCGTCGGCCTGCCTTCGCAGCGCCTCGGCCTCGCCCGCGGCGGACCGGGCCCGCGAGTCGATCGCGCCGGCCTTCTCGATCAGGTCGCCGAGGCTGCCCTCGCGGTAGGGAGTCTCGTTGTCGGGGTCGGAGGCCAGGCGAGGATCGCGCCCGATCACCTCGACGGCGCGCGAGCAGAGCAGGTGCAGGTTCGTCACGGCCGGGCCGGTCGCCTTGGCGAGCTCAGCGCGGATCTGAGCGACGCGCTCTTCAAGGTGCGAGCCGAACGCCTCAGCCTGCTGCTGCGCTCTCCCCGCTGCCTCGGCCAGCCTCTGCTCGATGTGCGGCACACCCTCCTGCACACGCGTCAGCAGCGACTCGAGCATCCGGATCTGCTCGTCGATCTTGCTGGCGTTGCCCGAAGCCGCGGCTTCTGCCCGACGCTCCGCCTCGGCGAGCCTCGTCTCCATCGCGATCAGCAGCGACTCGACCCGTTTGTGCGCGTGCTGGACCGCCTCGTCGGTGCGCGTGCGGAGCTGGGCCAGAGGCTCGGAGGCGGACCGCTCGAACACCTCGCGGACGCGTTGACGGATCGCTTCTTCGTCGACCTCATCGCCGACCATCTTCTCGGCGGCTTCGAGCCTGCGGTCGACCTCGGGCAGGAGCGCCCGCAACGCCTTGAGCCGCGTCGAAACTTCCTCGCGCAGGTCGCGGGTGGAGCGGTCGGTCTCGGCGGCCTCGCTCGCCGCCTCGCGGAGCGAGCGACGCTGCTCGGTCGCCATCGCCATCAGCTCGCGCAGCGTGGCGGAGAACTCCTCGAACGCGTTCTGGTCGATCACGCGGGGCGTCAGAAACACATCATCGAGCACCGGGTTCGCCCGGCCCCGAGGGCCGCCTGCCAAGTCCCGTGGCGTGCGCGTGGCGGATCGTCCTGTCTCACCCTGAGGCATGCGGCCGGCTCCAGTGGGGCGGGTCCTTGCCCCAGTGCTTGCACGATAACGCCCCCGCACGCCCCCGGCCCGCAAGAACGACACCCCGGCCGGGAGCCTGCGCGCCCAGCGCTATCATCCTCCGTGCCAGACTCGGACGCAGAATCCAGACCTTCCCGCCCACGCGAAACCGGTTCCGGCCCCAAATCCGAGACCACCTCCAAGGCCGGCTCGAAGGCCGGCGCCAAGGGTGGGCGTAAGCCGGGCAAGAAGGTCCGGCTCCAGCGGGTGATGGCCGACGCCGGCGTCGCCTCCCGACGCGCCTGCGAAGAGATGATCCAGGGCGGGCTGGTCACGGTCAACGGCGAGATCGTCCGCGAGATGCCCGTTCTCGTCGACCCCGACGAAGACCGCATCGTGGTCGACGGCCTCGCCCTGCCCAAACGCGACCCCCGCATCTACATCATGCTCAACAAGCCCTCGCGGACCGTCACCACCAACGCCGACGAGCCGGGGGCCAACCGGCGGACCGTCATCGACCTCGTCGAGCACCCCGCCGCCAAACGCCTCTTCCCCGTCGGACGCCTCGACTTCGAGACCCTCGGCCTCCTCCTGCTCACCAACGATGGCGAGCTGGCCAACCGCCTCACCCACCCGAGCTACGGCGTCGCCAAGACCTACCGCGTCGTGGTCCGAGGTCAATTGGCAGACGAGGACATCGCCTCGCTGGAAGAGGGGATCTACCTCGCCGAACGCAAGGAAGGCAAAACCGTCGGCGCCGCACGCACCGCCAGAGTCCAGCTCGAGATCGTCAAGCGCGACCGCGACCGGACCACTCTGCACCTCACCCTCAAGGAGGGTCGCAACCGCCAGGTCCGGCGCATGCTGGCGGGCGTCGGCTACCCCGTCAAGAAGCTCGAACGCATCGCCATGGGCCCGCTCCGCCTCAAGGGGCTGGCCCGGGGCGAGTGGCGGGAACTGACGAGGGACGAGGTCCGGGTCCTCCGCGATGCGACCCGCCCGGGCAAGAAGGGCGCAGGCAAGGGAGCGAGCAGCGCAGAACGCATCGCGGGCCCCAAGAGCGAGAGAAGCGTGGGCGGATCGGGCCGGTCCGGACAGGGTTCGGGCGGGCGGACGGCAGCACCGGGCGGGGCGGGGGCGACGCCTAAGCGGCGCCGACCCGCGCGAGACCGATGAGCAGACCATGGACAGGCAATCTCGGCCCGGCTTCGCCCGGGCGTGTTCGGCGTTGGCGTGGGCCGCGGCGGGCGTGTTGCTCTTCGCCCCGGCGGGCTGCTACAAGCGAGTGACCGGGACCCGAGGGGTCGGCGCCAGCGGGATGAGCACCGAGCGGAGCGACCTTGAGAGCGACCCTGTGGGCAAGGTGCTCTTCGGGGAGCCGGAGGTCGCCGGGCGTCGCGAGCGGATGAGTTCCTGGGGCAGCCAGGCCCCCGCCCAGCCACGCTGACGCATGCCGCTTCGGGGCGGTTTCGACCCGTGGGAATCTCGCGGGCGCGATGGTTTCGGCGTGGTCAGACTTCTACGATCTCCGCCCGACTTTGAGGGGAAAGCGAGGCACTTGCCAGCGATGGACGCCCCCTTCCAGACCGAGTTTTCGATCTACCTGGCCGACCGCCCCGGCGAGTTGGCGGGCTTCCTGGAGGCCGCCGCCGCGGCCGGGATCACCTTCTCGGCGATCGCGGTCGCCGACAGCAACGGGCGCGGGTGCGTCCGCCTGCTCGGCCACCCTGAGGAGCGTCTGCGGGAGCTCTGCGAGTCGATGGTCGAGTCGGGCGCGGGGCCGGTGCTTGAGTCGCCGGTGGTCGTGGTCCCGATGGCCACCGGGCAGGGGTTCATGCGCGAGATCTCGACCAAACTCGCCCTCGCGGGTGTGAATGTCCAGTACGCCTACCTCGCCCCGCCGGAGAACGGCTCGCCGACCCGCTGCGTGCTCAGGGTTGATGACCCGCACGCCGCCCAGAAAGCCATCGAGTCGATCGCACGCTGAGGCCCGTTTCGGGCGCATAGAGTCGTGCGCACAGGCGGGGCATCCCCCTCGCCCGCCCCGACGAACCGCTGCGCAGCGGGAAGACTTTTCCCGAGGAACGCACCGGCCGATCTGGTTTGTTGACCGGCCCGACAGGGGCCGGAAGGACCGAGCGAACATGGGCATCGAAGCCGCGCTGAGCACAGACACCTTCCTCACCACCCAGCTCCGCCATGTGGTCAACTGGGCGAGGCGGAGCTCGCTCTGGCCGATGCCGTTCGCGACGGCGTGCTGCGGCATCGAGTTCATGGCGACCGCCTGCTCGCGCTACGACCTCGCCCGCTTCGGCGCCGAGGTCGCACGCTTCAGCCCTCGCCAGGCGGACATGATGGTCGTCGCCGGACGCGTGGGCATCAAGATGCTCCCCGTCCTCCAGCGCATCTACGAGCAGATGACCGAGCCCAAGTGGGTGATCTCGATGGGCGCGTGCGCCTCGACCGGCGGCGTCTTCGACACCTACGCCACCGTGCAGGGGTGCGATCAGTTCATCCCCGTCGATGTCTATGTCCCCGGCTGTCCGCCGAGGCCAGAAATGCTCATCGAGGGTGTCATGGCGATCCAGCGCATCATCGACGACGAGGGCATGCCCCCGCGCGGGCCCGACGGCAAGCGAATCCCCCTGGGCATCACCGTGTCGCCCAACCACGAAGTCAGGCCCCAGCCGATCGGCGTGGGCGTCAACATCAGCCGATGACTTCGCGCGGGCGCCATCGCGGCCTGCTCGCCACGCGCCTCGCTCCATTGCTCGCGATACTGCTGTCGGTCTCCGCCGGCTGCGGCTCGTTCCGCCCGGCCGATCCGTCGCGCTTGAACTCGTCTGTCGCGACCTACGCCGACGAGGTCTGGCCCCCCCGGTACGCCGAGACATTGGTCCCCGACAACGCCGAGGTCCGCTCGATGCGCCGGACCTTCGGCAACCTCACGCGCGACGGGTTTGAGTTTTTCGGGCGCGGGCCGGTGCGGGCGAACGACCTCGGGGCGTTCGGCGTCGGGCGCGTCGCGCGGGTCGAGGTTCCGAACCCTCCTCTGCCCGGGATCAACCACGACTGGGCCGCGATGTACTGGGCCGTCACCTCGACGCTTGCTCCAGAGGATCTCGCCGATCTCGTCAGTGAGCAGGGGCCGGATGTGCATGTCGGCACGACGACCCGCCTGACGGTCGGGCGCCTGTTCAAGCCTGCGCGTGGTGTCCGGGCTCGGGGGCTCGTCGTCCACCAGACAGGGATCACGGGCTACAAGGTCGAGCAGACGATGCTCCGCAACCTCCGCAGGCGGGGGTGGGCGGTGCTGGTGATCACGCCGCCGGCCAACATCATGGACCGCGAGGAGATCCTCGTTGGGCGCAGGGTGCTGGCCATCGGTGAAGGCGAAGAAATCGCCACGATCGACGAGGCCGGGCGCGTGGTCGCGGCCCTCGTCGACGACCGCTTCGCCGAGTGGGCCTACGCCTGCGAGGCGCTGCTCCTGGCGATCGAGCAGGAGTACCCCGAGATCCCTCAGCGGCCGGGCGTGCTCATGGGCCTGAGCCTGGGGGCGATCGTCCTGCCCGCGACGGCGGCGAGGCTCGGCGATCGGTTCGACGCCGCGGTGCTGATCGCGGGGGGCAGCAACTTCCTCGAGATCGTGCGCACGAGCTCGCTGGGGCGGGGGGGCGTCAGGCTGACGGTCGATGGCGAGCCCGCGACACCGGAGCAGTGGGGCGAGCTGGTCGAGGCGTATCTGGCGCACAGCCGCCTCGACCCGCACAACGCCGCCCATGTGCTGCGATCGACGCCGGTGCTGATGCTGCACGCGACGATGGACCGGATCGTCGGCGCGGATCGGGGGCAGGAGCTGTTCGAGCGGCTGGGTCGTCCGGACCTGCTCGCCTACCCCCTGGGGCATCTTGGGATCAGTTGGCTGCTGCCGATGTTCGGGCCGAGGGTCGCCGACTGGCTGGACCTGCACGCGCCCGCATCGACAGGGGATGGCGGCTGAGGGGTGAAGTGGGCGGATCGAACGGACACGGCTCGGCGAGCCGTGCCACCCGGAAGCCAATCAAAAAACAACCGCCGCTCCCGTTCCCCGAAAGAGGCGGTCGCGGCGTGAAAAAGGCGGGACGACGAAAAGCCCGCTCAGCGCTTGTCGGCGGAGTTGACCATGCGGCCCTTGCTGCGCTTGCGGTTGATGAGCTTCCGCCCGCTTCTGGTGCGCATCCGGGCGAGGAAGCCCATGGAACGCTTGCGCTTGATGCGGCTGCGGCGCTTGGGGTAATGGGTCGTCATGAGCGGTCTCCGTCTCTGCTGTTCCGGCCCGGTCGCGGCCGGCATGCCGGGTTCGACTGGGCTGGGGGCTTGGCCCGATAACTTCGGCCTCTGTCGGTTGTCCCGGCCCACCTGCCGGGCCGAGCCGGAAGGATAGGCCCGGTTGTGTCTCGGGTCGCGGGGCCCAAGTAAGGGCAAAGGGGTTGTGACGCCGACAGATGTCCGTAGAATGGGATCCGAATCGGCCGGGCCGAAACGACAGGGCCGGGTTTGCTCCGAGTCCGTTGAGTGAACGGGCGTCAGAGCGGTCTCGATCCAGTCTTGCGGGCGTGTGTTACCCGCCTCCCGGCTACCGAAGGCGTCGCGCGGAGATGGCCGCGCGTCGTACCCGGGCCTTGGTGTGCGCCGGGCTGGAGCGTGCGATGACCGACGAGCAGCGTCGTGAGATCGAGCAGGTGCTGGACCACGAGTTCCGCACTCAGTCCCTGCTCGATATCGCCTTCACCCACGCCTCGGCCACAGATACCCGCCTGGACAGCAACGAGCGCCTGGAGTTCCTGGGCGACGCGATCCTCGGGGCGGTGGTCTGCGAGATGATCTTCGAGAAGTTCCCCGATCTTCTGGAAGGGGAGATGACGAAGATCAAGTCCGCGGTGGTCAGCCGCAGGGTCTGTGCGCGGATCGTCGACGACCTCGGCCTGAGCGGGCACATGCTGCTGGGCAAGGGGATGCAGGAGCGTGTGCCCGCGTCGCTGACGGCGGCGCTGTTCGAGGCGATCATCGCGGCGATCTATCTCGATGCGGGGTACGACGCCGCGGCGTCGTTCATCCGGCGCTGCGTGGCGCCGATGATCGAGAGCTCGGTGCGCAGCGGGCACCACCAGAACTTCAAGTCGCTCTTGCAGCAGCACGCACAGCAGAAGTTCGGCGACACGCCGGTCTACCGCGTGCTCGACGAGAAGGGCCCTGACCACGCCAAGTGCTTCAAGGTCTCGGTGCATGTCGGCCCGGACCGCTACGAGTCGGCGTGGGGCGCATCAAAGAAGCAGGCCGAACAGCAGGCAGCGCTCAACGCACTGCACGCGATGGGCGTGATCGTGGAAGACACGACGGGGCAGTTGGTGCTTTCGGCGTTTGACTTTGACAGCGATGATTGAGGGGCCGAACCCGGCCGGATCGCTTTTCGACCCGTGCCACCGACCTCCAACGGAGGTCGGTGCTTCTCGCTGCGGGATGACAGCGGTTCGCGGTGATCGATATCGATGGATTGGTTGAACTGTTGACGAGGTGACTGGCAAACAGCACCGACCTCTTGCAGAGGTCGGTGGCACGGCTGCGCGATTTCGCGGAATGTAGAGTTTTTGCTCGTTCGGCCCGATCCTTCGCTTTGCGAAGAGGATCAGCGTCAGCGCAACGGGCGCCTCGTTCGAAGGCGAGATCTTGGCAGTGGTGCGGTCGGAGCGGCTATTCGAGATGAGTGAGCACCGTCGGCCGGTGCTATCGCTTCGATCGGTGTATGCGGCGTGCGGTTGCTGGGGCGAGAATCTTCTCGGCCGCCTGTCGGATCGCCAGGAGAGCGCCGGCGGTCAGCATGGCGGCAGGCATAAAGAACACCGCGACCTGAGAGAGGCGGTGGCCCCTGCTCAGTGCCCTTCGATCTTCCCGGTAAAAGACCATGTAGGTGGAAAGCAGGTAGATCGCTGCAATCGCGGTCGCAAGAAGCACGGCTGTCCCCAAAATCTTCATCGCGGTCTGGATCCGGCGTTCCGGCGCCAACGACATGCCGGCGCCGCAACACAGCAGCACCATGCCTGCCGCAACAATGGTTGCGATGCAGAGCAGCATCGTCTGCCCAGGAGACTGGCCGATAGTCCAATCGATAATCTGAAGCGCGTGGCGTCGGAGTTCGGCTTCGGCGTTGCGCATCGGTAGTCCCTCGCGGCCTGCGCTTTCAAGCCTCCGGCGGCGGGCTGCAGAGCTTCAGCCCGCTACGCCCTGAACTCGGTGCGAATCGCCGCTTACCGCTTCTTCTTCCGCTGCTTGAAGCGGCCCGTTGAGCCACCCTTGGTCGAGCCCTTGGTCCGCATGCCCGGTAAACCTTTGACGCCGGGGAGCATGGCGTCCATGCCGCCGCCCTGGGCGAGTTCTCGCACGGCCTTGGATTTGCCTCCGGCGTTCATCGCGGCCATCTGCTTGGTGAGCTTGTTGATGGTGTCGAACTGTTTGACGAGCTGGCCAACCTCGGTGTCCTTGGTGCCGCTGCCCTTGGCGATGCGTCGTTTTCTGGGGTTGTTGATGACGCTCGGGCGCGAGCGCTCTTGGGGTGTCATCGACCCGATGGTCGCCTCGACGCGGTCGAGCTGTTTGTCCTCGATGTGGACATCCTTCAGCGCGGCGCCGACGCCGGGGAGCAGGCCCATGAGCTGCTTGAGCGGGCCCATGCGGCGAAGGGTCTTGAGCTGCTTGAGGAAGTCGTCCATGCCCATCTCGCCCTTGGCCATCTTGGCTTCGAGCTTTTTGGCGTCCTCCTCGGTGACCTCCTGCTGGGCCTTTTCGACGAGGCTGACGACATCGCCCATGCCGAGGATGCGTCCGGCCATGCGGTCGGCGTGGAACTCTTCGAGCGCGTCGAGCTTCTCGCCGACACCGATGAACTTGATGGTGGCGCCGGTGACATGCTTGACCGAGAGGGCCGCGCCGCCGCGGGTGTCGGAGTCGAACTTGGTGAGGATGACGCCGTCGACTTCGAGACGCTGGTGGAAGGCCTTGGCGGAGTTGACGGCGTCCTGGCCGGTCATCGCGTCGACGACGAGGAAGATGTGGTGGGGCGAGAGGGCGCGGTGGACCTTGTGCAGTTCCTCCATCAGCTCGTCGTTGATGTGCAGGCGCCCGGCGGTGTCGAGGATCAGCGTGTCCACGCCGAGGCGACGGGCTTCCTTGAGCGCGTTGCGGCAGACATCGACCGCGACGCCGACCGCCTTGCCGTACTCGGCGACGCGCTGCGGCTCTGCGTAGCAGTGGACCTGCGCCCCGCCGGGGAGTTCTTCCTGCACCTGCTTGGCGACGGTCTGGAGCTGCTCGACGGCGGCGGGGCGCTGGAGGTCAGCGGCGCAGAGCATGACGCTGCGCCCTCGCTTCTTGAGGTAGCCTGCGAGCTTGCCGCAGGTTGTGGTTTTTCCCGAGCCCTGGAGCCCGCACATCATGACGACGGTGGGGCCGGGGCTGACGCGCATGATGGCGGGGGCGTCGGAAGTCGTGCCGACGCCCGCGGGGGTACCGGCCATCTCGGCGCCGCCTTCGAGCTCGATCTCGCCCCCGAGGAACTCGACGAGGCGCCGGTGGACGATGCCGATCATCTCCTGCCCGGGCTTGAGGCTCTTGGTGACCTCCTGGCCGAGTGCGTCTTCGAGCACGGCGTCGCAGAAGGCCTGGGCGACCTCGTAGTGGACATCCGCTTCGAGGAGGGCGGTGCGGGCCTCCTCCAGCGTGTCGCGGACATTGTCCTCGGTGATCTTGCTCTGGCCCGAGAGGCTGCGGAAGACGCCGTTGAGGCCGTCGTTGAGTTTGTCGAACATGCGCAGAGGCTCCGTCCCGGCGGCGAAGGCCGGGCTTGTCACGGGTTGTTCTGGTTCGGGCTCCGGTTGACCGCTCGCAGCGGGCGATGATAGTCGGGCGGGCAGGGGTTCGGTCGGCCTTGGGCTCAGCCGCCCGAGGCCCACTTGGCGAGCTTGGTCTTCGACCAGGTGTTGACGCACTGGTCCGGGCCGAGGCGTCCGCGCCGGGCTGTCAGCACGCCGTAACGGAGGTTGTCGAAGTCGGCCCGTGTGTGGGCGTCGGTGTTGATGGCGATGAGGCACCCCGCCTCAACCGCGGCGAGCACATGCGTGTCGCGGAGATCCAGACGCATCCAGTGCGCGTTGATCTCAAGGGCGACCCTGTGCTCCTTCGCGGCCGCGAAGAGCTCGTCCATCGCCGGCTCCAGCCCCTTGCGACGGTTGATCAGGCGACCGGTCGGATGGCCCAGCACGCGGACCGCCGGGTGCTCGATCGCCTTGAGCAGGCGCTTGGTCGCGACGCCCGGCTCCTGCGAGAGCGCGGCGTGCGGACTGGCGACCACGAAGTCCAGCTCTTCGAGCACATCGTCGGGGTAGTCCAGCGAGCCGTCGGCGAGGATGTCGACCTCGCTGCCCGCGAGAATGGTGATCTTCTTGCCGAAGCGTTCGCGGGCCTGTTCGATGGCGCTTCTCTGCTTGCCGAGGCGTTCGACGCTGAGGCCGTTGGCCTGGATCGCGCTCTTGGAGTGGTCGGTGACGGCGATGGTGTGGTAGCCCCGGTCGATCGCTTGTTGGATCAGTTCGTCGAGGCTCATGCTGCCGTCGGATTCGGTGGTGTGGGCGTGCAGTTCGGCCTTGATGTCGTCGACCGTGACGAGCTTGGGTGCTTCCTTGAGGTCCATCTCGCCCCGGTCCTCGCGGAGTTCGGGCTCGACATACACGAGGTCGAGGGCTTTGAAGACGGATTGCTCTGTGTCGCCCGCGACAGGTTTCTCGCCCCGTTCCTGCGGCGGCTTCTTGTCTTTATCGTCCTCGTCGGCCTTATAGAGGCCGTACTCGTTGAGGGTCATGCCTCGCTTGATCGCGCGTTCGCGCATGCGGACATTGTGCTCTTTGCTTCCGGTGAAGTAGAGCATGGCGGCGCCCCACGACGCCTCGGGCACGACGCGGAGGTCGACCTGCACCGCCGGCGCGGCGTCGGAGAGCTTGCCCCAGCGGTCGGCGTCGGTTTCGAGCGTGTGGCGGACAGAGCTCTTGGTCTTGCCGCTGGCGAGGACCTGCAGCACGCCCGGCAGCGAGGTGAACGCCTTGTGGGTCGACGCGGGATCGTCGGCGACGGCGAGGATGTCGATGTCGCCGATGGACTCCTTGCCGCGCCGGAGCGAGCCGGCGAACGCGGCCTTCTTGACGCCCTTGACCTTCAATATCTGTTCGACGATCGCCTCGGCGACGGGCATCGCAACGCCGATGTTCAGCCGCTGCCCGCTGGACTTGCTGAAGGCGATGGCGGCCTTGATGTTCTCGACGGTCTTCTTGCCCATGCGGGGCAGGTCGAGGATCGAGCCGTCCTCGATGCTCTTTTCGAGCCCGGCGAGATCGGTGATGTTCTTTTCCTTCCAGAGCAGGGCGACGGTCTTGGGCCCCAGGCCCGGGATCTCCAGAAGGTCGAGCAGGCCCTCGGGAACCTCTTCAAGAAGTTCCTTGTGCTCGGTGATCTCGCCGGTCTCGTGAAACTCGGCGATCTTCTCGGCCATCTTCTTGCCGATGCCCTCGATCTCCGTCAGGGCGCCGGGGTCGGAGGCGAGTTCGGAAAGGTCGCGGGGCTGGTCGCCCACGACGCGTGCGGCCTTGGCGTACGCGTTGACCCTGAACCGGTCGGCGCCGGTCAGTTCCAGCAGGCTCGCGATCTGTTCCAGGCGCTGGGCGAGGTCGGCGTTGAAGCTCATGCGTCGATCGTACCGCCGGGCCCGCGCCCCTCACCGGATCCATCGGCGCGATGGGGCGAGGCGTGCTCGTGCGCCCCGGAGAGCCGGGGTCGGTGGTGCGTCGGGATGCCGAGGCGTCGGTCCTGCTCGTCGAGGCGGTCCTGCAGGCGGTCGACCATGTTTTCCAGGGCCTCGACGCGGGCGAGCAGTTGTTCGACCAGCGGGCCGAGTTCGTCGGGCCCGGCGCCGGCGAGGCGCGAGGCGCTGGTCGCGGCGTACATCGGTCCCTCCCCCGAGACCAGCCAGTGCAGGTTGACGCCCAAGCCGCCCGCGAGCTTTTCGAGAAAGCCGAGGCTGGGGGTGCTGCCCCGCATGTAACGCCGGGCGGACTCCTGGTGCACGCCGGTGATCTCGGCGATCTCGCGCATGGAGCGAGAGCCGACCACAATCTTGAGCCTTGCCTGAACGCCTGAATCTGTCATCTGAGATCAAGGATAGTGCATCGGCTTTCGCATCGGAAGCGCCGGATTGTGAAGAAAATCTGATCGGACGCCGCCTGCCTGATCGCCGCCAGCCCGAGGCGTTTGGGCTCACCCGACATCGGCGAGGCCGAGGGCCTCGCCGTGGGCCTTGGCCACGCGTCGGCGCAGCAGGGCCTCGTCCGGGGCGTCCAAGGCGGCAGAGCGGCGGATCCAGTCTGCCGCGTCGCGCCGGGCCATGGTCAGGAGTTCGAGGTCTCGGACAAGATCCGCTACGCGGAAAGGCGCAGCCCCGGACTGGCGCGAGCCGAAGACCTCGCCCGGACCCCGGATTTCGAAATCTTTTTCGGCCAGCTTGAACCCATCGCTGCTCGATGCGACCGCCTGCAGCCTCGCGACCGCGTCGTCGGTGGTGGGGGCGCCGATGAGCACGCAGAGGCTCGGCGTGTCCCCGCGACCCACGCGTCCGCGGAGCTGGTGGAGCTGGGCGAGGCCGAAGCGTTCGGCGCTCTCGATGATCATCATCGTCGCCTCTGGCACATCGACGCCGACTTCGATGACGGTTGTGGCCACAAGGGCCTGGATCGCGCCGGTGCGGAACTTCTCCATCGTCGCTTCGCGGTCGCGGGGGTGGAGCTGGCCGTGCAGCACGCCGATCTCGACGCCCCGCCACTCGCCCTGAGCGAGTTCCTTGGCGAGGGGTTCGACGGCGGCGGTCTCGGTCGAGCCCTGCTCGATCGCAGGGGCGACGACGAACGCCCGCTCGCCCTTGTCCAGGCGTTCGCGGGCGTACCGGTAGACCTTGGTGCGCTGATCGGGCGTGACCAGGCGCGTCTTGATCTCGGTGCGGCCGGGCGGCTTGCGGTCGATCGTCGAGACATCAAGATCGCCGAAGAGCGTGAGCGCCAGGCTGCGCGGGATAGGCGTCGCGGTCATCACGACCATGTGCGGCGTCGAGCCCTCGTCGTCTTCCTTGGCCCGCAGCATCGCCCGCTGGTGGACGCCGAAGCGGTGCTGCTCGTCGATGATCGCGACGCCCAGCGACTTGAAGCGGACGCGGTCGGTCAGGAGCGCGTGCGTGCCGATGAGGATGTCGATCCGCCCCTCGCGCAGGTCTTCGAGGATGGCCGTGCGATCCGCGGCGCTCTTCGCCCCAGTCAGCAGGCCCACGCGGACCTTCGAGCCCTCCAGCATCCGGCCGATCCCGGCGGCGTGCTGCTCGGCAAGGATCTCGGTGGGGGCCATCAGCGCCGCCTGGTGCCCGCCGGCGACCGCCATCAGCATCGCGTAGAGCGCGACAACCGTCTTGCCCGAGCCGACATCGCCCTGCACCAGCCGGTTGGTCGGCACTTCCCGGGTGAGGTCGGCGACGAGCTCGCTGAGCACCTTGTCCTGCGATGGCGTCAGCTCGAAGCCGAAGCGCGAGCGGATGTGCTTGTCGATCTCGGCCGAGTGTTTCAGCGCCGGGGCGCGCAGGGCGGTGCGCAGGTGCGCCCGTTTGAGCTGCACGCCGAGCTGGAAGAGCAGGAGTTCGTCGTACGCCAGGCGCCTTCGCCCGCGCGGTGCGTCTTCTTCGTCGTCAGGAAAGTGCGCCAGGCGGTACGCCTCGGCCAGCGACGGCATCCTCCGCTCGCGCAGGAAGTCCTCGGGCAAATGGTCCTCGATGACCTCGATCGCGCCAGGCAGGACGCTCTGGGCGACTTTCTCGATCCGCGCGGAGTTGATCCGTTCGCTGGCGGGGTAGACGGGACGGACGCGTTCGTCCTCGGGCGGCGCCTCTTCGCCCTCGGCGTCGAGGCGTTCGACCCTGGCGTTGGCGATCTGGAGGCCGGGGCCGCGCTGTTTGGTCTTGCCGTGCACGCGGAGGCGGTCGCCCACGCGGACCTTGTCGCGCATGAAGGGCATGTTGAACCAGACGAGGTCGAGGCGACCGTCGCCGTCCATCAGCACGGCTTCGTATCGCGCCTTGCGCCCCCGCCCGGCCAGACGCGTCGCGGTGATCGTGCCTCGCGCCGAAACGATCCGGTCGGGCTCGAGCTCGGCGACCGGGGCCTCCGCTTCGTGGCGTTCGTAGCGCATCGGCAGGTGGGTCAGCAGGTGCCAGACGCGGGTCAGCCCGAGCGAGGCCAGGTCCTGCGCGAGCTTCGGACCGACGCCCGGCTGTTCGGCCAGCGGCGCCGAGAGCAGCGGGTGGGGGGCGTCCGAGGCACGACCGTCCTGGCTCGCTGTCTCGCTCACGCCGAAGCGCCCGGGGGCGGGTCGCCCGGCTGCTGCTTCTGGCGCTCCGGGTCGATCTCGCGCAGGTACTTCCAGGAATAGATGCCCGTGTCGTGACCGTCGGAGAAGCGGATGCGGATCGCGTAGTTGCCGACGAGCTCGGCCGATTCGGCGACCATCTCTCCCGAGCCCCCGCCTCCCGACGAACTGGGCAGGACTGTGAGCGGGTTCTTCTGCATCTCTTCGCGGAGGTGGCGCATGTCGGCCGAGGGGGACATCCGCCGGAGGTAGCGGATCGAGTAGTACGACGCCGTGCCGTCGGCCCACTGGATCGCGAGCCCGCGGTCTTTCTTGAGGTCGAGATGCACGGGCGTGTCGGGGTCCATGGTCGGGTCCGGGTGGCTATGCTCGCGCGAGTGTAGGGGACGGCCGGCACCCGATCAGCCGTCCACATCGGACGACGCGACCAGATGACCCGATAGACCACGAGGCGTGACGATGACCAAGGCCGCCGTTTTCGCAGACCAGCTCGCCGATGCCCTCGACCGCTCGGGCTCGCCCGTCTGCGTCGGGCTCGACCCCGTCGCCGAGCGCCTGCCCGCCCGAGTCCGCGAGGGGCGCTCGCCGGTCGACGCGATCGAGGTCTTCTGCTGCGGCGTGATCGAGGCGATCGCCGGCGCTGTCGGCGTCGTCAAACCCCAGTCCGCCTGCTTCGAGCGGTACGGGCCCGAGGGCGTCGGCGTGCTCTGGCGGGTGATCCAGCGGGCGCGGGAGGCGGGGCTGATTGTCGTGCTGGACGCCAAGCGGGGCGATATCGGCCTGACCGCCGGGCACTACGCCGCGGGGATCGCCGCCAGCGGCGCCCACGCCGTGACGGCCAACGCCTACCTCGGCGCAGGAACACTCACGCCCTATCTCGATGAGGGGCTGGGCGTCTTCGCCCTGGTGCGGACAAGCAACCCCGAGGGCGACGCGATCCAGGGCGCCAGGCTCGACGACGGGCGGAGCGTCGCCGAACTGGTCGCGAGCGAGCTGGCGGAGTTCGGCCGGGCCCACACCGGGGCGCGTGGGCTCAGCGCCGTAGGGGCGGTGGTCGGGGCGACCAAGGCGGCCGACGCCGCGGCACTCAGGGTCGCCATGCCCGACCAGGTCTTCCTCATCCCCGGCTTCGGCGCCCAGGGCGGCAAGGCGAACGACCTGCAGGCGATGGTGCGTCCGTCCGCCAAAGCCGCGTGCGAGAAGGGCGTGCTGGTGACGGCGAGCCGCTCGGTGATCTACCCAGAGTCTGAGGGCGGGCGATGGGAAGACGATGTGAGAGACGCGGCGATCGCGATGCGGAGCGAGGTGAACGCGGCGTTGAGGATCTGAACACCGAGGCGGATTCCCGCCCCCCTGACGCCGATCCCTGAGCGCAGCGAAGGGTCGGGTCTTCCGGCGAAGCGCGACGGGACTACCGCTCACGATTCACGGTGCGCCATGTGAATACCTCGACCTTCCGCCAGTCGATTCGATCGGGTCCGGCAAGTAGCGTGTCGATGTCCGCGACCGCAACGCGGTCCCCCCGGCCGAGCACCGCGGCCGTTCCGCCGTCGGGCCGCTCCTGCTGCGCGAGCAGCACGATCGAATTGTCGATCTCTCGGTCCAGCAGGATGCGAGCGGTATCAATCTCAACGACGACAAGCCTCGTCTCGTCGATGAGCAGTGCGAGCCGTTCCGTGTCGATGGCGGCCACGCGGAACCGGCGGTACGCCCACGCGAGCGGGGACGGTTCTTCGCGGTCTACGAGGTCACCCGCATCAAAGAGTTCAAAGCCATCACCGATCACGACCGTGTTGCCTGTGAACCAGATCGGACGCCTCGACGGCGTGTGCAGACCGATGAGAATACCAAAGTCCTGTACACGTTCGACGGTCCAGTCGCCGTCTTGGCGCGAGATTCGGCCGAATCCCCTGTTGTAATCGGCGTATTCAAGCGAACCGTCAACCAGATCGGCGATGCAGTGGACAAAGAAAGTGTCGTCGCTCTCCCAAAGCACCGGACCGAACGCTGCCCAAGACATCGGGATGCGGGTCATGTCTCCAGTGTCAGGGTCGAGGAAGACGATCTGAAGCGGCAGCGTGTCTTTGAAGTGACGGGACATGTCGACGAGTACTATTGTCTCGCCGTCAGGCGAGTAACTCATGTCGACCGGCATGACGAAATCCCCGAAGTCATTCTCGATCTCGTGTTCTCGGATCGGCTCGAACTCGATGATTGAACCTGGATGTTGAGAGATCGAACGGATCGATATCGGCGAGCTATCCAGAGGATATGTGTGGGCGATCACCTCGCCGTCCGGGGAAAGCGCTTTGGCGTCCATGAGGTGAGAAGGGAATCCGATCGGAGCGTGAAAGCTCGGGCTTTCGTCAAGAACCAGAAGGCCTCCGTACTCGATCAGGTTGTTGCGAACAAGCGCGACCCTGGCGAACAGTCGATCCCCGCCGACCTGAATCCTCGAGTCAGACACAAACTCGAATTCAGGCGCTGCCGCTTGCTCACGCTCGCGAGCCTCGGCGGCGGGTTCTGCGGCTGCCCCGCAATCGGCGATCGTCGCGAAGGACAGGCCTGCGGAGGTGATCGCGAACAATCCGAGCACAAGCGAAGCGGCTTTGGCAGTCATCGTGGGTTCCTCGTCGTCGCCCGCCTCGGCGGCGTGCTGCCCAGACTACCACAACCGAAGACAGCGTCGAAGGGCATGAGCTAGATCGTGCAGGATCCTCGCGACAGAAGACCCGACCCTTCGCTGCGCTTAGGGATCGGCGTCATTCGCCAGCGCTCGAGGGGCTCGGCGGTCCGTGTTGCCATCGCCCCGGCGCAAAAACAACAGGCCGCCGACTGCAGAAGAGCCGGCGGCCTGAGAACAGTGAGCGAGTCTGGGGAGGAGAGGGACACGGGTCCAGCCCGATAGGTTCCGATAATGTTGACGGTGGTATAGAGCCCGTCCGGGCCTTCGGCCGCCGTCGTATCCGTAAAAGGTAACGCCGGTTCCGCCGGGTGCCAGCAGATTGGCGGGAATTCTGTTCTCGGCCCGTGTGGGGGGCTCGGCAGGCCCCGTCGGCGCGGGGCCGGCCGCTCAGATCTGCCCGCCGTCTGTCCTCGGGGCCCGGCCGGGCTGGTCCTCGCCGAGGTTGCGGAGCTCGTCGCGGAGGATGGCCGCCAGCTCGTAGTTCTCCTGCTCCAGGGCCGACTGGAGGCGCTGTCGCAGCTCGGCCCGCTGGCTGACGGGCAGCTTGGGCAGGAGGGATTCGCGCATGTCGCGGAGCATCGCGACCTCGTTGGACTGCTCGAAGAGCTCGGGGTGGCCCGTCTTGTCGAAGTGCTGGCGGAGGGCCTCGATCCCCTGCTCGATGGCGACGACCGCCGCCTTGGGCTCGTTGTCGCGCAGCGACTGGCTGGCCATCGCCCGGGCCCGGACCATCATGATGTAGGGGCGGAAGGGTTCGAGCTCCTGGATCAGGGCCTCGTTGGTTGCGTGTTCTCGGACGAAGTCGAGCACCCGCAGGTTCCGCGTCGCGTCGCGGACCACGCCCTCGTAGTCCTCCAGGGCGAGCAGTGCCATGTAGCGGTGGTAGTACTGGGCGGCCTCTTCGCGCAGAGCGCGGACATCGCGCTCGTCGAGGGAGAAGGGTTCCTCGGCGTCGACCTCGTCGGGCGGGGGCTCGGCGCCGTCGGCCCGGGCCTCGTAGTACTCCAAGAGGGAGCCGTAGCCGAAGGGCTGGTGCCCGTCGGGCCGGCCCTCGACCTCCATCTGGAGGATCCCGAGGTCGAGGCGTATCTGGATCTTTGGATCCTGATTCTTCCCCTTGATGAGCCTGACATTGAGGCGGCCGGGCTGGTAGGGCCACTCCGACAGGATTTCCGACAGGTCGGGGTTCATGTCGCTCACAGTATGGATGGAATCGGCGATCGGGCGCACTGATCCGCAAGACGCAGGGTCTTGTTTGGTCGCGGTGGTTTTCCGGACGGGTTCAGATCTCCCCAGAACACCCGGCCCTCCCAGCTTCACGCCCTCCCGGGGCAGGGGGGTTGACGGCCGTCAAGCGGGGAAGTTCAGGCGTCGATGGAACCGCCGGAACGAGCGAATCGGATCGGAAACTTGCTGACACGGGCGCGATCCTGCAGTATGTTATTGGATGGACTCGCCCGGAAGGTGGTAGAACAGTGAGAGAGCGAGGAGAGATCGCTCGCGGCGAGAGAGCTGTGCAGTCAGACCTTCAGGTCTATCTGCGGGAGATCCATCGGACCCCGCTGTTGACCGCCGAGGAAGAACGCGAACTCGGCGCGAAGGTCATGAACGAGAATTGCCCGGCGGCGCGTGAGCGCATGATCCGTGCAAATCTGCGGCTCGTCGTTGCGATCGCGAAGAGATATTCCGGTCGTGGATTGCCCCTCAACGATCTGATCGAGGAGGGCAACATCGGTCTGCTCCGTGCGGTGGAGGGCTTCGACCCCACGCAGGGCGCCCGGTTCAGCACCTACGCGTCGTGGTGGATCAAGCAGGCGGTCAAGCGTGCCTTGATGAGCGCGTCGCAGCCGATCCATGTGCCCGCGTACATGGTCGAGCTGATCGCCAAGTGGCGGACCGCCAGCAGGTCCCTCGAGAACGATCTGGGCTACCCGCCCTCGATCGAGCAGCTCGCCGAGCACATGGATCTGCCTGTTCGGAAGGTGAAGATCATCCGGCGTGCCGTTCGGGCGCTGCGGGCCTCCAACCAGGGCCCGGTCAACTCCGACGGCGACCTGATGAGCCTGGGCGAGCTGCTCGCCGACACCCGGACCGCCGAGCCGGAAGAGCGGATGCTGATGCGGGAGGACCTCGCGCTTCTCCGCAAGCTGCTCGAGGCGATCGACGACCGCGAGGCCCAGATCCTGCGCTTGCGGTTCGGGCTCGACGGGCAGCAGCCCCTGACCCTCAAGCAGATCGCCGACGAGGTCGGGATCAGCCGCGAGCGGGTCCGCCAGATCGTCGACGAGTCGCTGACGCGTCTGAACGCCCAGATCACCGACGACGCCCCGTCGCGGCACTTCCGAGAGAACCGGGTGCCCGGTCGAGCGGCCGATGAGGCCTCGGCCGCCTCCCGATCGTCCTCGCGGTCGCGTCGCGTCGCGGCCCGCTGAGACCGGTCCAGATCCCCGAGACACTCCCTCGCCCGCACCGGTCACGGTGCGGGTGTTTTTCTGCGCCCCACAGCCTCCGGCCCGATCGGCTACCATGACGCGCCATGAGGTTCAAAAAGATGCGTAATGGGGATGGGGTTGTTCGTCTGGCCCTTGCCGGCGTGCTTTCGCTGGCGGTGCTCGCGCCCTCGGCGGCGAGCGCCCAGGCCTCCGTCAGCGACGCCAACGACCTGTACCGGAACATCCGGATGGGCGACGGCCAGCCCGGCGACCGATCCGACCTGCACCTGATCCCCGTCATCGCGGTGATGGATCGCCCGCCGGTCGGCGCCGACACGCCCGACAGAGCGAGGCTGCTGCAGCCCGGGATGGCCGCGTGGGACACCGCCGCCGCCTGGGCCTCCAGCCCCGCCCAGCAGCGGGTGCTCGAGAAGCTCCGCCTGGTGACCGAAGAGATCGACCCCAGCTTCGCGATGGGGTACGGGCAGCCCTACGGCCAGGACGCGCTGCTCGAGTTCTTCGAGCTCGAATTGCCCGAGGAAGTCTTCGACGCGATCATCGAGCGGGGCCTGTTCACCGACATCGATGTGGGGGGGACGCCGCTGCTGGCCGCGGCCGATCGCAGCGAGCGGGGCGTGCCGACGGTCTATCGGTGGCTTGCGCCGCTGGTGCATGTCGAGGCGACGCGTCTGTACCACGAGGGCGACATCATCGCCTCGCTCCGCCTGCTGAGCGATTACACCTTCTTCGGGCGCCAGATCGCCGACCGCCAGCTCCGGCGTGAGAAGGTGTACGGGCTGACGATGATGATCGACGGGCTGGAGCGGATGCGCGACATCGCGTATGTCGACTTCCGCTCCGATGCGCCCCAGCTCCGTTCGACGAATACATGGGACCCGTTGATCCGCCTGCTCGACCGGATGGCCGACCGCAGCCGCGACAACGAGCCGGGGTTCCTGGAGCTCGATCGGCTCGGCCTGCCTCGGGCGAGCTGGATCGCTGCGCGCCAACTCGCGCGTCACACACTCGATTCGAACGGCGCTCGCTCGGGGGCGTTCAACGCGACGATGGCCCGCCTGGGCGGGGGCGACGACCCGCTGCGGATGCTCGCGACCGCGTCGACCTGGGGCGTGTACGCCCAGCGTCAGAAGCCCCAGTCCGAGGCGCTGCGCGAGATCGAGGACATCATCGGCGACATGCGCCTGCGCTGGCAGCAGGACGACCCGTTCCACCGCATGATGCGCACGCCCTTCACGCTCGAACGGGTGAACCTGCAGGAGAATGTGCCGGCGTACATCACCCTCTACGGGACCGATGTGCTCTTCAACCTGCGGCGCATCGTGAGGGCGGAGATCGCCGGGACGCGTCTGGCGCTGGCGGCGGTCGGCAACCGCTACCGGACCGGCGGGTTTGCGCGCACGCCCGCGTCGGTCCGCCCGACCTGGCTCTTCCGCCTGGACGCGGATCCGTTCAACCCCGCCTCGGGCGCGCAGCCCCTCCAGCTTTTCGTGCCGGGGCGCGACATCCGCAGCCGCGTGCACGAGATCAATGTGATCGTCGAGGGCGCGCCCAACTTCCGGCGCAACATCGCCGACGACGAGTTCGTCGTGTACTCCGTGGGCGCCGACGGCGTCGCCAACCTCGCCACGCGTGTGCAGAACTCTGTCTCGCTTGTCGAGGGCGCCGATTACCTGATCTGGCCCCCGGTCCTCAGCCTCCAGCGCCTGCAGCTCGACGATCTCGGCGAGCTCCGCTGAGCCGGCGCGGGGGAATAGCCAAGGCCCCCCTCCGGGTTACCGGGGAACCCGCCGGGAGCGTGACGCTCCGGCGCAGCATCGACGAAGGGAACGCCGAATGAGCGACACCGCTCGCAAGCTTGTGATTATCGGTTCGGGCCCCGCCGGCTGGACCGCCGCGATCTACGCCGCACGCGCACAGCTCGACCCGATTGTCTATGTCGGTGTGCCCAAGCAGAACCCCTCGATCGTGCTCCCCGGCGGGCAGCTCATGCTGACCACCGAGGTCGAGAACTACCCCGGCTTCCCCGAGGGCATCACCGGCCCGGACATGATGCAGGCCTTCCAGAAGCAGGCCGAACGCTTCGGCACCAAGGTCATCGGCGAGGACATCACCGAGGTCGACTTCGACAAGGACGGCGGCGTCCACACCCTCAAGACCTCCGCCGGCAAGACCGTCAAGGCCCACGCCGTCGTCATCGCGACAGGCGCCACCGCGAACTGGCTGGGGCTGGAGAACGAGATGCGCCTGGCGATGTCCGGCGGCGGCGTCTCGGCCTGCGCCGTCTGCGACGGGGCGCTGCCGATGTTCCGCGACCAGCCGCTGGCGGTGATCGGCGGCGGCGACTCGGCGATGGAAGAGGCGACCTACCTCACCAAGTTCGCCAGCAAGGTGTATGTGATCCACCGGCGCGACGAGCTCCGCGCCAGCAAAATCATGCAGGAACGCTACATGAAGCAGCCCAACGCCGAGGTGCTGTGGAACAAGCAGGTCGTCGATGTCCTCGGCGACGAGAAGATCACCGGCGTCGAGCTGGAAGACACCGTCACGGGCGAGAAGTCCACGCTCGATGTCAAGGGCCTCTTCGTCGCCATCGGGCACACGCCCGCGACGGAGTTCCTCCGCGAGACCGGCCTCGAGTTCGACGACAAGGGCTACATCGTCCTCAAGAGCCGCTCCAGCGCGACGGAGATCCCCGGCGTCTTCGCGGCCGGCGATGTCGCCGACGCCCGCTACCGCCAGGCCGTCACCGCCGCGGGCATGGGCTGCCAGGCCGCCCTCGACGCCGAGCACTGGCTGGGCGAGCAAGGGCGGATCTGAACGCCGCGGCTCCCCCGCTCCCGGCCCGCGCCTGATCTTCCGAACGGTTCGGGATCACCACGCAAGGGGCCGCCGGTGCAAGAGCGATCCGAAACCTCATCGCCAACCCCCGCCCGCCTCCGCGCCCGCGTCGAGCACATCTGCCACAACTTTCCGCGGCGGCATGTCTGGAACCCCACCCAGCTCGACGCCTGTCTCGAATGGATCGAGATCGAGGTCGCCTCGATGGGTCTCGCCTCCACGCGACAGGCGTTCGAGGCGTCGTACTGGATCGACGATCGCGGCACCCCCGCGACCCGCACCGTCGCCAACCTCTGCGTCGAGATCCCCGGCGCCTCCCGCCCCGATGAAACGATCGTCGTCGGCGCTCACTATGACTCGCGGGTCGGGATGGACGCCCAGCACGCCCGGCGTCCGAAGTTCGACTGGTCAAGCGTGCCCGATGGCGATCCGAAGCGAGAGTTCATGGACACGCCCGGCGCCAACGACAACGCCTCGGGCGTCGCCGCGCTGCTTTCGCTGCTGGAGATGCTCAGGGCCCGCCCGCTCGCGCGCACGCTCTGCGCCGTTTTCTGGGTGAACGAGGAGTACCCCTTCTTCCGCCACACCTTCGCCCGCGGCGTCCGCCACGCCGGCGCGACCCTCCGCGCCCGCGGCATGGGCAGCCTCCACCACGCCCAAACCCTCGCCGCCGAGGGCCGCCCCGTCATCGGCGCGATCGCCCTGGACTCCCTCGGCTGCTACGCCAAGACCCGGGGCTACCACACCGGCGAGCTCGGCCGCCCCGCCCGCCTCGCCATCCCGGCTGTGTTTCCCGCCCGCCACGACTATGTCGCCCTGCTGAGCGACCGGCGCTCGGCCCCCTGGGCGGCGTACTTCGCCCGGGCCATGCGCCGGGCCCTCGGCGGGGCCGACAGCGGCGCCCCGCCACTCCGCGTCCTCCGACGCTCGTTCCCGCTCGTGGGCGCCCTCGGGCACGGCTGGTCCGACGACTGGGCGTACTGGAAACACCGTGTCCCCGCCTTCTGCATCACCGACACGGCCTACATCCGCTCTCGAAACTACCACCGCGTCACCGACACGCCCGAAACCCTGAACTACTCCGAGTTCGCCCGCGTGGTCGGGGCGATCGCCGCGGCGGTGGGGGAGGTTTGCGGGAAGACCCGCTGACGACACGCCGTCACCCGCGCCGCACCGCCCTGCTCACAGGCTGCTACTCTGCACCGGCCTATGGATGTCGGCAGTCAGTGCTCAGGTCGGGATAGTGGACGCCGCATGGTCGTGGAAGCGGAGTCCTTGCTAGACTGCACCGACTTAAGGAGATTCGCGATGGCCAAAGATGGAGCTACACCCGAGCACACGATCGGTCGCCGGCAGCTCGTTCTGCTGACCCTTGCGCTTCAGCCGGACGGAACCCTTGGCAATGGGCTTCGTGGCATCACTCGGCTTCAGAAATTTCTTTTTTTGCTCCAGCAAGAGTATGGGGTAAGTTTCACGGGCGAGAATGCTCTCGCATTCAAGCCGTACAAGGCAGGGCCGTATTCCAAGAAGATTTACGACGATTTAGAACTTCTCGAAAATCTAGGGCTTATTGAATCAGAGTCTACAGGTGATGCCACGGAAGCGGAACATAATGCGTTGGAGGATTTGACCTTTGGCCATTTGTTGGGAAGCGATGCAGAGGCTCTGTCGTCTGAATCGGCTGAGCTCGCTGAAACCTCGGACTCCTTTGATGAGCGACGATTCAAACTTACTCCTGAAGGTAAGGCTAAGGTCGAGGAGTTACTGCGATCTGAGGCCGCGGCCCCATTCTGCGATCGCATACGCAAAGTCAAATCGAGATTTGCGAATCATTCCCTGAAGGATCTCCTTCATTATGTGTACACCAAGTACGACGCCTGGACTGGTGAGTCAGAGATTCGCGATCAAGTACTCTCGCGAGGACGTCGTCAATCATGACGGACTGGGTGGCTGCAAGTCTGTGGTTGCATGGCCCGATTGCAACGCTGTCGCTCGCCGGCATCATTACACTTAGCGGCAAGTCGGCGCTTGGTCACGTTCCTGCGGAGAAATCGAGGAAACTAGCGAAGACGCTGTTTAGTCAAATGGGGGCGGAACTTCAGAAGCGAATGGAAGTGGCGCTGAATAACTATGAAGTGTCCTCTGGTTATGTCCATCGCGATGTTCATCGTATAGTCACTCCAGGCGAGCCCGAGGATCACATTCCGACACGAAAGACAATCATACTTGGCGCAGGTGCCGAGGCAATCAGAAATGAGCTTAGCGATTTTCTGCTAGATGGGTCACGGGCCATGATTGACTGGAGAATCTTGCGGGAGATCGGCAAGGGTCTCACAGATATCTGTAGCCAACTCAGAGTCCTATGTATGTTGACACTTGCGGTGTCTGTGTTTGGGCTGTTGGCCGGCGGTGTCGGTCGGTTTTACGACGCTTCCGCTGCAGTGCTTGTGTGTGCTCAGATATTTGTGGCGGTCACGGTAGTGTGTGTTGCCGGAGTTCTGTTGTGTTTGTTTCGAATGGTGCGTCAGCGGAATCGGCTTGCGCCCTTGGAGGATCGCTATGACGACCTTCTTGCGTGAAGCCGAACTAAAGGAACCGGTTCATCGATACTTTGCAAGGCGGTCATTCCGGGCGACAGCAACAGAGCTCCAGTTTTATGAATACCGAGTCGATTTGTACGCGCATTCAGTGCGGCTCGGTATTAGCATTGCGGTTGAGCTGAAATTGTCTAAGTGGGGGCGAGCGCTGCGGCAGGCTCTCGTTTATCAACTGTGTGCGGATCATGTTTACATTGCCATGCCCGCTGAGGTTCGGCATGGCTTGCCTTACGCTCAGGTTGAGCACTACGGAATCGGGGTCGTACTGGTGTATCCTACGATGTGTCGTGAAGTGATTGCCCCACGGCGATCCACGGTGGTACGCCGGGACTATTTGTCGTTCTATCGATCGCAATTGCTCGACGGAGGTGTTGAATGACGTCGCGACCACAAATCACTCTGCGATATGGAGCACACGCAGAAAAGGAGTACCTCCAGCGACTTGGGGGTTTTCTCGATGGTCTACTTTACAGTGGCAACCTGCTCGAGGCGACTCAGGCTGCATCTGTTAGTTTGTTGCTCAAGGTCAGAAAGAAGCAGGCGTCGCCAAGGCTCTATATAAACCCGATGACCTATATATTTGGGCCATACATTGATCCGGATTCGAACAGAAAGCGGCAGGATCTAAAGTGGATCAAGAGCTTCCGAAAGAAGTCGCAGCGTCTTGAAATCAAGGACGCGTACCAGGCCTTGGGGGCCGAACTTGGTGAGCCATTTAAGTCTGCGATTCAAGATAGCACCGCTGTCGATCCAGTTGGCGACTTGAGCGTGGATCGAGACGCTATTGTCGAGGGTACGCTTCGCTATCAAAGCAACAGGCTTGTTGATATCTTCACCGCCGATGAGGAGATCCGGCAGTTGGCGGGTAGCAGCGTCGAGCAGCTCCAGCCATCGGCCGTGTTCGCTCCCTATTTTTATTGCGCGGATGAGTGGATGTCGGCGGGGATCTCGGCGAATGCAGATCTGGCGCGTCGGGCGGTGAATGCGGCACCAAAGGCTCCCGTTCACATGATAGCGTGTGTGTCACAGCATGTCTTGCAGAGTCGTGACCTTACTAAGCAGTTGTGCCAAGAGTGCTCGGCCACAGGTGTGAAAGCAGTGTGGCTGTGGTTGTCAAAGTTCGATGAACTTGAAGCGAGTACATCCCAGCTTCGCAAGTATCGTGCGCTTGTTGCGGAACTGTCAAAGTCAGTCAGCGTTCACACCTATGCCGGTGGTTTCTGGAGCATGCTGTTGGCGGGCGATGGCATGGAAGGTATCTCGCATGGCGTCGGCTATGGCGAGCGGAAACCGGTAGTACAGGTCATTGGCGCTGCCGCGCCAACTGTTCGGTACTACTTTCCTCCAATCGCCAAGAGGATTGGTGTTCCCGACATCGAAAGAGCATTCCCAGAGCTTGGGATTGAGACGGCCGGTAGCTTCTTCGAGGAGGTGTGTGAGTGTCAAATCTGCAAAGGCGTGATCGGTAAGGAGCTGCTGAATTTTTCGAAATTTGGTGAAATGCATCGCTCGGAGCCGAACAAGCGACCCGTCCAGACTGCGACTGCGGCGAAGCTATGCCGATTCCATTTTCTTGTCCACCGGCTGCTGTATGAAGTCAAGGCGGTTGAAGCGTGTGATGGTGACTCCAGGGCGGACTTCTTGCGACGACGCGCGGGTGAGTGGCCGAGTCAGCCCACAGTTTCGGGCGAGGCGGCGCACATCGACAGGTGGATCGAATCGCTCACCGGCCCTGCGCTGACGATTGATCAGGCGTTCGCAGAGTAGCTGGCATTCAGAGGGCACACGCGAGTAAGCCTTGAAAAAGAAGGCCCCGCAAAAGCAGGGCCTCTGAAAGCGGAGAGGGGGGGATTCGAACCCCCGATGACACAATGTGCCATACCGGATTTCGAATCCGGCGCATTCAACCGCTCTGCCACCTCTCCGAGAGGTCGGGGCAGGGCCCCGAGCGGGAGGCAAGTCTAACACCCTCACGCCGCCGCGGCGAGCCACGCCCGCAGAGCGGGCGAGAGAGGCGAGCAGGCGAGAGGCGAGCAGGAGAGCGGAGGAAGGGGAGACGCGCGTTGGAGGGGCTTGCCGCTCCGTTCTTGCTCCTGTGGCGCCGGCGGCTTGCCCGCCAGTGGGCTCGCTGGTGGCACAGGTCTCGGCCCTGAGTCGGGCTCGGGTGGCACGGCTCGCCGAGCCGTGATCTACCCAAGCTCGTGGCACGGGCGTCTCGCCCGTGGCTACGCGGTCTCTCTCCGGGCAAGGACTTCAAACACACTGGCGGGCAAGCCGCCAGTGCCACAGGTCTGCGTCGTGCCACCGACCTCTGGCAAGAGGTCGGTGCACTCGTGATGGGGAGATCCATCGGGGGAAATCGCGGCACGATGCGGCTGGGAAGGCGAGAGGCACCGACCTCCGTTGGAGGTCGGTGGCACGGTCGGCGAGAGCACACTGGCGGGCAAGCCGCCAGTGCCACACCCTGCGCCCCGCGCCCAACACCCCGCGCCCGGCTTCAGCCCTTCGCCCCAACCATCGCCGCAAGCCGCTCAACAATCTCCTCCGGCTCGCTCATCCGTCCCGGGCCGGTGTGGCGGCAGGCCTGCCAGCCCTCGGCCGGGCCGATGAACTCGAACCCGTCCCCTTCCAGCACCTTCAGGTTCCGCTGCGTGCTCGCCTGGGCCCACATCACGCTGTTCATCGCCGGCGCCAGGAGCACCGGCGTCTTCGAGCGGTCCACGGCGCTCAGGATCAGCGTCACCGCGTCGTCGGTCAGGCCCGTCGCCAGCCGGGCCATGCAGTCCATGGTGCAGGGGCAGACAACGGCCGCGTCGGCCCGCGTCGCAAGGCGGATGTGCTGCGGGTCGCTCGCTTCGTGCTGGTCCCACACGCCGGTGTAGACCGCGCGACCCGAGAGGGCCTGGAAGGTCAGGGGCGTGATGAACTTCGCGGCGCTGCCCGTCATCGCGACGGTGACCTCGCACCCGCGTTGGGCGAGGCGGCTGACGACGGTCGCGGTCTTGTACGCCGCGATGCCGCCGGTCACGCACACAATGACCGAAGCGCCCGAGAGCGGGTCGGAGCGTGCTCCGTCCTGCTGCTTGGGAGCTGGCGTCGCCTGTGACATCTGTCGGTGGTGTGGATCAGTCCGGGAGCGTGACGCCCGAGCCTTCGAGCGTGCTCGCCGCCTCGGGGTCTTCGAACTCGAGGGTGATCTTGCCGCTCATGATCTCGTCCATGACGAGTTCGAGGTCGCTGCGGCCCTTGCGGTCGACGAGGGGGCGGGCCCCCTCGAGCAGTTCGACCATGCGGCGCTGGATGAGCGCGCAGAGCTTGAACCTGCCGCCGACCTTATCGATGATTTCTTCGCTCTTCAGGTGCTCGATCATGCGTCGGTGCTTCCCTCGCGTGGCTCGGGTGCTGCTGCCGCGGATCCGGCCCCCCGATGGTGGGGGAGTGTCCGCCGCGGCGTCCGGCCTGAATACTAGGCCCGCCCCCGCAACCCCGCGATCCGGCCCCGCGTAGCGTCAACAGGCCCCGAGCGGGCCGCGGGCCATCCCCCCAGACGGGCCTACGCTCCGAAGACGGACCCGACCCGCGTTAGAGGAGCGCAAAGACGGACCGGCCCCGAGCCGGTGCCCGTTGGCTCAAGGGATCGGGGCGATCGGGACGATCCCGGGATCTGAGAGAGAGACCGGGACAGGACCGGGAGAGGAATTTGAACACCATGCAGCAACGCCAATGGAGCGTGGGCGACCGTGTCGTCCACGCCGGACGACCCGAATGGGGCGGCGGCAAAGTCACTGCGGCCGCCCGAGCCAACCACCAGGGCGCCCCCTGCCAGCGTCTGACCGTCCGGTTCGATCGGGCCGGGCTCAAGACGCTCTCGACCGCCCTCGCCGAGCTCAAGCCCGAGCAGTCCGCCTCGGAGAACCCCGCAGGCGGCTGGCTGAACGAGCTCGAACAGGCCCGCCCCGCCGACAGCCTCGCGACCCTGCCAGAGCGGGTGAGCGACCCGTTCGTACCGCTGGATAAGCGGCTGGAGGCGAGCTTCGCCCTGTACCGCTTCACGGGGTCCGGCGGCTCGCTGATCGAGTGGGCCTCGGCCCAGACGGGCATGAAAGACCCGCTCTCGACCTTTACCCGCCAGGACTTAGAGGCCCACTTCGAGGTCTACCAGCGTCGTCTGGACGATCATGTCCGAAAACTGGCGGGCGAGCTGCGTCGGTCCGACCCCGCGGCACTGGAGCGGGTGCGTGGAGGCGCCCCGGCCCAGGCCCAGCGTCTGTTGGGCCATGCCAACGCCCGGCGTTGATTTCTCGCGACACGCCGTTGCAGGCCGCAGCGGGGCTGGAGGGCCCCGTCTGGGCGATCGTCGGCGTGAATCCTGACTGAGCCAGTCTGATCCGTGTTTTTTCCGGACCAATGCGGAGACGGCCCGTGCTTCGGCACGCCCCGGCAGGGCGGTTGCATCCCCTCAATGCGGCGGGGCATACGGCCTTGCCGCCGGGTGGAACCGACCCGGCTCGCGACCCGCAGAGAACTGAAGAGAGAGAGGGTGCCGACATGAACGAGCGCGAATTCCAGGAGCGTCTGGGCGAACTCATCAGCCAGATCGGGGATTTGCCCGAGGGCGAGCGTGAGCGTCTGGAGAGCCTGGCCGAGGAGACCAAGTCCCGCCACGAGAAGATGAAGACGACGATCGCCGGGCTGCAGGAGTCGCTGGACTACCTGCGTCTGAGCGTGAAGTACCTCGTGTTCGACCTGGAGGCGACGCGGCGGGAGAACCAGTACCTGCGCAATGTGCTCGACTCGGGCAAGGAGGGCGAGGCGTCCGACGAAGAGTGAATCGCTGTCGCGCGGCTGATCACCGCCGCGGCGTTGCTGACCCCGACCCCTCCGGCTATCCTTCCGCCCTCGGGATGGGCTCTCCCCGGCCCACCCGACAGACGGAGCGGTGCCCGAGAGGCTGAAGGGGACGGATTGCTAATCCGTTATACGGGTATTATCCTGTATCGAGGGTTCGAATCCCTCCCGCTCCGCTTGAAGCATGAACCGCCCGACGCTGACGCGCCGGGCGGTTTTTTGCTGGTTTTTGCGGGGGGTTGCGCTACGGCGCGGCCGTCCGCGGCGTGGTCGAGCGGCTTGCGCCCGGTTGCGCGGGATCTTGGGCCGGGCGAGAGAAGAACCCGGAGCCGGCAGTCTGGCTTGCGACTTAAGCGGCGGGATCTACCACGACTCGCCTCGTTCCTGCAACTGCTGCCGCGCCTCGTGATGCCCCTGTCGTGCGGCGAGCCTCCACCAACGCTTCGCTTCGTCCTCGTCTCTTGCTACGCCCCGGCCGTACTCGTATATCACGCCGAGGATGTACTGAGCTTCTGAGTCCCCCTGAGCCGCGGCCAGTCGAAGCCACCGTATCGCGACGGTCGGGTCTTTCGGAAGTCCGACCTCGCCGGTCGCGTAGATCAAGCCGAGGTCTCGTTGGGCGGGCGCGTACCCCCGTTCCGCGGCCATGCGCATCAATCGCACCGCCTCGGCGTCGTTGATCGCTACGCCCCGGCCCAGCCTGTACATGAATCCGAGCATGTACTGGGCCTCTGCATGCCCTTGCTGCGCAGCCTTGCGATACCACTTTGCTGCTTCGGCCGAGTCTTCTGACACGCCCATGGCGTACATATACATCGAGCCCACGCGGAATTGCGCCTCTGAGTCTCCCTGAAGCGCCGCCTTAAGGTACCACCGCACTGCTACGGCCTCATCCTTCGACACACCTCGCCCGAGCCCGTACATCGAGCCGAGACTGCTCTGGGCAACCATGAGGCCCTGCTCCGCGGCTTTGCGATACCACCGGACCGCCTCGGACTGGTCTCTCGGCAACCCGCCCCGGCCGTACGCGTACATCAGGCCGAGGCTGCGCTGGGCGACCGAGTACCCCTGTTCTGCGCTCTTGCGGTACCACCGCGCCGCCTCGGCCTCATCCCTGTGGACACCGTGGCCGTTCTCGTACATCCAGCCGAGCGCGTTCTGGGCGACCGCAAACCCCTGTTCCGCGGCTTTACGAAACCACTTCGCCGCTTCAGTTTCGTCCTTGAGCACACCCACGCCGAGCGCGTACATCCAACCGAGCCCGGCCTGGCCCTCTGCATCCCCTTCGTCCGCGGCCTTGCGAAACCACCGAACAGCCTCGACCTCGTTCTCTCTCACACCTCTCCCGTACATGAGCATGACCCCAACGCCCGACATAGCGCGCAGATCGCCCGCCTCGGCCCGGGCCAAACGGGCGGCGTAGGTCGCGCGGTCTTTCGTCTCGTCGATGCCCAATTGGTTGACATACGCCCAAGCCATCAGCGACCGCGACCACAGATCGCCCGAGGTGTCCCACGCGTTCTCGGCGAGCTCCACCGCACGCCGATGGTCGGCAGGAACGCCCCAGCCCCCCAGCAGCCGCACCGCCAGGCGGTTCATCGCCTCGGTGTGCCCGGTCTCGGCGGCCTTCTCCAGCCAGTGCACCACCCCGACGGGGTGACGCGCCACCGGGGACTGCGCCCAATCGGTCTGCTCGGGGTCGAACAATGCCGCGAGTTTGAGCGAGGCCTCGGGGTCGCCATCCGCCGCGGCGGTGAAGGTCGCCATGTGCTGTTCGCGCAGGCGTCGCACGCGGTCAGACACCCCCCTTCCGGCCAAGACCTCCAGGCGACCGGCCACGCGGAGTTGCTCTTCGTTGCTTCCCAGACGCCTGAGCGCCTCGGCCGCGGCACCCGCCAGCTCACGATCCGCCACCGGGCCGGTTTCGCCCACTTCTAAGGCGAACCGTCCGAGCAGAGCCCATGCGGCCGAGTCGTCCAACAGCGGGTCGCAGGCCATCGGCTGCAAATACTCCCAAGCGGACTCCAGATAGCGGGCTTTTCGCTCGTGAGCGATGCCGGGTGCGGCGGCGCGTTCGAGCAGTGTCTCAATAGTAAAGAGCACGAATACGCGATCCCGCCACAATTGATCGTGATCTACGTCCGTCCAGTCGGGACGCTCGGGCGTCCGATCCGGATCCAACACCGCATCCGCATCGCGGCCGAGCCGATGCTCTCGGGTGCTGCTCGATGAGGCATGCGCGCCGAACACCCGCGGCGTGTGCCTCTCCGTCAAACCCGGAGCGGACACTCCCCATGCTTCGGGGCTTGTGAAGCGATTCGCGCCGAGGTCTGGTGCGGCTGGAGCGATGCTCCCGCAGATTGCGGCAAGCGTCGCGGCGAACAGGCACTGGCGAAGAAACATGATCCATCCTCCCGGCAAGATGCTTCGCGCCCGTCTCGGTGAACCTTGGTCGGTCAGCAGTCGTGCCGGAGGGCACTGTACCAGATTGTCGGGGGCACGAGAAGATCTGTCCTGTTGGATCTGGGGGGCCGTGCGCGCCGTTCTCATCCCGTGGACCTGGAGGCCTACGCCGCGAAGACGACGCCTCGGCGTCCGGCCTGTTTGCGGAGTTTTTCGAGCGCCGTGGCGGAGTCTTTGCCGGGCTTGGTTGCGCCGCGCTCCCATCGAGAGACCGTGATCTTGTCGACGCCGACCGACTCGCCGAGCTGCGCCTGGGTCAGGCCGAGCGCTTCGCGCAGGGCTCGGATGAGGCCCGGTGTCGGCTCGGGCGGCACGCGGGTCGCCAGGGCCTGCACACGGTCGAGGAATCGCTGGCCCTCCGGCGTGAACAGCACCTCGCCGGCGTTGTCAGTGCGGCAGTAGCGGGCGGGCACGAGCACGAAGAGCGTCCTGCCGTTGGGAAGCTTTGCGGTAAACGGAAAGTCGTCGGCTGTGTCTCACTTTGATTGCATGCGCCTCGCCCGTTTTGCTGGTTACCCTCAATCCTCCTCGATCCGCCAGTTCGCCAACAGCGCCGGCCCCCGCACCTCGCAGCCCAGCTCGCGCAGCCAGCCCGCCAGCACGGGGTTGCAGTTGCCCCAGAAGGTGTAGCTTTTCTCGTCGTGGACGAAGTGCATCGCCTGGCGCGGGTTGTAGGTCTCGGTCTCGATGGCGCTGTCGAAGCGGTTGTCGAGGCGATCGCGCAGCGCGCCGGCCTCGGCGGCGCCGACTGTCAGCGTGTAGATCGTGTCGAAGATGTACGAGCGTGCGAGGGTCTGTTCGTCGATTGTGCCGGAGTGCTCGCGCCGTCCCAGCGTGCCGCGGCTGGGGAAGACCATCGCTCGCACGGAGCTGAGCGGTCCGGCGCGGTTCTCGGCGAACCACGCCCACTCGCCGTAGTGGTACTCGACATAGGTCCGCGGTTCATCGCGCGGCAGCACGATGCCGGTGTGACGCCCGTAGTCGATCAGATAGATGCTGACGGGGTCTTGCGGATCGTGCGGCGGGCGGATCGTCGCGCCGCAGCCACTCACCAGGAACGCCGTCGGCAAAGCCAGGACGACAATCGCCAATATCGTGATGCGCACCCGCAGTGATCGGAGCGAGAAGCGTCTTGTTCGTCGTGCTGTCTTGCTGGTCATGTTGAACGCGCCCCCTGACGCGCAGCCGCGCCCGAACCCGAGTATCTCCGCACGGCGTTCGGTTGCCCTCGCCCTGCGCGGATCGGTAGGATCGTGCATGACGCCGGCGTCGCACAAATCACTGTCTCTTGCGCCATAACCCATTGTAAGTAAGTCCCCGATGCCGCGCGTGATCCCCTCTCGTGTTTGTTTCTGCTCTGCTCGCCGGGTGCGCATCGACGCCCCGTGGCTACAGACGGGCCGGGGACGCACTCGCCCGGGATCGGGTTCGCCGCGGAAAAGGCGCGGCGCGCGGGCTCAGTCGTCTTCACCGTTCCGCCTGCCGGAGTGGTCCGACGCGCTGCGCATCTCGGGCCTGGCCCTGACGAGCTTGTGCAGTTCGACGAGCACGAGCACCGAGGGCGCGCCGATGATGATCCACATCCAGGTTTCGCCGCGCAAGGGCTGCAGGCCGAGCAGGGCCTGCGTCGGCGGGAAGTACATCGCGCCCAGGTGCACCGCCAGCGAGAGGCCCGTGCCGATGAAGAGCACGGGGTTGGAGAAGATGTGCTTCTGGAAGATCGAGAGCGTTTCGGAGCGGCACGCCCCGACATGCAGCATCTTGAAGATGACCATCGCGGTGAGCGTGGCGCCCTGGGCGTAGGCCAGGTCCGAGCCGCGCTGGATCTCCGTGGTGAACATCGCCAGGGCCACGCCCGCCAGCAGCAGGCCGACGAGGATCGTCCGCTCGACGAGCAGGGGCGACATCAGCCCCTCGCTCGGGTCGCGGGGCGGCTGGGTGTACTGCCATTTCTCGCCCGGCTCGAAGGCCAGGGCGACATCCTGGATCCCGTTGGTCACGACATTCAGCCAGAGGATCTGCGCCGGGAGCAGCAGCAGGGGGAGCACCTCGGGTTCGAGGTAGTCGGCGTAGACGCCGAACGCCGCGAGCATGAACGCCCCCATGATCGCCAGCACCACGCCGACGCTGGTCGAGAGCAGGAAGTCCGTCGCCTTTCGGATGTTGCTGAAGGCGGTCCGCCCCTCCTCGACGGCGGCGTAGATCGTCGCGAAGTTGTCGTCGGCGAGCACCATCTCGCTGGCCTCTTTGGCGACATCGGTGCCGGTGATGCCCATCGCGCAGCCGATGTGGGCGCTCTTGAGGGCCGGAGCGTCGTTGACGCCGTCGCCTGTGACCGCGACGACCTCTCCCCGGTCGCGCAGGCGGTTGACGATGCGGAGCTTCTGCTCGGGGTTCATGCGTGCGAACACGACCACGCCCTCGTCGAGCGCGCTGTCGAGGTCGTCGTCGCTCATGTCGAGCAGCTGTGCGCCGGTGACGGCGCGGGGCTTGTCGCTCCTTTTCTTGGTGGCGGTGTGGCCGGGGCCGGAATTCAGGCCGATCTTCTCGGCGATCGCCGCGGCGGTCGAGGCGTGGTCGCCGGTGCACATCAAGACGCGGATGCCCGCGCCGTGACAGTCGCGGATCGCGCCGATCACCTCTTCTCTCGGCGGGTCGAGCATGCCGACGAGCCCAACAAAGGTCAGGCGTTCGGGCTCGCCCTCGCGCGTCGCGTGGATCGAGGCGTCGTCCGTGCCCGCCGCGAGCGCCAGGACGCGCAGCCCCTCGCCCGCCAGCTCCGTCGCGGCGTCGAGCACCTTGTCGCGGTCGAGCGGCTCGTCCTCGCCCGATCCGAGGCGCATCGTGTCGCACATCTCAAGCACGCGCTCGGGCGCGCCCTTGACCAGCGCGACCGACCGGTCGCCCTCGCGCAGCGCGACAACCGTCGCCGAGAACCGGCGCTCGGACTCGAAGGGGATCTCCGCGTCGGTCCGCCACATCGCCTTGGCGGCCTGCTGATCGATGCCGGCGCGCGCCCCGAGCACGAGCAATGCGACCTCGGTCGGATCGCCGTGGGTCGAGGCCTCGTCGTCGGGGCCTTTGCGTTTCAGTTCGGCTTCGTTGTTGAGCACGCCCGCGAGCACGGCCAGGCATAGCGGGTCCTGCGGGTCCTTCAGGTTGCTCTCGTCGAACGAGATCGCGTCGCCGGCACGCCCCCCGCCTTCGTCGAGCCCGTGCACCTCGCCCGCGACCTGCGAGGCCGAAGCGCTGACTTCGAAGTGCTTCCCGCCCGACCAGACACGCTGCACCGTCATGCGGTTCTCGGTGAGCGTGCCCGTCTTGTCGGACATGATCACGGTGCAACTGCCCAGCGTCTCGACCGCCGGCAGGCGACGGATGATCGCGTTCCGCTTGGCCATCCGGCGCACGCAGACCGCAAGAGCCACGGTCATTACGATCGGCAGGCCCTCGGGGATCGCCGCGACCGCGACCGCGACGGCGGTCAGGAACATGTCGCTCGCCGGCACGCCCTGGCTCAGCCCGACGACGAACGCCACGGCGCACACCAGCACGATCGCGATGCTCACGCGGTTGCCGAACTTGTGCATCCGGGCCTGCAGCGGGGTCTGGGCCCGCTCGGTCGTCCGCATCTCGCCCGCGATCAGGCCGATCTGGGTCTTCGCCCCGGTCGCGACCACCAGCGCCCGCGACCGGCCCGACGCGACGGCCGTGCCCATGTACGCCATGTTCTTGCGGTCGCCCAGCGGCGTGTCATCGCCACCTTCTACGACCACCGGCGACTTCTCGACCGTCTCGGACTCGCCGGTGAGGATCGAATCGTCCGTGCGAAGCTGCGACGCCTCGATGATGCGCACATCCGCGGGGATCAGGTCGCCCGACTCCAGCAGCACGATGTCGCCCGGCACGAGCTTCTTCGACTCAAGCTCGACACGTCCGCCCCCGCGGATCACCGTCGCCTTGGGCGAGACCATCTTCAGCAACGCCTGCATCGCGTTCTCGGCCCGGTACTCCTGGAAGTAGCCGATCGTCGCGTTCAGCCCCAGCACGAAGGCGATCACGATCGCGTCGGCGTACTCGCCGATCACCAGCGTCACCACCATCGCCACCAGCAGCACATAGATCAGCGGGCTGGTGAACTGATGCAGCAGGATCTTCCAGCGGCTCGTCCCGCCCCCGCTCTGGATGGCGTTGGGGCCGTAGCGTTCGAGGCGTTCGGCGGCTTCCTCCTCGCTCAGGCCGTCGGGCCCGGCCCCGAGGGCTTCGAGCACCGCGTCGGTCTCCATCGTGTGCCACTGCCGCTCTGAACCCTGTTGTGCCATGGGGTGTTTTGTAGGTCGGGCGGGTGACCCAAGCCCGGATCGGGGTCCGATCCGCGTCGAGGCGACAACTGACGAACAATCGCTCGATGTCCACTGATCCGTCTCAAACCTCTTCCACGACTCCGCCCACCCCCGGCGTCACTCTCTGCGGCGACCGATCCGTGCGCATCTCGTTCGACCACGACCCGGGCGTCGGCGTGATCGAATCGGTCCGCAGGGCCCTGGCCTCCCCGCCCATTCCCGGCGCGGCGGACATCATCTGCGCGATGAAGACTGTCTCGGTCGTCTTCGACCCCTTGGAGGCGGACCCGTCCGAGGTGCTCGCCGAGGTCCGGCGGCGACTGGACGGGGCGGGCGGGGCGACGATTGAAGATCGGCCGCGGCGTGAGGTCGTGCTGCCCGTCTGCTACGAGCCGCCCTTCGCCCCGGACCTCGCGTCGATCGCCGAGCGTGCGGGCCTCGGCCAGAGCCGCCTGATCGATCTGCACGCCGGCGTGGGCTACACCGCCCGATTTCTCGGCTTCTCGCCCGGCTTTGCGTACCTGGAAGGGCTGCCCGAGGCGCTGCACGCGCCGCGGCTCGAATCGCCCCGTACTCGGATCGAGCCGGGCAGCGTCGCGGTCGCGGGGTGTTTCTCGGGGGTATACCCGCAGGCGACGCCCGGCGGGTGGCGGGTGATCGGGCGCACGCCGCTCAGGCTGTTCGACCCTGCCCGCAAATCACCCGCGCTGATCGGGCCGGGCGACCTTGTTCGATTCAGGCCGATCGACGGGGCGGAGTATGCGAGGCTTCTGACCGAGCAAGTCGCCGGCGAAGGGGGCCTCCAATGAGCGGCCAACTGCGCATCATCCGCCCCGGGCCCTGCTCTCTGGTCCAGGATCTGGGCAGGCCGGGGTCGGCCCATCTCGGCGTCGCGCGCAGCGGCGCCGCAGACACGCTCTCGCTGCGCGCCGGCAACAGGCTCGTCGGCAACGAAGACAACGCCGCGGCGATCGAGATGACCCTCGCCGGCCTGCATGCCTCGTTCGATACAGACTCGACGGTCTGCCTGTCAGGGGCCGGGGGAGACGCGCTCTTGCTCGACGCGCACGCCAAGGCGATGCGAAGGGTGAAGCTCCTCGAGCCGACGCGGATCGGCGCGGGCGAGAGCCTGCGGATCGGCCCGCTCAAAGGGGGCGCAAGGGGGTACCTCTGCATCGCCGGGGGCGTGTGCACAGCGACGGAGCTCGGGAGCCGCTCGACCCACGCGGCCTCGGGAATCGGTGGCCTCGGCGGGCGAGCGCTCGACACGGGTGACTGTCTGCCCATCGGAACCGATGCCGCACGCCCCGCCAGGCGGATCGCCCCGCAAGCCCGCGAACGGTTGCTCGCGATGCCGCTCTGCAGGGAGTTGCGCGTCACGCCCGGGCCCCACGCAGAACTGTTCGATCAGGACGCGATGGAAACGCTCGTGTCGGAGGCGTTCAGGGTCTCCAGGGCGGCCGATCGCGTCGGCGTCCGGCTGGAAGGGACGAAAATCCCGACGCTCGATCCCGGCGCCATCGACTCGGAGCCCATGCTGGCCGGTGCGATTCAGGTGACGCCCGACGGCACGCCCATCATCCTCATGCCCGACGGCCCGACGACGGGGGGCTACCCCGTCATCGGTGTCGTGATCGGTGCCGACCTGCCCGCGCTCGGGCAGCTTCGCCCGGGCGATGAGATCCGCTTCAGTGCTGTCGATCTCGAAGCAGCGCTGGAGGCGCTGCGCTCGCAGCGGGAAGAGCTCGACACGCTCTGCCCGCCCGACGCGCCCGATCGGCCATGACGCATGACAAGTCCATCTCAATCGACCTCGCCTGCGACGCGGGCGAAGCATCCACCCCAGACGGGGTCGCCATTGAGCGGGCGATCATGGAGCGGGTGACCTCCGTGCACATCGCCTGCGGCGGGCACGCGGGCGACATCGCGACCATCCGCCGCACGATCGAATCGGCCCTCTCGCTCGGGCTCGCGATCGGCGCGCATCCTTCATATCCGGATCGGGAGGGCTTCGGGCGCAGGTCGGTGCGGATTACGAGGGCCGACCTGCTCGCCTCGCTGCAAGACCAGGTCGCGTTGCTGGAGGAGCTCGCGGGGCAGGCGGGAGCCGAGCTCGTGCACCTCAAGCCGCACGGCGCGCTCTACCACGACGCGTCCCTTCGTTCGGAGGTTGCCGATGCGATCGCCGAGGTCGCTGCGGCAGCGGGGCTGCTGCTCGTCGGCGCCGCGGGCTCGCGCGCGGTTGAGCTGTGGCGTGACGCCGGGCTGCGTGTTGCGCCCGAGGGGTTCGCCGACCGTCGCTACCTCGCAGACGGGTCGCTCCGCTCCCGGGCCGAGCCCGACGCAGTGATCTCAGACCCGCTTGCCGCCGCCGACCAGGCGCTGAAGCTGGCTCTGGGCGAGCCGATCGAGATCCCAGATGGCGTGCTCCGCCTGGATGTGCGAACGATCTGCGTTCACGCCGACACGCCCGGGGCGGCGGGGGTGGTCGGAAGCGTCGCCGATCGCCTGGTGCATAGCGGCTTCCGGCTGCTCCCCCCGGGCCGTTGACCGCAGCGCCGCGGTCGCCGGGGCGAAAGGTATACTGAACGACCATGGCATACACCTCATCGCTGACCTACGAGCCCGAGCGCATCCACGCCGCCGCGATCTACTGCTCAGACGGGCGAGTCGGCGCGCACTTCGACGACTTTCTGACCCACGGGCTGAAGCTGCCCCGGTACGACCGCGTGGCGTTGCCCGGTGGCCCGGCGTCGCTGGCGGGCCACACAGAGACGCACCTTGAGGAGAAGGGTGTCGTGGACGAGCTCCGCTTCCTCGTCGAGGCGCACGAGCTCGAGCGCGTGGTGCTGATCGCCCATCAGGGGTGCGCGTTCTACGGCGCAAGGCTCAAGCTCCCCGAGGCGTACCTCGAGCCCCAGCAGCGGATCGACCTGCTCAAGGCGGCCGACCGTGTCCGCGAGATCACCGGGATTACGGAGGTCGACGCCTTTTTCGCCCGCCTCGACCTCGACGCAAGACGCATCTCGTTCGACCCGGTTTCTGTCACACGCTGATATGGCGATGTTTCAGGGCGGACCTTGCGTATTTTCCGTCCGGGAACGCGCCCGGGCAGACGCGCCAGCCCACACGATCCCCCGAGCTTCACCGGTTTCTCCCCCTCTCCTCGCCTTACCACCGGCCCGGAACGGGGGTGAACGCCATATCCAACCGATAGGCAACTGACGGCGTTGCGTCGTCACCGTCCCGGAGGAGCGCACCATGACAGTCTCAACTGCGAACGCGGCGCGTTGGATCAACACCTCGGCCGCACCTGAGGACGAGATGCTCGCGGTCATCGCCGATCTCGAAGCCCGCCTCACCAGTCTCCGGGAGAACCAGCACGAGCGGGTCCGCCTGCAAAGCGCTCTGGACGCCGCGGCTGGAACACTCGAAACCACACGCTCCCAGCTCTCCGGGCGCTTCGCCCAGCTGGAGGAGAAGGAACGCGAGATCGACGGCGAGTTCCGCGTCGTCGAGGCCGAGCGTGCGAGCGTCGAGGCCGAGCGGATCGAGGTCGTCCGCCGCCTCTCGGACCTTGCGCGGACCGACACCGTCGACTCGGCCCTCCGCGAGGAGCTCAAGGCCCGCGAGTCGGCCCTGAGCGAGCGAGAGGAACGCCTCGCCGCCCGGATGGAGGATCTCGAAGACGAGCGGCGCGACGCCGAGCGTGATCGGGAAGACATCGAGCGAGAGCAGGCCCGCCTCCGCGAGCAGGCCAGGACCCAGCAGGAGCAGGCCCGCCGACTCGAGGTCCTCGAAGCGGACCTGAGGAAGCGCGAGAACGAGCTCGACGAGGAGTTCCGCCGGTTCGAGCGGCGCAAGGTCGAGCTCTCCGCAGAGTCCGATGTCCTCCGCGACGCCCTCGGCCGGGCGCGGGCCGAGGCCGAGCGGGCCGATGAACGCGTGAAGGCAGAGGCCGGCAGGGCCAACAGCCTCGAAGGCAAGTGCGGCGACCTTGAACGCGATCGCTCACGCATGCGTTCGGAGCTCTCAAGGCTCAAGCGGGAACTCGCCGAGGCAGAACGCCTCAAAGGGACGCAGCAGCACCAGGACGGGCAGCACAAGAAGCCAAGGCAGGTCGGCCCGATCATCGTCGCGATCTGGGTGCTGACGGTCGGTCTCTCGGCGCTCGCGGCCTTTATCGGTGTCGCGGCCGAGTCGATCGCTCTGGGCGCCGGCATGGTCGGCGTGGTCTTCAGCGCATCGGTGCTCGCCTTCCTTGCAGTGGCCAGAAGGATCTGGGATCCCGCGGGCTTGGTGGTCGCGCTCTTTGCGGGCACCGCCGGCCTCTGGGCCTCGGCCTGGTACAGCGGCGTGCAGACCGCGATGGCCTCCTGGGACCTCCCGCTCCACCGCATCCCCATCGAGATCATCGCCAACATCGAACCGGCAACCGCCGCCTTCACCGCATGCCTCGCTGTCGGCGTGGTGGTCTGCATGGCTTGCTCGGGCTCGGGCATGCTCGGGCTGACCGTCGTGGCGGCGATCGGGGCAGGCTTCCTTCTCGGGCTGTCTGACAACGGCGGGATGATGCCCGTCGGCGCCGCCGTCGCCTGGAGCGCCCTGATGGCCGCGGCTCTCGGACGCTGGGCCCTCGCCCGCTCCGGTTCGGTCAACGAAGGCAGCCGCATTGTCGAGGGCGTGCCTCTGCGGCCGGGAATCAGCTGACCGGTCGGTCCGGGTCCGACACCCAAAGCGCACAAAAACAACGCCCGGCCTCGAAAGGCCGGGCGTTTTCACTGTCCTCGTGAGGAGAGAGAGATGTCGTTGCGATTCAGCCGCCGCCGCCGGGGTCGCCAGAGCGAATGATCTGCCCGCCGACAATGGCGCTGACTTCCTGGTTCTCGATGCCGAGCACGCGTGAGAACGGCGCGTCGATGTCGAGTGAGACCCATCGTCCGCCGCCCTCGGCGGTGCGGACGCTGGTGAGGCGCGAGGGCCACCACGGGTAGCCGTTCAGGCCGCGGTGCATGTAGTCGGGGGCGTTGACAATCAGGTTGCCCTGCCAGTAGCGGACGGAGCCGCCCTCGCCGGCATTGCGTTCCCACTGCTCGGGCTCGACGAGGTCGGTGAGCAGTTCGATCAGAATATCGACGCGTTCCTGCAGCGGCACACGGTCGGGCTGCTCGTCGCCGGGGTCCTGGAAGGGGCCTCCGCCCCCGCCGCCGCGGCCGCCCTGGAGGATCTGGTTCAGGTCGAACTGCGGAGCGTTGTCGTAACGGGGCAGTTCGGTGACCATGTCCATGATCGGGTAGATCTCGACGCGCTTGCGCCGGTTCAGGCGGCTCTTGGGCCCGATCTCCAGCGAGCCGTAGGGCGAGAACTGCCAGGTGTTGCCGTAGTTGTCGAACTCGCCTCGGGCCCGCTCAAGCACCTCCTCGATCACATCGAGGGCGGTGCGGTTTCGGACGCGGAGGGAGATCACGCGGTCGCGGTCGAGCCCGTCGGTGAACCGATCGTCGGCCCACGCGGGCTCGATCTCGGCGCCCGTGACTTCCGAGATGAACCGGATCACATCCTCAAGACGCTGGCTCTCGATCTCGACATCCAGCCGGCGCATCAGTCTCGCGGCGGTCTCCCGCTGCGGGAAGCGCTCGGCCATCCGGACCTGCTGGCGGTCTTGTCCCATCACCGTTCCGCCGCGGACCTGCGCTTCCGCGGGGGCGTATGCGCCCATGGCGAGTCCTGCGGCCAGCACGATCATCCACTTGTTGCCCGTCATTACGGTCTCCTTTGGGCCGTCGGCGGTCGAGCCCCCCTCGGGCTTCGCGTTCCGGCCCGGCCTACTCATGTAGACGCACGAGCCGGGCGGTTGTTCCCGATTCCGGTGAAATCGGTCCTCCCGCGTTCCCGGCGCGAGCATTGTAAAGGATCCCGCGTGGTCGACGCCAGCGTAAATCCGGGGCGAACGCCCCTCCGTTCGGGCGGTGTTTCTACGGTATTCTGCGTCCTCGTGGCCCTCTGCGCTGCCTCAGGCTGCGTTTCTGGACCAGTCCCGGGAGGTGACGGGGTGGAAACGACCGACCGATTCCGCCTCGTCCCGCTCGACAGGGCCGAGGCCCAGAGCGCCGAGATCCCCTCGCTGGATCCGGCGACGGGGCGGGTGCTCCTGGCCGCGGAGCACCTGGTCCACATCTTCGATCTGGACGGAGAGGGAAAGCTCCGGCCCGTCGCGGTCGTCTGGCCCGGCGCGGAGATCGACCCGGGCTACGACAACGCCGAGGTCGCCCATGTGGTTGCCGATCCGAAGGGGCGGGGCTTTGCCGCGGCGACCCTCGTCCCCGCCCGATTCGCCGAGGACCGCGGACGCGTCGTGCTGCTCGACACGCAGACCGGGGCCGTGCTCGACTGGGCGCCGACAGGGTTCAACCCCGACTGCGTGGTCTTCACCGCCGACGCTGAGCGCCTGCTGATCGCCAACGAGGGCGAGCCCGCATTCGCGCCCGCCGGCACGCCCCGTCGGCCCGACGGCTCGCGACGCGTGATCGATCCGGTCGGCTCGCTGTCCGTCGTCGAGTTGGACCTTTCGGGCCCGTCGCCCCGCATCGCGGGGACCGAGGAGATCGTGCCCTCGTTCGAGCCATCTGGCGAGATCCGCGTGCACCCCGGCGTGCCGATGGCGCGTGACTTAGAGCCCGAGTACATCGCGGTGCTCGGCGACCGGGCGTGGGTCAGCCTGCAGGAAAACAACGCGATCATGACGCTCGACGCGCGGACCGGCCTGCCGACGGCCATCCACCCGCTGGCGACGATCGACCAGCGGATCGACCCCGGAGGACGCAAGGGCATCAACATCGACACGGTTGTGCGCTCGATGCCGATGCCCGACATGATCGCGGTCGCGGAGATCGGCGGGCGGACCGTCCTCATCACCGCCAACGAGGGCGACGACCGGGGCGACTGGGGCGACCCCGACGCGCCCCGAGGCGACCGCGCCCGAGCCGCGCGTCTCGTCGAGCTGGGCCGGATGGATCCGGACGCCGCGCGAGGCATCGAGCGACTCCGCGTCTGCGCGTTCACCGGCGACACGACGGGCGACGGGCTGATCGATGTCCCGCACGCCTTCGGGACGCGGAGCGTCAGCGTCTGGGACGCCGAGACCTTCGAGCTGATCGGCGACACCGGCAGCGCGTTCGAGGAGGAGATGGCGGCGCGCGCACCGGAATGGTTCAACGCCAACCACGGCCGCCCCGGCAGCGCCGGCGCGCGCTCGGACACGCGCGGGCCCGAGCCCGAGGGGCTCGCCTTCGCGGAGATCGATGGCGAGCCGCTGGTCTTTGTCGGGCTGGAGCGGCCGGGGGCGGTGGCGATCGTGTCGTTGGCGGAGTTGGCGTCGCCAAAGGTTGTGGGGTTCTGTGTGAGCGCAGAGGATGGGGACTTTGCGCCCGAGGGGCTGGTGTTTGTTCCTGCGGAGGTCAGCCCGACCGGTGGTCCGCTGCTGATCGTGGCGTTCGAAGGCTCGGGAACGATCGTCGTGTACCGGATCGAGCGGGTAGGGGGATAGTCCGTCAGCGGCCGTTGCCCGGCGCAGCGGGGTCGGTGGTGGGGCGCTCGGTCTGGGCGGCGGGCGGTTGCTCGTTTGAGCCCGCCCGCATCATGAGGACCGCGGTGGTTGCGCCGACGCACCCGCCGCAGCCTGCGCCGAGGGCGAAGCCGATGAGCACGGCGATCGCGATGGTGCGGAGGCTGAGCACGCCCGCGACGGCGCCGAGGGCCCGCCGAGCGCCGGGGGATCGGGACGCGAGCATTCGTACGGCCCCGGCTCTTCCGATCGGTCTGTTTGGCTTGGGGCTCATGTGGGGGGTCCGCGCCGAAGGTGAAGAGACGCTCAGGGAGGGTAGGGCATGGCGTCCGGCGGCCGGGTTTGAGGGGTGTTCTGTGGTGCGGGGCCGCATGCGCCCGGTCCGGGCGTGATCCGGCTATCCTGCCGCGGACTACCCACCAACGCCAGAGCGCAGAAGGAGCCCGCCCATGAGCAAGCCCGGCGAGTCTTCAGAGATCGACAGCGTGCTGATCGAGAACCGGCGGTTCGACCCGCCTTCGGCGTCGGCGGTGGGGGCCCCGCGCTGGCTGATCGGCTCGATGGACGAGTACCGGGCGATGCACAAGCGGTCGATCGAGGACCCCGAAGGTTTTTGGGGCGAGATCGCGGGGGAGTTCCGCTGGTCGAGCAAGTGGGAGAGGGTGCTCGACTGGGAGCTGCCCGACGCCAAGTGGTTCGCGGGGGGCAAGACCAATCTTTGTGACAACTGCGTCGACCGCCTCGTCGACCAGGGGCACGGGGACGACACGGCGATCATCTGGGAGGGCGAGCCGATGGGGGGTGAGGGGCCGGAGGTCCGGCGCCTGACCTACGCGGACTTGAAGCGGGAGACGGCCCGGTTCGCCAATGCGCTCAAGTCGCTGGGCGTCAAGAAGGGCGATGTCGTCACGATCTACATGGGCATGGTGCCCGAGCTTGCGGTCGCGATGCTCGCGTGCGCGCGCATGGGGGCGGCCCACTCGATCATCTTCGGGGGCTTCAGCCCCCAGGCGATCGCCGACCGGGTGACCGACGCCAAGAGCCGCGTGATCGTCACCTGCGACGGGGCGTGGCGCCGGGGCAAGGTTGTGCCGCTGAAGCAGAATGTCGACGAGGCGTGCGACATGCTCGCCGACCGGGGCGAGGCGGGCGTCGAGCATGTTGTCGTGCTGCGGCGGTGCGGGAGCGACATCAACTGGACGCAGGGGCGCGACAACGACTATTCCGAGCTTGTGCAGGGCGCAAGCGACGAGTTCCCGCCCGAGCCGATGGACTCGGAGGACATGGCGTTTTTGCTGTACACCTCCGGCTCGACGGGCAAGCCAAAGGGGATTCTGCACACCACCGCGGGGTACATGGTCTTCACCGCGACGACGGCGAAGTATGTCTTCAACCTCATCCCCGATCAGGGCCAGGTCTTCTGGTGCACCGCTGACATCGGCTGGATCACCGGGCACTCGTACATCATCTACGGGATCCTGCCCAACCGCGTGCCGACGCTGATGTACGAGGGGGCGCCCAACTTTCCGGAGGAAGACCGCTTCTGGGGCATCGTCGAGCGCCACAAAGTCACGCAGTTCTACACGGCGCCGACAGCGATCAGGGCGTTCATGAAGTGGGGGGCCGAGCACCCCAAGAAGCACAACATCTCCAGCCTGCAGGTGCTCGGGACGGTCGGCGAGCCGATCAACCCCGAGGCATGGATGTGGTACCGAAAGCACATCGGGCGTGATATCTGCCCGATCGTGGACACCTGGTGGCAGACCGAGACGGGCGGGCACATGCTCACCCCGCTGCCGGGCGTGACGCCGACCAAGCCCGGCTCGTGCACGCTGCCATTTTTCGGGGTCGACGCGGCGATCGTCGACAACGACGGCCAGCCTCTGCCCAAGGGCAAGGGCGGGCTGCTGGCGATCCGCAAGCCCTGGCCGAGCGTGCTCCGCGGGATCTACAACGACCGGGAGCGGTTCATCGAGACCTACTGGTCGCGTCTGCCGGGCATGTATTTTCCGGGCGACGGCGCGCGCACCGACGACGACGGGTATTTCTGGATCATGGGGCGCGTGGATGATGTGATCAATGTCTCGGGCCACCGTCTGGGCACGATGGAGGTCGAGAGCGCGCTGGTGAGCCACGAGGCGGTCGTCGAGGCGGCGGTGGTCGGCATGCCCCACGAGATCAAGGGCACTGGCATCGCCGCGTTCGTCACGCTGGAGAACGCGTTCACGCCGGGCAGCCCCGAAGACGCCGAGAAGCTCCGCAAGGCGCTCACGGCCCATGTCGGCAAGGAGATCGGCGCGATCGCCAAGCCCGACATGATCCGCTTCGCAGAGGCGCTGCCCAAGACCCGCAGCGGGAAGATCATGCGGCGTTTGCTCCGGTCTATCGCGGCGGGGGAGGAGAAGACCGGGCAGGACACTTCGACGCTGGAGGATTTTTCGGTGCTCGCGAAGCTGCGCGAGCCGCAGGAAGGCTGAGCCGGGGTTGAATCTCCGGACCATCCGGGCAGGGATTGGCGGCGTAGATGAAGTGTCGACCGGGCGGAGCGAGAGTCCGCGACGGACATACAGCCGGCGAAGCCGGCAGATGGAGACTTCTATGCAGAACAAAAATGGGCTTCGCGGAGAGATCCGCCGTCGTGCCGCGACGGTGGTTTCGGTCTTCGTGCTCGGGGCTGTCGGCGTCGCGGGGAGCGGGTGCATCGCGTTGGCGGCGGGAGCCGCGGCGGGCGCGGGGACCTACGCCTATGTCCGTGGCGAGCTGAAGGAAGTGCTCGGGTCGCCGATGGACCGGACCTGGTCGGCGGTGCTCGGCGCGGCTCGCGAGCTTGAGCTCGATGTCGAGGAAGAATCCAAGGACGCGATGCGCGCCCAGCTGGACGCCAAGCGGGCCGACGGCACCAGCATCCGCATCCGGCTGATCGCAGAGAGCGAGAGCGCGACGGAGATCCGGATCCGCATCGGCGTCTTCGGGAACGAGGCGGAGTCGCGCCGGATCCTCGACGCGGTCAAGTCGCGCCTGTGAGCTCCGGCATCGCCGCGGAATGACCGACGCCCCCCCGAGCGCTCGCGGGGGCGGGTCTTTGCGGCGGGGGGGGGGGGTCAGGGGTGGCCGGTGCACATGCCGTGGGGGGGG
>JAFIFZ010000038.1 GCA_020831775.1 Phycisphaerales bacterium
CCGGCGGGGTGCGCGGCGGTCGCGTGCCCCGAGCCGGTGTGGTGAGCGATGCCCGCCGAGACCCCACAGAACCATGCGACACAGACGGAGGCCCCCCCAACCCCCCCCCCCCCCCCCCCCCCCCCCCGCCGCCCCCCCCCCCCCCCCCCGCCCCGGGGCGGGCCCGCCCCACCCCCGTATCGTTGCTCCTGCGGGCTCCGGGCCCGCTTGCACGGATTTCCCTTCATTCCGACGAGCGACGCATGACCGACCGCCCCGAGAACCAGGCCGACGCCGGCCCCGCCTGCCGCTACAACGCCGCGATGGCCAACGCCATCGAGGAAAAGTGGCAAAAACTCTGGGCCGAGCAGGGCGTCTTCCGCCAGCCCAACCCCGGCGAGGGCGGGTTCGACAGCGGCAAGCCCAAGTTCTACTGCCTGGACATGTTCCCCTACCCCTCCGGCTCGGGGCTGCATGTGGGCCACCCCGAGGGCTACACGGCCACCGACATCCTCTGCCGCTACAAGAGGATGACCGGCCACAGCGTCCTGCACCCGATGGGGTGGGACGCGTTCGGACTGCCGGCCGAGCAGCACGCGATCCGCACCGGCGAGCACCCCGCCAGCTTCACCCGCAAAACCATCGACAACTTCCGCCGCCAGCTCCAACGCTTCGGCTTCAGCTACGACTGGTCGCGCGAGGTCGCGACGATCGACCCCGAGTACTACCGCTGGACGCAGTGGATCTTCCTGCAGATCTACAACGCGTGGTACGACCCCTCGGCCGACAAGGCCCGCCCGATCTCGGCCCTGATCAAAGAACTCGAGAACGGCACGCTCGGCGTCAACCACGCGGGCGAAGTGGTCCGGGCGGATTCGAGGTCGCGTGTCGCCCCCGCCGTGACGGGCAGCCCAGTCGGCGTCCTCCTCTGGCACCGCCTGACGGCCCCCGAGCGGAGGGAAGTCATCGACTCGATGCGCCTGGCCTACATCGAAGAAAAAACCGTCAACTGGTGCCCAAAGCTCGGCACGGCGCTGGCCAACGAAGAAGTCATCGACGGCAGGAGCGAGCGCGGCGGCTTCCCCGTCTTCCAGAAGCCGCTGCGCCAGTGGCTCTTCCGCATCACCGCCTTCGCCGACCGGCTGCTGCGCGACCTGGAGAAGGTCGACTGGCCCGCCTCGACCAAGGCCCAGCAGGCCGAATGGATCGGCCGCAGCGAGGGCGCCGAGATCGACTTCGAGGTCGAAGGCTGGAAGGGCGGCGAAGAGGCGCCCCCCTTCCTCCGCGTGTTCACAACGCGCCCCGACACCCTCTTCGGCGCCACCTACATGGTCGTAGCGCCCGAGCACCCGCTGGTCGAAAGCGTGCTGGAGCACCCCCCCAGAGCGTGCGACCCCCTGGCCCTGCGCCAGTACGCCGAGAAGGCGCAGAAGAAGAGCGAGCAGGACCGCAAGCTCGACAAGAAGAAGACGGGCGTCTTCACCGGCGTCTACGCGATCAACCCCGCGACGGGCGAGAAGATCCCGGTCTGGACGAGCGATTATGTCGTGATGGGCTACGGGACCGGGGCGATCATGGCCGTGCCCGCCCACGACGAACGCGACTTCGAGTTCGCGTCGAAGTTCGGGCTGCCGATCGTGGATGTGGTCTACGACCACGCCCGCGCGGCGATGGCCCACTTCGCCGCCCGCGCCCCGCGCCCGCTGACGCAATCGAACAAGTGGGACGCGGCGCTGATCGAGTTTCTGCAGCAGGTCGTCAACGAGGACGCGACGCCCGAGCGGTTCACCGAGCTGCTCGACGCGGTCGCCGCCCGCGCCGACCGCATCGTCAGGCGCGAGGGCGACGGCCCGCACACCGTCTGGTTCGAAACGCTGCGTTCGATGGGCTGCAACGATTGGGAGAGCTTCAGGACGCTCTTCGCCGAGCGGGCCGCCCACAGGGCCTCCGCCGGCGCCTACTCGCGTCCCGGCTACGCGTGGAACTCGACCAACGCCGCCGTGTCGCTCGACGGCCTGAGCACCGAGGACGCCAAGGCGAAGATCATCGGGTGGATCGAGTCGCAGGAGATCGGGCGGGGCAAGGTGCAGTACAAGCTGCGGGACTGGCTCTTCTCGCGCCAGCGCTACTGGGGCGAGCCGTTCCCGATCGTCTTCGATGAAGACGGCGACCACCACCCCGTGGGCGAGGATTCGCTGCCCGTCGAGCTGCCGCCGCTGACGGATTACGAGCCCGAGGAGAGCGACGAGCCCCGCCCGCTGCTCGCCAAGGCTGGCGGCTGGCTGCAGACCACCGCCGGCGAGGCGGGCGTCAAGGGGTTAGACCCCGAGACGCCTGTGACGCGTGAGGCGAACACGATGCCCGGCTTGGCCGGCTCGTGCTGGTATTACCTGCGCTACTGCGACCCGAAGAACAACGAACGATTCGTGGGCAAGGAAGCGGAGCAGTACTGGCTGGGTGACGGCGTGGACCTGTACATCGGCGGGGCGGAGCACGCCGTGCTGCACCTGCTGTACGCGAGGTTCTGGCACAAGGCGCTCTACGACCTCGGGCATGTGTCGAGCGAAGAGCCGTTCAGGAAGCTCTTCCACCAGGGGCTGATCACGAGCTTCGCCTTCCAGCGGGCGGACAAGAGCCTCGTGCCGACCGACGAGGTCGAGGAGGTGCGCGAGGGCGAGTTTAGTGAGAAGGCGACGGGCGAGCCGGTCAAGCAGATCGTCGCCAAGATGAGTAAGAGCCTGAAGAATGTCGTCAACCCCGACGATGTGATCGCCGAGTTCGGCGCCGACACCTTCCGCCTCTACGAGATGTACATGGGCCCGCTGGAGGCGTCAAAGCCCTGGAACACGCGCGACATCGGCGGCTTGTTCCGCTTCTGCCAGCGCGCGTGGCGGATGCTGATCGACGAGGAATCGGGCCAGCCCGCGACGCAGGAGTCGCCCGACGACGAAGTCGAAAAGCGCCTGCACCGCGCGATCGCCAAGGTCGGCGAGGACATCGAGAAGCTCTCGTTCAACACCGCCATCGCGGCGATGATCGAATTCGTCAACTTCGCCAGCGCCGCGCGCGAGAAGTCGGGCGTCCTGCTCACACCCGACCAGGGGCGCCGCTTCGCCCTGATCCTCGCCCCGTTCGCCCCGCACCTGGGCGAGGAACTCTGGTCGCGCCTCGGCGGCGGGGGCCTGGCCTACCGCGCCCTGTGGCCCGAGCACGACGAGGCGTTGCTCGTCGACGACGCGGTCGAGATCGCGGTGCAGGTGATGGGCAAGGTGCGTCACCGGATGACGGTGCCGGCCGACGCGGGCGCCTCGCAGGTCGAGACGCTGGTGATGGCCGACAGCCGCGTAAAGGAACTGATTGAGGGCAAGACGGTGCAGAAGGTGATCGTCGTGCCGGGCCGGATGGTGAACATCGTGGCGAAGTAGGGGTGGCCCGGCTCGCCGAGCCGGGTGCAGGGCGCGGGGGTCCCCGGATGCAGCAGCCGGAGATCAAAACAACCTTGTGGGGCGGGAGGCGTCTGGTCGACCTCCGCTCCGACGCGATTGATGCGTGCCTGCGTTTCGCCAAAGAGAACGGGCTCGACGGCGTGATCGCCTCGCCATACGAGGGGTTCGCGTCCGAAGACCTGGCCTTTCTCCATGACCACCCTTGGATCAGAGCGGTCGTGCTGTACGATGTTGATGGGGTCGATGTCAGTGCGATCTCGGATCTCCCCCAGCTCCGTCTCCTTTCCGCATGCAGGTTTGCTGATCAGATCGACTTTGCGCGCCTCCAGGGTCTGGAACATCTCACGCTCCATTGGCAGGGTTCGGTGGATGCGGAGGCATTGCCGGCTTCGCTGCAGACGCTGCGCATACGGAAGTATTCGGCGGCATCTGAAGACCTGACGGGCCTCGGCCATCTCGGAAACCTCCGTCACCTCGAACTTGTTCAAGCCGGGTTCCGGAGTCTCGAAGGCATCCAAGCGTTCGAGCGCCTGGAGTACTTCGGGTGTTCGCATTCAAGGACGCTCAAAGACATCGCCGCGATCGGCTCAGCGAGTCTGGCGAGCCTTGTGTTCGTGGATTTCGAATGCTGTTCGCGCATCGCTGACTATCGGCCGCTGGCCGATCTGCCGTCACTGACTGAACTGGCGATCAATCAGTGCGCACCGATCGATAGCATCGAGTTCGTGACGAGATGCAAACGCCTTGAGAAGCTTCGATTTATGCGTACGGATGTGACGGACGGCGATCTGTCGCCGCTCTTTGCGCTGAAGGGGCTCACGAACCTCGCGTTCACGAACAAGCGGCGCTTTTCTCATCGACGGTCGGACTTCGACGCGATTGACAACCGAGATCAGCAGCAACAGAAATAGCAACGCCAAGGGCTAGAAAGCGTTACTTTCACCCGATCCGCTGCTCGACAAACGCCCTCGCCTTGCCGTCCGCCTCGCGGACATCGTCGATCGATCGCACGGGATCCGAGCCCAGCTCGTCCATCGCGCTGCGCACCAGCTCGACAATCCGGCCGAAGCGGATGCGCCCGGCCAGGAACGCATCGACCGAGGCCTCGTTCGCGGCGTTGAGCACAGCGCCCGCCGTCCCACCCTCGCGGATCGCGCGCATCGCCAAGGACGGCGCCGGGAACCGTTCCTCGTCGAGCGTTTCCAGCCGCAGATTGACCAAGCGTTCCATATCGAGCGCCTTGGTCAGGCCCGGGGCGCGCTGCGGGAAGGCGAGCGCGTGCAGGATCGGGCTGCGCATGTCCGGCTCGGCGATCTGCGCCAGCACGCTGCGGTCGGAAAACTCGACCAGCGCGTGCACGAGCGAGTCGGGGTCGACCAGCACGCCGAGTCGATCGGCCGGCACAGAAAAGAGCCAGTGCGCCTCGATGAGCTCCAACGCCTTGTTCATCAGGCTGGCCGAGTCGATCGTGTTTTTGGCGCCCATGTTCCAGGTCGGGTGGGCGAGGGCTTCTGCGGGCGTGGCGTGCTCGATCTCGTCGCGGGTCTTGCCGCGGAGGGCGCCCCCGCTGGCGGTGAGGATGATGCGCGAGACGGCGGCGTGCGCCGGCATCGGGGGCGTGCAGGGCTGTCCGCCGCAGACGAGTGAGAGCAGGCACTGCCAGACGCCCGAGTGCTCGCTGTCGACGGGCAGGAGCTTCGAGCCGGACCTGAGCGCCTCGGGCACGACCAGCGCGCCGCCGGCGACGATGGTCTCCTTGTTGGCCAGCGCGATGTCGCGTCCGAGGCGGACGGCTTCGAGCGTGGGCTCAAGGCCTGCCGCCCCCACCATCGCCGCGACGACGAGGTCGCACTCGACGGCGCGCACGAGCCTCGACGGCGCGTCGGGGCCGGTGAAAAACTCGGTGCGTGAGAGGGCGGGTGCGTCGAGCCGGTCGAGCGAGGCGGGGTCGGTCAGCGCCGCGTGGCGCACGCCGAACGCCTCGGCCTGTGCCGCGAGCTCGGGCGCGTTTGAGTGCGCCGCGAGCCCCACGACCTCGAACCGCTGAGGCCATCGCCCCGCTTCGGCGAGCCGGTTGAGGTGCGCGACGCATTCGAGCGCCTGCACACCGACCGACCCGGTCGAGCCGAGCACGATCACGCGGCGCGAGGGCAGGGCTTGGGCCGGTTCGGGCAACGGAAGATCCATCGGCGCCGCCCCCTATTCGTCGCGCTTGGCCTTCTTCAGTTCGCTCGGCCCGACCTTGCGGCGCGAGCCGAAGATTCCGCGCCGGGGCGGGGGCACCAGCACGAGCTTGCTCGGATCGTCGACGACCTTCGCCGGGATCGCGCTGGGCTTGGGCTTCGGCTCGGCGGGCGGGCTCTGCCTGGTCTGCCCGGCGCTGCCCTTGGGCTCCGGGCCGCTCTGCCCCCGACCGCGTGCGCCGCCAGAGCCGCGCGGCTCGCCCGAACCGGACCTGTCGCCAGAGCCGGACCTCTCTCCCGAAGCGGCGTTCTCCTGCCCGCCCGAAGCCTCGGCGTTCTCGCCCGAGCCCTTGCGGCGGCGACGCCTGCGGCGCTTCTTCTTGCGACGGGGCTCGCCGTTCTCGTCGAGTTCCGGTCCGTCGTTCTGCCCGTCGTCCGAGCCGTCGTCCGGTCCGTCGGTGGGCGCTTCGTTCGAACGCTCGTTCGAATCGCGCCTCCGTCCTTCCGACCGGCCGCCAGACCGCCCGCCCGACTGGCGGTCAGTCACTTGGCCGTCGTCGGTCGCCGCCCGGTCCGAATCCGCATCGGTGTCGCCCTGGTTCTGCTCCGGCGAACGGTCGGAGCGTGCGCCGTCGCGACGCTCGCTGTGGGCCTCGCCCTGCTGTTCGCCCTGACCATCCCCGTCGCCCTTGCGCTTGCGGCGGCGCCGGCGCTTCTTCTTTTTCTTGCCGCCGGTCTCGTCCTGCTGCGGACCCGAAGCGTTGTCCGAGCGGTCGCCGGGGCCGTCGTCGGGCGTGTCCAGCGGATCGGGCTCGGTTTCGATCGCCTCGGGCTCCGCCGGCGCCTGTTCTTCGAGCGGGTCGACCGCCCAGTCGTCGATCTCGTCATCGTCGCGCTCGCCCGCCCACGGGCTGAACTCGGGCCTCGACGCGAGCTTGGGCAGGCGGTCGATCGCGACATCCGCCCCGTTCTTCTCGTACGCGTAGAAGGTCACGCGGTCGGTGCCGCCCGCCTCGGAGATCCGCACATCGACGATCTTGCCCGTCAGGCGCTCGATCCGCGTGAGCGAATGGCGCTTGGACGAGAGCAGCGAGCCGGCGATCCGCGGGCCGACCACCATCTCCACACGCGCCACCCGGTCGTGGCTGAGCAGCAGCATCAGTTCTCGCAGCGCGTCGGCCGCGACGCTCCCGCCACGCTGGATCAGCCCGCGCCCGCGGCACGACGGGCACTCCTGGAAGTGCGTCTTCTCGTGGCTGCTCCGCATCCGCTGGCGTGTCATCTCCAGGATGCCGAACTGGCTGATCGGCAGGATCGTCGTCCGCGACCGATCCCGCTTCAGCCGATCGCGGAAGCGCTGCTCGATCGCCTTGCGGTGGCGCGACGAACGCATGTCGATCAGGTCGTGGATCACCAGGCCGCCGAGATCGCGCAGCCTGAGCTGGCGGCAGATCTCGTCGGTCGCTTCCAGGTTCGTCTGGTAGGCGTTGCTCTCGGCGTCGTTGGCGCCGCGGCTCTTGCCGCTGTTGACATCGATCGCCACCAGCGCCTCGGTCTCGTCGATCACCAGACGCCCGCCCGAACTCAGGGGCACCTCGCGGGCGTGGATGTTCAGGATCTGGCGCTCGATCCCGAACGCCTCGAACATCGGGGCGCGACCGGTGTACTGCATCAGCCTCGCGGCCGCGCGGGGCGAAACAATCTTCATGAAGCGTGACGCCCGGGCGAGTGCCGCGGGGTGGTCGATCACCACCTGGTCGACCTCGTTGGTCATCAGGTCGCGCAGCGTGCGCACGAGCAGATCGCTCTCGGTGTAGAGCAGTCGCGGCTTGCTCCCCTGCGAGCGGCGCTTCTCCATGTCCTTCCACAGACGCAGCAGGTACGCCAGATCCCGCTTGAGCTCCATCTTCGTCCGGTCGAGCCCCGCGGTGCGCAGGATGAACCCGAACCCCTCGGGCAGGTCCAGACCGTCGAGGATGTCGCGCATCTTGCGGCGCGTCTCCTCGTCCTCGACCTTGCGGCTCACGCCCACGCGGTCCATGTTGGGCATCATGACCAGGAACCTGCCCGGGATGCTCAGGTAGCTCGTCAGCGTCGGGCCCTTGGTCCCCACGCCCTCCTTGAGCACCTGGACCAGGACCTCTTGCCCTCGCCGCAGCGCCTGCTGCATCGGCGGACGCTCGCGTCTGGGCGTCTTCTTGCCCACGCGCTCGGTCTCGTCTTCGCCCGCCCCGGGGAAGTACATCGGGTGCAGGTCAGAGACATGGAGGAACCCGTTCTCGCCGATCCCGAAGTCGATGAACGCCGCCTGGATCGACGACTCGACATTGATCACACGCCCCACATAGATGTTGTTGACGCGGCTGACCTCGTTCGTCGGCTCGGCGTAGTACTCCTCGAGCTTGCCGTCCTCGACGATCGCGACGCGGCACTCCTCGCCCGGCACATAGTTGATCAGCATGCGCACATGGGGCGAAGGGCCCGAAGGTCTGTCGTCGTCCTCGGGCTCGGCCGACGCCCGCTCACTTCGGCGTGAACGCCCGCCGCCAGATCTGCTGTCTGTTCTGCTCTCTGTCCTGCCGCCCGAGCGGCCGCCCGAACGCCCGCGGCCTGCAGGCTTCTCCGCCGGCTCGCCGCCCTCGTCCTGGCTTTCGTCGGCGCTGTCGTCGGACGCTTCGGCGGCCCCTGCGACGGCACTATCCCGTTCGGCTGACTCCTGGCTTTCGCCCGAGTCATCCTGCGCAGCGGTGTCGGCGTCCTGCTTGTCGCCCCCGCCCTTGCGCCGACGCCCGCCGCGGCGACGCCGACGCTTCTTCTTGGGCGCGCCGTCGTCTTCGCCGGACGCGTCAGCCTCTTCGCCATCGGGCGCCGTATCCCTCTCAGCGCCGCTGTCGCTGTCGGCCTCGGCCTCGGTCTTTCGCTCTGCCGAAGGCGCGGTGTTCTCCACGGCGGTGATCGGGCGTTCCTTCACGGCCCGACGCTCGACCTCAACTGCGACCTCGGGCGCAGGGGTCGCCTCGTCCGCCTGGTCGGTCGCTGCCGACTTGGTCGTGCGCTTCCGCGTCGTCTTCTTGCGGGTGGTCTTCTTTTTCGCGGGCTTGGGATCTTCGGCGACAGCGCCGTCCTCGGGCTCGCTCGCGGGCGGCTGCTCGTCTGCGTCGGCCTTGGCGTCCGGCTTGGCGGCGGACTTGGTCGCGGTCTTCGACGAGCGCTTGCGCCGCGTCTTCTTCTTGGCGGGCTTGGCCTCGCTCTGGGGCGTGGGCTCGCTCGAATCCGGCGATTTTCCGGGCTGATCGCTGTCAGCCTGCGCGCTCTGATCCCGCTTGCTCTGGTCGTCCATGCATGGTCTTTCGCGCTCCGGGAGTGCGTGCGCCTGCGCGCAGCCGAACCGCCGGCCCCCGGCCTGATCGGCCGGGAGTTGCTGCGGCGCTGTGCTGCGCGCGATCGCTCGCCATCTGCGGAGCCTGTGTCGCGGCCGGCGTCCGGCCCATTTCGGGGCCGACGCGGGTCGGAAACTTCTGGGGGCGGGAGGGAGGCGCTACGCCTCAAAAACGCTCCCGACCGCCCGAGCCAAGATCGGCTGCGGGCGGGACGGCCCCTGTGCTTTCCGGCCGCGCGGACGCCGGGCGTCCGGCCGGTGGTGTTCTGTCGCCTCCGGCATCGACCGAAGCCCCTCGGCGTCGGTCAGGCTTCGACGGAACGCCCGTCGAAGGCCTCGGGCACGAGCTGTCGGGCCTGATCTCGGAGATACCCCGAGATCTGGGCCGCCGAATCGAGCGTGAACGCCTTTCGGGCGATCTGCTCGCAACGATGCATCGGCACGCCCCGGACCACCCGCTTCAGATTGGGCAGCGCCGAGGCGGTCGCCGAAAGTGTACGCAATCCCAGACCCATCAGCAGCAGCGCGTACTCGGTGATGCTTGCCGACTCGCCGCAGATCGACACCGGGATGTCGTTTCGTCGGCCCGCGTCGACGATCTGGCGGATCAGCCGGATGACCGCGGGGTGGTGCGGGTCGTACAGGTGCGCCACCTGTTCGTTGGTCCGATCGACCGCGATCGTGTACTGGATGAGGTCGTTGGTCCCGATCGAGAAGAAATCCGCCTCGCGGGCGAACATGTCGGCGATTACGGCCGCCGAGGGCGTCTCGACCATCATCCCGATCGCGATATCCGGGTCGAAGTCGACCCCCGATTCGCGGAGGTCCTCCATCACATCCCGCACATACAGCCTCGCCTGGCGGAACTCTTCGACCCCCGAGATCAGGGGGAACATCAGCTTCACGGGCCCGAGCGACGACGCACGCAGAATCGCACGCAGCTGTGTCTTGAACATCGGCAGCGAACGCAGGCAGTACCGGATGCTGCGGCAGCCCAGGAACGGGTTCCGCTCCGGCTGCTCGACACGCTGCTGGGTGTACTTGTCGGCGCCGAGGTCGACCGTGCGGATGGTCAGGGGCAGCCCGTCGAGCAGTTCGATGCACTTGGCGTACGCCTCGTAGTGCTCTTCCTCGCTGGGCTCGTGGTCGGAGGTGAGGTAGAGGAACTCCGTCCGATAAAGCCCGACGCCCCCGCCGCCGACCTCGACCACGCTCGCGGCTTCCTCTGGAAACTCGATGTTGCCCAAGAGCTCGATGCGGTGCCCGTCGGGCGTGACCGCCTCAAGTGACGCCAGCTCGCCGAGCGAGACGCGGAAGCGCCGGCGCTGCTCGGCGTACTCCTTGTACTGCTCGGCTGTTTCCTCGTCGGGGCTGAGGATCACGCGGCCCCGGTGCCCGTCGACGATCACCGACTCGCCATCGATCGCCAGCTCGCTCGCCCTGCGGCAGCCGACCACGGCGGGCAGGCCCAGCGCTTTCGCGACGATGGCGGTGTGGCTTGTTCTGCCGCCGAGATCGGTGACGAAGGCCAGCACCTTGTTTTTGTCGAGATTGACGGCCTGCGAGGGGGTCAGGTCGCGGGCGATGACGATCGCGTTCATGCCGATCTCGGCGAGACGCGAGCGTCGCGCGCCGACGAGGCGTTCGAGCACGCGATCGGCCAGGTCGCGGACATCGTCGGCCTTGGTCGTAAACGAGACCTCGTTCATCGACCGGAAGCGGTCGCCCCACATCCGGAAGACCTCGCTCACGGCAGACTCGGCCGCGATGTGCTCGGTGCGGATCTTGTCGCGCACCGGGTCGATCAGCGCCGAATCCTGCAGCATGCCGAGGTGGACAAGGAAGATCCTCGCCGCGTCCTCGCCGATCTCCGCCTTCGCCCGCTCGTGGACTTGGCGGAGGTCTTCGACCGCGGCCTCGCGGGCCCTTTCGAAGCGGGCGATCTCTTGCTCGCTCTGGTCGGGGGCGATCGGCCGGCGCACGATCCGGGCGCTCAGGTCGTCCAGGACGAAGACCCGTCCCGCGGCGACACCCTCGGAAACCGGAATGCCTTCCAGCGACTCCACCAGCCGAAACTCCCCGCGATCGTCGGCGGAAAAGCGGATCCGCGACGATCGAAGCCGTAATTATGCGGACCCCACACGCCCCGGCGCATGCTCGGGAGGGGGGCCGTGCCGGGCGTCAAGTGTAGCAGGCGGCGGGGTGGGGTCCGGGATCGGTGCGGATCTGCGAGACTGAGACACAGAGGCTCAAGGGCTTGACTCGGGCGAGCCGATGACCTCTGATAGATGAGTTGCCGGCGGCCGGCAGGACGGGCGTCCTGACCAGAGCCGCCAACGCTGCCGCGGACGAGTTCGAAACTTCTTGTTCCCCTCGCGGCGGCGTTCTAGGCCCGAAATCAGAGTGTGGTGGTATGAGGACGCTGACCGGCATTCTCGAGTGGCCGCAGCGCGCCGAGGGACGCGTACGCCAGGTCCATGGCGATGCGATACTCCAGAGCGCAGACGACCCTTTCGTGCCCGTCGCCTTCGGCGAACGCTTCAGCCTGCGCAATGGGCTGGAAGTCACCGTCGAGGTCGTCGACAGAAAACCGAGACGCAGGCGGCGCGGACGCTCGGCGGCGCCCAAGAACGCTCGCCCGGTCGTCGACCAGATCGTCGCCATCGAGGGCATGGACCCCGCCGAGTACTCTGAGCGGTCCAAGCCCTTTGAAAATCTCACCTCGATCGACCCGCAGCCGAGGCTGAGCCTCGAGTTCCCAGGCTGCGCCGTCTCCTGCCGTCTGATCGACCTGTTCTGCCCGATCGGGCGTGGCCAGCGCGGCCTGATCGTCAGCCCCCCCAAGGCGGGCAAGACGACCCTGCTCAAAGAGATCACCACCTCGATCCTGACCAACCACCCCGACATCCAGGTCTTCGCCCTGCTGATCGATGAGCGGCCCGAGGAGGTCACCGACTTCCGGCGCAGCTTCACCGGCGAGGACCACCCCTGGGCGCCCGACCGGTTCAAAATGCTCGCGTCGAGCAACGACCACGACACCGCTCGCCACATCGCCGTCAGCACCATGTGCGTCGAGCGGGCCAAGCGCATGATCGAGGCCGGCAAGCATGTCGTCATCGTGCTCGACTCGCTCACACGCCTCGGACGCGCCTTCAACCGCTCCAACCGCCACGCCAACTCCGGACGCACCATGTCCGGCGGCATCGACTCCAAGGCGCTGGAGATCCCCAAGCAGATCTTCGGCGCCGCCCGCAACACCGAGGAGGGCGGCAGCCTCACAGTCATCGCCACCTGCCTCGTCGACACCGGCAGCCAGGGCGACCAGCTCATCTTCGAGGAGTTCAAGGGCACCGGCAACATGGAGCTCATCCTCGACCGCAAAATCTCAGAGCGCCGCCTCTACCCCGCGATCAACCTCGCCGCCAGCGGCACCCGCAAGGACGAACTCCTGCTGGACCCCAAGACGCACGCGACCATCACCGCCCTCCGCCGGCGCATGCTCAACATGCCCCCGCCGCAACAGGTCGAACAGCTCCTGGCCGCGATGGACCGCTTCGAGACCAACGCCCAGCTCGTCGGCCTGAGCTCGGGCTGAGCGACCAGCCGAATTCATCATCACCGACCAATGAAAAACGCCGCCCGATCGGGCGGCGTTTTCTTTGATTGATGAACCTGCCTCGACGTTCAGCCCCCGGCGGCTTCGGCGTCGCTCTGGCCGCCCTCGGCACGCTCGAGGTACTCGTCGATGATCGAGCGGATGTTGTTGTAGGTCTCGTTCTCGCGGTAGCTGTCGACGGTGCCGATGATCTCGCCCTGGAAGCCGACGATCACGAAGGTCGGGAAGACGCGCACGCCGTAGTCACGCCGGACCTGGTCGGCCTCCAGCAGCATGCGGAACTTGTAGTCGTTGTCTTCGACGAACTTCTTCGGTGCGCTGGGGTCGCGCTCGCGGAAGCTCAGGGCGACCGCCTCGACCGGCTTGCCCTCGTAGTGACGCGCGATGCGGTCGAGGTCCGGGGCGGCGCGGACCGCGGGGGGCGCCCAGGTGCCGAAGAACATCAGCACGCCCACGCGCCCGCGCAGGTCTTCCAGGCTCACATCGTCGCCGTGGATGTCGCTGAGGGTGAAGGCCGGGGCGCGGCGGACCTGGTCCGCCTCCTCGCCCGGATCCTCCGCGGCCCGGTTCAGGTCCGGGCGCTGGGCGCGGAGCTCCGCCTCGTCGCGGTACCCGTCGGGCGCGCTGATCTCCAGCCGCGACATCGAAACCTCCGTCCCTGTCGCCAGGTTCCGGTAAGTCGTCGTGATCGAGCCGGAGATGTTGATCTCGCCGCTGACGCTGAACGCGTCCTCGACACGGCGCGGCATGCGGTCGTCGACGCCGATGTAAAACTTCGTCCGACGGATCCCGCCCGGCACGGGCATGATGACCACATCGCACTCGACGCCGTCGACCGTCCGCCGCTCGCCCATGCTCAGGTCCTCGGCCTGCAGCACGCGGGCGAAGGGCTCGGAGCCGAAGATGTCGGCGGGGATCAGCGGGCTGGTGAGGTACTGCTCGGGGTCGCGCCTGGCGGTCCGCTCGGTCCGGTCGCGCACGAGCTGGCGGTCGTGGTCGATCCAGCGGAGCGTGTCGCTGAGGCGGTAGACATCGAAGACCTTCTCGTCACGCCCGCCCGGGCGGGCGCTGCCGGTCATCCGGAACGCCCACGGACGGAGCTCATCGCCCCGCTCGCCGGTGCGACGGGCCATCAGGTCCGCGGTTGTGTCTTCGGCGGGCAGCTCGGCGAACCGAACCACCTCGGCGGTGATCGTCTCGGTGTTCTTGATCGCCTCGGCGGACTCCTGCAGCACGCGCCGGGCTTCCTCGGGCGTCGCGAAGGCGCCCTGGGAAAGCATCACCAGCACGCCGGCGGCAGTCGCTCGGAACATCTTCATCTGGGCATCCTCCGTTGTGCCGCCGGTCTCGGGGGGAGAGGGCGGCGGGCTGGCCCCACGCCGTCTCACTCCGGGCGGCAATGGGTCTGTCATTGCATGCGTCGTTCGGTCCGGACCGGTGATGATACGGGCGACCCCCCCACCGGGGTTCAATCGGCCGCCGCGAGCAGCTCCGCCAGCGTCGCCCCCGGATCTTCGGTCTTCATCAGGTGCTCGCCGATGAGCACCAGACCGATCCCGGCCTCGGCGAGCCGACGCAGGTCTCCGCCCGAGCGGATCCCCGACTCGCTGACCAGCCTCGACGGATCCTCCATGCGTCGTGCGAGGCGGAGGGTGTGCCCCAGATCCGTGTTCATCGCCTCGAGGTCGCGGTTGTTGACTCCCAGCAGCGTTTTTGGCCCCGCCAGGGGGAGAATCCGCTCGAACCGGGCCTCGGCGTGGGCCTCGATCAGCACATCCATGCCCAGATCGAGGGCGAGGTCGGCCATCTCCCCAAGCTCGGGGCCCGGCAGGCACTCGGCGATCAGCAGGACCGCGTCGGCCCCGATCGCCCGAGCCTGGAAAACCTGGTACGGATCGATCAGAAAATCCTTCCGAAGCACCGGTAACTCAACGCGGGTCCGGATCCTGCCGATAAATCCGGGGTCGCCGGCGAAAAATCGCCTCTCCGTCAGGCAAGAGACGGCCGAGGCGCCGGCCCTCTGGTACGACGCGGCAATGACAGCAGGATCGAACCCATCCCGGTCGCGCGCGGGCTTGTACTCGTCGCGCATCCAGCCCGCAGAGGGGCTCCGCCGCTTCACCTCGGCGATGACCCCGAATCGCGGGTGGCGCCGATCCTCTGTCAACGAACGCACAAACCCCCGCGTCGGCGGCTCGTCCCGCACCCTCGACACCAGCTCCGCCGGAGGCGTCTCGGCCTTGGCTCGTTCGACTTCCTCGCGCGTCGCGTCGAGGATCGGCCTGAGTGTCGGGATGCTGCTCACGGGGTGCATTGTTGCACTCTGCCTGCTCGTCTCGACCCCCGCCTCGGGGCAGACCATCGCCCAGTTCGCCCCGCCCCCGCCGGCGGGCGGGGAAGCCGCGGCCCTCCGCTCGGCCGCCTCGACCGACGCCGCCAGGGCGGCACAACGGGAAGAACGCCGCTCGGGCCCGACCCTCGCCCAACGATTCGACGAGATGCAGAACCTGCAGATCCGAGACGCCTGGGCCGAGGTCAATGAGCACCTGCCCGAGATCACGATCATCGCCTCGATCGTGCTGATCATCCTGCTGATCGCCACGGGTGTGATGCGTCCGGGGGGGTTTAAGCGGATCGGCGTGCGGGATGTCAAGCCCTACCCGTTCCCGGTGTGGATCTTCGCGGGCGTGATCATGTACCTGTTCATGCCGCTGGGGGCCGACGCGGTCAGCCGTCTGCCCTGGCTGGTGGGCGACCCCGAAACCGAGCCCCTGCGCTTCGAGGCGGTCACGCTGTGCGCCGGGGCGGGAGCCGCGGCCCTCGTCGGCCTCTGCTTCATGTACCTCATGGCCCGGGGGGCGAAGGAGGCGGGGCTGAGGGTTACCGCCTCGGACCCGTTCGTCGGCCTGTTCTGCTTCCTGATCGCGCTGCCCCTGGTGCAGGCGGCCGGCTTCGGCGTTGCCGAGCTGTATGCCCGCATCAACGCCGAGGCGCCGCCCCGCATCGCCCACGACACGCTGGCGACGATCGCCGAGAACGCCTCGAACCACTGGGTCTGGCTGCTGATCTTCGGGGTCGTGGTGCTCGTGCCGATCGCCGAGGAGCTCGTCTTCCGCCTGGGCCTGCAGTCGGGCCTGCTGCGGATGACCGGGTCGCCCTGGATCGCGGTGCTGCTGACCAGCGTGGTCTTCACGCTGGCGCATGTCGCGGTGATTCCCGCCGGCTCGTGGCACGCCTACGCCCAGCTCTTTGTGCTCTCGGTCGCCATCGGCATCAGCTACGAGCGAACCAAGTCCATCGGCGTGCCGATCATGATGCACATGCTCTTCAACGGGCTGACCATCGCCCTGACGATCGGTTTCGGCGACCCCTCCATCGCCGAAGGCGCTGCAACCGCCAGAGGCGGATGAGCAGCGGGGCCGAAGAAGATCTATCCTGCCAAGCACGAACTTTTCGCAGCGCTCTCCTGATCGCCTGCTCGCCTGATCGCCTCTCGACCCTCTCGCTCGCCAAAGGCGAGCGCCCCAGCGCCCATCCCAATGTCCGAAGCCGACACCAGATTCAAACAGTCCGTCCGCGAGCTCTCCGACCGGCTGGTCGAGGCGCAGCGCCCCATCCGCATCCTCGACGCGATCAAATGGGATGACAAGATCGCCTCTGAGTTCCTCCAGCGCAACGGCAAGGAGCTCCCGAAGGTCGACCGGGCCTACTACGACCAAAGACCCCTCCCCTTCGACGCGCCCGCCAAGCGCCTCGAGCTCCAGGAGCTCTCCCGCGACATCACCCGCACACTCGGCGAGTTCAGCCCCGTCGCCGGCATCCTCCGGCGCATGTGCGCCGAGTATGTCTCCGTTGTCCGCATGCTCGAAGCTCGCGGCACGCCCGAGTTCGGGCTCATCAGCCAGCAGCTCTACGGCGGCGCCACCGACGCCTTCCACGCCGGCGACCCATCCCTCGCCGATCTCGGCGTCATGCTCAGCGACACCCTCGAACGCATCGACGGCGCGGGCCACATCGAGGACGACGCCAAGGACATCCCCGCCGAAAAGGCCGTCGAGATCCTCCAGCAACGCCTCGACGAGGTCTTCGGCGCCTCAGAACGACGCATCCGCGTGATGCTGTCGGACGGGATCGTGGCCGACGCCGCGGCTGGCGCCGACTACCTCAAGCTCCGCGCCGAGGCCTCCTTCAGCGCCCGCGACCTGCGACTGCTGGAGATCCACGAGGGATGGGTGCATGTGGGCACGACGCTCAACGGCGCCGCCCAGCCGATCTGCACCTTCCTCAGCAAGGGCCCGCCCTCGGCGACCGTCACGCAGGAAGGCCTGGCGATCCTCGCCGAGATCCTCGCCTTCGCCTCCCACCCCGCCCGCCTCCGGCGCCTGACCAACCGCATCCGCGGGGTCGGCCTGGCCGAGCAGGGCGCCGACTTCTGCGAGGTCTTCGCCTTCTTCACCGAGCAGGGCTTCTCGCCAGACGAGGCGTACCAGATGACCGCCCGCGTCTTCCGCGGCAGCACCCCCACCGGCCTGCCCTTCACCAAGGACCTCAGCTACAGCAAGGGCTTCGTCCTCACCTACAACTTCATCCTGCTGGCCGTCAAGGCGGGCAAGCTGGACATCATCCCCCTGCTCTTTGTCGGCAAGACCAACCTCGCCGACATGCGCCTGATCCGCCAGCTCGTCGACGAAGGCTTGGTGGCCCGCCCCGCGTTCGTCCCCGAACCCTTCGCCGACCTCAAGGCCCTCTCGGCCTGGATGTGCTACTCCAGCTTCCTCAGCCGCCTGAGCCTGGGGCGGATGGAAGCGGATTATGCGAGCTTGCTGTAGGGCGCTGGGTGCGGGGCGCGGGTCTCGTGAGGCTCCGAAGCTCTCCTGCCGCAACGCTCTCCTGCTCGCCTGATCGCCTCTCTCCTGCTCTCGCTCGCCGAAGGCGAGCGCCCCAGCGCCCAGCTCCCCGCGCCCTGCGCCCCTTCCCCCTAAACTCGCCCCATGACCGACAAGCCACGCATCCTCACCGGCGACACGCCCTCGGGCAACCTGCACCTGGGCCACTGGGTCGGCTCGATCGAGAACCGTGTCGCCCTCCAGAGCGACTACGACTGCTTCTTCCTCATCGCCAACATGCACGCGTTCACCAAGCGGGCCGAACGCGTCGGCGAGATCCAGCGTTACACGCTCGATATGGTCAAGGACTGGCTGGCCGCGGGCATCGACCCCGACCGCTGCACGCTGGTGCTCCAGAGCGAGGTGCCGGCCATCACCGAGCTGAGCTGGTACTTCGCCATGCTCCTGCCGTTCAACCGCGTGATGCGCAACCCCACGCTCAAGAGCGAGCTCGAGCAGGATGATGTCGGCGATGTCTACAGCTTCGGCTTTCCCCTCTACACCGTCGGCCAGTGCGCAGACATCCTCGCCTTCAGGCCCGACCTCGTCCCCGTCGGCGAAGACCAGGTCGCCCACATCGAAATGACGCGCGAGGTCGCAAGGCGCTTCAACACCGTCTATTGCGGCGTCGACTCCCACACCGAAGACAAAGACTTCGTCAAGGCCGGCGGGCTGTTCCCGATCCCCCAGGTCAAGGTCGGACGCGTCGGACGCCTCGTCGGCATCGACGGCAAGGCCAAGATGTCCAAAAGCCTCAACAACGCCATCTACCTGACAGACTCGCCCAAGCAGATCAAGAAGAAGATCGGCCAGATCTACACCGGGCGCCAGAGCCTCGACGAGCCGGGCGACACGAGCAACACGCTCTTTGAGTATGTCCGAACCTTCATCGCAGACGAGGCCCGCGTCCGCGAGCTGGAAGACAAGTACGCCAAGGGCGACAACATCGGCGACGGGCACATCAAGGCCGAGATCGCAGACGAGATCAACACCATGCTCGAACCGATGCGCGCCCGCAGAGCCGAACTCGAAGGCGAGGCCGGCGACCGCAAGGTCATCGACCTCCTCAAGCAGCACGCCCGCAAGGCCAACGCCGTCACCGAGGAAACCTTCTACCTCGCCAAGCAGGCCATGGGCATCGACTACGGCAGACGAGAACTCAAGCCGGGGCAGTAGACCATGCGACACATCCGCCGCAAGAGACCGTGGCACGCACGAGACGCCCGCACCACGCTCATCGCCGCTCTTGCGTGTTCACTGCTTGTCGGCTGCTCGCCTCGCACCGAGACAGAACCCGACACGCCGCAGGCGGCCCACGCCTTCCTCGCCGATGACAGAGCCTTCTCGCCTGATGGCGAGATCGAGCCCGCCCACTGGGCCGTCATCCCGGCCCGCAGCGCCATCGCCGAAGGGCGCACGCCGAAGCTCTTCCCCTCGGGCGACGCCCTGCTCGTCGGACCGGCCGAGCCCGGCCAAGGCTGGACCGTCCACCGCCCCGGCGGCGAGAAGACCGACCTCCCCGCCTTCGACTTCGTCGCCTTCGCCGGCCCGGACCACATCGAAGCGATCGACACCGACGGGCGCGCCTTGATCGGCGCAGACGCCTCGGTGCAGCGAGCCCCCGAGAATGTCATCGCCATGAGCGTCGGCCCCGAGGGGCGCATCGCGATCCTCAGAGACGACGGCCAGCTCGCCCTCGTCGAAGAGCTCGGCGACATCGGCACGGTCCTCGTCGACCGCGTCTGGAGCGGGGAACTCTCACGCCGCGGCGCCGCGATCGCGTGGATCGGCCCGGACCATGTCGCCGTCGGCGCACGCGTCGCGGGCCGCCCCGAAACCGCCCTCGTGCACCTCTCGGGCCCGACCGTCCTGGAGCGCCAACCCCGCTCAGAAGTCGTCGCCCCCTGCCACGGGCGCGCGGCGGTCCTCCGCAACATCGACGCCGGCGCCATCGTCGTCGTCCGCCCCGACCCAACCCACCGCACCGGCCTGAACGCCCGCCTCTTCGAACACCCCGCCCGCCTCCGTGTCGTCAGCATCTCCCCCGACGCCGAAACCATCCTTCTCGAAGAAACCCGCGAAGTCCTCGCCGAGACCGAAACGATCTACACCGTCCAAAGCATCGGCCGCCTGTTCGAGCCGGGAAGATCGCTGCCGCAGAACGCGGCGCTTGTGGGCTGGATCGCCAAAGACTGATCATCAAACAGCCGCCTTCACCCGTGCCACCGCACGAACGCGCCTCCCGTGCCTGAAGCTCCGAAGGAGCGCCGGATCCTTGCCATCTATGAGCAGGCCTCTGTCAAGGGGTCGGCGGGAATTAAACGGGATCGTTCCAACCATCTATCCGGCGTCATCGCTTTGGACGCGCCACTTCACTCAATACGGGTCGGCCTCATTCACGGGTAGGGC
>JAFIFZ010000056.1 GCA_020831775.1 Phycisphaerales bacterium
CCCCCCCCCCCCCCCCCCCCCCAGGCCTGTTCCAAGACCGCTTTGGGGAAGGGCCCCCGCGGGACGAACCAGACGCAATCGGTGCACGACGCACCGGAGGTGCACGATGAATCAACGAACACGGGCGTTCACGCTGATCGAGCTGCTGGTAGTGATCTCGATCATCGCGCTGCTGATCTCACTCCTGCTCCCCTCGCTGGGGCGTGTCCGCCAGACGGGGCGCGACATCCTCTGCAAGTCGAACATGAGGCAGATCGGCATCATCACGCAGATCTACCTCAACGACTTCGACGAGACCTTCTTCGAACGCCGCAACTGGATGCGATGGATCCCCCTCGAGCTCGTCCAGTACGCCGACGAGCTGACCTCCGCGGGCATGACCGAGTTCATCGACCCCACGCAGGTCGGCGGCTCGACCGGGCGCCCCGGACGCCCCGGCTCGGGCGGCCCCGTGACCAACGACGACGGCGAGACCGCGTTCTGGGGCGTGCCCTACGCGAGGCACGCGCAGATCAGCAGGGCGATCTTCGCCTGCCCCGCCGCACGCGATAGCGACCCCGCCGGCGCCGCACAGCCCGGGGGCAACAACGACGGCTACTTCATGGACGGCCACCGGTTCAGCGTCTACGGCCAGAACAACTGGGCCGGCGCCAAGCCCGGCACCGGCATCGTCACGCCCGCACGCCCCGGCCAGCGCATGTTCGGCGGCAACGGCTACGGCGGCCAGAACTGGGTCGGCAACCGCCTCTCCAACATCCGCAACCCTTCAGAACTCATCTTCGCCCAGGACAGTTTCGAGGCCAACCTCGAAGGCAACGGCGACATCCCCGCCCCGGGCGCCGGCGGGTTCACGCAGTGGACCCACCTCCAGACCCGCGAGTACTTCAGGCACATGGGCAGAGGCAATGTGCTCTGGGTCGACGGCAATGTCCGCAGCGTCGGCGAGTTCGACGAGTGGAAGCTCCGCTGGTACGGCGAGCCCCCTTCCCCACGCCCGGGACGCCCCTGAGCCGCACCAAGCCTCCGTTTACAACAGCCACAGAGAGCGAGAACCATGCAGATTTTCAGGAAGTATCCGATCGCCGGCGTGGTGCTCGCGGGCCTCTGCCTCACCGGCGCCGCCTTCGCGATGATGCGGACGACGATGAAGAAAGCGCCGCCCGAGCGCCCCGCGTACTTCATCGACTTGAACACCGAGCGGATCTTCGTCGCCGGGGGCGACACCTCTCCGGTGCGTGCACCCAGCGGGCGTCTCCCCGACGGGGGCGACGCGGGCTTCAGGGCGTACATCTACACCTGCGACCAGCCCTTCGACGCACGCGGGCTCACGCTCGAACAACTCCGAAGCAAAGGCGGGGACATCGCCTACATCTCGATGTACACCCCAGAGAGCCGCGAGGCCCAGGTCGAGCTCCGAGAGACCGCTTTCTCCGACGAGGACTTGCGGTTGTACGAGCTGATGAAGATCATCAGGGCGGGGCACCTCATCCGATCGCTCGATAGCGAGGCGTGGGTGCAGGCCGACAGCGAGGAGGCCTACAAGCTGGAGATGGCCCCCCACGACCGCTGCGACGGCCTCAGCCCGACCCAGCTCTCACCCCAACGCCGCTGACAACCGACGCCCGGAGCGGGCGCACAACGAGAACCACACCATGATCGCCAAGACCAAGCGAATCGTTCCCGTACTCCTGCTGACCTTCGCGGCGTGCGCCATGCACTCGCCCGCGAGTGCGCAGCAACGCCAACTCGTCCTCAACCCCTACGAGGGCGTGAACTGGCAGGAGACCGGCCGCTACCGCGCCAACTTCCACACCCACACCACCGTCTCCGACGGGCTGATGAACCCGCACGAGGTCGTCGACCTGTACCACGCCCACGGGTACAAGATCCTCGCCCTCACCGACCACGACACCCACAACAACTTCTCGAGCTACCCGTGGACGGACTTTGAGAGCCTGAGCCCGAGCCAGCGGTCGATCAACCTCCTCGCCGAGGGCCGCCTCCAGACCGATCACCTGAACTTTCAGAACCGAGATCCGCAGCAGCTCGGCATGCTCCCCGTTGCCGCGAGCGAGCTCTCGCGGGGCCACCACATCATCAGCCTCTTCTCGACCGCGACGCACCCGCAGGAGGGCGGCGTCGCCGAGCGCATGGCGACCGTCAACCAGCACGCCGGCGTCGCCTTCATGGCCCACCCCGCGATGCACTGGCCGACCAGCCGCGGCGTCACCGCCGGGCCCGAACTCGGCCTCCGCGCTCCGTTCTGGCCAGAGCTCCGCCAGGTCACGCAGGGAGACTTCACCGTCGAGACCTGGTTCAAGACGACAGCCGCGGGCCGCGGCATCCTCGTCGGCAACTACTCGGGCAGCTACCGCGGCGCTCTGAACCTCGAACTGCACACCAACAACCGCGTCCGCGTCTATCTTCAGGGTCCCTCGCATGTCGTCGATCTGAATATCACGCCCGACGGCGTCAACACCCGCAACGGCCAGTGGCATCACCTCGCGGGCGTCCGCAGGGGCAACCGCGTCGAGCTCTTCCTCAACGGCACGATGGTCGGCGACGCCGCAGACCGAGGCGAGTCGTTCGACCTTTCCGGCGAGCACTACTTCCTTGGTCGGGACACACGCACCGATGTCGCGCTCGACGGCTCGATCGACGAGCCCCGTGTCTGGAGCCGCGCCCTCTCGCCCGCCGAGATCGCGCAGATCGCCCAGCAGGGCCAGATGCCCGCAGACAACGGCCTCGTTGTCCGCTACCCGATCGAGGGCGCGTCGCTGATCGAGCGTCTCCGCGGCCGGCGCGCCGGCAACCGCGCGGCGCCCGGGCTCGACGAGGCGACCGCGCAGAGCCTGCGTTTCGAGCAGAGCGTCGCGACCCCGTTGCAGAACGCCGACACTTCTTCGCTCTCGGTCTCTTTCCTGATGCCTACCGGCCAAACGATGCCGTACACCGTACCGGACTGGGCGATCGACTACTACGCCGAGCTCTACCGGCGCCACCCGGAACTGATCGGGCAGGAAGTCCTCAACGGCACCCGCTCGCACATCCGCGAGTACCCCATGGACCGCGAGCTGTGGGACGGCGTGCTCACGCAGCTCATGCCCGACCGACCCGTGTGGGGTTTCTCGGTCGACGACCTGCACAACACCGGCCACCTCGCCCGCGACTGGGTCATGGTGTACAGCACCGATCTGCAGATCGGCCCCGTCCGCCAGGCGGTCGAGGGCGGCGCGTTCACCGCCTCGACGATCCGCCTGCACGGCGGCAGCGACCTCCACGCCGCCTACGCCGCCACGCCCGTGATCGACAGCATCACCCACGACCCGCAGGCCGGCACGATCACCATCGCCGCGTCCGTTGAAGGACGCCCCCTCCGCGACGACGAGTGCACCTGGATTGCCGACGGCGAGGCCGTCCACACCGGGCTTACCATCAACTACACCACGACCGAAGGCGTCAAGGGCTACGTCCGCGCCGAGCTCACCGGCCCGCAGGGCAAGACCTACACCAATCCGTTCGGCTTCCGCACAAACGACTGAGATTTGACGATGTTCGCGAACCTTCCCGCAGCCAGGCCCGCAGTGTTCCTCGCGCTCGCCGCGGCGTTGCTGCTCGGGGCGTGCGCCGAACGCGACGACGCCAACGGGCGAGAATCGTCCGGACCCCACAGCGTCTACACCGACGCCTACCACCTCCACTACTTCGCAGAGCGCATCGGCGGAGACAAGATCCGGGCCGCCTTCCCCGCGCCCGACGGGCTCAACCCCTCGCGTTGGAGGCCCGGCGACGACATCATCGAACGCTACCAGAACGCCGACCTGATCCTGCGCTCGGGCGCGAGCTACGCGATCTGGACACGCTTCGCCTCGCTCCCGCTCGCTCGAACCCACGACACCTCGCGCGCCTACGCCGACCGCATCATCGTCATCGAGAACGCGATCACCCACAGCCACGGCCCCGACGGCATGCACTCCCACGATGGCGAGTCGCCCTACACCTGGCTCGACCCGACACTCGCGATTAAGCAGGCCCGCGCCGTCAAGACCGTCCTCATCGGCCTGCTTCCAGAGAGCGAGGCCGAGCTCCGCGCCCGCTTCGAATCGCTGGAGACAGAGCTTTCCGATCTCGATCGTGAGATCGCCTCGATCGTCGGCGACAGGGCGGACGCCGTTTTCGCCACCTCCCACCCGGTGTACCACTACTTTGTTCGCCGCTACGGGCTCGACGCCGTGGACTTCCACTGGGAGCCCGACGAGATGCCCGACGCCGAAGAGTGGGCCGCCCTCGACCGCTTGCTCGACGAGCGCAGCGGACGCATCATGCTCTGGGAAGACGAGGTCATTCCAGAAATCGCGTCCGCACTCGGAGAGCGCGGCGTGATCGTCGCCGTCGTCCGCATCATCGACCGGCGCCCGCCCTCGGGCGACTTCATGTCGATCATGCGGGAGAACGCCGACTCGCTGCGGAACGCGTACGACACGCTCGGGAGCCGCTGATGGGCCCCGCTCCGACGCAGGCGATCGCGCGCGGGCTGCTCGCGCTCCTCACGGCGATCGCCCTCGCGCTGGCTTCGCCCGCCGGCGCCCACCCCATCTCCCTGACCGAGGCCCGGGTCCACATCGCCGACGACGAGATCGTCGTCGAGCTCGATGTCATGCCCGAAGACCTCGTCATGTACTACTGGATGCGCCCCGACGAGCGCTTCCTCTTCCGGCGCGACGCGCTCGCTCAGCAGGCCGAGGTCCACAGGCACTTCCTCCTCCGCTACCTCCATGTTCGAGGCAGCGACGGCGCCAGACTCGACGGAACCGTCGAATCCATCGACCTGCGAGACCTCCCAGAAGAAGGCGTGCACTTCGAGGACCTGATGGCCCACACCATCGGCTTCACCCTCCGCTACCCCCACCCGGGCCCCGTCGAGTTCGTCACCCTTTCGCAGAACTTCGATGGCGACGACCCCGCCATCCCGGCCGAGATGACCGCGACCTTCTTCCGCGACGGCGTCGCGATCGACCGCGCCTTCATCACCCACTCCGGCGCCCACACCACGCCCGCCGACGCCCCGCCGATCGACGACGAACAGGCCCGCGAGCGGTCCTTCTTCGGCGTGACCAACTACAGCGCCGTCTACAGCTACATCTACATCCAGCCGGGCGAGGTCCGCCACGAGATGCTCCTGCCCCTGCTGACGATGAACAGCTTCTTCCCGGTCGTCGATCGCGAAGCAGAACGCATGACGGTCGACCGCCAGCGTGAGGTCCGCGCCCGCGTCGGCGAGTACTTCGCAACGAACACGCGCGTGCTGATCGATGGGGAGCCCGCCGAGGCGCGCGTCGATCGCGTCGACTTTTTCGGCCCCGAGATCCGCGACTTCCACACCAGCCCGCCCGAGCGGGAAGTCAGCCTCTACAACGCCCGCGTGGGCGTGATCCTGTCGTTCCCAGCCGCGTCGCCGCCCGAGCGGGTCGAGGTCGAGTGGCTCGCCTTTCCCGATCTGCCCTACTTCCGCTCGAACATCTACGCCTACGACGAGGACCGCCGCTCCTTCGCCTTCAACCCGATCCACCCCGAGTTCGTCTGGGAGGGCTCGGCGCCGGACGACCCCGCGCGGGCCGCGTTGAGCCCGGCCCCGGACGCCGTGCCGCCGCCCGCGCGCAGATCCGTGCCCCCAGCCGCGATCTTCTTCATGGCGGTCGGCGCAGCCTTCGCACTGCTGGGGCTCAAGATCGACAAGAGCGGGCCGCGTGCGGCGTTCCTCGTCGGCGGACCCATCGCCTTCGCCTGCGGCGGCGCACTCTGGCTCTACACCGCCTCACCAAAGCCCATCGACGAAGACCACGCCGACCTCGTCTTCACACGCCTGCACACCCTGATGTACGACGCCCTGGCCAACCGCGACGACGAAGCGGTCTACGACGCGCTCGCGCTGGGCGTCTCCGACCAACTCCTCGAAGACCTCTTCCTCGGCGTCGTCTCCAACCTCCGGATGATGAGCGAGGCGGGCGGCACGCGGCGCATCGACCGCGTCGAGATCCTTAAGTCCGAACTCCTCAGCCCCGAAGGGCGCGCGTCGCCCGACCGCTTCGCCTGCCGAAGCGAGTGGACCGTCGAGGGCACGCTCGAACACTGGGGCCACATCCACACGCTCAAGAACCGCTACCGCGCCCGATTCCAGATCCGGCACACCGACGAAGGCTGGCGCATCACCGGCTTCGACCCGATCGCCGAGGAGCAGGTCGAGGTACACTCCCGCCTGCGTCGATGACTGCCCAGCGGAGTTCCGGTTGCGCATCCGAGTCGAAAACCTGCGATTCGCCTACCCCGGACGCGGGTTCAGCCTCGGCCCGCCCCCGCTCGACATCGCGCCGGGCCAGCGCGTCGCCTTCGTCGGGCCCAGCGGCTCGGGCAAGACCACACTCCTCCGCCTCATCGCCGGCATCCTCACGCCAGACGCCGGCTCGGTCTTCCTCGACGACACCGAGATCTCCGCACTCAGCGACCGCGAACGACGCCGCTACAGAGCCTCGCGCATCGGCTTTGTCTTCCAGGACTTCCGCCTGCTCGACCACCTCGATGTCCGAGAGAATGTCCGCCTGCCGCTGCGGCTGTCGGCGCAGCACCGCGCCCGCGACGCCATCGCGACCAGAGCCGACGAACTCCTTGATGAATCGGGCATCCTCACCAAAGCCCGCGCCCGCCCGCGCACGCTCTCGCAGGGCGAGAAGCAGCGTACGGCGATCTGCCGCGCACTCGTCACACGCCCAGGCCTCATCCTCGCCGACGAACCCACGGGCAACCTCGACCCCGAGAACAAGTCGAAGATCCTCGGCCTGCTTATTGAACGGGCCCGGGCCGCAGACGCGACACTCATCGTCGTCACCCACGACGAGTCCCTCCTCCCCGCGTTCGACCGCGTGATCGACTTCGCCCAAACGCTTGACCAGTCGCTCGACCCCGCCCAATCGGAGGCCCGCTGACTATGGCGTTGCGTCTGGCGTGGGCCTATCTCCGTTCAAGCCCGGGCAGGACGCTCATCCTCGTCCTGTGCATCGCCGCGACGCTCACCCTCCCGATCGCAGGCGCACGGTTTTTCGTGGTGCTCGAGCGCGAGATGCTCGCGCGCGCCGATGGAACGCCCGTCGTCATCGGCTCCCCGGGCAGCCCCGCCGACCTCGTGCTCCACGCCCTGTACTTCGCGCCGAGCCCCCCGGGCGAGCTGCCCGTCAGCGCCGCCGACGAAGTCCGCGACAGCGGCCTCGCCAGGCCCGTCCCCGTCTACGCCCGCTTCACCGCCGGCGGACGCCCGATCGTCGGCACAACGCTCGACTACTTCGATTTCCGGAACATCGGCCTCGACCGAGGCGCCCAACTCGCGAGGCTCGGCGACTGCGTGCTCGGATGGGAGGCCGCACGACGCCTCGGCGTCGAGCCCGGCGACACCCTCGCCTCCGACCCGCACGACATCTTCGACCTCGGCGGCACTTTCCCCATCCGGCTCCGCGTCCGCGGCGTGCTGCAGCGCACCCGCTCGCCGGACGACCACGCCGTCTTCGTCGACCTCTCCACCGCGTGGATCATCGCCGGCATCGGCCACGGCCACGACGACATCGCCGAGATCGACCCCGACGCCGAGCGAACCGACCAAGGCTACCGCTCAGGAGCGCAGGTCAGAACCCACACCATGATCACCGACGAGAACATCGAAAGCTTCCACTTTCACGGCGACCCGGACACCTTCCCCCTCACCGCCCTCATCGCCGTGCCGAACGACGACCGCGCCCGCGCCCTGCTCCTCGCCCGCTTCGTCTCTCGCGCCGACGGGCTGCAGGCGTTGCGCCCGTCGCTCGTCGTCGCCGACCTCGTTGAGATGCTTGTGCCCGTGCGTCGGGCGCTCGGCGGGTACAGCGCCGTGACCGCGGGCGTCGCGCTCGCTCTCTTCTGGATGATCGTCGCGCTCACGCTCCGCCTGCGAAGAAGCGAGTTCGAAACCCTGCACGACCTGGGCTGCCCCAGATCCACGACCGCCGCGATCATCGCCTGCGAGATCGCGATGGTGCTCGGCCTCGGCCTGCTCATCGCGGGCGTCGTCAGCCTCGGCGGGGTCGAGCTTTCGCGGGGCTGGATCCGAACGATGGCGGCGTGAAACGGCAGGGCATGTCGGAAAACGCCTCGCCGAGCGCGGCCCGACCGGCGATTACTTGAACCGCGACCACGCCTCGGTCACCGCGTCGGAAACAGACTTCCACGCCTGATCGGCGCCGGACTTGAGATCTTCCCAAGCGTCGTCGCTCGCCTCGCGGACCTCTTTCAAACGATCGCGCGCCTTGTCTCGGCGTGACTTCACCTCGGTGATCTGCTCTTCGTACTTCAGCTTTGAATCCGCGCTGGCGCCCTTGGCTTTCGCCTCCATCTTGCTGATCTCGGCGTTCCACTCATCGAGCTTGGCTTTGAACTTTTCGACATAGGCTTCGCGTTTAGACATTTCGTGCTCCTGTTTATGGATCGCCACAGCGGCGCATCAGGCCAACAGAGGACCATAGCGGCCAAACCCGCCCGCGTCACATCGGGCCCGAACCTCGCAGTTGCGCAAAGAAAGAGCGGCGCCGGTAATCCCGACGCCGCCCGTTGATATACAGCGTTGTCCAGCCCGCCTCAGCAGCCCGCGGCGAACAGGTTCAGGAACATGAAGAAGTCGTCCGCATCGATGATCCCGTCGCCGTTCATGTCCGCACGCGTATCCCCCGCGGCAAAGAGCTGCAGGAAGAGGAAGAAGTCATCGGCGTCGACCACACCGTCGCCGTTGAGATCGGGCACGCAGACCGGCCCGCCCGGACTGCCGCGTACTTCCAGACGGTTGAAGAAAGAACTCGAGTTGCCGTTGAAGTTGAAACCGATCGCGCTGGCCGCGGGGCCGGAGGGCATCGTCGACGGCGAGGTGCCGTCCCAGCCGAACCGCTCGCCCGTCGCCAACGCAATCGGCCGAACATGGATCCAATACGACTCGCCGGCTTCCAGCACGATGTTCGACGATGTGGTGAACTCGTACTCCCCATCGAATGTGAACGCCGGGTTGTCGAGCAGCACGATTTCGGCGACAGGCTGGAACTCTCCTGACCAGATCGAAACGAAGGGTTCGATCGTGGGTGTGACGTCGTACATGCTCAGCAGCACTCTGTCCAGCGTGTACGACTCCGATCCCATCGTGAAGCCGAACGCCTTGAAGTTGCTCGTTGTGCTGACGCCGAAAATTGTGCCCGTCCCGATCCCGGCGCCAAAGTTCCCGATCACCAGATCGTTCGCAGACGCCGCGCCCGCGAACGCCACACCGACCGCCGCGAAAAGACTCATCGCTCGCTTCATCTCGATTCCTCCACGAAAGCCGCCCGCCAGAGGCGGGCGCGAGAACACCCGCGGTCCGTACAAGTTCGGACGCGATGTCCCCTTTGTACCGACTCCCGGTCAGCTCGTCAATAGAATTTTCGGACCCCCCGCCCTCACCAAGCCCCCGCAGGCAGATTCACTCCGCCCGCAGCGCCCCCAGAAACGCCTCCCCGAACGCCTCCAGCTTCTGCCGCCCGATCCCCTTGATCTGGATCATCTCCCCCAGCGACCCGGGCTTCTCCCTCGCCATCTCCCGCAGCGTCGCGTCGGAAAACACCATGTACGGCGGCACCCCGCTCTCTGAAGCGATCTCCCGCCGCAGACCCCGCAGCCGCTCGAACAGCTCCTTCTCCTCGGGCGTCAGCGGGCGGGCGTCGGTCTTGGCCGCCTTCGCGCGGCCCCGCTCCCTCGTCTGCGACCTCGCCCCCATCGGCACCGCCAGCGCCACCTCTTCCTCCGCCAGCATCACCGCCCGCCCCCTCGGGCCGAAGCGCAGCGTCCGGTGCTCGCCCACCTCCAGCGCCCCCGCCGCGACGAGCTGGTCGAGCAGCGCCATCAGCTCCCGCCTCGTCCGGCCCGGCAGCAGCCCGAAAACGCTCAGCTTGTCGTGCCCCCGCGAGAGCACCCCCTCGGTCTGCGCCCCGCGCACCACATCGGCCACATGCCCCGCCCCGAATCCCTGCCCCGTCCGCGCCACCGCCGACATCAGGATCTGCGCGATCCGCACGCTGTCGGGCTCCAGCTCCGTCTCGCCCAGGCACACATCGCACGCCCCGCACGACTCGGCGCCGTACGCCTGCCCGAAGTGCTCGCTCAGTTGTTTGTGCCGGCAGACCACCGACCCCGCAACCCGACGCATCTGCTCGACAAGCTCCAGCTGCGCCGCCGACGCCTCCCCGCCGCTCTTCTCGATCAGCCCCCGCCACCGCTGCACATCGCTGGGCGAATACAACAGCAGACACTCCGCCGCCAGCCCGTCGCGCCCCGCCCTGCCCGTTTCCTGCTGGTACGCCTCGACGGACTTGGGCATCGACGCGTGCACCACCAGCCGCACATCGGAACGATCGATCCCCATCCCGAACGCGACCGTCGCGACGACGACATCCAGATCTTCGTTGGTAAACCGACGCTCCACATCGTGGCGAGTCTCCGCGTCGAGCCCCGCGTGGTACGCCTCCGCCTCGATCCCCGACGCACGCAGGTCGCCGGCCATCTTCTCGGTGTCCTTGCGGCTCAGGCAGTACACGATCGCCCCGCCGCCCTCGCCGCGCGAACGCAACCGACGGATCGCCTCGGAAGCCTGCTCCGCCCCGTCCCGCCTCGCCCTGACGCGGTAGGTCAGGTTCGGCCGGTCGAACACCCCCACCAGCACCTCGGGGCTCTGCAGCCCGAGCTGGCGGGCGATGTCGTCGCGCACCCGCGGCGTCGCCGTCGCTGTAAACGCCTGCATCCCCACCCCCGGCGCCACACGCCGCAGCGACGCCAACCGCCGGTACTCGGGCCGGAAGTCGTGCCCCCACTGGCTGATGCAGTGCGCCTCGTCGACCGCGATCGCCCCCAGCCGCCCCGCGTCGGCCAACTTCCCCAGCAGATACCCGAACCCCGACGAGAGCGCCCGCTCCGGCGCCGCCAGCACCAGGTTCAGCGAACCATCCAGCAGCCGCCGCTCGATCCCCTTCACCTCGTCGAAATCGACAGCCGAGTGCAGGGCCGCCGCGGCGTACCCGTTCAGCTCCAGCCCCCGCACCTGGTCACGCATCAACGCGATCAGGGGCGAGATCACCACCGTCGCCTTGCCCGTCACCAAGGGCGGCACCTGGTAGCACAGGCTCTTGCCGCCCCCCGTCGGCAGCACCGTCAGGCAATCGCGCCCCTCGACCGACGCCCGGATCGCCGCCGCCTGCATCGGGCGCAGCTCGTCGTACCCCCAGACGCGCCGCACCGCCTCGACCGCGGCGGCGTCCGCATCGAGTTCGGCCTGATTGATCGGTGATTCGTGCGCCATCGGCGAGCCATGCTAGCCCGGGATCGCAGGCCCCACGCCCCTCCGACAGCACGCCTCGCAAACGACAAGGGCCCGGCGGCAAACCGGGCCCTTGAGAGAGGTTCAGAGATCGATCAGGCTCAGCGGATCTGCTGGCCGGTGCTGATCTCGCGGGTGCCGAGGTCGACACCCCTCAGCCCGCCGCGCGTCCAGACATAGTGCCCGACGACCTGCGGCGGATCGGAGACACGACGCTGGGTCTGCCACGCCTCCGACGGCATGTAGGGCGTGCGCGTCGGAATCGCCAGATTCGGTCGGGTCGGGCTCCAGCCCGGATTCGTTTCGTCGGTCCGCACGACCCGCACCGATCCGTCGAAGAACGACACCGGCAGCTTCGCGTCCGGCATGCGGTGATAGACATCCTGCTTGCCGAAGAACCGCTGCGCCTGGTCGTACATCAGCACCTTGTTCCCCGGGAACTGCACATCGCTCATCCGCGTTCCCCCCATCCTGACATTCGCGGGAATGTTATAAAAACTGGTGCTCGTCGTCGTCTCCTGGTTGATTCGGCCTAGCCGGGGGTTCTGCTGTTGGCTCTGACGGATTTGATTGCTCTGGTTGTAGTCGTAGGTCGCCGGCACCAAGACGTACGAACTCGAGAAGACCCAGCGGTTGTTGATCCCGCCCGGCGTCGGCTGCATCGGCCCGAAGAACCCATCGAAGAAGAGCCGACCCGAATCGCGCTGCCAGTCCAGACGCACGCGGTCAGCCGGGCTCACCACCAGCTTCTCGGGCAGGCGCGACGCCAGATAGTCCTGCAGCACCAGGTGCGAATACAGCACATTGGGGATCCAGTTTCCAGGCAGCGGCATGAGGCTCTGGTCCAGACCCGTCCGACTGCGGATAATCTGGATCGCCTGCGCCGCCGCCCGCGCCGTCGGCACTGCGTTTGGGTTGCCCGACACAGCCCGCAGGTCCGGATCGATCGGCCCCTGCGTCAAATGCGTGAAGTTCGGGATCAGGTCCTGGAAGGTCGAGGTGTAGGTGTTCGTCGCCGAGGCCAACTGACCTTGGTTCGACTGGCAGACAGAGAGCCTCGCGATCCGCCTCGCCTCGCCCAAGGCGGGCAGCAGGATCCCGATCAGCAGCGCGATGATCGCGATCACAACGAGCAGTTCGATCAGCGTGAAACCGCGAAGCCTGTTCGACGACCGCTCAACAGAAACGCGGCTCCCCCGAAGGGGACGACCCATGATGTGTGGCATGTTCTGAACCCCGCTTGAGTGTCATTGGCACGGTCGGCGACGCTCGGACCCCCCGGCCCCGCCGCACCGAAACTCCAATGGGCTCCAGAATACCAGAACTACACGCCGAGTAACAGCCCCGCGTCAAACAAATGCCACGCCAACAACCCGGAGACCGTTCAAAATCCTACCGCTGCCCCGTCTGGATCTCAGACCCAAAGTCGATGCCCCGCAAACCCCCACGCGTCCAACGCCAGTGCCCGAACACCTGCTCGCCCGACCCCGACGGCACGGGCGCCTCCCACCGGTCGGGGCTGTAGGTGATCACCGAGGGCAGCGGGTTGCCCGCCTGCCGCGGCTTCCACCCAAGGTTCGCCTCCGAAGTCTCACGAACCTGCACCGAACCGTCGAACATCGTCACCGGCAGCCTCGCCTGCGGGTACATCGCGTAGACCTCGGACTTGCCGAAGTGACGCGCGACCGAGTCGCTCAGCAGCACCTTCTGGCTCGGGAACGCCACCACCGTCATCTTCTGACGACCGAACTGGTTGTTCGGCGACGAGGTGTAGTTGAAATGGTTGTTCCCGTCCTGGCTCAGCCGCTCGGCCGCCAGGCGCGTCGAGGGGTTCCGCACATCCGTCGACTGCAGCCGGTCGTAGCTCGCCGGCACATACTGGTACGAGCTCGAAAACACCCACCGGAACCCCGGCGTCCGCAGCGCGTACGCCTCGGGCGACAGCGGCGCCCAGTACCCATCCCAGAACAGCCGCCCCTGCTCGCGCTGCCAGTTCAGACGCACGCGGTCGGCCGGGTTCACCACCAGCTTCTCGGGCAGCCTCGCCGCAAGAAAGTCCTGATAGACCAGGTGCGTGTAGTACACATGCGGGATCCACGCCGGCGGGACCCGCGCCTCGTTCACCTCAAGACCCGCGCGCCGACGCATGATGTCCACCGCCTGCGCCGCCGCGGCAGAGGTGCTCGCCGGCGAGTTCAGGCTCTCCATGTGGTTGCGGATGTCCGGGTACTCCGTCCCCGAGTAGTCCGGACGCCCACCCGGGATGGTCGGCCCCCTCCAGGTAAACCCGCCGATGAGATCCTGATAGGTCGTCGCGTAGCTGTTGACCGCGATCGCAAGCTGGCGCTGGTTGCTCTGGTCCTGCACCAGCCGCGCGATCCGCCTCGCCTCGCCAAGGCTCGGCAGCAGAATCCCGATCAAGAGCGCGATGATCGAGATGACCACCAGGAGCTCGATCAGGGTGAAACCGCGGGGACGGGGAGCGGACACTGCGGTGCGTCTCTGTGGCATACACGCCTTCTTGAGGAGTCTTCGGCCGATCAGGCTCGGGCGCGCATCTCGCCAGCCCCCCTCCCGAAACCGCACGGCACGCTCGGCGTCGGCGAAACACCGCCGCCCGAGACCAAACGATACGAAGGCCGCCCGGCGTGGGTTGCACGCCGGGC
>JAFIFZ010000062.1 GCA_020831775.1 Phycisphaerales bacterium
AACAGTGATCCCGCAGGGCAGGACTCGGTGCTGGAATTCAACTGGCATGGGGGCATGGTAGAAGGGGGGTGTGGGGGGGGGGGGGGGGGTGGGGGGGGCCCCGGTTTTGGGGGGGTGTGTGCTGGGGTGCGTCGCGCCGGCTACCCACCACCCCCCCACGCCCCACACCCCCCTTCTACCATGCCCCCATGCCAGTTGAATTCCAGCACCGAGTCCTGCCCTGCGGGATCACTGTTGTCGCCGAGACCGACGCGGCGGCCGAGTCCGCGGGCGCGGGCTTCTTCGTCAAGACCGGCGGGCGCGACGAGCCCAACGAGATCGAGGGCGTCAGCCACTTCCTCGAGCACATGATGTTCAAGGGGACCGAGGAGCTCTCGGCCGAGGACATCAACCGGGGGTTCGACGAGATCGGCGCCCGCAACAACGCCTACACCAGCCACGAGATCACCTGCTTCTACGCCCATGTGCTGCCCGAGGCGATGGAGAAGAACATCGAGCTCTTGTCGAAGATGATGCGCCCCGCCCTCCGCCAGAGCGACTTCGACACAGAGAAGCAGGTCATCCTCGAAGAGATCGCGATGTACAAGGACGACCCGTTCTGGGTCGTTTACGAGGAGACGATGCGTCGGCACTACGCGGGGCATCCGATGGGCCACCGCGTGCTCGGCTCGGTCGAGAGTATCACGGCGCTGACCCGCGACCAGATGCTCGGCTACTTCACCGATCGCTACTCGGCGGACAACACGGTCGTCTCCCTCGCCGGGCGAGTGGACTTTGACAGCGCGTGCGACCAGATCCAGTCGCTGTGCTCGTCGTGGCAGCGGACCAAGCCCGCCCGCGATAACAGCCGCCCGCCCGTCGCCTGCAAGTCGTTCGTCGAGAAGTCCGACCGCGTGAACCGGACGCACCTGTTGGCGTTCGCCGACGGGCCGGCGATGGACGACGACCGGCGGTACGCCGCGGCGTTGCTCGGGCAGATCCTGGGCGGGCCGGACAACAGCCGCCTGCACTGGGCGCTGGTCGAGACGGGGATCGCCGAACAAGCGGTGGCCGGCTCGGACCCCCACGACGGGTGCGGGGCGTACTACTTCTACGCGACGGGCGCCCCAGAGCGAGCCGACGAGATCTGGGCGACGATGCAGCAAGAGATCGCCGGCCTGCGCGACTCTCTGAACGAGGACGACCTCGCCCGCCTCCGCGCCCGCTTCGCCACGACCGTCACGATCGGTGGCGAGAGGCCCGCCGACCGCATGCAGCGGCTCGGGCGGATGTGGGCGTATCTCGGCGAGTACCTGCCGCTGGAGGTCGAGCTCGACCGGATCAACCGCGTCACACTCGATGATCTGCGCACGACGCTCGAAGCGTTCCCGCTGGACAAGTGCACGCTTGGCAGGCTCGAACCGGCCGCTTCGTAACGGGTGCGGTCCGGGCTCAGCGATCCGGGTTCAGCGGCCCGCGCTCAACGCCCGAGGCGGCCTCGGGCCATCGCACGCTCGATGTCACGCCTGGCCTCGCGCTCGCCGATGGCGCGGCGTTTGTCGGACTGGCCCCGCCCCACACCGACTCCGATCTTGAGCTTGATGCGTCCGTCGTCGTTGAAGAACATCTTCAGGGGGACGATGGTCGCCCCCTTCTGCTCGACGGCACTGGCGAACTTGTCGATCTCGCGGTTGTGGGCGAGCAGGATGCGGTCGTGCACCGGCTTGTGGTTGGCCGGGCCGGCGGGCTGGTACTCGGCGATGTTCACCCCCACCAGGATCAGCCTCGGCACGCGCGGGTTGACGCGCACATACCCCTCCTGCAGCGACACCTTCCCGTCACGGACGCTCTTGACCTCCGAGCCGGTCAGCACGATGCCGACCTCCAGCGTCTCGCCGATCTCGTAGTCGTAGCGTGCGCGACGGTTCTCGATCGTCGGCGTGCCGGTGCCCTGCTTTTTCTTCTTCCTGGCCATGGGTTGGGCGGGGAGTCTAGGAAGCGGCGGACGCCTGCCGCGAGATTCAATCGCCCGAGACCAAGGTCCGCGGGGAGCGTCCGGAGGCGAGCGAGGCGCGGAAGGCCTTTTCGAGCCTGGTCTCACGCACGCGGGTCTCGTCGGGCCGGATCGGGACGATCAGACTGAACATCGAGCCCTGCCCCACCGCCGAGTCGACCTGGATCTCGCCTTGCAGGATCGTCGCCAGCTCGCGCGCGATCGCCAGGCCCAGGCCCGTGCCGCGGTGCTCGCGCGTGTGCCCGGTCTCGACCTGATGGAACTTCTCGAAGATTCTCGCCTGCTCCTCGGGCGGGATGCCGGGGCCGGTGTCGATCACCGAGATCCGGACCGCGTCGGCGTCCCCTGCGCTCGCGGCGATCAGCCGCTCGGCCCGGACCGTGATCCGCCCCGGACGCCCGGTCCGCTCGGCGGGCTCGATGAACTTCACCGCGTTGCTCAGGAAGTTGAAGATGATCTGCTGGAACCTCTTGGCGTCCGTGCGGATCACCGGCAGCTCGCGGGGCACATCCACGATCACCTCGATCCCCTTGCGCGAGGCCTGGGGATGGATCAACGCGGCCAGCGTCTCGCACGCCTCACGCAGCACCAAGGGCTCGAAACGCAGCTCGACCCGCCCCGCCTCGATCTTGGCCATCTCCAGCAGGCTCTCAATCATCTCCAGCAGGCCCTTGCCCGCGTCGACGATGTTCGACAGGTAGCGCAGACGCTTGGCGGTGTGCGCGTTGTCGGGGTTCTCCTTCGCCTCCTGGCTGGCGATCTCCTGGAGCAGCTCCGCGAAGCCGATGATCGAGTTCAAGGGCGTGCGCAGCTCGTGGCTGACATTGGCGAGGAAGTCCGCCTTGAGGCGATTCGCCTCGTACAGCACGCTGTTGGCCTGGGCGAGCTCGTTGAGCTTCAGGTCCAGCGCCCGGTTGACCGACCGCTGCTGGTCGTGGGCCGTCTGGAGCTCGCTGAGCATGCTGTTGAAGGCCTCGGCGAGTTCCTGGTACTCGTCGCCGGTGCGGATGTCCGAGCGTGTGTGCAGATCGCCGCCCTTGACCTTCTCGGCCGTTTCGCGGAGCTGACGCACCGGGCCGAGCACGAGCTTGTGCGTGATGAGGTAGAAGACGACGATCGCCGGCGCAAGCACCACCAGCCCGGCGCTGAGCTGGTAGACGGTGTTGACGACCAATGCCGTCGCGGTGTCGTCGGAGCGTTGCTCGATCACCAGCAGGCCCGAGAGGCGCTGCCCCCCCTCGGCCGGGCCTACGGCCCTGTAGTAGCGGTACACCCGCACGATCCCGTCCCAGCTCGACCACATCCGCTCGCGCCGGGTCGGATCGTCGTCGAAGTAGCGGAGGGCCCGCGCGTGCTGGGGGTCTTCCTCGGCGGCCGCCTCCGCCTCCTCGATGGTCATCCGCCGCACGCGGATCCCCCCGTGCTCGACGGTCCCCCGTTCGTCGATGGTGCGGGGCGCCCCCTGCTCGACCGCCCGAGCGTCCAGCCGCTGCCAGGTGTCCATCTTCTGGCGGAGCAGCTCCCGCTGGCGGTCCTCGACGAGGGCGTTCATCCGCAGCCAAGGCGGCGCCAGGGCGGCCAGCACGATCAGCACCACCGCCCCGCCGAAGAGCAGGAGGCACTTGTTGGCCAGCGAGAGTCTGCGGGGCAGGCGAAGACGCATCGCGCGAGTGTATCCGGACCCGCGGCCCCGCCACGGCGCCGGACGCTGCACGCCTCCGGCGAGGGCGCGGGGAGTGGGGCGCGGGGCGCTGGGGTTTGAGGCGGCCTTCGGCCTGGCTTTGCCATCCCTGCGCCCAGCACCCCGCGCCCAGCGCCCGTCGTTCTGGCCGCGTAGAGTTGCAGCCATGCCCGCCGGACGCGTCTATCTCGAAACCTTCGGCTGCCAGATGAACGAGCTGGACTCGGAGCTGGTCCGAGGCCGCCTCGCCTCGCTCGGCTACCGCTTCACGCCCGATCCGGCCGAGGCGGATGTCGTCCTGTACAACACCTGCTCGGTCCGCGAGCAGGCCGAGCAGAAGGTCTGGAGCCGCCTGGGCGACCTGAAGACCCACAAGGCCGAGCGCCCCGAGACCGTCGTCGGCGTCCTGGGCTGCATGGCCGAACGCGACGGCGAGGACCTCATCAAGCGCATGCCCGTGGTCGACATCCTCTGCGGCCCCGGCGAGCTCGACAAACTGCCCGAACTCATCGACAACGCGCTGCGGACACGCCTGTCTCTCAGGGCCGAGCGCTCCGCGTCGCAGGTCGCCCTGCAGGGGAGCACCTCGCGGCGCAGCGCCACCCTCGCGGCGGCCCAGGACGACCTTGAGTTGCTCGACCTCTCTCGCGCGATCTCGCCGACGGACCATTCCGGCTCGGCGTATGTGCGCATCACGCGCGGGTGCAACAAGTTCTGCACCTACTGCGTCGTGCCCTTCACGCGCGGGGCCGAGGTGCACCGCCCGCCCGACCACATCGTCGAAGAGTGCAAGAGGCTCGCAGACGCCGGCGTCATCGAGGTCACCCTCCTCGGCCAGACCGTCAACCACTACCGCTACGAGGACGGCGCGGCGGTCACGGTCAACGGGATGCTCCAGCCCCAGAAGGGCCGCATCTACAAGGGCGCCTCGGCCGAGGGTCGCCGCAGCGACGCCTTCACGGGCGAGCGAGTAACGACCTTCGCCGACCTCCTGCGCCGCATCCACGACGAGGTCCCCGCGATCAAGCGACTGCGCTTCGTGACCTCGTACCCCCGCGACTTCGGTGACGATGTGCTGGAGGTGATGCGCGACCACCCGCGGATCTGCCGCTACCTGCATGTGCCCGCCCAATCCGGCTCCGACCGGATGCTGAAGATGATGAACCGGGGCTACACCGTCGCCCAATACGACGAGTTCATCGCCCGCGCCCGTCACTACCTCGATCAGCCCGAGCTCGGCCGCCCGCTGATGATCTCGGGCGACATCATCGTCGGCTTCCCGACCGAGACCGACGAGGATTTCGAGGCGACCAAGGCCCTTCTCCAGCGCTCCCGCTACAAGAACTGCTTCATCTTCAAGTACTCGCCCAGGCCCGGCACCGTCGCCTATGACCGCATCCCCGACGATGTGCCCGACGAGGTGAAGCGCCGGCGAAACAACGAACTGCTGGCGCTGCAGACCGGGATCTCCGAAGAGATCGGGCGAGCGCAGGTCGGGCGCGAGTTCGAGGTGTATGTCGAGGGGCCCAGCCGCAGGGCGAAGAAACAGGCCGGGCTCAAGAAGTCCAGCCTGCGCAACAAGGCGAACCACACGATCTCGCTGACCGTCTCGGGTCGCGAGCCTGGCGAGGCTTCAGAAAGCCACGGCGCGATCGCTTCGATCGACGCTGGCGGCCCCGTCCAGCTCAGCGGGCGGACCGATGGCGACCAGATCGTCTTCTTCGACACCCCCGAGGGCCGCTCCCCCGCCGACTTCATCGGACGCCTCGTCCGCGTGCGCATCGAAGCGGCCCAGGGCATGTCGCTGGCGGGCTCGCTGCTCGGGTGAAGCCGATTAAGGCTGAAATGACAGCATGAACCCGACTCTTCGCTGCGCTCAGAGGTCGGCGTCATTCCCTCGCGGCGGATGACGCGCCCGACAGCGATGCACGCAACCTGGACGCCGATCTCTGAGCGCAGCGAAGAGTCGGGTCTTCCGCCGGTAACCAGCCGACTTCAATCCCCCAACGCCTGCCTGTAAAACTCCACCGCGTCGACCTTGAGCTTCTCCAGATCCGCGATCCGCAGGTACATCATGTGCCCCGCCTCGTAGTGGCTCAGCATCACCTGCTTGCGGAGCTCGGGGTCGAGCTGCATGTGGCTGATGGTGTACTCTGCCGCGAAGTGCGGCGTCGCCAGGTCGTAGTACCCGCAGGCGAACCATGCGTGGAGATCTCGATTCCGGTTCATCGCGCTGCGGAGGCTCTCGGCCACATTCGCGTAGCGGTTCTGGTCCTGCGCGTAGCTCCACGGACGTACGCGACCGGTCAGGATCTCGTAGGGATGATCATTCACATACTTCAGCTCGCGGCGCATGTAGTCGTTCAGAGCCGTCGAGTAGGGCCCGAGGATCGCCGAGTAGCTCGGGTCGTACTCGTACCGGTCGCCGACATCCAGCCGGTCGCGCCCCTTGTAGCGTGAGTCGAGGCGCCCGACCGTCAGCCCCTCGTCGCGCAGCAGCTCCTTGGTGAAGCGGAAGATGTCGATCCGCAGGTCCGTCTGCTCGATGTACCGCTTCGAAAGCCCTGTATACCGGGCCAGTTTCGAAGCGATCTCGTCACGCTCAGACATCGTCAGCCGGTCGCCCTTGGCCAGCGCCACGAGGTACTCGGTCTCGGCGAACTCTTCGACCTCGTCCATCAACGCCCGCAGATCCTCAGAGAGCGCCGGTTCCAGCCGCCCGTGGTAGAACGCCGTCGCGGCGTAGGTCGGCAGGAACAGCCAGTACGGCATCTCGTTGCCGACATTGAACCGGATCGTCTGAAAGTTCAGCACCGGGCTCACGAGGATCACCCCGTTGAGGTACATCCCGTGCGTCTCCTGCAGGTAACCGCTCAGGCCCGCCGCCCGCGTCGTCCCGTACGACTCGCCGATCAGGAACTTCGGGCTCGACCACCGCTCGTTCCGCGTCACCCACAATCTGATGAACTCCCCCACCGCCTCGATGTCCTCGCGCAGCCCGAAGAACTCCGTCGGACGCACGCCCTCCTCGGCGCGGCTGTAGCCCGTCCCAACCGGATCGATAAAGACCATGTCCGTCAGGTCCAGCCACGAAAACTCGTTGTCGACCACGCGACCCGGCGGGGGCAGGGGCATGCCCTCGTCGTCCATCAGCACACGGCGCGGGCCCAGCGTGCCCAGGTGCAGCCAGACCGACGACGAGCCCGGCCCGCCGTTGAAGCTGAAAGTCAGCGGCCGGTCTTCGGGCCCATGATCCCCGTCGAGGGTGTACGCGATGAACGAGAGCTCGGCCCGGGTCTGGCCGTCGTACGCGGGAAGCTCCATCCGCCCCGCCATGGCGGTGTACGAGAGCTCGCGCCCGTCGATCGTCACGCTGTGCCGGGTGACGCTGGGCTCATCGGCGACGCGGAACGACAGATCGACCGCCGGTTTGTCATCCGCCCCCAGCGCGGGGAACATCCACACAGCCATGCCCAGCGAAACCGCACAAACCCGATGCAACACCTTCGAACGCATCTTACGCCTCCTGATTCTCAGTGGTCGCGGCATGGTACAGAAACCCACGCCCCGAGGCAGCACGCGTGTCGCGTCCGCCCCGCCGCAGGGCCAGCCGCCAGCCGAAAGAGACCACGCGTGAGCGACCAAACCACCCCCCCAGATCCAGACTCGCGGCCCGACCCACAGATCCGCCGCATCGCGGCCATGCTCGCCGATGCCCGGCGTGTTGTGGTCCTGACCGGGGCCGGCGTCAGCGCCGAAAGCAAGATCCCGACCTTCCGCGACGCGATGGAGGGCCTCTGGGCGAGCTTCGACCCCCAGTCCCTCGCGACTCCGGAAGGGTTCGCCGCCGACCCCGAGACCGTCACCAAGTGGTACGACTTCCGCCGGATGAAGTGCCGCGAGGCCGAGCCCAACCCCGGCCACCTCGCCCTCGCCCGCATCGAACGCGAGCTCGAATCCCGGTCTCGCGAGTTCATCCTCCTCACCCAGAATGTCGACGGCCTGCACCGGCGCGCCGGCAACAAATCCGTCGTCGAGCTCCACGGCTCGCTCGAAGTCTGGCGCTGCACGGAGACCGGCGAAGAGTTCCGCGACCTGCCCGCCCCCTTCGACACCTACCCGCCCCGCACCGATCGTGGCACGGTGCTCCGCCCCGGCGTCGTCTGGTTCGGCGAGATGCTCCCCCCCGAGGCGATCGAGACCGCGGGCGAACGCCTCGATACCTGCGACCTCTTCTTCGCCATCGGCACGAGCGCGACCGTCTACCCGGCCGCGGGCTTCTCGGACCTGGCCCGGGCCGCCGGGGCGTCGACCGTCGAGATCAACCCCGACGCGACGCCGGCTTCGGGCCATGTCGATGAGAGCGTGCGGGCCCGCGCAGGGGCGGTCCTCCCAGAGATCGTCGAGCTCGCCTTCGGCGCTGGCGACGCAAGCCCGCGGGGCGGGAACGGTTGAGGGGCAAGACGCCAAGCTCTCTCCCCGGCGCGAGCCCCGGCAGCGGCGTGTGCCTCAGGCTGGTCTTTGTCTTCGGCGACCAGCTCACCGACGCGACATCCGCCTTCGAAAGCTTCGACAACAAGCGCGATGTCATCCTGATGGCCGAGTGCGACGCCGAGACCGGGCTCGGCAGCGGCGACCAGCAGCACGCCGGACGCAGCCACAAGCAGCGGATCGCCGTCTTCTTCAGCGCGATGCGCCACTTCGCGATCGCCCAGGCCGACAAGGGCCGACGCGTCCGATACATCCGAGTCAACGACCCCAACAACACGCACGCCTTCACCGGCGAGCTGGATCGCACGCTCAGACAGCTCTCGCCAGACGAAATCGTCGTCACCCGCCCCGGCGAGTGGCGTGTGCTGGAAGAGGTCGAAAGCTGGGAAGACCGCTTCGGCGTGCCTCTGCGCCTCTGCGAGGACGACCACTTCTACACCACGCCCGAGGAGTTTTCGCAGTGGGCCTCGGGGCGCAAGCAGCTCGTGATGGAGTACTTCTACCGCGAGCAGCGCAAGAGGCTCGGCGTCCTGATGGACGGCAAGGACCCGGTCGGGGGCGAGTGGAACTTCGACAAGGACAACCGTCAGTCGTTCAAGTCAACACCACGAGTCCGCCCGCTCGAGTGGGCTGAACCCGATGAAGTGACGCTCGAAGTGATCGACCTGGTCAACCGGCGCTACCCCGATGCGCCGGGGCGTCTCGACGCCGATCGCTTCATCTGGCCCGTCACGCGATCGGACGCCCTGCGCTGGCTCGACGAGTTCATCGACAAACGCCTGGGCAAGTTCGGCCCCTACGAAGACGCGATGTGGACCGGCCAGCACTTCCTTTACCACTCGATGCTCTCGGTCGCTCTCAACCTCAAGCTGCTCGACCCGCGCGAGTGCGTCGAGAAAGCCCTCAAGGCCTACGAGAACGCCAAGGCCCCCATCAACTCCGTCGAGGGCTTCGTCCGCCAGCTCATCGGCTGGCGCGAGTTCATCCGGGGCGTCTACTGGCACGAGGGCCCGGACTACCGCGACCGCAACAGCCTCGACCAGCACGCCGACCTCCCCGAGTTCTACTGGACCGGCGATACCGACATGCGCTGCATGGCCGAGGCCCTCGAACCCGTGCTCGACCACGCCTGGTGCCACCACATCCCGCGGCTGATGATCCTCTCCGGCTTCGCCATGATGGCCGGCGTCCACCCACGCAAGGTCGGCGACTGGTTCTACGCGATGTTCGCCGACTCGGTCGACTGGGTCACCACGCCCAACACCATCGGCATGGGCATGCACTCTGACGGCGACGCCAAACGCCCCGGCGTCGTCGGCACCAAGCCCTACGCCGCCAGCGGCAAGTACATCGGACGCATGAGCAACTACTGCGAGCACTGCGCATACGACAACACCAAGCGAACCGACAGCGAGGGCAGCACCAGGCCCGCATGCCCGTTCAACACCTTCTACTGGGACTTTCTGATCAGAAACCACGAACGGTTCAAGGGCAACAACCGGATGGCGATGATCCTCAAGCATGTCGACCGCATGAGCGACGACGAACGCGCCGAGATCACCGTCGCGGGCAAGAAACTCCGAAAGAAGCTCGGCGTCGGCCCGATCACGGGCTGACCCTCGCCGAAAACGAAAGGGACCCCATGCGGGCATTGGTCTGGTTCAGATGCGACCTGCGGACGCGCGACAACACCGCCCTCGCAGAGGCCTCCTCCGCCGCAGATGGCGGCGTCGTCGGCGTCTTTACGATCTGCCCCGACCAATGGCGCGAGCACGACTGGGGCGCGATGAAGGTCAACTTCCTCCTGCGCAACCTCCGCGAACTCTCGGCGTCGCTCGCCTCGATCAACATCCCGCTCAAGATCGTCACCACGCCCCGATTTCAAGGCGTGCCGGGCGCCCTCGACAGGCTCGCCCGCGAGTGCGAGTGCGACGCCCTCTACTTCAACCGCGAGTACGAGGTCAACGAGCAACGCCGCGACGAACGCGTCGAGGCGGTGTTCAGGAAGGCCGGTCGCAAGGTCTACCCCCTGCACGACAAGACCCATTTCCCCCCCGGCGAGCTGCGCACCCAGCAGGGCGGGTGGTACACCGTCTTCTCCCCGCTCAAGAGGTCGTGGCGCGAGGCGTTCAAGGCGACGCCGGACAATGAGGGCTGCAAGAAGGTCCGGCGATCGCCATCCGCCCGCCCCGACACCGGCATCAAGCCGGACAAGGTCCCCGACAAGATCGAGGGCTTCGACGCCGGCGCCGACCGCCCCGACCTCTGGAAGGCCGGCGAAGACCACGCCAGAGACCGCCTCCGCGCTTTCATCGACTCGCGCATCGATGACTACAAAGACAAGCGCGACTTCCCCGGCGTCAACGCCACCAGCACCCTCTCGCCCTACCTCGCCCTCGGCGTCATCTCGCCCCGCCAGTGCGTCGAGGCGGCGCGGGCCGCTAACGACGGGCAGATCGACTCGGGCTCCCGCGGCGTCGTCCACTGGATCGACGAAATGGTCTGGCGCGAGTTCTACCAGCACATCCTCGCCGGCTTCCCGCGCGTCTGCATGGGCCGCGCCTTCAAACGCGAGTACGACCGCGTCGAATGGGACAACGACGAGGAAAAGTTCGAGGCGTGGAAAGAAGGCCGCACCGGCTACCCCATCGTCGACGCGGCGATGCGCCAGCTCAACCAGACCGGCTGGATGCACAACCGCCTGCGCATGATCGCCGCCTCGTTCCTCACCAAGGACCTCTTCCTCGACTGGCGCAGGGGCGAGCGGTACTTCATGAACCGCCTCGTCGACGCCGACCTCGGCTCCAACAACGGGGGCTGGCAGTGGTCCGCCTCGACAGGAACCGACGCCCAGCCCTACTTCCGCATCTTCAACCCCACCAGCCAGAGCGAACGCTTCGACCCCGAGGGCGACTTCATCCGCCGCTTCGTCCCCGAACTGGAAAGCCTCGACAGCAAGCAGATCCACGCACCGCACGAGCGGGCGCAGGACCTGTTCTCCAAGCTCGACTACCCCAAGCCGATCGTCGACCACAAGAAAGCCCGCGAGCGGGCGATCAAGGCGCTCGAAGGTGTCAAGCCCTGAGCCAGCCCGCAAAAACAACAACGGCCCGGCGGAGAGCCGGGCCGTCGTGTGTTGGATCGGTTTTGCCGGAGACTCAGGCGTTCGCAGGGACCGCCCGCGAGTGCTCCTTGGCGATCGCGATCAGCTCGTCGAAGACCGCCGGGTCGGTGATCGCGACCTCGCTGAGCATCTTCCGGTTCAGGTCGATGCCGGCCATCTTCAGGCCGTTGATGAACGCCGAGTAGCGTGTCCCACGCATGCGGCAGGCCGCCGTGATGCGGGTGATCCACAGGCGCCGGTAGTCACGCTTGCGACGACGACGGTCACGGTAGGCGAAAACGCCGGCGCGGATGACCGCGTCCTTGGCCTGGTACTTGTGCTTGCTCTTGACGCCGTAGTAACCGCGGGCTTCGCGCAGGATGCGCTTGCGGGCCCGGGTACGGGATGAACCTTTGCGAACGCGGGGCATGTCGTCGTCTCCAAGTGGCCCGGCCGGGGCCCGCCGGTGATCACCGGTTCGGGGCTTTCAGGGATCCCGCCAGGGCGTGTGCGGCTCTGATGATCTGAAAACAGAGAAGGGAAGAAACGCTCAATCCGCGTTCTTCGCCCGCTCCTCACGCATCGCCCGGCGCTCGGCCGGCGAGGGGCTCCGCCGGATCTCGGCGCGGGGCTGGGTCCGCCCACGAAGACGCTTGAACAGCAACTGCTCGAAACGCTTCGCCTCGGGGTTGGCGATGTAGCGATCCCGACGCAGCTGACGCAGACGCTTGCCCGACTTGTGAGAACTCAGGTGCTTGTGGAACGCGGAGCGGTGGCGCACCTTCCCGGTACGCGTCACCCGCACTCGCTTGAGCACACCCTTGTGAGGCTTGTTTTTCGGCATCGTGCTGGCCTTTCGGCGCTCTAAAACCTGTCCGGCCGAGGATCGCGGGGCTCCCCGCAATTCCCGTCGGCTCGGGAACGCAGACAATAGGCCGAACCTCCGCCCAAGGCCACCGAACCGGTCCCACCGAACCATTCCCGCTCGCCTGCTCCCCTGTTCCCCCGCTCAGCTGCTCCGATCAGGGGCCGACGAAGGCGTCTTCCACCCCCGCGGGGGTCTCGAACCCGTTCAGCGGGCTCGCCCGCCGCCCGGTCAGGTGATCGATCACGATCTCGATGTCCCTGGGCAGCCAGATGTTGTCCCCGTTGGCGAGCTCGGGAGTCTCCAGCCAGATCACCGATCCGTCGTTGAACAGGACATTCTGGCCACGACGCCCGTGGTTGTGCGAGTTCTCCAGAGGATGGATCGGCTGGCCCAGCACCGCCCGCTGCACCACCGGCGAACGGTCCGCCAGCAGCACCACCGACGAAGGGGACGACCACTGCGGCCGGTCGTTGCCGAACATGATCCGGTAGCTGTACGAGACCTCCTCCAGCCGGCGCCAGTCGCGGGCGGCGGGGTCGGTCAGGCGGGTCGGGGCGACCCGGTTGCCCGGGCAGGCCAAGCTGTCCAAACCGACATAGTCCTGCCGCGAGAGCTCGAAGAGGTTCGCCGAGTTGGACTCCTCGGGCCTGCCGACATTCCACCACAGGCGTCCGGGCAGCCCGGCGCTGGCCATCGGCAGGGCGTCACGGTTGGACGCCGCGTACGACCCCATCGCGAAGGCCGAGGCCCGCATGTTGCTCGCGCAGACGGTCTGGCGGCTTTCCTCCCGGACCGAGTTCATCACCGGCCAGAGGACCGACGCGCCGATCACCAGCGACGCCGCCACCGCGACGAAATCCCAGAAACGGACGCGCCCGCCCCTGTTCCGGCCGATCGGGATCGGCTCAAGCAAGGCCTCGTCGACCTCGCGAACGCTGGCCATCGTCCGGTCGATCAGCGACGCCGGCGCTGACTCACCCGCCGTCACCATCGAGGCGAAGCGATCGTGGGCCGCGGCACGCTGCTTCAAGCTGCCGGGCACCTTGGCGGGGTCGAAGCCGGCGAGCACCCACGCGTCGAGCGCGTCGGCGTCGGCGGGGGTGAGCTCGGGCTCGCGACGCTCCAGCTCCCGCCGCCGGGCGACGCGGACCATGCTGACATCGACGAGTGTTCTGTCTTCGGGAAGGGTGACGCCGTCCAGGCCGCCCAAGAGCGCCGCGACCTTCCCGGCGCCCAGGTCACCGTCGTCAGGCGACCAGCCAGAGTCGACCAGCCGGTCGATCGCTCGCCGATCCTCGGGCGACAGCGATTGGGCCGTCTCCTCGAAGTCGGGTTCGTCATTGAACTCTGGAGGGGTCAACGCCTCATCGTCCGAGAACGGGTTGTGGTTTGAGTCCATGCTCATCGGCTGTCGCTCCTGAACACATCCTCGCCGCCGGGACCGAGGCCGGCCTCTTTTGAGACCCGCTCGAAGTGCCCGGCGAAGCTCGCCACCGCGGCGTGGAGCCTCGACTTGACCGTCCCCAGCGGGATCCCCAGGTCTTCGGCGATCTGGGCGTAGCTGAGCCGCTGGAAGTAAGCCAAGAGAAGGATCTCCCTGAGTGTCGGGCTCATCCGGCCCAAAGCCGCCTGTACGAGCCTGTCGGTTTCCTGCTTGTCGAGCCCGGCGTCCGGCGAGGGGGTGTCGATCTTCATGAGGTCCACAAAGGTGGCCCCGCGAGACCCGTCATCGCCGGAAACCGGGGCGGACAGATCCATCGTCTGCCGCCGGCCCTTCTTACGCAGGTAGTCCCGCCCTTTGTTCGCCGCGATCGTAAAGAGCCAGGGCCGAAAACGTCGAGAGGCGTCGAAACTGTGCGCCGAGACATGCACCTGGAGGAAGGCTTCCTGAAAGACATCCTCCGCGGCGACACGATCACCGAGCAACCGATACAGGAACCTGTACAGGTCGTCGTGGTAACGCTCGATGAGGGTCCGGAAAGCTTCCGTATCCCCCGCCCGGTAGCGTTCAAACAGTTGCTCGTCGGTGGTCTGGCCCACTCGTACAGAATCCATCGGTTCACCGGGCCCCGCGTCAGGAATCGAGGGCGGGCCCGGATTGGGAGTCGGAAGGGAAAGCAGCGGCTACTACCATTTATCGAACAACGGTCGGTTCCCCTTTCTTCCGGCCCCAGTTGTACCCGGCGGGACGGATCCACGCCCGCGGAGACCCTCATTGGAGACTGTACAGGCCGATTTCCAGCCCCGACCGCCGGCGAGCGCCGGAGGGCAATACGACGCCTGCGGCCGCGTTGTGCACTGCAGATGTCGGGGGTCGCGATGAGTTCTGGAAGCGCGAGACCCGCCCCGGCCCCCGATAACCCGTCGCTGCTCGCCCGAGCGGCCGGCGGCGACGAAGGGGCGTGGCGGTGCGTGGTCGCGTCGTACGCCCCACGGGTCTTTGCGCTGGTGCGGAGCCGGTGCCGCGACGACGACCTCGCCGAGGAGATCACCCAGGCCGTGTTCGTGACGATGGCGGAAAAACTCGGGGCGGGCGGGTACGACGAGCGGGGCCGCTTCGAGGCCTGGCTCTTCAGGGTCGCGATGAACCGCTTCCGCGACCACGCCCGGAAGGCCAAACGCCAGGCCTCCCCCGTCGACCCCGCAACGCTCGACGCGGGGGCCGACACACGCCCCGGCCCGGCCGACGGCGCCGACCGCCCCGCCGACCTCTCCCGCCTCCGCGAGGCGCTCGAAGCCTTGAGCGAGGCCGACAGAGAGATCGTCCACCTGCGTCACCACGCGGGCCTGACCTTCAAGCAGATCGCCGAGGTGCTGCAGGAACCCCTCGGCACGCTCCTGGCCCGCCACCACCGGGCCCTCGCCAAGCTCCGCAAGGTGCTCGGCGAGCCTGATGAACACCCAAACGCGGAGCACGCGTCATGACCCGTGAGCAAGAACAACCGAAGACGCCGCTGGAAGAACGCCTCGACGCGCTCGGCGCTCTCGAACGCGACGCGACGCCCCCGGGCCTGGCGTCGCGCATCGCCGAGGCCTCGGCGCCGAGCCTGCGTTCTGGCCGCCCCGCGGTGGTCGCCCGAATCGGCCCGGCGTGGGCGTCGCGCCTCGGGGCCTTGGCGGCCTGCCTGGCGCTGCTCATCGGCGTCGCGGCGCTGGTCATCAGCGTCCGCCCGGGCGAACAGATCGGAACTCCGACGCCCGTGATGGCCACCGTCGCGGCCGACATGGACCTCTGGCTCTCGCTGGAGTCGATGCTCAGCGATCCCCTCGACAACCGCCTGAACGCCCTCCACGCCGAATCAACGGCGCTGGAGTCCTACGACGAAGCCGACCTGTTCACGCTCGACATGCTGAGCGTACTGGAGTCGATGTGATGAAACACACCCAAGCCCGCACGCTCGCGCTCGCCGGCCTTGCCACGGCAGCCCTGACCTTCTCCGCCCTCGCGCTCGCCCAGCCCGAAGGCGCGGCAAGCGAGCGCAGCGCCGAGAGCGCCCAGCAGCGCCCCGAGCTCACCCGCACCCAGCTCCAACGCCAGCGTGAGGAGACGCAGCAGCGGATCGAGATGCTCCAGCAGCGGCTCTCGCGCATCGACGGCGCGCTGGAGCGCCTCGGCGACGACGACGCCCGGGAAGCGGCCGGCAAGGACCAGCCGCAGACCGTGCAATCCGAGGCCCGCGAGTTGCCGCGCGATCGGTTGCGCCGGCTGGAGCAGCGTCGAACCGAATCGGCTGAGAATCTCCAGACCGACCTGCGTGCGGAGCTGCTAGACACGATCGCTGCGGAGTCGCCCGAACTCGCCTCGCGCCTCCGACGCCTGCGTGCCGAAGACCCCGACGAGTTCGGGATGCTGCTGCGGCGGATCGGCCCCCGCTACCGCGAACTCTCGGAGCTGCGCGAGCAAGACCCGCAGCTGGCGGCTCTGCGCGCCCGCGAGCTGGCGGCCGGACTGACGATGGCGAGTTCGACGCGCCAGCTCGCCGCCGCCGTGCGAGCCGGGGACGAAAGCGCCGCCGAGGAAGCCCGCGTGGCGGTGATGCGGTCGCTGGAGCGTTCGTTCGACGCGCGCGAGGCGTCGGCCCGGCTGGAGATGTCCAGGCTCCGCGAGCGATTGGGCACCATGGAGTCGGAGGTGCAGGACCGGCGCAATCGGCGCGACGCGATCATCGCCGAGCAGATGCGCCGCATCGAGCAGAGCCTCGACCGACTCGTCGAACGCGAACAGCCCAAGCGCGACGGAGGTCGCCGGTCACGCGGCGGCGGTCGGTAAACCCGCGCCAGGCCCGGATTGTCAGGAAACGATCGCGCCGGGCGCGATCTCGCTCATCGGGCTGAGCAGGATGACGCTGCGCTCCGCCTCGCCCTTGGCGGCGTCGCTGGCGGCCAGCAGCATCCCGCGCGACTCCTCGCCCCGGATCTTCCGGGGCGCGAGGTTCGCCACGACCACGATCAACCTGCCGACGAGCTCGCCCGGCTCGTAGTGGCCCTTGATCCCCGCGCAGATCTGGCGGGGCTCGCCCGACCCGTCGTCGAGTTGGAGGCGGAGCAGGCGGTCGGCGTTGGGGTGGGGCTCGGCCGTGGTGATCTTCGCCACCCGCAGGTCGAGCCTCGCGAACTCATCGAACGAGACCACCGGCTTGCCTGTGGATTCTGTCGTGCCTTCGGTCGCTTCCGCCATGGGGACGCCTCCTGTGTTGCCAGCGCGTTGGGTTGGGCGGGAGTCTATTGGCCCGGCCCGCACCGCGACGGCTCTGGGGCGGATCAGGGGTGGATCAGGGGTGGATCAGGGGCTGGGATCCTGCTCCGGCTCGGCGCGATCCGGGCGGACCCAACGCCCCTCGTGAAAAACCGTCCGGGCGGGATCGATCCGCATCGCCGAGGCGAGTCCCTCGGGGTCGGGGTCGCGCAGGGGCGTCCCCCCGTCGGTCGCGAGCTGCGAGGACCATGTCGCGTGCTCGGCGTTGAGCAGGGCGAACTCGGTGCGAAGATGGGCGACATACAGGTCGGGCGTCATCTCCGAGCCTGGGTCCCCGCTGCAGGTCCTGCAGAGAGCCCCACGCCCACGCGCATCGCGCGACAGCCTCGTGTTTCGGCATTCGGGGCAGGGCCAGAGCATCGCCTCGCGCTGCAGATCGAACAGCCCGCCCCGCGCCCCAAAGGGGTGCAGCAGCCGGTCGTACCTCGACAACGCCGCGAGCACGCTCGGGTCGTCGAGCAGGGCGACTGCGGCGCGCCCGTTGCCCGCTCGCACATGGCCGATCGCTTCGGCCGCCCGCAGCGCGATCCGGGGCGAAGGGGCGCCGGGATCGACGCGCGACCAGTCGGGCGTCCCGTGACGCGGATCCATCGCCGCCGCCAGCGCGCGGAGCCAACGGCGCTCGCGCTCGTCGGTCGCCAGCGCCGCCAGCCCGATGCAGGCGCTGGCGCTCAGCCCCGAGTCCCCCCGCGCCCTGCCCAACTCGAAGGCGAGCACGAAGAGCCGGCGCGCCGTCGCGAGCAGCTCTCGGTCTCTGCGGTCGGCGTCCTCGGCCAACGCCGCCATCTCTTCGGCCAGCGCGAAATACGCAGCCGGATCGTCCGGGGAGAGCGAAGCGAGCCGCTCGGCCCAAGGCCCGAGCGCATCGGGCGTCTCGGCCCCCACGGGGCAGACCAGCACCAGCACAAGCATCGCCGCGATCAGCCGCCTCACAATCCGCCTCCGATCAGATCGAGCCTGATGCGCCAGAGCCTGGCCATGGCCCGCTCGCACGCGGCGACCTGTTCGAGCACATGCCCCGCAGCACGGCGTTCGTCCTCGAACTGCGCCAGCACCGCCTCGACCTCCGGCGACACGCCCGGGCGCTCGGCGGAGACCACCAGCGCCATCGCCTCGCAGATCGCGATCTGGTACGCCAGGAACGCCTGCACCGGCCCGTCGGCGAGATTCAGCCTCGCGTTCATCCGCGCGTCGATCGACCCGGGCGTGAGGCCCCCGGCCACAGAAGCGATCGCCGACGAGGGCGCCCGCCTTGCCAGCGACAGCCAGTAGTGGTGCAGCAACTCGGCGCCGTCCATCGGGTTGGGCTTGTCGCCCAGCGAGATCTCGTCCTCGGGGTCGTCGATGGCGCTGAGCTCGGCGTACGCCTCGGCGACGATCGCCGACAGCCGGTCGAGCGCCACGCCCTCGCGTTCTTCCGAAGCCATCTGCAACAGCCGCTGCACGATCGCCCGTCTCGCCTCGAACATGAACGACGGGTCGTCGGGACGGGGCAGCATCTCGCTCGCGGCCATCTCGATCAGTTCGGCGCTCCGCCGGGTCAGCGGCGCGTCGGGCAGCACCTCCAGGAACGCGTTGACCACGCGGGGCTGGCCTACGACGCGCTCGACAACTTGCCCCGCCGCGATGCGCACACGCGGCGAATCGCCCCGCAGCGCCTCGGCCACGACGATGTCCGCCTCGACCCAGCCGAGGTAGTGCGGGCTCCGCCCCAGCTCTTCGAGCATCGCCACGCGCGCGTCGACCCGCCGACCGACCTGCAGATACGCCAGCGCCCAGCGGTGCTCGTCGCGGCCATAGTCGAACAACCCGTCGAGGCGATAGGCCGCCGAGCCGGATCTCGCGGTCTCGATGACCCGGTCGGTCTGTTCGAGCACCAATCCCGCCTCGTCGTACCGGCCCGCAAAGCGCAGCGCCGAGGCGAGGTTGAGCCTGGCGAGCGCCGCGGCCGAGGCGAGGTGGTCCTGCGGAGCGATCGCGCCCTCGGACCGCTCGATGAAGTTCCGTGAATACCCCGCCAGCGAGTAGCCGAGCTCGTCGGCCCGCTCGGCCTGGTCCAGACCCCACAGTCGGGCGAGTGACTCGCGGATCCGGGCCCTGTCCGCCTGCATCGCCTGCGCCGAGGGGATCTGCGCCGGGCCGACCATGCTGTCTGGAACGCGTTCAGAGAGCGCCCGCATCAGCGTGCGCACCAGCGTCGCGTCGGCGCGAGACGAGCCGGCGATCCGCAGCAACCAGAGCCTCGCCTCCGACCCGTCGCCCCACCTGACCTCCGGCGCGAGCATTCGCACCGCGTGCACACCGGCCCTCGCCCGCTCGCCCTCGCCCCCGGCGAAGATGATCGCGTCGAGCGCGCCGAGCACGACCCTGTCGCGCTGCGTGCCGGGCGATGGCTCCAGCGCCTCGATGCAGGCCAGCCACGCGTCCCACGCGCGGATCTCCCGATCGCCCTCTTCTCTGGATGAAGGCGGGGCCGCGATCGACATCTTCAGCCCCAGACGCGACGCCCCGGCCATCGCCCCTCGCTCGAACCCCGCGCCCGAAGCAAAGCCGGCGTCGGCCCCCACGCCCACGAGCGCCTCATCGATCGCCAGCCGCGCGGAAGCGGGCAGGTCCCGGTCCGAACGCAGGCGGGCGAGCATCCCCGACGCCCAGATCGCGCGGCGCATCTCGACCTCGCCCGGCGCACGCTCGGCGCGCAGCACATTGAGGTGCTCGGCGATCGCCCCGATCGCCCGCGACGAGGCGTTGGGCCACGAGCCGGCACGGTGAACAAACCCGACAACCTCCGCCCGGATCGCGACGCGCTGGTCGGCGCGATGGTCCAGCCAGTGGGCGGACGCAAGCTCAACCGCACGCCGAAACTCGGTCGACGCGGCCTGCGCGTCGAGTTCCAGCATCGACGCCGCGTCGGCCAGCATCGAGCGGATCTCCGTCGCATCGGGCACGGGCGGCGGCGGGGGGCTCTCGGTTTGTCCGTTGACCGATTCGCGCCCCGTCGCTGCGCCCGTCGAGGGGCTCGGCGGGGGCGCTGCGGCGGGCGCTTCAGGCGGGGGTTGCTGCGTCGTCTGGGCCTGCTGAGACTGCTGCTGAGAAGTGGCCGATCCGAGGCGGTCGGCGAGCAGCACGACCGAGACCGCCGCGATCGCCCCGAGCCCCACCACCGCAACGCCCAGCAGCAGAATCACTTGCCCGACAGAGCCCGGGCGCTGCGCTTCATCCATCCACGCGGGCGGCGGCGTCACGCCGGGGCTGTCGGTGTCGCTCTCCCGCTCTTCGTCGTCGTAATCGCCACCGTCAGCGGGCGTCTCTTTCGAATCGTGCTTCTGCGTGGATCGCTGCGACGATGCGTCGGAGTGCACGATCGACTCGACAAGGCGCTCGACAGGGATCCCGTGCGTCTGCGCCAGGAGCGAGAGCCGATGCAGCGCCGAAGCGTTGTGGGCGCCGCCGGACAGCAGCAGCATCGCCTGACGCTGCAGCTCGAAATCGATCATCTCGCCGACATCGCCGCTGTCGCCGCCTTCCAACCATCGCTCAAGGAGAGCCCGCTGCACTTGCGGGTCCATGAGCTGGGCCGCCGCCGCGTGCAACGCCAGGCGCGCGTCGTCGGCTTCGGGCGTCTGCGCATGGGGGTGGCGGTCGATCTCGGCGAGGCGCCGCTCCAGCGCCTCGAAGACGGTGTCTTCATCGGCGGGCTCGATGGGAAGCGCGAGCAGGCCGAAGGGGCCTGCGCCCACCGCCTTCTCCCCGAGGAACCTCCTCGCCGGTGCGTCGTAGCCTCTGCTGGGCATCAGCCGCCCCCCCCGCCGCTGCGGAAGGCGTCGAGGCGTCGGTCGAGCTCGCGCAATCGCTCGCCCCATGGTTCTGGGCCGAAGTTGGGGTGCAGGGCCTTGTGCTGGTCCATCACGAGCGCCGCCCGCTCGGGCGAGGTGCGCATCAGCAGCCGGATCGACTCGTGGCGGGCCCGGAACCAGTCGGGCGAACTCGCGTCCAAGCCGGTCAGCAGTCTCCGCCATGCATCGAGCGCCCGCTCGTGCTCTTCGGCGGCTTCGGCGAGTTCAGCAAAGCGCAGCAGCATCGTCGCGCTCGCCCGGCCCGCGTCGACCAGCCGTCCGTCGACCTCCAGTGCCGTGTCTCGCATCTGCTCATCGGCCCGCTTGCGCCAGAGGGTCGCGGCGACATCGGCCACGCGTGCCGAGATGGCGGCGAACTGTCGGTCGCCCGGCCCCCCGCCCTTGGACATCGAGATCGACAGCAGCCTCCGGCCGGACTCGACCGCCTCGCGCCCGGCCTGAAAGTCGCTCGAATCGCGCTGGAACCTCGCCAAAGCGTCCCGGAAGAGCAGACCTTCGGCGGCCTCGGCCAGCGGGTGGTCCCCCTGACGCAGGCGTCGGCCTGCCTCGCTCGCCGACTCGACATCCCCCTCCGCCAGCGCGATCTGCACCTCGCGGTACAGCAGCTCGTCGGCGAAGGGCGCTTTGTCGACGCCCGCGATCGAAACGATCTCGCGGAGCATCGTCAGCGATCGCCTCGCGCGGGCCGGGTCGGGGTTCTCCGCGGCGAGCATGGCGTCGAGCATCTGGCGCAGCACGATCGCGGCGCGGGTGCCGTGCTCGTTGAGGCCCGATCCGGTCGCGTCGCGCATCGCGCGGCGCTCGTGCTCGACAACGCCCTCGGCGATTTCGAGGAACCTCGACGCGGCGAACTCGCGCTCGGCGCCCGAGCTGTCGCGGTACACCCGGTAGAGCAGGTTGGCGGCCTGACGCTCGGCGACGGGGCGCAGCGACGACGAACGATCGACCGCCAGCAGCGTCTCGACGGCGGTGATCGGGTCGGCCGAATCGCCCGCGGTGCGCCGGACGAGGAGGACCGCCGCGCGTTCGCGCCTGGGGTATTCGCCGATGTAGAGCGTCGCGAGTGTGCGCAAGCGTCGGTCGACGCCGGCGCCGGGCATCTCGGCCGCACGTTCCAGCGCGAGCACCGCGTTCCAGAGCGCTTCCTCGCGCAGGGGCTCGCCGGGCTCAGCGCGGAAGACCTGCTCGAACCGGTCGGCCGCCTGCAGGTACTCGCCCGCGCGGAAATACGCGAAGGCCAGACGCTGGCGGGCCGACATCGACTCGCGTTCGAAGTTTTCGGCGTCGTCGGTCGCCAGCGCACGCTCGAGCGCCCGCGCCGCGTCGCGGAAGGCGGTGCGTGTCGCGGCGCTCTCGATCGCTTCGTCGCCGGCGTCGGCGAGCTCTTCGGCCTCCTCGTACGCGCGCAGGCCCTCGACATACCGCGCGATGAACCCGTCGCCGATCACCGGCGTGCCCGCGTAGCGGTCGACGAGGTCGAGCACCTGCCCGATCTCGCCCATCGCGATCAGCTCGCCGATCCCGATCTCCGCGAGCTTGAGGATCAGCGTCGACAGGCGCGGGTCCGGCGCGTCGGCCTCCACCGCCTCGAGCGCCAGCACCGTCAGCAGCCTCGCCTCGCGGACGGAGAAGGGCGGCTTCGACTCGCGCGAGGCCGCGGCCAGCCGCTGATCGACAAGCTGCTCGACCCGCGCCCAGCGGGGACGCGTCGAGGCGAGAACGCTCAGCCTCCGCTCGAACATCGAGGCGCGGACCGACTCGGGCAGTTCCCTGTGGCGCTCGATCGTGTCCAGCCACGCGACGGCGTCGGCGTCGTCGCCTCTGACGGCGTACGCCAGCGCGACGCCGATCGCGGCCCTGGCGACCACTTCCCTTGCGAGCATGTCGCGCGAGAGGCGTTCGAGCGTCGGGATCCGCCCGTCGGGCGCGCCCAGCAGCCACCCGAATTCCTGCAGCGAAGCCGTCGCCGACTGCGAGCTCCCGAGGATCATCGCGAGGTAGTACTCGCTCCAGCCGGCGAAGAACCTCGCCTCCGAGTGGATCGCCGCGATCTCGGTCCTGCGCTCGCGGATGTGCTCGACATCCTCGCCCCTGCCGCGCTGCTCAAGGCGGTCGAGCTGGTCGATGCGTCGCGACGCGGAAGACGCGATGGCCGCGAACCCCCGTCGGGCCTCGCGGAGCGAACGCACCGCCTCCTCCCGTTCCTGGTCGGTGGCGAGGCGGACGCGCCATCGCTCGGCGAGCTCTTCTGCCGCGAGGTAGCGGGTCCGCTCGATCATCACGCGGAGGGGATGGTGGTCCTGGTCGGGGATCTCGCGGAGGATTTCGTAGGAGGCCGCGAGAAGGCGCTCGCGCTCGTCGGCACTCGACGCCTCGCGCATCTGAATCGCATAGAGACGGCCGAGGCGTTCGGCGATCTCAGGCCGATCGCTCGCGGGCGCACGGTCGAGCCGGTCGCGGAGCTGGACGATCATCAGGTCTTCGATGCCCAGGCGCTCGAGGAATGACTCGACGCGGTCGTCGGGCGAGACGCGGACCGGCTCGACCTCGCGCTCCTGCGCAAAGCCGAACGGCGCAATCAGCAGCAGCGCCGCCAGCGGCGCGAGCCACGCGTGCGACCGGATGTCAGTCCGCGGGCACATAGCTCACCTTCGTAAAGCCCGCCCTCTTGCAGGCGCTCAGGGCCTTGGCCGCGGCGTCGACCGACGCCCGATCGGTCACCCGCACGAACACGCCTCCCTCCTTGGGAAGCGGCGTCAGCCATGCGACGATCGCTTCGGGGTCTTCAGAGGCCCGCTCGCCCAAACGGTAGAGCGTCCGACCGTTGTCGCGGTCGACGGTCACGATCATCGGCAACAGATCTGCTGCGCTCGACGGCCCCTCCGCCTCCGCCTGCAGCCCCGACGCCAGATCCTCCTCGGGCATGGTGAACGAGGCGGTGAGGATGAAGTAGATCAGCAGCAGGAAGACCACATCGATCATGCTGGTCATGTGGCGCTGCACGCCCTCCTCGTCGTCGTACTTGTGTTCACGGGTGAACTTCAAGGCCCGCCCCCCGCCGGCGCCTCTGTCGCCAGCCTCCAGCCGCGGATCCCTAAAGCCGAGAGCGTCGAGGCGACGCGGTTGGCATGCGCCGCGTCCAGAGAACGATCCGCGCGAACCAGCACCGTGACCTTCGAGGCGTCGCCCCCGGCCTGGTTGATCTCCGCCCGCACCACCGAGGCGAACCTCGCGAGATCGACGGGCTCACGCTCGATCAGCAGCGTTCCGTCGGGAGCGATGTCCAGCACGACCGTCGCCGGACGCTCGGCGCTCATCGGGTCGCCCCGCTCCTCGGGCAGGTCCAGGGGCGTGCGCACCAGCGTCGTGAACTGCGAGGTGTACAGAAAGAAGATGATGAGCTGGAAGACCACATCGATCATCGGGGTCATGTTGAACCCCCCGACCTTCCTGGGTTTCCGCTGGACGAAGTTCACCGCGGCGCGCCCCTCTGCGGCGCCTGCGCAGGCGGCGTGCCCGGCCTCGGCTTGCGGGCCGCGTTCTGGTCCAGGTGCTGGGCGAGCTCCTCGGTCACCTCGGCGACCTTGGACGCCAGCGTGTCGATCCGCCCGCGGAGGTAGGCGTACGCCGCGGTGCACGGGATGGCGACCAGCAGCCCCATCACGGTGGTCATCAGGGCCGTGGAGATGCTGCCCGCGAGGCGGTCGGGCTTGGCGACGCCCTCAGCAGCGCTGAGCGTGTCGAACGCCCCGACCATGCCGACGACCGTGCCGAGCAGCCCCAGCATCGGCGCGATCGAGGCGACCACGCCGATGGTGTCGTTGGATCGCTGCAGGCGGGAGACCTCCATCTGCCCCGACTCCTCCAACGCTCCCTTGAGCTCAAGAAAGCCGAACGGCGAGCGGGCGCACCGCGTCAGCGCCGAACGGAACACCCGCGAGAGGAACGACTCGTTGTCGGGCTGAGAGCAGAACTCGATCGCGCCCTTCACATCCCCTTTCCGGAGCCTGGCGTCCAGCCCGAGCACGAAGTCGCGCGGCGCCATCCGCTCCATCCGCACCCTGATCAGCTGCGCCACGATCAGCCCCACGGCAAAGAGCGACAGCGCGATGATCACATACCCGATCCCCCCGCCGCTCTGGATGTACTCCAGCAGCGTCTTGCCCCCCTCCGCGTCGGTGTTCGCCGCGATCAGCATCCGGTTCATCAATGTTCCTGTCCGCCCCCGGCGCGGGGGCTGTTCATCGTCACGCCACGGATCGGCCCGTTGCCGCCCGGGGCATCATCGCCCGCGGGGTGGCCCGGGTACCTCCTGCGGAGCTCGGCCCGCAAGAGACCCGCGGTCTCGCCCCGCCCCAGTTCGTCCATCGCCTCGGCCGCCTCGGCCAGGCAGAGCCCCGCGAGGAACGGCTGCTCATCGGCGAACCTCGCCGGCAGGTGCAGCATCGTCACCACGCCCCGAAGACGCTCCGCCTCGTCGTTCTCACGCACGAGCGAGCGCCCGATAGCCGCGTAGATCCACGCCTCCAGCCACGCGGGCGTCTGCGCCCGCCCGGCGCGCGATCGATCCAGCCTCTGGCGGAGGCGATCTCTGTTCTCGGAGCGCTCGACGCTCGTCCCGTGCTGGGCGAGCACCAACTCGGCGATCAGCCGCACGCTCGGATCGTCGCTGCTGCTCGGCCGGTCTTGCCGCTCGCCGACGGTCGCCGCCGCGGCATAGCGGTACCAAGCGCCAAGCAGCGCCGCCCGCTCGTCGGTCGGTTCGACGCCCGAGGGCAGGCTGATCCCCCGTTCTGCGAGCTGGCGGACGCCGGTCGTCTCCGTCCAGATCGGCGGGATCGCCGGGCAGAGCCCCGTCTCGGGGTCGACCACCGCCGGCACGCCCTCGAACACCGGGCGCCCCCCGCCACCCGCCTGCAGCAGCATCAGCCAGGGCCCGATCGCCGACGCGTGCGCCCCCCGACGCAGCCTGCAACGCAGCGCCCCTTCCGCCACGGCCTGCGCCGTCGGCCCCAGCCGCCCGGCGTACACGCCAAACAACTCCTCGAACCCGGCCTCGGCGAGCACGAAATCGCCCCGCTCCAGCCGCTGGCGCGAGCGCCACGCCTTCTCGGCCAGCTCAAGAAACTCAGCAGCCTTCTCGGCGCCCGGCCCGCTCATGCGGACAACGCGGTCCCAGCCGATCTCGACCGTCGCCCCAACTACACGCAGAGACAGCGCCTCGAACGAAGCCTCTTCGACCTTGCCCAAGAGCGGCTCGACCCGACCGAGCAGACGCACCTCGGCCCGATCGAGATCCGAAGCCTTCGCGACGCCCGCCTCTTCCCGAGGCTCGGCGCCGAGCACGCCCGCGCCCGCCGACAGCACAAGGCCGCACAGACCCGCCGCCACCGCCCGCTCTAAGAAACGCTGCGAGGGCCGCTTCAAGGCCCACCCCCGCCCGCGGAACGGTCCAGCGGCACATAGGTGTAAGTCCCGCCCGACATCTCCGCGATCCGGCGCATCATCGCCTCGCCCGAGCGGTCCTCGAAGCAGATCGCGTGCACCGGCACCGTCGGTCTTCGGTTCTGGGCGATGATCGCGTCCGCCTCCGCCTCCGCGAAGATGCCGTCGGTCATGAAGTAGATCGCGTCGGGCCTCGGACTCAGCGTGAAGATGATCTCAAAGCCCGTCAGCGGGTTGGTGCCCCCGTAGACCTGGATGGTGTCGATCGCCCGCTCCGCCCACCGCTTGCCGGACCTGTCGGCCCGGAGCCAGCGTGTCCTGCCGCCCAGCACGTTCGCCTCGTGGCTGAACGGGACGATGATGAACTCCGCCCGCTCGTCCAGCGCGTCGACGGATTCCTTGAGCGCACGCCGCAGCGCCTCGATCCTCGGGCCCATCATCGAGCCGGAGATATCCACGAGGAACACAAACCGGCGCCCCTTCGCCTCGACGCCCAGGAAACTCGCGGCCCCTTCGCCCGCGCCCCCAACATCGAACCCCCCGACCCCCTCGGTCCCGCCCCCCGAGCCGCTCTGGCTCAGCGTCGCAAGGTCCGCCAGGTCCGAAGCGAGGTCCATGCCCGCCGGATCGTCGAGCGCCGGGATTTCCGCGGCGTCCGCCTGTTCTGAAATCTCGACGCTCGGCTCGGCCAGCGAGAGCGCCTCAGCCTCAATCGCGTCGAGCTCGGACTGGCTCATCACCGCCAGCTCGAAGACCTGCTCGCCCGGCGCCCCCCCGATCTGGCCCGACGGCTGCTGGATCGCGATCAGCGCCGCGATCAGCATGAGCACGATGTGCAGCACGATCGTCGCGATCGCACCGACCACCGACGCCCGCTTGAGGTAACGGATCGCCCGCTCCTTAAAGTCCTCGGGTGGAACAGCAGCCACCGCGCCGGCGGTATGTGCCGACGGGCGAGGGGCCGGTTGCTGGACCGGTTCGTTGGCCGCCGCATCCTGCGGCGATCCGGATTGTCGCGTAAGGTTGGCCATGCCTGTGGGGCCGGACGGCACGCCCTGTCCGTTCGGTCAGTCTATGGGTTAGACAGCCATCGCGACCGAAAGTTCCCGAACCCGAGCACTTCCGCCCCGCCCTGTCGCGGGCCCGCCTCCCCAAGCCCCCCAAGGACCACACTCCATGTCCGACGCCCAGCCCGCTCAGGATCCCGAAAATCGGCCGTTCAAGCGGGTTCTCCTGAAACTCTCCGGCGAGGCGTTCTGCAAGGCGCCTGGCTTCGGCGTCGATCCGGACGAGCTCGAACTCATCGCCGGCGAGATCAAGGAAGCCGCGACCCAGGGCGTCCAGGTCGCTGTGGTCGTCGGCGGGGGCAACATCATCCGGGGGGCGGAGCTGGCCAAGTCCGGCGATGTCGCCCAGGCGACCGCCGACTACATGGGCATGCTCGGGACGGTCATCAACGCCCTTGCCCTCCGCGAGGCCCTGACGAACATCGGGATCGACAGCCGCGTGATGTCGGCGATCGAGGTCCGGGCCGTCGCCGAGCCGTTCATCCGGGCCCGGGCCATCCGCCACCTGGAAAAAGGGCGCGTGGTCATCCTCGCCGCCGGCACCGGCAACCCCTTCTTCACCACCGACACCTGCGCCGCACTCCGCGCCCGCGAGCTGGACTGCGATGTGCTGCTCAAGGCGACCAAGGTCGACGGCGTCTATTCCGCCGACCCCAAGCTCGACCCGACCGCCGAACGCTACGACCGCCTGACCTTCGCCGACGCGATGGCCAAGAACCTTCGCGTGATGGACATGACCGCCCTGGCGATGTGCCAGGAGCAGGCGATCCCCGTCGTCATCTTCGAGTTCAAGAAGCCCGGCAACATCCGGCGCATGGTCGGCGGCGAGCGCCTCGGCACGCTCGTCTATAACGCCGACCGCCCGCCGGTGGGGATCTCCTGACCGGCCGGCGATTCGCGCTTCGCCGCACACACAACGCATATGATCGCGACCGGGCCGCAGAGGGCCCGCACGCTTAGGAGCAGAGCCATGAGCACCGACCCGGACACCATCCTCCTCGAGACCGAAGAGGGCATGAGCAAGGCCGTCGAGCACCTCCGCGACGAGCTCAGAGGCATGCGCACAGGCAGGGCCTCGACCGCGCTGGTCGAGTATGTCAAGGTCGACTACTACGGCTCGATGACCGAGCTCAAGGCGCTCGCCGCCATCAGCGTCCCCGAGCCCTCGCAGATCCTGATCAAGCCCTTCGACGCCGGCTCGGTCGGCGCGATCCGCCAGGCCTTGGAGAACAGCGACCTGGGCCTGAATCCGGTCGTCGAGGCCAAGCAGGTCCGCCTGAACATCCCCGCCCTCTCCAGCGACCGGCGCAAGCAGCTCGCCGCCCACTGCAAGAAAGTCGGCGAGCAGCAGAAGGTCGTCGTCCGCAACCTGCGCCGCGACGCCAACAAGCACGCCGACGCGCTGACCAAGTCCGACACCAACCCGGTCTCCGAGGACGAGGTCAAGACCCTCAAGGACGAGATCCAGGAACTGGTCAAGAAGTACGAGGCCGAGATCGAAACGCTCGTCGACGCCAAGACCAAGGAAGTCATGGAGATCTGAGGGGGGCGTCTTCGCCGGCCTCCGCCGGTGCTGGCAAAAGATCGCCGCGGCCGAATCTATGCTCAGCCAGGAAGAAGCAGCACGCGTTCAAACACCGCTTCACCCTCCCGCCCGAATCTCAAGGCCATCAACGACGAGACGGCGCCAGCGCCAGAACCCCGCGAGGTCGATCGTCACGACGCCTTCGCTCTGAGCGCCTTCGCCTTCCACGCCTTCATCAAGATACACATCCACGCCGTCCACGCGCTCCCGCCGATGCCCGCGTTCATCCTCGGGCGCGCCCGGCTCGGCGAGCGGGACCATCGCGGTCGCGCCGCAGCACCCGTGCCTGGTCGAGAGCCGGAGCATCACCGCCCCGCCGTGGTCGACGATCCACCGCCTCGCGTCCGGTGTGATGCGGATCTTCACTGGTCAGCTCCCGGGTCCCCGCCGGCGGGTTCCGGTTCCGCGCCGGTCTCAGCCGCGTCGAAACGGTGGCGCGTCCGGTTGGCGATCTTCACCAGCGCCAGCATCACTGGCACCTCGACGAGGACGCCCACCACCGTCGCCAAGGCCGCGCCCGAGTGCAGGCCGAAGAGCGCGATCGCCGCCGCGACCGCAAGCTCGAAGAAGTTGCTCGCGCCGATCATCGCCCCGGGCGCCGCGATGTTGTGCGGCACACGCCACGCCTTCGCCCACCAGTACGCGATGAAGAAGATCAGGAAGGTCTGGATCGTCAGCGGCACCGCAATCAGCAGGATGTGCAGCGGGTTGTTGACGATCCTGTCGCCCTGGAAGGCGAACAGCAAGACGAGCGTCACGATCAGCGCCGCGGGCGTCACGCGACCGATCCGCTTCATGAACACGCCGTCGAACCACTCGATCCCCTTCCGCCGGATCAACGCCACGCGGGTCAGGTAGCCGGCGACGAGCGGGATCACGATGTAGAGGAATACAGAGAGCGCGACCGTGTCCCACGGCACCGCGATGTCTGAGAGGCCCAGCAGCAGGATCACGATCGGCGCAAAGGCAAAGAGCATGATCAGGTCGTTCAGCGAGACCTGCACCAGCGTGTACGCCGCGTCGCCCCGGGTCAGGTAGCTCCAGACGAAGACCATCGCCGTGCACGGCGCTGCGCCGAGCAAAATCGCCCCGGCCAGATACTCCCGCCCAAGGTCCTCGGGGATCAGGGGCGAGAAGACCACCAGCAGAAAGAACCACGCGATCGCGAACATCGTGAACGGCTTGATCAGCCAGTTCACTGTCGTCGTGATGATCAGGCCCTTGGGCTGCCGCCTGATGCCCAGCACCGACGCGAAGTCGATCTGGACCATCATCGGGAAGATCATCGCCCAGATCAGCACCGCGACGGGGATCGAGACCTGCGCGTACTCGAACCTCGACAGCGTCTCGGGCACCACAGGCAGAAACCGCCCCAGCGCAATGCCGGCCACGATCGCCAGCGCCACCCAAACGGTCAGAAACCGCCCGAAGAGGTCCATGCCCTCGCTCGGATCGGGCGGGTCCGCCATCGGCGGGCGTTCTGCCATCGGTGCGTCTCCAGCGGAAAAAACGGACGCAGGACTCCCGGCGGCATCGGCGACAACCGCCTGCGCACGGGCCGCGACTATACGGATCGCCGTCCGACCGACACCGGCGACTCCTCAGAACGAGTGTTGCACGCACGCCGGCCGGATCGCCTCGTCACCACATGAAAACACGGGGCGCGGCCCTCGGCCGCGCCCCGCTCTCGATCTGCCCGTGCGTCTCCGCCCCGGGCGAATGTTCACGCGATCTTTACAAACCTCGCGATCGGCTCACCTGATGATGATCGCCCGCGGCAGGACCACGAGCACCGGCTCGTTGCGGACCTGCACCATCGCCTCGAGCTGGTCGCGGATCGTGTTCCACGCCGCATCGCCGACGACGCCCTTGATCAGCGAGACGAACTCGCCCCCGGCGCCGACCTGCGGGGCCGTGATCCCGAACGCGCCGCCGAACATCTCCGACAGCGGCTTGGGGCCGGGGAAGTGCATCACATCGAAGCGGTCCCTGTCCCAGCCGAGCTCCGAAGCGAGGTCGCCCACCGCGTCGTCGAGCCCGCCGATCCGGTCGGCCATGCGCAGCGCCACCGCGCGGTCGCCGGTGAACAGGCGCCCCTCGCCGACGCGACGCATGTTGATCCCGTCGCGCCCCTCACGCACGCGGCTGGCGAACAGGTCGTAGGTCTCGGTCATCCGCTGGCGGACGAGTTCCTCCTGCGCCCCGGTCCAAGGCTCGACCGAGCTCATCAGATCGGCCATCGGCCCGCGCGAACGCGGGTACACGCGAACCTTCAGCTTGTCGTACACCCCGCCGAGCGTCATCTTCCCGCCGACCACGCCGATCGAGCCGAGGATGCTCGACTCGTTGGTGTAGATGCGGTCGCCGCCCACGGCGATGTAGTACCCGCCCGAGGCGGCCATGCTCCCGATGCTCACCCAGACGGGCTTCTCCTCAGAAACACGCTTGAGCCCGCGCCAGATCACCTCGCTGGCGATCGCAGAGCCGCCGGGCGAGTTGATGCGGATGATCACCCCGCCGACCTTGTCGTCGTTGCGGAGGTCTTCGAGCACATTGCGGATGGTGCGGCTGCCGGTGGTCGCGCCGCCGAACAGCCCGCCGGGCGAGGACTCGCCGTCCATGATCGGGCCGTCGATGTGCACGATCGCGATCGTCTCACGCGTGGGCGTGTGCTTGGGGTCCTGCGAGAGCATCCGGAAGATCGCAAACGGGTTGCTCGTGTCCATCCGCGAGCGTGTGCGCGAGCGCGTCGGGCGGTCGGTCCAGCTCACCTCGCCGCCCAGAGTCGCTTCCAGGTGCGAAGCGAGCTCGGCGAGGTCGACCTCAGAATCGAGCAGGCCGACGGCGATCGCCTTGTCCGCGTCTGCGAACCAGGCGACCTTCATCGCCTCGTCGAGCTGCGGGTCGTTCAGCCCGCGCCCGGCCTTGACTACATCGCGGATGTTCGAGTACATGCTGTCGAGCAGCTGCGAGATGTTCTCTTCCCAGGCGGGGCTGGGCTCGGTGTTCATGAACTGCTCGTCGGCGCCCTTGTAATCGCCCACCTGGATGAACTGGGCCTTCACGCCCAGCCAGCTCAGCGTGTCGGCGAGGTACATCTCCTCCATGTACAGCCCGGGGAAGGAGACCGCCCCGCCCGCCTGGATGATCGCCCGATCGGCGTGGCTGGCCAGCAGCAGTTCCCCCGTGCCGTAGTTCTCGGCGAAGAGGAAGACCTTCTTGCCCGACTCGCGAACCGCGTTCATCGCGACGCCGAGCTCCTCGATCTGCGTCATCGAGAGCGCCGCGTCGCGCAGACGCACCACGACCGCGTTCAGCGACTCGTCGTCGCGGGCGCGGTGCAGCATCGTCAGGTAGTCGCCCAGCGTCTTGGGGGCTTCCGTCGCCAGCCAGTCGAACGGGCCCGGACGCTCCTGGGGAGCGCCACGCATCTCGATCATCGCGACCTCGAAGCGGTCGGCCAGCGCCGTCGACGCGGCCGTCGCCAACGCCACACCGGCGCACGCGAGGGTCATTGCTGCGGATTTGAACATCGTTGAGATCTCCTCGGGAACCTGCGGGGACCGGGGGTCCGATCCCGCCGCGTCTCCACCGATGGCTTTCGGAAACAGTCCGGCCCCGTTTCATCGGCCCCGCTCTCGCAGCGAGGCCCCGCGATCGCGGGCGAACAGACGCACCAACCAGGGCGCCAATCAGGGCAAGACCGACCGGAATTCAGTCGTACCCGAGGCCTTCGAGGTCCTCCTCGTCGAGCCCCATCTGGTGCCCGATCTCGTGCAGGAGGGTGACCCGGATTTCCTCGTAGAGTTCATCGACCGCCGAAGCGTCCCGCTCCAGCCGGCGCCACCCCCCCACATGCTCGATCAGCCCCCGCCTGAAGATGTGGATCTGGCTGGGAAGCTCCCCGGAATGCGTGATAGAACGGTCGGTGATCGCGATCCCCGAGTGCAGCCCGAAGAGCGACGCCCCCGCCCCCGGCTCGGCGGGATCCATCCCCACCGACTTGAGGATCTCCGGCGTCGGCTCGTCGAGCACGACCAGCGGCGTCTCGTCGAGCACCGCGAGCACCCCCTCGGGCAGTTCGCCGACCGCCTCGTCGACCAGCGCGTCGAACCACGCCCGCTGTTCTTCCGTCACTGACCGAGCCCTCCTGCTCCCTGTGGGGCCGAGCGGCCCTCGCTGGCGGATCGCTCCGGAACCGATTCGTCAACCAGCATCTTCGAGGGCTCCAGCCGCGGCTGAAGGATGACCGGGGCGATCCGCAGGCAGTCGCGGAAGACGCCCCACAGCCCGATCGTAAACAGCACCGCCCCCAGCCCGGTGAGAATCATGTCGGCGTAAAAGACTGTGTCCAGCATCCACCCGCCCATCGCGATGGCGACGAGCCCGAGGAGCGCTCCGAGCCAGATCAGCGCCATCGCCCCGGCCATGGGCAGCATCGACTGACGCTCCGCCCCCCCGCTGCGGAGCACCTGCGACCGGCGGGCCAGCACCTTGGCGTTGGGCCTGAACAGAAAGACGATCGCGACAACCATCGTCGCCCCGATCAGCCGCAGCGTGAGCAGGCCGGGATCCAGCGTCGAGCCCTTCAGAAACGAGGCCGGGCTGAGCGCCTGAGTCTCTGCGTCCAGCAGCCGGACGCCGACCAGCGCCGCCATCAGGGCCGTGCCACCCGCGGCCATCAGCCGGTCGCGCCGAGGAATCCCCGCGTGCGGGGCGATCAGGGCGATCGAGCCGAGGGCCGAGAGGGCGATCGCCGCCAGCGTCGCAGGCCCCAGCCAGACCGGCGGCAGACGCCCGACCTCCATCATCGCGACCGTCTCGATCCAGAAGCGGTTGAACCACATGAGCAGCGCGGCGACGATCGCCGCGGCAGGCCAGAGCACCAGACCGATCGCCACCAGACGCCGACGCCGGATCGGCGAGATCACGCCCGCGGCGGGGTCGACCGCGTTGAGCACGGTGGCGAGGACGGAAGTGCCGCACTCGGGGCAGGCGGACCGCACACTGAGTGACCGAAGGTTGTAGCCACAGCGGATGCACGCGAGATCCCCCGCCAGCTTTCTGGCGATCCGCTCGCTCTGCGCGACGGGGTCAGCGCCTGTCGGAGGGTTCGGATTTGGGACTTGTTGGTGGCTCATGTAGGGAACAAACTCGGTGGCCCTGAGGTCTCACAACGCCCCCTCGGCCGGTGGCAGCGTACCTCAAGATGCGGGATCGTTGGCCGCTAAACTCCGAACCCACGCCAGGAGACACGATGCAGGACAAGATCCAGGAACTCAGGGAGAACATCACCAAAGTCTTTCTGGGCAACGAGGGGGCTGTCGACCGGCTGATCTGCTGCCTGCTCTCCCGGGGCCACGCGCTGATCGAGGATGTGCCGGGCGTCGGAAAAACGGTCCTGGCGACGGCTTTGGCCCGGAGCATCGACTGCGCGTTCACCCGGATCCAGCTCACGCCGGATCTTCTGCCCGGCGATGTGCTGGGCGTGAGCGTGCTGGACAAGGCGACGGGCGACTTTGTCCTCAAGCGGGGCCCCATCTTCACCAACATCCTGCTGGCCGACGAGATCAACCGGACCACGCCCCGGACGCAGACGGCACTCCTGGAGGCGATGAGCGAGCAGCAGGTCTCTGTCGACGGGCGGGTGATCCCACTGGAGCCGCCCTTCATGGTCCTGGCGACCCAGAACCCCTACGAGTTCGAGGGGACCTACCTGCTCCCCGAAAACCAGCTCGACCGGTTCCTGATGCGGATCGAACTGGGGTATCCCTCCGCCGAGGACGAGCTGCGCGTGCTGGAGATCCGCCCCGCCCAGCGGGTGCTGGCCGAGCTCAAGCCGGTGCTCAAACGCGACGAGGTCATCGAGCTGCAGAACCTGGTCGACGCGGTGAAGGTCGACCGGGCGATCCTCGACTACATCGTCCGCATCGCCGACGCGACGCGGAACCACCCTTCGATCCGCGTCGGCCTGAGCCCGCGCGGGTCGCTCGCTCTGGCGCAGGCGTCGCGGGCGACGGCGATGATCCACGATCGCGACTATGTCATCCCCGAGGATGTGCTGGAAAACCTGACCGACATCGCGGCCCACCGCCTGATCTTCACCTCCGGCGGGCACCCCGACGCCGAGGAGGCCAAAGCGCTCTTGGACTCGATCGCCGCGGGCGTCGGCAGCCCCGCCTGAGCATCAACACAGAGGAGGCCGCAGATGGCCAGACTGATCCGACAGCACCGCGACGGGCCCATCAAGATCGAGCCGCAGGACAAGCCGGTCTGGATCTGCGGGTGCGGGCTGACAAAGGAGTTCCCGTTCTGCGACGGGAGCCACAAGGCCTGCAGCAAGGAAGAGCCGGGCAAGCTGTATGTGTACGACGACGAGGGCAACATCGTCGAGGAGCGCAAGGACGGGGACTGACCCCGCCCTTCAGCGCCCCTCTGGCAGCGAGCCGGCGGAGGCCTGCGTCTGGTTGGCCTCGGCCTCTGCGCCCGGGGTTTCCTGCGAGGCGGGCCATTCGAGCCTGATCCGCACATCAAAGAGCCCGAGGAAGGCCTTGAGCTGGCGTTCGATGCTGCGGACCGCCTCGGCGTGGTAGCGGGATTCGTTCTGCTGGAAGAGCTGGGCGGCCTGCTCCTGAGCGCGCACCATCAGCCGCTTCTGCGTCGGGGCGTTGACCTGGATGACATCGAGCAGCCCGAGCACGCGCCCGTCCTGGATGTCGTAGGGCGAGACATCGATCAGCCGGAGCGAGCCCTCCACAGGCGGGAGCGTCAGGACGAACTCGGTCTCGCCGACCTGCTCGACATCGGCCGCCTGCACGCGGGTCAGGTCGATCCAGTACTGCTTCTCAAAGTGGAAGATCATCGCGACGCGGGCCTGGCTGAGGAGCAGCGGCGGGAGCCAGCTCAGCCCCTTGGTCGCGGTGGCGATCTCCTTGGCGGAGACCTCCAGGCCGATCAGCTTGCCGACGGCTCGCATGTGCTCGGCGATCGCGTCGACGCGGGATTTCTCGGGGACGAACGGCTCGCCGCGTTTGCGGGTGAGCATCCGCCAGAGGATCAGCCCCGCGATCGCCGCGACGAGCACGCCGAGCAGCAGGAGCAGGATGTTGATCAGTGTTTCCAAGTCGCGCCTCCGCGCATCGTGCCGCTCCGAGGTCGCGGCTGGCTGTGGGGTCTTGGGGATCTCCCGGCGGGGGTTTCGTCGGGACCACCCCGGCGGACGCTCATGCGGCGTTCGAGGGGCTTGCGCCTCCGGCGCGAGAGTTATCGGGCTCGGGCATCCGGGTGCGCTCGAAAGCGCTGACGACCAGGTGCACCCCCGCGGCCAGCAGCCCCCCCGCCGCGACCGCCAGCACGAGAATCAGCAGCACCGCCCCCACGCGGGCGAAGACCGAATCAATGCCCATCAGCCCCCTGGCGGCCAGGAGCGAGCCCGCGACCAGCACCGAGCCGACGAGGCAGGCGACACCGGTCAGCAGCGGGCGGAGGGCCTTCGGCTCACGCTGGAAGGCGACCGCGACCCCGATGAGGACCAGCGCCGCAGCCAGGGCGAACCGCAGCAGGAAGAACGGGTGGGTCAGCACGCCCATGGGCGGGAACTGGCGGGCGACGAGGGAAAGCCCCGTCCCGACCACTGCGGCCCCGGCGGCGCAGACGAAGGCCATCGTCGGCCCCTGCGAGAAGCGGCCGAGACCGGTGAGCAGGGCGAGGACCGCGGCGATCGCGGTGATCACCTCGAACCCGAGCACGGGCCAGTTGATCACGCCCCCTGAAAGAGCGACAGATCCCCCGTAGAGGGTGGTCGCAAGGAGGGCGGCCGAGCACGCGGCGCCGGCGAGCAGGATGGGTCGGGCTGATCGGACCATGGGGCTCTCCGGGCCCGAAGATCGGGCGACCGAGCCTCAGACCTTACGCAGAGGCCGGGGATCGGGATCGCGGCCCCGAATCTTTGCCGGTCGGGTGTCGTCGTTCCGACGGTCGCCGTTGAAGGCGGGGGCCTGATCGGACCGACCTTTGCATCGTCCGGCGGTCTCTCCGCGCCGGCCCTGCGATCGGCACCCCGATTGCGGGAGCGCGGGCGGGACAAGCCAGAGGATTCGCAGCTATGGGCGGCATCACTTCCAGCGTCGGGATATTCAGCGGGATCGACAGCCGCCAACTCATTGCCCAGCTCCTCCAGGTCGAGGCGCGGCCCAAGCAGGTGATCCAGTCTCGGCTGGTGCAGCTCCAGTCGCAGCAGGCGGCGTTTCTGGACATCAACAGCCGCATGAGCTCGCTGCGGACCGCCGCGAGCAAGTTCCGGACCGACAACACCTTCGACACCAGGCGGGCGACCTCGTCGGACCCCGATGTGATGCAGGCGACCGCGAGCGCCGGGGCGCAGGAGGGGACCTTCCGCTTCGTGGTCGACCGGCTGGTCTCGTCGCGCCAAATGCTCTCGCGGGGCTTTGCCGACCGGAACACGACCGGGGTGGGCGCTTCGAAGTTCACCTTCGAGCCCCCCGAGACCCGCCTGAACCGCGACATGAACCTCTCGGACCTGAACGGGGGCGAGGGGATGCAGCGCGGGAAGGTCATCATCGAGCAGGGCTCTGCGAGCGTCGAGATCGACCTCTCCAGGGCCGTGACGGTCAACGATGTGCTCAGGGCGGTCAACGACGCGACAGGCGTGGATGTGCGCGCAACGCTCCGGGACGGGGCCTTTGAGCTGCGCTCTGAGTCCGGCCAGGCGTTCACCATCCGCGACACGCTGGGCGGCTCGACCGCCTCGACGCTCGGGCTTGTCGGCTCCAGCAGCGACACCGGGGGCGTGCAGACGCTCGAAGGCGATCGCGTGTACTACATCGGCGCCAACACGCAGCTCTCGATCCTGCGCGACGGCAACGGCGTCTATGTCGGCGACATCGTGGGCACCGGGCTGTACGACTTCGAGCTCCGGATCGACGACTCCGGGGGCGGCACGCAGAAGACCGTCCGCGTGAACCTCGGCGCCGTCTACGAGGAAGAGGACGGCAAGTTCGTGCAGAAGGCGCCGGCGGTCTCGACGATGGGCGGCGCCGTCGCACGCATCAACGAGGCGCTGCAGAAAGAGGGCGTCACGGGCATGTCGGCCTCGATCGGCCCGAACGGCGAACGCCTCGTTCTGAACAACTCGGCCGGGCACGCCGTCACCATCAACGAGAACTCGAGCACCGCGGGCAACACCGCCGCCAACCTCGGCCTGACAGTGGGCCAGGCGCTCACCGATACGACCATCTCCGGCAAGAGGCTCCTGTCGGGGATGAACGACCGGCTGGCCTCGAACCTCAACGGCGGCTCGGGGATCAGCGGCACCGGGATGCTCGACATCACGGCGCGCGACGGGACCTCGTTCAGCATCGACCTTTCTGGCGCAGAGACCGTCTCGCAGATCATCAAAGCGGTCAACGAGAACGCAAACAACGACGGGCGCGTCACGCTCTCGCTCAACGACGCGGGCAACGGCGTGACGATCAAGGACAACACGGGCGGCTCGGGCGCCTTCCTCGTCGGGGGCGACGGCGCGGTCGGCCTGAAGATCAACACCCCCGACATCGGCGTCGAGGCCTCCACCGTCCGCGGCGAAGGGCTCAACTTCGCCTACATCACCAACAACACCTCCGTCGCCTCGCTCAACGGCGGGCGCGGGATCGGCAACGGCACGATCCGCGTTGTCGACGGCTTCGGACGCTTTGAAGACATCAACATCGGCGCGTCGGTCAGCACGGTCGGCGATCTCATTCGGCAGATCAACAGCCAGGTCTCCTCCGAGGGGCTCAATGTCGTCGCGAGGATCAACGACGAGGGCAACGGCCTGATCTTCACCGAGCGCGACGGGGAGCCCTCCGGCGGCTCGCCGATCCGTATCGAGGACCGTTCGGGCCAGGTCGCGAGAAACCTCCGCATCTTGGGCAGCGCCGACGGGACCAACGGCGAGAACTTCATCAGCGGCTCGTTCTCGACCGTTGTCGAGTTCACCGCCGGCGACACCCTTGACGACATCGTCCGCAAGATCAACCAGTCCGGCGCCGGGGCGACCGCATCGGTCGTCAACGACGGGGGCAGCTCGACCCCCTTCCGCATCAGCCTCGGATCGCGCACCACCGGCAGCGAGGGCCGGTTCGTCTTCGACAGCCACGGCTTCGACCTGGGCATGCGCGTGCTCGACGAGGGACGCGACGCGGTCGTCTTCTTCGGCTCTAGCGACCCCGCCGATGGATTGGCGCTGACAAGCTCGAGCAACACGATGGACGGCGTGCTGCCGGGTGTCTCGCTGGACCTGCGCTCTGCGTCGAGCGACAAGCCCGTCGAGATCAACATCTCTCGGGACGACGCGGCGATCGAGAAAGCGATCGAGGAGTTCATCAGCGCGTACAACACGGTGCTGGAACGCATCGACCGCCAGACCCGCTACGACATCGAGAGCAAGGAGCGAGGCCCGTTGCTGGGTGACTCGACCATGCGGTCGGTCCGCCAACGCCTCGTCAACAACTCGCAGCGCCCGGGCATCGGCCTCACCGAGCAGTTCGACAGCCTCGCGAAGGTCGGCGTGACGGTCGGGGAGAAGGGCCGCCTGCAGTTCAACCAGGAGTCGTTCAGGGAGGCGCTCGCCAACGACTTCGACGCCGTGCGAGCCCTCTTCGACGCGAGAGAGACCGAATCGACCACGGAGGAGTTCGTCCAGATCGCCCCGGGCGTCAGCGTCCTGCAGAGGGGCGACGGCGAGTTCGTCCGACTGGGCGTCATCGGGCAGATCGAGGAAACGGTCCGCCAGTATGTCGACTCCGTCGACGGCATCCTGACGGGCAAGCGCCGGTCGATCGACACGCAGATCGAGCAGCAGCGACGGCGGATCGCGACCTTCGACCTGCGGCTGGACCGCCGGCGCGAGTTCCTCGAACGCCAGTTTTTGGGGATGGAGCGGGCGCTCGCCCAGCTCCAGAGCCAGCAGGGCTCGCTGATGCAGATGGGGATGTAAAAACCCGCTCAAGCCCCGAGCGGTGAGGCCCGATAGACACTCCGCCTATGCCAGAAAGCAATATCAACGCGTACCTCCGCACGAAGGTCATGACCGCCAAGCCCGAGCAGGTCAGGCTGATGCTGCTCGACGGGGCGATCAAGTTCGCCCGCCAGGGCCGGGCCGGCATGGCCGAGAAGAACTACGAGCAGGTCTACGAGGGCGTGAGCCAGTGCCGCGACATCGTCAGCGAGCTGCTCACCTCCATCGCGCCGGGGACCGACCCGGTGCTGGCCGAGCGGGTGCGGACGGTGTACGGGTTTCTGTTCCGCGAGCTGATGGAAGTCAGCTTCTCGCGGGATCTCAAGGCGATGGACCGGATCATCGAGTTGCTCGAGTACGAGCGCGAGACCTGGGTGCTCGCCATCGAGAAGCTCGCGAAGGAACGGGCCGAGGGCCTGATCGAAGAGCGCCCCCTCCGCCCGACCGGGACCGACCCGGCGCCGAGCGCAGATGGGCAGCGTCGGTCGGTCAGCATCGAGGCCTGACGGCCGTCAGCGGCGGGCGGGCTCGGGGCGGAGCCGCGCCACCAGGAACTCCATCACATTCAAAATGCGGACATTCGAGGCGATGAGCGATTCGCTCTCGGCGATCGCGTCGATGAACGAGGCCCAACGCTCGGGGTCCGCGCGCTCGCCCCGCAGCTTCAGGCGGGCCCACGAGGCGACATAGCCGAGCATCAGTCGGACCGCCTCTCTGTTGGCGGCCTCCTTGCTGGCGTTGTCGGCTTCTTCGACGGCCTTCTTGGCGAAGGCGTCGGTCAGGGCGGCCATCTGGCTCGGCAGCGCGATCGCCGGCCCGCCCGAGGCGGCCTCCTCCAGCAGCGGGCGGAGCTTGCTGTCCCACGCGTCGAGCCCGGCCTCGGTCGCCTCGATGACGGCGCCCGGCGAGCCCCCCGCCATCGCCTCCAGCCACGGGGGCAGCCCGCTTCTGGCGAAGGGCAGCCCACTTGAAGCCAGCCACGCGTCCATCGAACGCGGGTCCAGCAGCGTGAAGCCGACACGCTGGCAGCGGCTGCGGACCGTCGGGAGCAGGCGTTCCTCGTTGCTGGTGCAGAGGATGATGACGGTGCCGGGGGCGGGCTCTTCGAGCGTTTTGAGCAGGACATTCTGCCCCTCGCGGTTGAGCAGGTGGGCCTCTTCGAGGATCAGCACCTTGCCGGCCAGGCTCTCGCCCGCCATCGCGCGGGTGCGCGAGGCCGGATCGATCAGGAACTCTCTGAGCACCTCGACGGGGATGTTCGTCTGTTTGCGGGCCCTGACATCCGCCTCGCGGCTGAACGCCGCCAGTTCCTTGGTGACGACATGGAAGTCCGGGTGCGCCCCCTGGGCGATCAGGCGTCGGACCGGGCTGTCGGGATCGGGGGCGAGTTGGCCCGACAGATCGGGAGCGAGGGAGGGGTCGATGAGCATCGCGCCGAACGCCGCGGCGGTCGTGAACTTGCCGACGCCACGCGGCCCGTGGAAAACCCAGGCGTGGTGGACCCGCCCGGAACTCATCGCGGCGCTCAGGACGCCCAGCGCCCGGTCCTGCCCGACGATCCGGTCGAAGGTCTTCAGGTCGATCGAGAGCTTGCCCGGCTGGGGGGGCGCCTCGGCGGCGCGTGCGGCAGCAGAGCCCCGGCTTGCTTTGGGGCTCGCCTTGGAGGTCTTCTTCCGCGTGGTCTTCTTGGAGGTTTTCTTGGCCACTCGGCGAACAGCGTAGCTTTCCGCTCACCTGATCGCCTGCTCGCCTGATCTACCGCTCTAGGCCGTGCCGAAGGCCCGGCCTACACGCCCATGAGTTTGTTGATCCCGTTCAGGGCGGCGACCTTGTAGCACTCCGCCAGTGTCGGGTAGTTGAACACGGTCTTGACGAAGTAGTCGACGGTCGCGTTGAAGGCCATCGCGGTCTGGCCGATGTGCACGAGTTCGGTCGCGCCGGTCCCGATGATGTGCACGCCCAAGATGTGGCGTGTCTCCTGGTGGATCAGGAGCTTGAGCATGCCGATGTCGTCGCCGAGGAGCTGGCCCCGGGCGATCTCCTTGTACTGGGCGATGCCGGCCTCGTAAGGGATGCCCTCGGCTGTCAGGCGTTCCTCGGTCCAGCCGACCATCGAGATCTCGGGGACCGCGTAGATGCCGAAGGGCAGCAGCTCGGCGAAGGACTGCCCGGGTCGCCCAAAGGCGTGGCAGGCCGCGAGGCGTCCCTGCTCCATGCTCGTCGAGGCGAGGGCGGGGAAGCCGATGACATCGCCCACGGCGTAGATGTGTTCCCGCTCGGTCTGGAAGTGCTCGTTGACCTTCAGCCTGCCGCGGCTGTCGGGTTCGAGGCCGACCTGGTCGAGCCCGAGGTCGGCGGTCGTGCCCTGGCGCCCGATGCAGTAGAGCAGGCAGTCGGCGCGGAGGGTCTTGCCGCTCTCGAGCGTCGCCTGAGCCAGCAGGCGGTCGGCCGAGCGGGCGGAGTCGGGCGCGTCGACCCGCTCGATCTTGACGACCTTCTCGCCCATGCGGAGGGTCATGCCGGCGTGGCGGAGGTGGTACTGCAGGGCCTCGGCGATCTCGGCGTCGACGAAATCGAGCAGGCGGTTGCGCCCCTCCACCAGTGTGACCTTCACGCCCAGGGCGGTCATCATCGAGGCGTACTCGGTCCCGATCACGCCGCCCCCGACGACGATCATCGAGTGGGGCAGGAAGCCAAGGTGCAGAAACTCGTCGGAGGTGATGACCGTCTTCTCGTCGAAGGGGATCCCCTCGGGGCGTGCGGGGTAGGTGCCCACGCCGATCACGAAGCTGCGCCCCTTGACCATCGTGCGGACGCCCTGGTGCTCGACCTCGACGGTGTCGGGCCCCACGAAGCGGGCGTGCCCGTTGATGATGTCGACCCCGTTGGAGCCCAGGTGGCGTCGCGAGAGTTCGACCTCGCCCCGGATCACCCGGTTGCACGAGTCCATGACCTGGGCGAAGGTCGCGTTTCTGGCGGCGGTGAAGTCGGCGTAGGTCGGCATCGCCGGGCCCGGGCCCGTCAGCGTGAGGATCGCCTCGCGGAGGGCCTTGCTGGGGATGGTGCCGGTGTTGATCGCCGCCCCGCCGACGACCTCTCGCTTCTCGATGACGCAGGCTCTTTTTCGGAGTTTGGAGGCCTGGATAGCGGCCCGCTGGCCCGCCGGGCCGCTGCCGATGACAACAAGGTCGTACTCACGCATGCCATCACCATCGGCCCGCCGAGGGCGAGCGGTCGAGCTTACGAACATGGCTACACTGAATGGCAAGCACCTCTACCAAACAATGCACGATCATTTTGTCCTATCATTATCCTATCACCTGTCGCTGAGTGCGGCGAGATCGAGACTGCCAGAACACACTTTGGGAGTACCACATGGGATACGCGAGCTATCGAGAAGACATCGAGGAAAGCCTTAACGACGGGTTAGAAGAAGTTCGAGCTCTATCTTCGATCCTATCACATAGCCACGAACGCACCAAGCCGCCTTTGGCTGCCCATGACGATCTGCACCCCGACAGGCCCTTCGTACCCACAGCCAGTGAAGAACTCGCAGAAATCAAGTCCAAACTTAGTTCAATATCCGATCAAATTATCAAAGCACAAGCCGCACTCAAGAAGTATGTTGACCTTGCAGATATTCTTACGGATCCAGACTTCGATGCGGCGACGGATTACCTGAGCTTGTCTGACCGCCTTCGAGAGCGACACAAAGAGATAGATGAACTGAAACACGCCGGAGCCATGCTTAAGAAACAAAATGCTTTACTGAAGGCACAAGCCGAAAAGACCCAAAAGAAATTAGAGCAAACGAAAGACCAACTAAAATCATCCCGAGCAAGTACGCGACAACTGAAGCGCGCTCTTGATAACGCCAACTACTTGCTGGCAGCATACAAGCCCAAACCCACGGAGAAGAATCGCGGCACAAAACAAGCCGATCGACAGAAACACCAGCATAGCCAGCGTCAATCATAGACACTAAACTGTGAGACCCCCGCGCGACCGCAACCAGAGACCAGAGCAGTTCTTACCCACGGAAATCTGGACACATGCCACTTCGCTTAACAGCTTCACAAACACGATCTCGCTTCATCGACTTCTTCGCCTCGCGCCACGCCCACACGGCCGTCCCCTCCAGCCCGGTGGTCCCCCACGACGACCCGACGCTGCTGTTCACCAACGCGGGGATGAACCAGTTCAAGCCGCTGTTTCTGGGCCAGGCCGACCCCACCTCCCCGATCGCGGGGCTCAAGCGGGCTGTCAACACCCAGAAGTGCATCCGGGCCGGGGGCAAGCACAACGACCTCGAAGATGTCGGGCGCGACACCTACCACCACACCTTCTTCGAGATGCTCGGCAACTGGTCCTTCGGCGACTACTTCAAGGCCGAGGCGATCGAGTGGGCCTGGAAGTTCTTCACCGAGGAGATGAGCCTCGACCCCGAGCGGCTGTACGCGACCTACTTCCAAGGCGACGCTGTCCTCGGGCTTGAACCCGACGAAGAAGCGAAGAAGCTCTGGCTGAGATACCTGCCTGCTGAGCGGGTACTGCCCGGAGACGCCAAGGACAATTTCTGGGAGATGGGCGACACCGGGCCCTGCGGCCCGTGCTCTGAGGTCCATTACGACCGTGTCGGGGGGCGGAACGCGGCTGAGCGTGTCAACGCCGACGACCCGGATGTGATCGAGCTGTGGAACCTGGTGTTCATCCAGTTCGACCGGCAGCGGAACGGGTCGCTGAGGCCGCTGCCGCACAAGCATGTGGACACGGGCCTGGGTCTCGAACGCCTGGTGAGCGTGCTGCAGGATGTGCGTTCGAATTACGACACCGATGTGTTCACGCCGCTGTTTGCGGCGATCCGGCGCGAGACGAGCGCTCCTCGCGCGTACACGGGCAAGCTGGGCGCCGAGGACGAGGGTTCGGTCGATACGGCCTACCGCGTGATCGCCGACCACATCCGGACGCTGAGCTTCGCGATCGCCGACGGTGCGACACCGAGCAACGAGGGGCGTGGGTATGTACTGCGGCGCGTGCTGCGTCGTGCGGTCCGATTCGGGCGCCAGATGCTCGGAGCGGAGACGGGGTTCCTCAGCCGCATCGTGCCGGACCTGGTCGAGCAGATGGGCGAGGCGTTCGGCGAGCTCAAGCAGCACGAGAAGCGGATCGCCGAGATCATCCTCGACGAGGAGGAGAGTTTCGGGAGGACGCTGGATCGCGGCTTGAAACTCTTCAACGAGATCGCCTCCGGCGCGTCGACCATCTCCGGCGAGGACGCCTTCAAGCTCTACGACACCTACGGCTTCCCGCTCGACCTCACCCAGCAGATGGCCGACGAACGCGGTATCGCGGTCGATGTCGAAGGCTTCAATCGCAGCATGGACGAGCAGAAGGAACGCTCGCGTGCCGGCGCCAAGGCGGGCGAGGGGGGCGACCTTCGCCTGGGCACAGAGGCCGTCGACCACCTGCGAAAGCAGAACATCCCCCCCACCGACGACTCGCGCAAGCACACCGGCAAGCCGATGAACGCCCGCGTCCGCGCGATCTACAACGGGAGCGACTTCGACCTGCACACCGACGCGATGGGGCGTGACGGCAAGCACATGATCGGCGTCGTGCTCGACCACACCAACTTCTACGCCGAGTCGGGCGGGCAGGTCGGCGACGCCGGGCGCATCACCGTCAGCGACCCGAGCAAGGCCGCGGTGCACGATTTCGCCGACCACGGCGAGTTCCGCGTGGTCGATGTGCAAGCCGCGGGCGGGTTCGTGCTGCACATCGGGTACATGGTCCGGGGCGAAGTGCGCGTCGACGACGGCGTGACGCTGACGGTCGACCGCAGGAAGCGCGAGCCGACGCAGGCGAACCACACCGCGACGCACCTGCTCAACCTCGCGCTGCGCGCCCATGTCTCCGAGTCGGCCGACCAGAAGGGCTCGCTGGTCGAACCCGACCGCCTCCGCTTCGACTTCTCGCACAACAAGCCGGTGACCGATCAGGAAATCGAGAAGGTCGAACAGATGGTCGTCGACTGCATCGCCCGCAATCTCGTCGTCGACGCGGGGCCCGCGCCGCTGGAAACCGCCAAGTCGATCAGCGGCCTGCGCGCCGTCTTCGGCGAGAAGTACCCCGACCCCGTCCGCATCGTCGCCATCGGCGCTCGGGTCGAAGAGATCTTGAAGAACCCAGGCGACGAGCGCTGGGCGAACCTCTCGATCGAGTTCTGCGGCGGCACGCATGTCGACCTGACCGGGCAGATCGGCGAGTTTGCGATCGTCTCAGAGACCGGCATCGCCAAGGGCATTCGCAGGATTGAGGCGGTCTCGGGCGTGGCGGCCAAGGCGGCGATCGCCGCGGCCGACACGCTGGACAAACGCATCGAGGAAGCCTCCAGGGCCTCCGACGAGGAGGCGGCCGAGATGCTCTCGGGCCTGAACGCCGAGCTCGACACCCTGACCATGCCCCTGCCCCGAAAGGCGGGCCTGCGCGAGAAGCTGGGCTCGCTGCAGGAGAAGGCCAAGCAGGCGAGGAAGGCGCAGGCGAAGGCGGCGGCCGCCGAGGGCGCCAAGGCGGCCCGGTCAATCGCCGAGAACGCCAAGGCCTCGGGCGAGAAGGTGATCGTCGCGACGATCGGGCTCGGGGCCGACCGCGGCGCCCTCCAGCAGGCGGCCAAGACCGTCGGCGACCTCTGCCCCGACGCGGCGGTGATGCTCCTGAGCCCCGACGAGGAGACGGGCGTCGCCGCGGTGCTGGCCCACGCACCCAAGGACGCGATCGCCAAGGGCCTGAAGGCGGGCGACTGGGTCAGAGAGGCGGCCATCGCCGGGGGCGGCAAGGGAGGCGGACGCCCCGACCAGGCCCAGGGCGGCGGCATCGCGCTGGACAAGCTCGACACCGCAATCGAACGGGCGAAGGCGTTTGCGATGGAGAAGCTCGGATGAACGAGCCGCCCCCGCCGCCACCCATCCCCGAGATCCTCCGAGAGGACGGCCCGAAGTTCGAGACGCCGGGCCAGAAGAAGCGGCTGGAGCGCGAAAAGCGACGCAGCGGCCCCGAGATGCGCGCGATCGCCATCGGGCTGGACTTTGCGGCCATGGTCGCCGGTGGGTGCGTTCTCGGGTTCGCGGCCGATACCTGGCTGGGCACTTTCCCCCGCTGGACGGCCGTCGGGGGGATCGTCGGCGTTGTGTCAGGGGGATGGACGGCGATCAAGCTCTCGATGAAGCTCAACAAGGACATGGAGCGGATGGAAGCGGAGCAGCGCCGGGCCAGATCGGGCGGCTCGGGCGAGGGGAACCCGGGCGGGAACGGTCGCCGCGCCGATTGAACCCGGCTATGCTTGCGACCCCGCGGGGCGGCCTCCGGGGGGTGTGGAGCGGGGGTGTTTTTCCCGCGGCATCACATCGGTCACTGTCAGCCGAGAATCGATCCGGACATTTTCCGTCCGGGCTGTCCGGGCTTGAAAGGGTCAGGAACACCGGTCGTGTCGAGCATCGCAGCCGATCAACAGACGATCCCGTCCCCGCGCCTCGCCTCGCTGGCGGTGCCCGCGTTGGGGTTGGTCGGGCTTGGGCTTGCGGCGATGCTCGCTTCGGCTTCCGACCGGCTCGACACCGGCTCGGTGGCGATGGGCGCCGTGCCGGCGCTGCTCCCGTGCGTCTTCCCGGTGATCGTGTTCATGCTGATCGGCCCGCAGCCGATCATGCGTTTCGGCGCGATCGTCTTCGGGCTGGCCGGCGCGAGGTTCCTCGTCTCGATCGCGGGCTTCCTCGCGGTCTGGCAGGCCCTCGACGCGCAGCGGGGCGGCTTCCTCCTCGGGTTTATCGCGGTCGCGGCGTTGTCGCTGGCGGCCGAGAAAACGATCGCGGTCGTCGCCCTGCACAAGGCGACGCGGCGTGGCGGCGGAGGCCCCGGCGGCACGCCCCGCGATCGGGCCTGTGAGTTGAGCGGTCGTGAACCTACAGCAGGATTGAGAGCGTGATTGTCAATACCGCCATCTCAAGCGTTCTGAACTTCTTGCCGACCGCCAAGGCCGACCCGGCCGCGAAGGTCGTCCAGCATGTCATCGACCACCCCTCCGCCTACGGGTTCAAGCAGGACGGCGCGGTCTGGTACTGGTCGGCGCACATGACGATGCTGCTGATCGCTGCGGCGATCTGCATCCTCGTCGGACGCTGGGCGGCCCGCCAGATCGGCACCGGCCCCGAGAACGACGGCAACGACCGCTTCATCACCAAGAACCCGTTCGCGCATGTGCTGGAGATCGTCTGCACCTTCCTGCGTGACGAGATCGCTCGTCCGCTGCTGCACGAGAAGACCGACCGGTTCATGCCGTTCCTCTGGACGCTCTTCTTCTTCATCTGGACCTGTAACCTCCTGGGCATGGTCCCCCTGCTGGACCTGAACCACCTGCTCGTGCCGAGCATGGCCGCGGACCACACCGCCATCATCGGCGGCACCGCGACGCAGAACCTCTGGGTGACGGCGGCGCTGGCGACGATCGCCTTCTTTGTCATCAACATCAGCGGGATGTTCAGCCTCGGAATCAAGGGATATGTCGAGCACCAGACCGCGGGCGCCCCGTGGTATGTCTGGCCCCTCCTGGTGCCGATCGAGCTGGCGGGCCAGTTCATCAAGCCGATCGCGCTGGCCGTGCGTCTGTTCGCCAACATGACCGCGGGCCACATCCTTCTTGGCCAGATCATCGTGTTCGCCGGCGGCGGGCTGTACGCCCTGACGCAGGGGCAGGTGGTCGGCCTTGTGACCTTCGCCTTCGCCCTGCCCGGGGCCGTTGCGATCTTCTTCCTGGAAGTCTTCGTGGCGACGCTCCAGGCGTTCATCTTCATGTTCCTGACGACGGTGTTCATCAGCCTCCTGCAGCACCACGACGAGCACGACCACGAGCACGCGCACGAGCCGGAGCTCAGCGAGGAAGACCTGCACCCCGCGGCGCCCCCGCTGCCCGCCTGAAGCAACCACTCGACCGGGCCCGGCAGCGGGACGGACCGGTCCGGATTTTCAGCGTTGGTCGGGCAGACGCCCGGCCTCAGAATCGCCCCGCAGCACATGACCAAGGCCGGCCCGTAGCCCCGGCCCGAACAGAGAGACCGGAGCAACCATGAAGACCTTCAAGAACATCGCGCTCGCGACGCTCGCCCTCGCCGTCCTCGGCCCGACCATGGCCCTCGCCCAGACCGGCGCCGGAGAGGCAGTCGTCGTTGGCGGCACCACCGTCGGCAAGGGCATCGCGGTCCTCGGCGCCGGCCTGGCGCTCGTCGGCGGCGGCATCGGCATCGGCCTGATCGGCAAGGCGGCCAACGAGTCGACCGCCCGCCAGCCCGAGGCCGGCGGCCGCATCTTCACGATGACGATCATCACCGCGGCGTTCGTCGAAGGCGCGACGCTCTTCGCGGTCGTCGCCGCCCTGATCGCCTGAGCCTTGTTCAAAGGATCACAGCGGGCCGCCCGACAGCGACCCGCTGCTTTCGCACGAACCGAACGACCCGCCACGGAGCGAGCCAGATGACCCTCCAGAGCAGATCAGCCGCAGCCGCCTTCATCGCCACGCCGATCCTCTTTGCCGGCGCCGCCTTCGGCGCCGACGAGGTGCCCAGCGTTGTCCGGGGCATCAACGAGGGCGTGATCACGGGCATCCTCACGCTCGTCGTCTTCGCGATCGCCTTCGCCATCATGTACAGCCAGGTCTGGCCGAGGATCCTCAAGGGCCTTGAGGAGCGGAGCGAGAAGATCCGCCAGGAGATCGCCGCGGCCGAGGACGCCCGCCAGCAGGCCAGAGAGGCGCTCGAGCAGTACGAGCAGTCGCTCGCCCAGGCCCGCGCCGAGGCCCAGAAGATGATCGACAAGGCCAAGGCCGACCAGACCCGCGTCGTCCAGGAGCTCAAGGCCAACGCCGAGACAGAGGTCTCGAAGATGAAGGACCGCGCGATGCGCGACATCGAGGCGACGCGCCGCGCCGCCGTCGCGGAGATCTACCACGAGGCCGCCGCCCTCTCCACGGCCATCGCCTCCAAGCTGCTGGCCCGCGAGGTCTCCGGCGACGACCAGGACCGCCTGCTGGAAGAGTCGCTGCAGGAGCTGCGCTCCGCCGGCACGCCCAACTGAGGCCCGCTACGACCCCCCAAGCAACGACCCGCGGACACCCCCGCAGGAGCCACCGATGCCGCTGAGCCAGGCCCGCCCCGACGCCGTCGCCCAGGTCTATGCCAAGAGTCTGCTCGAGCTCGCCGAAGCCGAGGGCGGTCGCGACCTGATCGAGTCGTGCCTGGGCGAGCTCGAAGATGTGCTTGAGCTGGCGCGCGAGGACGCTCGCTTTTCCGAGTTTCTCTCCAGCCGCATCCTGCCGGTCAACAAGCGCGAGGCCTCGCTGCGCAAGGTCTTCGAGGGCAAGATCCACGACCTGACGCTCCGCTTCATGCTGCTGCTCAACGAGAAGGGGCGGCTGGCGCACCTGCCGGCGATCGTCGCGGCGCTCGACGCCCTCGTGCAGGAGCTCTTCGGCCGCGTCGAGGTGGATGTCTACACCGCCCAGCCCATCGACACCGACGAGCTCGACCGCATCCGCGAGCGGCTCGCCGAGATCCTCAAGAAGGATGTCATCGTCCATCCCTACACCGACGCCTCGATGATCGGCGGCGTGAAGTTCCGCATCGGCGACCAGCTCGTCGACGGCTCGCTGGCCAACCGGCTGCGCCGCTTCCGCGACCAGCTCGGCTCGCGGGGCCTGGCCAAGATCCGCGCCCGCGCCAACGACCTGATGGACCGGCCCGAGGCAGACTGATCACGCGCCGGACCCTCCCGCCTTCGCCCCCGCGGGATACCATCCGGTTATGGCCAAGAAAACCGTCAAAGACGTCGATGTTTCCGGCAAGCGCGTCCTTGTGCGCGTCGATTTCAATGTCCCCCTTAAGGGCGGGACAATCACCGACGATCGCCGGATCCAGTCCGCACTGCCGACCATCAAGAGCGTGATCGAGCGCGGCGGGCGCGCGATCCTCATGAGCCACCTCGGCCGCCCCGCGGGCAAAGGCTTTGAGAGCGAGTTTTCCCTGCGCCCGGCCGCAGACCGGCTCGGCGAGCTGCTCGGCAAGCCCGTCGCCTGCCCCTCGCAGGACTGCGTCGACCAGGCCACAGCGGACGCCGTGGGCGCCATGAAGGACGGGGAAGTGCTGCTGCTGGAAAACCTGCGCTTCCACGCGGGTGAAAAGAAGGGCGACGCAGGCTTCGCCGAGAAGCTCGCGGCGTACGCCGATGTGTATGTCAACGACGCCTTCGGCGCCTGCCACCGCGACGACGCGAGCATGGTCGCGGTCCCCGAGGCGATGGGCCAGAAGCCCAAGGCCGTCGGCTTGCTCGTTGAGCGCGAGATCAAGTACCTCTCTGAAGCGCTGGCCGAGCCCAAGCGTCCGTTCGTGGTCGTGCTGGGCGGGGCGAAGGTCTCTGACAAACTCGGCGCGATCGAGCACCTGCTGCCGATCGCCGACCAGGTGCTGGTGGGCGGTGCGATGGCGTACACCTTCTGCAAGGCGCTGGGCAAGCAGGTCGGCGCCAGCCGCGTCGAGAACGATCGTCTCGCCGACGCGCAGAGGATGATCGACCTGGCCGCCCGCGTCGACCACGAGCTGCATGTCCCCTTCGACCACATCTGCTCGACGGAGTTCTCAGAGCACTCCGGCGACATCGAGATCTTCGAGGACTCGATCCCCGAGGGCTACATGGGTCTGGACATCGGCCCCCAGACGCAATCACGGTACCGCAGGGTCATCAAGACCGCCAAGACCGTCGTCTGGAACGGGCCGATGGGCGTCTTCGAGTGGGCGCCCTTCGCCGTGGGCACCGGCTCTGTCGCCAGGGGCGTCGCCGAGGCGACCGAGGCGGGCGCGACGACGATCATCGGCGGAGGCGACTCGGCCGCGGCGGCCGAGAAGTTCGGCGTCGCAGACCGCGTTTCGCACATCTCGACCGGTGGCGGCGCGTCGCTGCAGATGCTTGAGGGCAAGTCGTTCCGCGCCGTCGACATCCTCGACAACGCATAAGGGCTGATCACGCCGGCCTGCGGCTGGTCATGCCGGCCTGCGCCGGGGCGGGAGTTGTGCTTGCCGGCCTCCGCCGGTGCGGGATCGCTTGTTGCCGGACTCCGCCGTTTCGCATTTGGAACGCTTCAAGAGCGTCCGAACATCCGTTCGAGCTGGCGGATGGTCAGGCGGACTGAGGTCGGTCTGCCGTGGGGGCAGTTGCTGGAGCGTTCGACCATCTCGCGCTGGCGGAGGAGTTCGTCGAGCTCCTCGGGGGCCATGCGGTCGCCGGCTTTGACCGCCGCCTTGCAGGCCATCATGTCGAGCACTTCGTGCAGCGCCTCCTCGCTCCCCGGGGGCAGGGGCGATTCGGCTGCGCGGTCGAGCAGCTCCTCGACAAACGGACCGGGTTCGACCCCGCGCTCGAACAGCAGCGTCGGGAAAGCATGAACGCCGAGGCTGACGGGCCCCATCGGCTCGACGCGGACGCCGATCTTTTCCAGGAGCGGCGCGATGCGTTCGGCCGCCTCTTCCCTCCGCGGCGTCGAACCGATCACCGCGGGCGTGAGCAGGCGCTGGCTTTCGAGCTCGCCCCGCGTCACTCGCGTGTACAGCCGCTCGTACATCACTCGCTCGTGCAGGGCGTGCTGGTCGATGATGAGGATGCCCTGCTCGTCCTGGGTGACCAGGTACGACTTGTGCACCTGCAGCACCGAGCCGGTCGGGCGGATCGTGCCGCCGAGCCCCGCGGCTCCGGAAAACTCAGATCCGGACAGCTCGCCTCCGGGTGTCTCGGTTCCGGGTGGCACGCCTCGCCGAGCCGTGTCCGATGCATCCCCGCCATCGGCCTCAACCCCCCGCACCGCGTCGCGGATCGATTCAAAGGAGAGCCTCTGCGTCTTGTCGCCTCCGGGGCCGGACCTGAGAAACTCGACCATCGTCGAAACGCCGGCGCCCGTCGATGGGGGCGCGATGCCGTCGCCCGTCTCGGGCCGCCCGCGCCCGTCGCCGCTCCCTTCGCTGGTCTGCGGCGTCAGATCCGCCGAACGCAGCGCCTCGCGCACCGCGCGCAGCACGCCCTGGTGCACCATCGACTGGTCCCTGAAGCGCACCTCCAGCTTGGCGGGGTGGACATTGACGTCGACCGCGTCGGGCGACATCTCGATCATCAGCACCGCCGTGGGGTGACGCCCGGGCTCGATCAGCCCGCGGTACGCCTCGCGCAGGGCGTGCTGGATCGTCTTGTCGCGCACGGCCCGGCCGTTGACGAAGACATGCTGCGAGCGCGCGGTGGCGCGAGCGATGGTCGGCAGGCCGCAGAGCCCCCAGACCATCACCCCCCGCGCGTCGTCGAAGCGGTCGAGGTGCGCCTCGACGAGTTGGTCCTCGATGTCTTTGCCCAGGATCGCGATCGCGCGCGTGCGAGGGCCCTGGCCGGGCGGGAGGTCCATCGTCACGCGTCCATCGCAGACGAGCCGGAAGCCGACGCCGGGCCGGGCCATCGCCAGGTCTTTGAGCCAGTCGACGCAGCGCCCCTGCTCGGTCGCGGGCGTGCGGAGGAACTTGCGCCGCGCCGGCGTGTTGTAGAACAGCGTCCGGACCGTCAGCACCGTGCCGGGCGCGCCAGAGGCAGGGCGGACCTCGCCGACGACGCCACCGTCGACAGCGATCTCCGACGCCGCGCCGTCCTGCGCCCTGCGGCTTCTGATCGTCAGCCTCGACACAGACCCGATCGACGCGAGCGCCTCGCCCCGGAACCCGAGCGTCGCGACGGTGTCGAGGTCCTCGGCGATCGAGATCTTGCTGGTGGCGTGCTGTTCGATCGCAAGCGGGAGTTCGTCCGGGGCGATCCCCCGCCCGTCGTCGGAGACGCGGATGAGCTCGATGCCCCCCCGCTCCAGCTCGATCGAGACCTTCGTTGAACCAGCGTCCAGCGCGTTCTCGACGAGCTCCTTGAGCACCGAAGCAGGGCGCTCGATCACCTCGCCCGCGGCGATTTGGTTGATCACCACCGGCGGGAGGCGCTTGATGGGGCCGATGGAGAGGTCGGGGCTGGGGGGAAGATCGGGCACGGCGCGATCGTATCCGGCCCCCCTACACTCGCGCCATGAGCGACACCATCTTCACCAAGATCATCAAGGGCGAACTCCCGGCGCACCGGGTCTATCAGGACGACCGGGTGCTCGCCTTCATGGACATCAACCCCCTCGCCGAGGGGCATGTGCTGGTGATCCCCAAGGAGCCTGGCGCCTCGCTGGCGGACCTGTCGGATGATTCGGCCGCGGCGATCGGCCGGGTCCTGCCCCGCATCTGCCGCGCGATCCGCAAGGCGACGGGGTGCACGGACTTCAATGTCCTGCTCAACGACGGGGAGTCGGCCGGCCAGGCGGTGATGCATGTGCACTTCCACATCATCCCGCGATACGCCGACAAGGGCGAGGGCGCGGGTTTGACCAAGAGCTGGAAGCCGACCAAGCCCGACAGCGAGGCCCTCGCCGAGCTGGGCCGCAAAATCGCCAGACAGCTCTGAGAGAGACCTCCCACCAATGACGCCCGCGCCCTTGACGCCGATCTCTGAGCGAAGCGAAGAGTCGGGTTGATTCAGTCGCTGACATCGAGGTTGCAGCCCAGCGGATCGTCGGCATGACGCTCGTGTCGGTCTGTGCTTATTCTGCGCGCGCGGCAAAGACCCGAGGGTTGGGGT
>JAFIFZ010000073.1 GCA_020831775.1 Phycisphaerales bacterium
CCCCCCCCCCCCCCCCCCCACCCCCCCCCCAAAAACACCACCCCCCGCCACCCCCACACCCCCCCCCCCCCCCCCCCCCCACGGGCCCGCCCCCCCACACCCCACATCCCACGCCCCACACCCCCCCTCACATCAACGCCACCGGATCCACATCCACAGCAGTCCGCGCATCACTCACCAACTCCCCCCGCGCCCGCGCCTCACCAAGCACCCGCTGAATCAACCCCGCCCGCGGCGCAATCAGCAGCACCTCCCACCGAAAACGATCCGCGATCCGCGTGATCGTGCACGGCATCGGCCCCTGCACACGCACCCCCGGCGGCGACAATGAAACCAACAAATCCGCAAGAGCCGCCGCGCCCGCCTCCGCCCGTTCAGCCTTCTGGTCACGCACCACGATCCGCGCCATCCTCGACGCCGGCGGCAAACCACAAGCGCTCCGCACCGACATCTCCCCCCGCACAAAGCCAAGAAAATCATGCCGCGCCGCCGCACGGATCGGATCCGACTCAGGCGACGCCGTCTGCACGATCACCTCGCCCGCGTGCTCGGCACGCCCCGCCCTCCCCGCCACCTGCGTGATGAGCTGAAAAGTCCGCTCGGCCGCACGGAAATCGGGCAGACTCAGCGCCGTATCGGCGTTCACCACACCCACCAGCCGCACATTGGGAAAATCCAGCCCCTTGGCAATCATCTGCGTGCCAAGCAGCAGCCTGATATCCCCCTTGGCAAACCGGTCCAGCACGCGGAAGTAATGCCCGGCCGTGCGCATCGTGTCCGAGTCGACGCGCTCGACTTCATCGGATGCAAGATCCACCAGCCCGCGCAGCTCCTCCTCGACACGCTGGATCCCAAACCCCAGACGGATCAGCCCGCGCGAGCAGACCGGGCACGCCGGCGGCAGCAGCTTCTCGCTCTGGCAGTGGTGACACCGCAAAGACTCCCCGCCCCGGATCCGCCCGTCCTTGTGCAGCACCATCGACGCGTCGCAGTCGTCGCACGCCAGCACCCAACCGCACGCCGCGCTCGCGCACCCGATGTAGGTCGAGTGCCCGCGCCGGTTCATCAGCAGGATCGCCTGCCCGCCCTCCTTCAGCGTCCGCTCCAGCGCCGCAGCAAGCGTCGGCCCGATCGCCCCGCGACCCTTCCGCCCGAGCGAATGCGCGATCCGGTGCTCCTCCTTGATATCCACAATCTTCACCGGCGGCAGCACACCGCCCCCGACCCGATCGGGCAACTCCCACAGCGTCCAGAAATCCGAGTGCGTGTGCGCGTTCGCCCACGACTCCAACGACGGCGTCGCCGACCCCAGCACCACCGTCGCCCCCTCAAGCTGCCCACGCTTGATCGCAACATCACGCCCGTTGTACCGCGGCGCCTGGTCCTGCTTGTACGAGCCGTCGTGCTCCTCATCCACAACGATCACGCCCAGATCCGCCACCGGCGCAAACACCGCCGACCGCGCCCCGACAACAACCCGCGCCTCCCCCGAAGCGATCATCGCCCACTGCCGGTGCCGCTCCGCCGCGCTCAGCCCAGAGTGCAACACCGCAACGCCGTGCGACACAAACCGACGCGCAAACCGTCCCGAAGTCTGCGGCGTCAGCGCAATCTCAGGCACCAAAACAATCGCCCCCTTCCCACCCTCCAGCGCCCGCTCGATCACCCGCAGATACACCTCCGTCTTCCCAGACCCCGTCACCCCACGCAACAGATGCACCCCAAAACCACCAAGCCCGCCCCCCAAAGCAAGACAAACCCCCTCAACAACCTCACGCTGCGCAACAGTCAACTCCGGCGCCACATCAACACCAGCATCACCCCCCGGCGCGCGCACACGACTAGTCACCCGCTCAACAACCACCTCCCGCAACAACCCCAGCCGCACCAACCGATTCAAAGGCCCCACAGAAGTCGCCCCCACAGCCTCCGCCAACACCCGATGTTCCACAGGGAACATTTCCCGATCAAGCCCGGAAATCCGCTCCCACACCTCCCGGGTCTTCGGGGGCAGCCGCTCGGTCGGCTCGGCGCCGGTCGGCTCCAGGGCCTTGCGGGTCCGCTTGCCGGTTTGCTTCTTGACCGCCGACGGGGTGACGGTGGCCAGGGCCATGCCCAGGGGGCTGGCGTAGTAGCGGGCCAGCCAGGTCGCAAGTTCCAGCAGCGACCCGGGGATGCGGCCGCCGGTCTTGCGGAGGACTGGTCGGACCTTGGCGGGGCTGAGGTGGCCGAGGAGTTCGGGGCCGCCGGCCTGGGTGACGACGCCGCCGACCTTGGCGGTCTTGCCCAGGGGGGCCTCGACCATGTCGCCGGGTCTGAGGTCCAGGCCGGGGTCTCGGTAGGTCAGGGTGTCGGCGCCGGAGGCGAGCTTGTCGATCCCGCGTTCGATGGCGACCTTGACGAACGGGCCCTGGGGGGCGGGTTCTTCGTGGTGGAACAGGGCTTGCTGAGGCGAGTTATCGGGCATTATGGTGAGCGCGGCGGGGCTTTGCGGCCTACGCTGTGTTTTGATGACAAACGATTCAATGCAGCGTTGTACTGGGCATCGTTCTGGGCTTCGTGTTGGGCGTTTGGCGCTCGAGGACGGGAGTGTGTTCACGGGCCGCGCGTTCGGGGCCGAGGGCATCACCTCTGTGGCCGAGGTCGTGTTCAACACGGCCATGTGCGGGTACCAGGAGTCGCTGACCGACCCGTCGTACTCGGGCCAGATCCTCTTGCAGACCTTCCCGCTGATCGGCAACTACGGGGTCAACCCGGAGGATACCGAGTCGGGGCGGGTGCAGGTCGCGGGGTTTGTGGTCCGCGAGCTCGCCCGGCTGCCCTCGAACTACCGCTCGACGGGCCGCCTGGAAGACTACCTCGCCGAGCACGGCGTGATGGGTCTGGAGGGGATCGACACGCGGGCGCTGACCAAGCGGCTGCGCGAGGCGGGGGCGATGCGGGGCGTCCTGACCGACGACCCCAAGCCGAGCGACAAGGCGCTGGTCGAGCAGGCCAGGAGCGCCCCGTCGATGGCGGGGCAGAACCTTGTGACTGGCGTTGGGTGCAGCAGCGATCAGGCGTGGTCGGAGGATCTGGGGGCGTGGTCGACCAAGGCGTCGAAGCTGGCCGCGGCCGCGGTCGCAGGTGTTGTGCCCGATGCTGAAACCGACGGCGGGCGCGAGCTTCGGGTGCTGGCGATCGACTGCGGGGCCAAGCGGAACATCCTGCGGCATCTGACGGATCGGGGCTGTCGGGTGACGGTTGTGCCGCACACGATCTCGGCGGCGGAGCTGAAGCGCCGGTACGCCGAGGGCGAGTACGACGGGCTGTTCATCAGTAACGGTCCCGGCGATCCTTCTGCGGTGGAGAACCTGATCGCGACTTTGCGCGAGGTGGTGACGGGCGACGGGCCGAAGGTGCCGACCTTCGGGATCTGCCTCGGGCACCAGCTCCTTGCGCTGGCGGTCGGGGCGAAGACCTACAAGCTGAAGTTCGGTCACCGCGGCGCGAACCAGCCGGTGAAGAGTTCGCTGTCGGGGCGGGTGGAGATCACGAGCCAGAACCATGGATTTGCCGTGGATGTTGAGTCGCTGAAGAAGGTCGGGGGCGAGCCGACGCACATTCATCTGAACGACGGGACGCTTGCTGGGTTCAGGATGATTGATCGGCCGGTGCTTGGGGTGCAGCATCACCCTGAGGCGTCGCCTGGGCCGCACGACGCGGCGGAGATCTTTGATGCGTTTGTGCGGATGATGCGGTCGGGCGAGGCTGTCGCGCCTGGCTTTGTCGGGCGGGAGGGGTAGAGAGGCGAGGCGACCGGCTTTGGCGGTGGGGAGGCGGGGGGCGGGGGTACAGGGGGTAAGGTGAGCCGGAGGGGGGGGGGTAGCGGGTGTAGAACACTGGCGGGCGAGCCGCCAGTGCCACAGGGCGACCGGCTTTGCCGGTCGGGAGCAGGTGAGAGGTGATCAGGGGATCAGGTGAGCCGGAGGTTGGGTAGGCGGCGTAGGGACTGGGACAGGAGTTGTTGTGAACGATCCGGTGGCGGAGCGTCGGCGTTGGGCGAGGCGGCGGGTGTGGAAGCTCGCTTCGCTTTTGTCGGCGAACGCTGAGGACGCGGAGGCGGTTGCCGCGGGTGTGCTGGCGACGCGTCGCGATCTGGATGTGCTCGAGCCTGCGCGGCTGGACCGGCTTGTGGTGCTGGAGGTTCGCAAGCGCCTGCAGGCGAGGGGGAGCAGGCCGGGCGAGGGGGTTGCGCCGGGGATTGTCGCTGCGCCCGACGGCGTGGAGGGGCCCGCGGCCGAGGCGCACCGCGTGGTGTTTTCGATGCCCGAGCAGCAGCGCGAGGCGTGGCTTTTGAACCGGATCGACGGGCTGGAGCTTCGGCGCGTGGCGCGGGCGATGGACTGCTCGAAGACTGCGGCGGAACGGTTTTTGGAAGCCGCGGATCAGGCGATCGAGGGTGCGTTGGGCGACGAGGCGGAGGGGGCGGTGAAGACGCTGCGGGCTCGGCTTCGTGCTGTGGGCGAGGGACCGGCGATCGAGCGGATCGAGGAAGGGCTGGAGACGGAGCGGCGTCGTCGGCTTGCCGCGAAGATCGCGGTGGTTGTGTTTCTGGTGCTGCTTGCGGGGTGGGTTGTGGCGGAGACGCTGCTGTAGGGCGGGGTTTGTCTTGCGGGAGGGCGGGGGTTCTTGTACATTGGGTGTGCGGTCCTGCGGGTGCGGGGCGGCTTGCGTTGCGCTTCGGCGTTTGCTGACGCTATGAGCGATGGAGAGGGCACCGACCTCGCCGGGCTGTTCGGTTCGTGGACATGGCTTGGGGGGGCAAATGGAGATGGGTCCAGCATGAACACATTACATGGTTCATCCGGCACCGGACGACGAGGCCAGCTCGTGTTGCTAGCCTTTGTTGTGATCGCGTGTGTCGCAAACGCCAATTTAGACAATATGCGGACGCCAGATGTCCCTGCGTGCAGAGCCGGGCTAGAGTCCCGTTCGCCATCGCGCCATGCCGCGGCGGCACATGTTTTTGACAACGCGCGAGAGGGCCGTGGTGCGAACGCGATGTCTTACGCGATCGCGTCAAATCGATTCGACCTGGTGTTTGACGACGAGTTCCGGATTGATTGTATTTTACTGACATTGGCGCACATTGGAGCGAAATCACTCAACGAAGATAATGATCAGGAGTTTGCCCGAGTCCTCGGGTCGGCTTTGCCACTTGTGACTAGCCCCGTGTTAAACGAGTTGCTCCGGTGGTATGTCTTTGAGTCGAGTGGAGATATGTCGAGACGCATCGGTATTGCGCGGCAGTGGATGTACAGTGTGCATCAAACCATGCCAATGAGCTGTGGTGATTGCGATCAGTCTTACAGCTTTGACCCACGCAGCGACGGTCATGATGATGCGGTGCTCGCGATGTATGCCGTTCTGATCGATGGCTACCACCGCGGGAGTGCTTCAGACGATATAGCGCCTATCTTGGATGGCATATACCGACAATACACGTCGTCTGACAATTTCAACCAGACGCATGCGGACAAGCTGAGCGAGCACCGAGATTCGATGTTACGGTGGATGCGCAATTCTGGAATGTAGGAGTTCTCTTCATCATCGTTCGCCTCCAGAACGCCTGGGAGCCAATGTGCGACCCGAGGCGTTCGCTCGTAAGCGAGAGCGTCGAGCGGGCGGGCAGGCGAGCCGGAGGTGAGGCGTGGTTGGCGATCGGATGCTGGGCGTGTTGAAGGAGGGCTTGCTATGGATCGCGTGAGTCGGTTGGTGCTGCTTGTTGTTGTCGCGGTCGTCGGAGTACCGCGTCCAGGTCAGTGGTATATGGAACCACCAGAAAGCACCGTATGGGTAAAGCATCACTGGTTGCCATTGAGTTATTCGAGAGTAAGATCCACTCCAACATGCACAACTATACGGAGCGGCGAATTGCGGGCCCTTGTGCCTGGTGTGACAAGGGGCCGTCGCTTTCACTACGATTGGGTCGACTGTGATCGAGTCACAGAGAAGCAAGTCGTCGAAACCCGAAGGGTTGCATTGTGGACAAGATAGATAGAATGCAAACACTCCGTAGACGGCTACGTGTCGCCGTGTATGTTCATCTAACGACCTGTGCAATTTTACTCGTCGCGATCTCCTACTCGCTTGGCGGAAACACTTCGAGCGATTTGTCCGGGTTGGTGTTATCCGACAAAGCTATCATTTGGACACTAGATCATCCTTATGTGTTTTACTGGAGCCTTCTTGCATTTAATTTTGTCGGTATCTATATACTACACTCACGGCGGGAGGCAGGCAGGCTGATCGCGATCAGGTGTTACACGATCGCGATGCCAATCGCAATACTTCTGCACATCGGCATTGTAGCGGCTGCGTCATTTCGGGGAACTATTCAATCGCCAATCGCTACATATGTTGTTGAGGGCTTCGGAGTGCTTTGGGCGGTGGCAAGCGGTGACATTTTGCTTGCGTTACCACTGGGCCTCGTCATTTTACACGAGCGACTTCGCTTAACTGGCACACGCCACGGTTGCCCCGGTTGTGGATACGATCTAGTCGGCCTTTCAGGCGACGTCTGCCCAGAGTGTGGACGAATCCTGCAAGACAATTGCGAATGAATGGTGTGGGCGATCGGACGCTGGGCGTGTTGAAGGAGGGCTTGGTATGGATCGCGTGAGTCGGTTGGCACTTCTTGTTGTTGTCGCGGCGGTCGGCGTGTGTGCCGCCGGGTGCGCGAGGATGTCGGAGTCGGAGTGGGCCGGTTCGCTGAACAATCGTCTTGGGCCGATTGGGGACGGCTCGGGTTGGACGCCGCTGATTGGGGGCGAGGGGTCGGAGGGCGGCGTGATCGCAATGGCTCGTGTCGCGTCGGTTCTGGTCAGGCCTGAGGATTCGGAGTATGCGCGGGCACAGATCTTTGTGATTGTGCGCCCGAGCGAAGTTGAGGATATACGGGAGTTGACCGCCTATCTGGACCATACCGGCACCGGTTTCACGCGCAGCGGCGGGTACTCGCTGGATATGTCGTATACTGATCTCGACGGCACAGTGAGGGAATGCCCGAACCGCACGATCCGTTTCCCGCCGATGATCCGAGCGCGATGGTTCTCTGTGGTAGGGATCGACGATCCAAATGCGGTTGCATTCCGGATCGATCGGTTGGTGTGCAGGCGCGTGCTCGATCCGCGGGCGGTTGGGCTTGACTTGCGGATCGGCGTTGACGAGGTCAGTCCGTTCAGTTGGGATGAGCCGCGAGATCGGATGCGGTGGGGGGCGCCGCTGGTTGCGCACGGGGTGAAGGGGCGGAACAAGCACATTGGGGGACGGCGTTGGATTCGGTTTGAGATTGGTGAGCCGTGATGCCGGTAGACTTTTGAGGAAGTCCATGAGAAGGTTGGGCGGGCAGGCTGTGACGCTTCGAGCGCGTGGAACGCGAGAGTTTAGGCGAGCTCTCTGTATGTGAAGGGGTGGGCTTCGGGTGTGCTGTGTTGTGGCGAAGCTGGACCTTCCTCCGTCCCTTCAGGACGGTGTTGATGTTGGCGGTTGTCCACGGGCTTGCTCGGCTGCGCCTTGCCGCGCCCGTGGCAAGGTTCGTGCGCTCCTTCGGAGCGAGGGGCGCCCGGCGTTGCCGGGCGAGAGGTGTAGAGAGGCGAAAGTCGAGAGGCGAGAGTTGGGGTAGGAGCGCCCGGCTTTGCCGGGCGAGAGCGGGAGAGGGTTGAGAGGCGAGCAGGTGAGGCGACCGGCGGTGCCGGTCGGGAGCAGGTGAGCCTTGAGCAGGGGATCAGGTGAGCCGCGCCCGCTTTGCGGGCGAGAGCGGGAGAGGGTCGAAAGACGAGCAGGTGGGCAGGAGGTGGGGTAGGGGGTGTAGAACACTGGCGGACAAGCCGCCAGTGCCACAGTTGGGGAGACGCGGCTCGGCGAGCCGTGCCACCTTGGGCCGCGATGAGTGCTTGTGTGTAGTTCTTGCGAAGGGTTGACCTCGTGTCTTTGGGGCGCCGACTGACAGTTTGTGTGCTCCTGGCGTTGGGCTTCAATCTTGGGCTGGCGGCGTTTCTGTTGCCGTACTCGTCGCCGAGGAACGGTTGGGTGTGGAGCCGATTGGCGGGTCGTGTGGGTGTCGTCGACAGTGTGATCTACATGAAGCTGCCGACCGATCGCGTCATGACTGTTTTCGATCGGCCCAGCGAGTTGGGGTTTGAGCGGATGGGCATGGTGCGGTCGGCGCGGCCTGTGAGTGCTGCCGCGTTTGCGGCGTGCCATCTTGCGGATGCGGCGGTCCGTTCGCTTCGGACCGCCGGGACCGATGCGATTGTCTTTGACGGGGACAATGACCTTCGTGCGTGGTACGGGGTCGATCCTGAACGGATCGAAGGGGTCGTTCATTCGATTGTTGAGCGGTCGCCCTGCGTAGCGTTCTGGGTGGTTGGGTTTCCGTTCAAGTACATGCAGAGCGCCCGGATCGCCGTTGGCGACTCGTGGATCGACAATTTGTCTCCGGACATTGCTGTGCTGCGTGGGCCCTCGCATGCGCTCTGTGTGCCGAGCACCTTCAGCGCCAGGTTGTACTTCGTGCCCTTGATGGCGAATTGTGCGGTGCTTGGCGGTGCGGTGATGGCGGTGGCTTTGGGGATCGGTGGGTTGCGTAGGCGCTGGCGAGTGCGGCGTGGGCGGTGTGGCGGGTGTGGGTATCCCTCGGATCCGGGTGTGCCGCGGTGTCCTGAGTGCGGAGGGAAGGCTTCGAGCGGTGTGCGCCCCGATCCCTGCGCCCTGTTCTACGATCCGCCATGATCGATCCTTCGGGACTTCGTGTGACGGTGATGGGGCTTGGGCGCTTTGGGGGCGGGCTTGGGGTGACGCGTTGGCTTTTGGAGCGTGGGGCGCGGGTGACGGTGACGGATCTGGCGCCGGCGGAGAAGCTGGGGGGGTCGGTGGCGGCGCTTGGGGAGTGGGCGTCGAGCGGGCGGCTGACGCTGCGGCTTGGGGGGCATGAGGCGGGGGACTTTTCTGAGGCGGATCTTGTGGTGGCGAATCCGGCTGTGCCGCGGCCTTGGGAGAATGTGTATCTGGAGGCGGCGCGGCGGGCGGGGGTGGCGATCACGACGGAGATCGGGCTCGTGGTGGAGCGTCTGCCGTCGCGGTCGCGGGTGGTCGGGGTGACGGGGAGCGCGGGCAAGAGCACGACGGTGTCGATGATCGGGCATGCGCTTGGGGCGCTGGGGGTTGACCATCGGGTTGGGGGCAACATCGGCGGGTCTCTGCTTGCGGGGCTTGAGCGGGTGACGGCCGAGACGGTGGTGGTGCTGGAGCTTTCGAGTTTTCAGTTGTGGTGGCTGGGGCGGGACGCGTGGTCGCCGGGGGTGGCGGTGGTGACTTCGTTTTCAGAGAACCATGCGGATTGGCACGGGGGGCTTGCGGGGTATTTGAAGAGCAAGGCGGAGGTGTGCCGTAGCCAGCGGGCGGGGGATTCGCTGGTGCTTGCCGAGGGTGTTGAGGGGTTTGAGGGGGCGGCGGGGGTGCGTGTGCTGCGGGCGCGAGGGATTGGCGAGGAGGCGTTTGCGGGGCTCTCGCATCTGCCGGGGGCGGCGATGCGTTCGAACGCGGTGTGCGCGGCGATGGCGGTTGAGTGCGTGAGCGGGATCGGTGTTGAGGAGACGCTGGGGACGCTTGGGTCGTTTTCGGCGCTGGAGCACCGGATGGAGTTGGTGTGCGAGCGGGGGGGTGTGCGGTTTATCAATGATTCGAAGTGCACGACGCCGCGGGGGGCGCGGATGGCGGTCGAGACGCTGGGGGTTTCAAAGGTGCACTTGATCGCGGGCGGGTATGACAAGGAGCTTGATCTGTCGCCGATTTCGTCGCTGGTGGGTGATGTTGCGGGGCTGTACACGATCGGGCAGACGGGGGATGCGATTGCGGAGTTGGCCGGGGGCGGGGTGGAGCGGTGCGGGAGGCTTGAGGAGGCGGTGCGGCGGGCGGCGGCGAGGGCGAAGGCTGGGGAGATTGTTTTGTTGTCGCCTGGGCATGCGTCTTGGGATCAGTTTGAGAATTATGAGGCTCGGGGGGCGTTGTTTCGGGAGTTGGTGAAGGGGGAGTGGGAGTGGGTGAACAGGTGAGCAGGATATGTGGGAGATCGAGTAGGCACTGGCGGGCTAGCCGCCAGTGCCACATGGGTTTTGGAGTTGCGTTTGTTTTGCTTGCTTGCGTCTTGGTTGGCGGGTGTGCTTGTGGGCGGGATGGGGCGGTTTCGGTGCGGCTTGTTGAGGCGCCGATCGAGGCGTTTCCGCATGTGCGGTTGTATCGCGAGTCGCGGGCGGTTGAGTTTGATGGGGTGGTGCCCGTTGATGTGAACGACCCGGATGCGCCGGATGTGTGGTTGGAGGTGACCGTCTGCACGCCCGACAGCAAGGAGCACGAGTCGCTGGTGATGACCGAGGCGCGGCCTTCGCATGTGCATGCGGCGCTGTTGATGCTCGGGGTCGAGCCTGGGCGGCCGGGGTTTTGGGATGTGAGTGAGGCGGGCGAGCTTTTGAAGTTTGAGCCCGAGGGGCCGGCGGTGCGGGTGGAGTTCATCACGCGTCGCGATGGTATCGAGGTGATCGAGGACGCGGCGGACTGGGTGCTTTTTGTCGACGGGCCTCGGCTTGAGCGGCGGCGGGTGCTGAGCGATGTGGTCGATGGCGAGGCGTTTGTGTTTGGGGGGTCGCGGATCGTTGAGCGCGCGGGGCGGGAGTGGTACGAGGCGGACATGGTGGGGACGCTGGTCGGGCTTTCGACCTTCGGGAGCGAGACGGTGGCGCATGTTGAGGTGCACAGCCATGCGTCGGCGGTGGAGGCGCCCCGGTTTTTGGCGCGGAGTGATGTTGTGCCGCCGCAGTGGACGGAGGTGACGGTGCGGCTGACGGTGATCGGGCCTTCTGGGGAGGGCGCGGTCAGCGGCGATTGAACTGGAGGTTGCGCGGGGGCGTGCGGACGACGAGGTCGCGGAAGGCGCGGCTGCCGTTTTCGTCGGTGGTCTGGACGCGGATTGAGATGCGTCCGCCGGAGAGGAATCCGGCGTTGAAGAGCGTCTGGTGGGCCTCTTCGATGGAGGTGACGGCTCTGCCGTCGATGGCGGTGACGCGCATGCCTTCGCGGAGTTCGAGGACGCTCGCGGCGAAGCCTCGTGCGCGGGCGACTTCGAGGTGGCCTTCGGTGGATTCGCCGAAGGCGAGGCCTGTGCGGACGAGGGCCTGGATCAGTTCGGTGCCGACGAGGCGGTCTCGTTCGAACTCGGCGAGGACGACGCTGATGTCGAGGAACTTGTCCTGGCGGAAGACGCTGAGGCTGATCTCTTCTTCTGGCGCGATGGAGCTGATGGCGGCGCGGAGGACGGCGGAGGTGGGGGTGGGCTGGCCGTTGACTTTGACGATGACATCGGCGGAGCGAAGGCCTCCGGTTGCCGCGGGGCTTCCGTCTTCGACGCTGTTGACGAGGACGCCGGAGCCTCGGAAGTCGGCCTGCTCGATGACGGCCGAAGCGCCCGGCGCCATGGCGATGCCGAGGAAGCCTCTGCGGACCTCGCCGGTGTTGATGAGCTGGGGGACGACGGACTCGATGGTGGCGAGGGGGATGGCGAAGGAGATGCCGGCGGACTGGCCCTCGATGGTGCCTTGCGTGTCTCGGCCGGTGGCGATGGCGACGGTCATGCCGATGACGCGTCCCTTGTGGTCGGTGAGGGGGCCGCCGGAGTTGCCGGGGTTTACGGCGGCGTCGGTCTGGATGAAGTTGGTGTAGCCGCCGTAGTTGGCGAGGGAGAGGGGCTCGCGTCCGAGGCCGGAGACGACGCCTTTGGACATTGAGAACTTGAAGCCGAAGGGGGAGCCGAAGGCGAAGACCATCTGGCCCTGGCGGGGGATGTGTCCCGTGGCTCTGCGAGCGGGGAAGAGGCCTGCGCCGGGGTCAGCCTTGAGGACGGCGATGTCTGTGAAGGGGTCGACGCCGATGACTTCGGCTACGGCTTGGCGTCCGGTGTCGAACTCGACGCGGACGCGGACGGAGCCGGCGACGACATGGGCGTTGGTGACGATGTGGCCTTTGTCGTCGAAGACCCAGCCTGAGCCGGTGGAGCCTTCGCCCATGCCGCGGACCTGGAGGTGGACGACGCTGGGGCCGACGGCTTCGGCGACGCTCATGTAGGCGGCGTTGAGCTGGTCGAGGATGGAGGTGTCGTCGAGGGTCTGTTGGGCGAGGGTGATGCGGGCGCTGGTGGCGTGGTAGCCGGCCCGACCGATGACGCCGGGGGTGAGCCAGGCGATGGTCACAGCGGTGAGGAGGACGATGAGGGCGGGTCCGGTCGCTACAAGCCGACGCATCCGTGGCCTCCTTGCTTGGGGCCTGGCATGAACGCCCGCCCTTGCTTGGGGTGCGGCGAGTCCGCCCGCCCGTGGTTTGCGGCGTGAAGCCGCGAGGTCTGCCGCAATGGTGTTCTTCGGGTCAACCGGGAGAAGGTTTCACCCCTTCCCAGGTAACTCTGGTTTTGTTTGGATTTTCGAGGCGTTCCGGTTCGCCTTCGTGCATGCGGTAGCGCTGGCCTCCGGGAGCTCTGGCGGCGACGCGTCGGACCCATTCTGAGGCTGCGCGGGTGATTTCGGGTGCGAGGTCGGCGGCGGGCTCGACGAAGCGTGGCTTCCAGTCCTGCATGCCGAGGAGGTCGTTGACGACGAGGATCTGGCCATGGCAGGCGGGGCCGGCGCCGATGCCGATGAGGGGGACTGTCGTTGATGCGAGGATGGCTTCGGTGGTTTCGTCCGGGACGGCCTCGACGAGGAGCATGGCTGCGCCGGCGTCCTGAAGGGCGATGGCGTCGTCGACGATGCGTCGGGCGTCGGCGGCGGTGCGGCCCCGGGCGGCGTAGCCGGTGATGGACGCGGCCTGGGGAAGGAGGCCGACATGGGCGCAGACGGGGATGCCGGCGCGGGTCATGGCCCGTACGAGGGGGGCGAAGCTGGCGTCGGCTTCGAGCTTGACGATGTCGGCCATGCCCTCGGTGAGGAAACGGCCGGCGTTCTTGAGGGCTTCGGTCTCCTCGGCGTGGTAGCTGAGGAAGGGCATGTCGGCCATGATGCAGCGCGAGGGGGCGCCGCGGCGGAGTGCGGCGGTGATCTGGATGGCGAAGTCGAGGGGCATGTCGAGCGTTCGCTCGAAGCCGAGAACGACCTGCGCCGCCGAATCGCCGGCGAGGAGGAGGTGGACGCCCGCTCGCTCGCAGAGCTTTGCGGTGGTGGCGTCGTAGCAGGCGAGGCAGGCGAAGGGCTCGGAGGCCCTAGCCATCTTGACGAGCGTGCGGAGGTCGATTCGTTCGGGGTGGTCGGCCGGATCGCGCTGCTCTGGGGGCTGAGTGCTCATCTGTTGAGTGTATACGCTGGCGTGCGGGGGGCTGTTTGATGGATGGGCGGAGGGGCGTTGGCGGGCAGGGAGTGCGATGGATCGACGCGTGACGCCAGAACTGATGGATCGGCCGGACGCGGATCCGGCGGAGCTACATCGTTCGCTCGGGTATATCCGCTGGGTGAATCGGCGGCTGGGGGGGCGTTGGGCGGTGCGGACGGCGCTTTCGGCGTGGTCGAAGTCGTGGCCCACGGACCGGCCGGTGACGCTGCTGGACATCGCTACGGGGTCGGCGGATCTGCCGGTGTATGCCGTGCGCTGGGCGAGGCAGCGGGGGTTCGACCTGCGGGTGACGGCGGTGGACAACCACCCGGTGACGCTGGAGGCGGCGCGGGAGCATCTGGCGGGGTTCACGGACGACCGAGACGCGATCGAGCTGGTCGAGTGCGATGCGTTCGGGCTGGTGGATCGATACGGGGCGGAGTCGTTCGACCATGTGCACGCGGGGCTGTTTCTGCACCATCTGCCGTCGGAGCTGCGGGTGATGACGATGCTTCGGATGATCGAGCGGCTGGGTCGTGCTGGGACGGCGTGGAACGATCTGGTTCGTTCGGAGCTTGCGCATCGGGCGATCCGTGTGCTGACGGTCGGCAAGCCGCAGATGGTGCGGCATGATGCGCGGGTGAGTGTTGAGGGGGCGTTTACTCGGCGCGAGGCGATCTCGGTTGCGGTGCGGTCGGACTGGAACAAGCCGGTATACCGGTTTCATCCGATCGCGCAGCGGTTTGTGCTGTACACGGATCTGCCGATCGCTTGGAGGCGGTCGTGAGGGTGTGCGATGCGATCGTGATCGGGGGCGGTCCGGCTGGGGCTGCCGCGGCGGTGCGGATGGCCGAGGGGGGGATGGATGTTGTGGTCGTTGAGTCTCGGGCGTTTCCGCGGGTGAAGGTGTGCGGGGAGTTTGTGTCTCCTGCGGCGACGGGGGTGCTGGAGTCGTTGATTTCTGCGCGGGAGCTTGAGGCGCTTGGCGCGGGGCGTGTGGATCGGTTTGAGATCTTGACGGGGAGAGCGGTGCATCGGTGGTGGATGCCGAGGGCTGCGTGGGCGCTGAGCCGCGGTGGGCTTGATGCGGCGCTGCTTGCGCGTGCGGAGTCGGCGGGGGCGTGGGTGTTGCAGCCCGAGGCGGTGCGCGGGGTGGAGTACGCCGAGGAAAGCGTGCGTGTGTCGCTGCGCGGGGGCGGTGAGGTGAGCGCTCGCGTTGTGGTGCACGCCGATGGGAGCGGGCGGCACGATCCGGCGGGAGCGACGCCCAATGCGCGCGGGCTTGTGGGGCAGAAGTGCCATCTGCGGCTGCCCGAGGCGATCGGGTGCGTGCGGATGCTCGCGTGCGACGGCGGGTATGTGGGGCTGATCGATGTCGAGGACGGGCTTGCGACGGTCGCGCTGGTGGCCGGGGCGGGGCTGGTGCGCCGGCACGGGGGCGATGCGGACTCGATGTTGGGGGCGATGTGGATGGGGTACGACGCTGCGCAGCGGGTTTCGGCGTGGTGCTCGACGGGTGTGGCGCGGAGCGGGTATGTGGCGCCCGGGGATTTGAGATCGTTTCGAGTGGGCAATGCCGCGGGGGCGGTGGACCCGGTGGGGGGTGAGGGGATCGGGCTGGCGTTGTGGTCGGGGGATCTGGTCGGGCGGTTGCTTTCGGCGGAGGGTGCGCTGGAGCGTGGGGCGCTTGGGGGTGTGCAGCGGCGAGTCGGCGCGGCGTATCGGGGTCGGCTGCGCTGGCGTCGGCCGGCGTGCAGGCTTGCGTCGGAGGTGCTGAGCCGGCCGGTGCTGACGGCGTGTGTGCGGCCGCTGCTGTGGATGCCGTCGCTGAGCGTCGGTGTGTGGTATCGTGTGACGGGCAAACCCGGGGCGAGGCGACTGCAGGAGACCTGAGCAATGCGCACACTGTTGACCGCTTTTTCCGCGACGCTGCTGATTGGTGCGAGCGCGTGCGCGGAGCCTCGCGAGCTGCCCGACACGATCGAGCTGCTGGTCGACGGGCTGAGCAAGCCTGTTGAGATGATCGCCGACCCGACGCACGATGCGCGGTTCTATGTGCTCGAGCAGCCGGGGCGTGTGCGGGTGGTCGAGGAGGGGCGGTTGCTTGAGGCGCCGTTCTGGACCGCGGGGGACGACTTCACCGATCGCGGGTGGGAGCAGGGGCTGCTCGGGATGGCGCTGGCGCCGGACTGGGCGGAGAGCCGCGTGTTTTACCTGAATTACACGGGGCGGGACAACTCGACGCGGATCGTGCGTGTGCGTGCGGAGTCGGCGCATCGGGCGGATGCATCGAGCGAAGAGCTGGTGATGCGGATTGGGCAGCCGTACGCGAATCACAACGGCGGGTGCATGCGTTTCGGCCCGGACGGGATGCTGTGGATCGGCACGGGTGACGGGGGCGCGGCGAACGATCCGGATGATCTTGCGCAGAACATGGAATCGCTGCTGGGCAAGATGCTGCGGATCGATGTCTGCGGCGAGCCGGACGAGGGGCTTGCGTACGCGGTGCCTTCAGAAAATCCGTTTGTCGGCGAGGAGGGCGTGCGTCCGGAGATCTGGTCGTACGGGCTGCGCAATCCATGGAAGTACGCGTTCGACTCGAAGGGGCGGCTGTGGATCGCCGATGTCGGGCAGAACAAGTACGAGTGGGTGCACATCATGCCCGCCGACTCAAAGGGCGGGGAGAACTTCGGGTGGGCGAGGCTGGAGGGGCCCGAGCCGCTCCCGCTGCCGGCGAGGGCGCGGCGGGTGATCGGCGATCGGCCGGTGCCCGAGAACGCGCTGCGTCCGGTTTGGTATTACGAGCACCATCCGCTGGCGTCGATCACGGGTGGGTTTCTGTACGAGGGGTCGAAGGTCGAATCTTTGAAGGGTCGGTACATCTGCGCGGACTTTATGTCTGGGCGGATGTGGACATGGAGGTACGAGGACGGCGAGGCGGTCGATGTGCGTGAGGTGGGTGAGTATTACGGCTCGCCGTTCGAGGGGGTGGCGCCGCGTGCCGTGGAGATCTCGTCGTTCGGGGTGGACAACCAGGGGGAGTTGTACATTGTGGATCACCGGGGCGGGCGGATTTTTAAGATTGTGAAGTGAGGGGAGTAGGGTGTGGGGTGTGGGGTGTGGGGGCGGGGGGGCGGGGGGGGGGGGGGGGGGGGGGGGGGGGGCGGGAGGGAGGGGGGGGGGCGGGG
>JAFIFZ010000051.1 GCA_020831775.1 Phycisphaerales bacterium
CTGCGATCGCTCGCATGCAGGACCAAAGACGCTCTCTGGCGGGCGATGCAGTCCGTCCTCGACCAGATCACCTCGACCGACGCCGCCAACTGCTTCAGACACTGTGGGTACACGCTACGAGTTGAGTAAGGACGCTCTAGCCGTGACGCCCAACGATCAGCGTCACATTGTGACCGCCGAACCCGAAGGTGTTGTTCATCGCGTAGCGGACGGGCCGCTCCTTCGCTTCTTTCGCCACCAGATCGATGTCGAAGTCCGCGTCGGGCTCTTCCAGATTGGTCGTGGGGGCCACCACACCGTCGCGGACGGCATGGATGCAGGCGATCAGTTCGACGGCCCCCGACGCCCCCAGGCTGTGCCCGTGCATCGACTTGGTCGAGCTCATCATCAGCTTCCCGCCGGCGCTCTTCCTGGCGTGGTCGCCGAAGACCTTGCCAACCGCGGCCACCTCGGCCTTGTCGCCCAGGGGCGTCGCCGTCCCGTGGGCGTTGACATAGCCGATCTGGTCCGGGTTCAAACCCGCGTCTTCCAGGGCCCAACGCATCGAGCGGGCGGCGCCCATGCCCTCGGGGTCCGGGGCCGTGATGTGCCCGGCGTCGGACCCGTTGCCCGCCCCGACCAGCTCGGCCAGGATCGTCGCGCCGCGGGCCTTGGCGTGCTCCTCGGTCTCGAGCACATACATCGCGGCCCCCTCGGCCAGCACGAACCCGTCGCGAGAGACATCGAACGGGCGTGAGGCGGTGGGGGCGTCCTTGTGCGGGCTCAGGGCCTTCATGGTCATGAACGCGCCGACGCAGAGGGGCGTCACCGCCGCCTCGCACCCGCCAGCGACCATCACATCGGCACGCCCCAGGCGGATCTGCTCGACCGCGTCACCGATGGCGTGCCCGGAACTGGCGCAGGCAGTCGCGTGCGCCGTCGCCGGGCCCCGCAGCCCGTAGCGGATCGAGATGTTCCCCGTCGTCGCGTTGATCATCAGGCGCGGGACCGTGAACGGGCTCATCCGGTCCGGACCACGGCTCATGAGGACTTCCTTGCCCTCCTCGATGGTCATGATCCCGCCGATGCCCGAGCCCACAATGACGCCGCAACGCTCGCTGTTTTCACGCGCGAAGTCGATGCCGGAATGGGTGACGGCCTGGTGGGCCGCCGCCAGGCCGAGCAGGGTGTTGCGGTCGAGCCGCTTGATCTCCCGCTTGTCGCACGCGCCGGCCTGGACCGGGTCCCAGTCCTTGACCTGCCCTGCGGCAAAAACGGTCCACTTGCCCGCGTACAGATCGAACGCGGGCCCCTCGAGCGGGGAGATGCCGCTGCGACCCTCACGCATCGACTCCCAAGTCGATGCGGCATCATGGCCGAGGTTCGTCACGGCGCCGTAGCCCGTGATCACGATCCGGGTCGATGGCGTGCGCGGGGTGCTCATGACATCTCCGGCCCCCTCCGGTCGGGGGCGAGCGGGGTCAGTTGGCCCCGCGGGCGGTCTTGATGTAGTCGATGGCGTGGCCGACCGTCTTCATCTTCTCGGCCTCTTCGTCGGGGACGGAGGTCTCGAACTCGTCCTCGAACTCCATCACGAGCTCAACAAAGTCGAGGCTGTCGGCGTGCAGATCGTCCACGAAGCGGGTCTCGCGGGTGATCTTGTCCTTCTCCGCGCCCATCTGCTCGGCGACGATCTCGATCACCTTCGATTCAATCTCTTGTTCGGTCACCATTGGATCTCCAAAGAGGTCGTTCGCGGGCCCTGCACGCAGCCCTGTCCGGCGGTCTGTCCGGTCAGGGCGTCGATACCCCGCTTCCAAGGCGGCGATTCTACCCGCCGCCCCGCTCGCGGGGCAACGACCACCGATCCCACCGACAAGATGCCCATAAATCGCGCCCCGGACCGCATAACGCCAGACCCCGTCCGGCTGTCGCGGCTGTGACGGGAAGCCCGCCCGTTCAGCACCCCGTCGACGAACCGTAGCGTTCAGACCGCCGTACCGTGAGTCGATCCTCGCCCCGGCCGGCAACAGCGGCCCGGACCGTCCCAAGGCCCCAAAACCGGGCCCCGGGCCTCCCCAAGACGCGATAAGACCGGGAAGAGGTGAGAGATGTCGGAATTGCCACTTGAGCCCAAAGCCTTCGCCGAGACCGTCGCCGGCATGCTCCGCCGGATCCAGCCCGCCGCCGCTGTCGAGCTCGCGGGCCCCCGCGAACTCTCGGTGAACGGCAGGCGCCTCGACCTGGAAAACCTTTTCCGAATGGTCGTCCAGGAGCCAGACCGGGGCCTAGAAATCGCCGAGCACTACCTCGAACAGCTCTTCGCCGGCGACGCGATCCAGCTCGGCGACATGCCCTTCGAGCTCGCCAAGCCCAGGATCATGCCCAGGATCCAGCCCGAGAGCATCTTCGAAAACCTCTCCCGGGAACTGGTGGCCCATGTCCCCTATGTCAACGGGACGGTCGTGGTCTTCGTCACCGACCTCCCCCAGATGACCATCAGCATCACCACCGAGCAGGTGATCCGCTGGGGCGTCACCCCCGAGGACCTCGAGCTCATCGCCCGGGAGAACCTCGAGAAGTACGCCCCGGAGCTCGAAGTCAGGCTCGTCGAGTCCAAGGAGGGCGGTCGCGCGGCGATCGTCTCCGAGCAGGACGGCTACGACGCCGCGAGGCTGCTGCTCTCTGGCTTGTACGAGCGGCTGGCGCCGCAGCTCGGCGGGGACTTCTATGTCGCCACGCCCGCGCGAGACATGTTCGTCGCGATGAGCCGGGCGCCCGGAGACTTCGTCAACCGCCTCCGCGACCGCGTCAGCCAGGACTACGAGCGTCTGCCCTACCCGATCACCAGCGAACTGTTCTATGTGACGCGTGACGGCGTCGCGGGAACGCTCGGTCTGGCCGCCTGACGAGGCGGCGGGGCGAGACATCCACACGGCTCCAGGAGAGGCCGGCCGGAGGAACCGGTCGGCCTCTTTCATTGCGCACGCTCTTCCTTCGCCGGTCGGATCCGCGAGCGATACCATCGCCGGCGTGATCCTCCTCGTCGACAACTACGACAGTTTCACCTGGAACCTCGTCCAGCGCATGGGCGAGCTCGATCCCTCCATCGAGCTCGACCGCGACCTGCTGGTCGTCCGCAACGACGCGATCACGCCCGATGAGGCCGAAGCCCTCGATAGCGGGCGGGGCCCCAGCCACCTTTTGATCTCCCCCGGCCCGTGCACCCCCGCAGAGGCGGGCGTCTGCCCGGCGATGATCGAACGCTTCGCGGGGCGGATCCCCGTCTTGGGCGTCTGCCTGGGCCACCAGTGCATCGGCGCCCTTCACGGGATGCCTGTCGTCCGCCACACCGTCCCCGTCCACGGCAAGACCAGCCTCGTCCACCACGACAACCAGGGCGTCTTCGCCGGGTTGCCCAACCCCTTCCAGGCGACGCGCTACCACTCGCTGGTCGTCCCGCTGGAGGCGGCGCAGGCGGCCGGCGATCGGGGCTGGGCCGTCAGCGCCTGGACCGATGAGGAACTGCCCGGCGGCGAATCCCGGCGCGTCGTCATGGGCCTCCGCCGCGTCTGGGAAGGGCCTGCTTCAGACCGCCAGCCCCTCGAAGGCGTGCAGTTCCACCCCGAGAGCTTCATGACGCCCGAGGGCCCGAGGCTCCTGGCGAATTTTCTGGCGATGGGCGCGAGGCCCAGAACGCCGCTCGCCTCCTACGCTCCGCAGCCATGATCGACCCGGCCCCGACAACAGACATCGACCCCCGCCTGGCCCGAGGCCTCCTCCTTGAGCGAGGCTCGGAGGTCGCGGGCAAGCCCGACCACATCGTCTTCGGCACCCACAACAACAACTACCAGCTCCACCTCCAGCCGACCGAGCCGGTCGACACCGAGGTCGGCAAGAGGCTCATCGGGACCGTCCGCGTTGACGCCCGCAAGATCGACCGCGTCCATACCGGCGGCCGCTTCATCGAGCCGGTCTACGGGCGCCCCAGGCGGGTTCAGGGCACCGTCGTCGCCATCACCGACGAAACGGTCGTGGTCGACGCGGGCATCAAGATCCACCTCAGGCCGACCGAGCGCGACCAGAAGCCTTCGGGCTTCAAGCTCGGCGAACTCGTCGGGTGCGATGTCCACGCGGGCGCGACCTTCACGCCGGCGAGCTGACGCACACATCGATTTATTGGACCTCGGTGGTCGCCTGAATCGGCGGCTTGCCGCTGGGTATCGGCGGTCTCTTCCGTTACGCTGGCGTCGAGCCCCCCTCCCGCGCGCTCTTCTGTGCGCGAAGCAGAAAGAGGATCGTGATGCGTCGAGTGGTCTGTGCCGGTCTCTTGGTCTCGCTGGCGTCTGTCGCGTCGGCGAGCAACTTCACCAACAACATCATGATCACCGGCTACTGGCCCCCGACCAACAACATGGTTCGCGACTTCAGCCCCAACCCCGATCAGAACAACGGGCAGTGGCTCGGCGGGAACTGGGAGGGACGCGGGTACAACATCTACTCCTACTTCCCCGAGTTCCCGGGCCAGACCGGTCCGAACTGGGGCAAGGGCGTGGGCGATTTCGAGGTCGACTACCAGAAGACCTCGGCGGACTGGCACCGCATCACCGACCAGATCAAGCCCGTCGCGATCATCACCTTCAGCCGCGCCCAGAACAACTTCGAGTGGCGCCTCGAAGGCGGCAACCGCATGTACGCCGAGAGCCAGTGGACGCCAGACTACCAGGCGCCCACGCGCCCCGGCAGCGACCTGCCGATCATGCAGGCTCTCGCCCCGGGCACGGAGCTCTTCAGCACGCTGCCCATCCCCGAGATCATGGCCAATGTCGGCGCGCAGGTCCCCGGTGTGAACCCCACGACGGTGCCGATCGACAACGGACGCTTCCTCTCCAACTTCATCGGCCTGCACGGCAACTGGTACCACGAGCTCAACAACGACCCCAGCGCCGAGTTCCGCAACTTCGCCGCCGGGCATGTCCATGTCGGCTACGCCATGAGCCCGCAGCAGGCGCTCGACGCGACGCTCGTCACGCTCCGTACTCTCACGGACCACCTGGACATCCTCGGCGTGCCTGCGCCCTCGTCGGCCACAGTGATCGCATTCGGCGGGCTCGTGCTCGCAAGACGCAGGCGCCCGCTTTGCGGGCGAGAGCGGGAGAGGGTCGAGCAGTCGAGCAGGTGAGCCGGAGGACGGGGAGAAGGGGGAGCACTGGCTGCCCCTTGCAACTCCGCCTCCCGCTTTCCCGTACCCTTGTTCGATGACCCGCGGGCGATATCTCGTGCTCGGGGCCGACCGCAAGAGCGGCGAGCCGCGCAAGATGCTGATCGAGGCCAAGTCGCCCGAGGCGGCGCGATCGCTCGCCGAGAGCCGCGGGATGCTCATCAGCGTGATCGAGACGCGTTCTTCTGATGGGCCCGAAGCGACGACCCGCGAGCCGGTCAAGGCCGCGGCCGCCGGCGACTCCTCGCCACGCCCGATCCCCCGGCCCCGTCCGGCCGCTTCGATCGAGGAGCCCTCTGCGCCGCCCGAACCCGAGTCCGATTCGCCGCCCAGAGAATGGACCGACGACCGCATCGGCGAAAACCGTCGCGAGGGCCTGCGCACCGTCTTCCGCCTCTCGTCAAAGACACCAGAGATCGAGCCGCTCGAAGGCGAGGAACTGCTGGAAGTCTTCGACCCGTCCTTCCGCGAGATGGGGATCCTGCGCTCGTGGCTCGGGCGTTCACGGCGCATGGTCGTGACTTCGCGCCGCGTCGTCGTGATCGAACGCCGGCGCGGGCTGGACAACATCCGCGAAGCCCTGCACGAAAACAGCGACGGCGTGGAGGTTGTCAAGGGCGTCCGCTGGCTGCTGCTCGTTCCGGGGTTGCTGCTGTTCCTGCAGCCCGGGCTCATCGGCTTTGCTGCGTTGATCGGGATTGGGGTGGTCGGCTATCTCACCGAGCTCTTGGTTGGCCAGGTGGCTGGTGCCACAACCGCACAGGCGATGTCGTTGTACCTGATGCTGGGTGTCTCTGTTGTGATTCTCGTACTCTCGGTGTTGATGATTGTCTCATCTCGCGATCGACGCATCGGCCTGCGGACGCAGAGCGGCTTCGTCGGCGTCCGCATCCGCAGGATCGGACCTTCGGAAACTTCAGCGCTGGTCGGCGCGATGGTCGCGGCCCGCGAGCAACAACGGGAGAATACGCGATGAAAGCTGTGTGGATCGCATCGTTGGCTCTGCTGACGCCGGCCGGTCCCGGCGGCGCGGGCGCCGGCGGCCGCGAGACGCCGCCCGAGCCGATGCTCGCTTCCGCACACGGCTTCGCGTTCGTCAACAGCTTCGGCTGGACGCCGCCCGGCGGGTGGGCTCGCCTGCCGCTCCGTCACCGCTACGGGCTCTGCGGCGGGATGTCGCTGCTGGCGATGGACTACTTCCACGCGGGGGTCGAGCCGCCCCGTTTTAGCGAGACACCCGGCCCGGGCGACCCGCTCTTCGAACGGATCCTGATCCGACAGGCCGACTCGATGGGCTTCCTCGGGCGGCGGACGCTGCGATACCTCGCCTGGATGGCCCTGTCCGAAGGAGGGCCCGACGGAGCGCAGGCGGAGACCGCCCGCGCGTTCGGCGAGATGCTGCCCGACCTGGAGCGGGGCGAGCCCGTCGCGCTGGCCCTGATCTATGTCGGCTTCGCCGACCGCGGCGCCATCTGGCACAACCACCAGGTCGTCGCGACGGGCGCCCGCTACGAGGGCCGCGGCGTCTACACCGTCTCGCTCTACGACCCCAACTTCCCCGGCGACGACGATGTGCGTCTGGTCCTCCGATCCACCCCGGACGGCTTCGAGACCACGCAGATGATCGGCGAACGCAGACGCCGCCATGTCCGGGGCTTCTTCAGGACGCCCTACCTGCCCAAGGATGTGAAGTAGCGGGCTCGATCTACTCAGGCTTACCGCATCGCCAGCCAGACGATGTATGTTATGTAGCCGATGCATAGCACCCCGCCTTCGAGGCGCGAGAGCTTGCGCTGCGTCAGTGCCATCGGCAGCAGCGCAGCCGCGAAGCCGGTCATCACCAGGAGATCGATGCGCCCGCCCGAGGGCAGGTCCGTTGGCGCGAGCGTGACTGTCAGGCCCCAGATGAACAGAAGGTTGAAGATGTTCGAGCCGACGATATTGCCCATCGCCATGTCGGTCTGGCCCCGCCGAGCTGCGATGATGGAGGTCGCCAGCTCCGGAAGGCTGGTGCCCACCGCGACGATCGTCAGGCCGACGATCACATCCGGGATGCCCACCGCCTGCGCGAAGCCCAGTGCGCCACGCACGGTCAGTTCGCCGCCGCCGATCAGCAGCAGCAGACCGCCGACGATCAGGGCCGCGAGGCGCACGCCCGACGCTGCACGGTTCGGCTTTTCCGCCGTGTTCGGTGCGACGAAGAACGCATCGCTTTCGCGCTGGCGCAGGGCGTCGCCGAGCGTGTAGTAGAGAAAGACGCCGAACAGCAGCAGGAGCATCAGCCCGTCGCCTCGCGTGAAACGGTCGGCCCCGCCCTCGGTGAGGCTGTTGAGCCCGAGCACCACGGCGGCGACGCTGGCGAGCAGCATCATGGGGATTTCGCGGGTGACGATCGACCGGTGGATCACTAGCGGATATGCGATCGCGGTGATCGCCAACAGCAGACCGATGTTGGCGGTGTTCGAGCCTACGACATTGCCGAAGCCGATGGCGCTGTCGCCCCGTATCGCCGCTGCGAGGTTGACGACCAACTCCGGCGTGCTCGTGCCGAAGGCGACGACCGTCATACCGACAATGACCGGGGCCACGCCCAGCCGTCCGGCCAGATTCGATGCGCCACGAACGAGCAGATTACCGCCTGCAATCAGGATCGCCAAGCCAACGAGCAGCAGTAAGAGGTAGAGCATGGACGCAATAGTACGATGAGGCCGGCTGAACAGACATGTTCACTCTACATTCAGCCCGAGAGTACCGGTCGCCACAGGCGAAAGTCCTGAGCTGCGAAACCGTGTAGATCACAGCTCGGCGTGGCGGGCCAACCATGAGGCGGGAAAACATTGGCAGGCAAGCCGCCAGTGCCACAGAGTGGGTTGCCGATCCGCTGATTACCTGAACGCCCGCTCCAGCCTCGCCCCCGGATAGAAGTGCCCGAGCATCTCTCTCCACGCGTGCCCCTGCAGCCCCATCGCCTCGGCGCAGAACTGGCACATGCCGACGCCGTGCCCGAAGCCTCTTCCGGCGATGAGCGTCCGGTCGCCCCGGATCGCGACGCCCAGATCCCCGCTGCGGACGCTGCCCGAGCCGATGCGGAGGCCGGGCGGCTGCGCGTTCAGCGCGATCCGCAGGTTTTCCGCGGTGATCGTGAAGCTCCCGCCCCGTTCGTCGGTGATGGTGAACTGCGCCGGGCGCTCGGCCGCGTTGACCAGCGACGGCTCGATCGAGACCGGCCTGCCGACTTCCCGGAGCGGGTCGTTGCGGCTGCGCGCCCAGTGGCGGAGCTGCTCGCGCACGATCCCCGTCTCGCGCTCGACCTCCCAGCGGTACACGGGCGAGTGGTCGCAAAAGTGCGCGCGCTCGCGGGCGCGAAGCGGCGGGGGGGAGCGGTTGGTGCGGTCGGGCCAGGTTTCTGCGACGCCGGCGGGACGCCCGCCGCAGGTGCTCGAGTAGTACGCGTGCATCACGCTTCCGGAGTGGGTCAGGACCACGCCCCGGGTCGCTTCGGTGGCCGCCAGCGCGCGCTCGAGCGTCGCCCGACCGCGGAAGACCTGGTCCATCTGCGTGTTCTCGACATCGAACGCCCGGCTCCGGCGTCGCTCCATCTGGGCCATCGCGTACGAACGGGCTGCGACGGCCTGCACCTTAAAGGTCTCCTCGGGCCAGTGGCTGTAGAGCTCGGCCGCGATCACCCCGGCGATATAGGTCTCGATGGGGACACGCGCCACGGCGTTGATCGCGCCCTCCCCGCCCTCGCGCACCACCGGGCTGAGCGAGAGCGAGCCGGGCAGCATCGCGTCGCCGATCCGGAGGTCCTCCAGCCACGCGCAGCGGACCCGGACGGCCGCTCCCGGCGGGAAGGCGGCGCCGACACCCTCGGGCCCGGCCAGAAGCAGGCCCCCGTCTTGCACGCTGACGCGCACGGGGGCGGTCAACGCAGTCAGATCGTCGCCCGAGGACGAGGCGAGCACCCAGCGCGAGGCCTCGATCGTCAGCGTCGGCGCCGATCGGGCCACGCGGACCCGGATCGACGGCTCCTCGCCGAGCAGCGGCCCGGGCTCCGACAGGCGGGGGACCAGCAGCGAAACGCCCACGGAGACCGCCGCGATCAGGATCGCCAGGACGCCGATCACACCGGTGCGGGAGATCGGCGGATCGGGCTGTGGCGGTCCGGGCGGCATACTTGGTCCGTTGGCGTGTGGTGCTGATTACGATACACCCGTGCCGCGTTCGGCCAGTTGCAACGGAGCCAGCATGCGATCGACATCCACCCGCGTCCGCCTCTTCGTCCTTCCCGCCCTGCTCGCGGGGGCTTTGCTCTCGGGCGCGTTCCTCGCCGGCTGCCACAGCGGGCCCGAGATCGCCGACAGCGACCCGTACCGGGGGCCGGACCTCCGGGTCGATTCCTCGCGAGACCAGCACCAGATCGTCATGACCGCTCCGACGGGGGGCTGGACGATCACCCGGGAACTCGCCCGCCAGGACGCCAGCGGCTTCGAGGTCTTCGTCACCATCACCCGCCCCAACCCGAGGTTCGTCCAGACGCAGGCGATCACCGAGCAGCGCCTCGCCACCGGCGTCTCCTCACGCGAGGCGATGACCGTCTACGCCCGCGAGGTCGAGTTCGACGAATCGCCCGCCGGCCCCTACGCCCGCGTCGCCGAGGCGACCCCGCAGGAGTGACGCCCGCTTTGCGGGCGAGAGCAGTCGAAAGTCGAGCAGGCGAGCAGGTGAGCCGGAGTGGCAGTAGGTGGGGTAGAGACGCAGCGCGCTGAGCCGGGTTCTACTGCCTCCTCCTCCACCTCTGCTCTCCTGTTCTCCTGCTCTCCTCTCTACCCACTCGCCCGCTTCGCGGGCGTCCAGTACACTCCGCCCCGTGACGGGGAACCATGACGATCTGCGATCGCTGCTGAAGCTCACGCTCACGCCCGGCGTTGGGCCGGTGCTCTGCGAGCGGCTGCTGCGCCATTTCGGCTCGGCCGAGGCGGTCGCCGTCGCTTCGCCCGCCGAACTGCAGCGGGTCGAGAAGATCGGGCCCCGCACCGCCAACACCATCGCCCGGGGGCTCCGCGAGTCCGATCGTCTTGTCGATGAGGAACTCGCCCTCGCGTCGAAGCTGGGCGTGGGCTACTTCCCGCGCGGGAGCGAGGCCTACCCCGCGTTGCTCGAAGACATCCCTTCTCCGCCGCCGCTGCTGGGGGCGCTGGGCGATTTCGACCCCAACGGCGCCGACCGCTTCGGCGTCGCGATCGTCGGCTCCCGACGCTGCAGCGCCTACGGCATGGAGCAGGCCGAACGCTTCGCGGGCGTGCTCGCGTCGGCGGGCGTGACCATCGTCTCGGGCGGGGCACGCGGGATCGACACCGCGGCCCACCGCGCGGCGCTGCGCCTGGGCGGGCGGACTGTCGCGGTCCTCGGCTGCGGGCTGGCCGAGTGCTATCCGCCTGAAAACAAGGAGTTGTTCTCGAAGATCGCCGCGTCGGGGCGTGGGGCGGTTGTGAGCGAGCTCCCGCTGCGCACCAAGCCGGCGTCCGAGAATTTCCCGGCACGGAACCGCATCATCTCCGGGCTCTGCCTCGGCGTGCTGGTGATCGAGGCGAGCGAACGGTCCGGCGCGCTGATCACTGCGCGGCTCGCCGCGGAGGAGCACGGGCGCGAGGTCATGGCGATCCCCGGGCGGGTCGACAGCCCCGCCAGCGCTGGCACGCACCGCCTGCTCAAGGCGGGCGGCGCGCACCTGGTCACCGAGCCTCGGGATGTGCTCGAACTGCTCGAACGCCCGGCGCTGCATCTGCACGAGGGGAACCACGCGCCGCTGTACACGCAGCCGGCGTCGCTGTTTGCGCCGGGCGCGGGGGACGGGGGAAGGAAGACCACCGCCGCGGCGCCGCCCGCGCCGATCGGGGACGAACCGATCGCGTCGGCGATCCTCGGCGCTCTTGACGAACCCTTGACACTCGACGAGATCGCGCAATCGACAGGGCTCGGGATCGCCGAGCTCCGGGCCGCGATGACCGCCCTGGAGATCCGGGGTCGGGTTCGGCGTGTTGCCGGTCGCTTTGGGCGGGTTGCATCCGGGTTTTGACCCGCCCGGGGCGGGCGACGGTCCGGAATCGACCCCCGAACGCAAAAATCCACAGATCTGTGGACACATTCAAGGGAATCCTTGATAGAATCCCGAATAGACCCCTTGATGTACGAGCCTTGATAGGCTATCTTGGGGCAAACACGCTCTCGGCCGTTCGGATGTTCCAAGGCCGGCCGGAGCGTGACTCGGGCAAGGCGGCTCGCCATACCCGACCAAATCGGTGCCCTTCCGGCGGCGGCCGGCCGGGCGATTTTCAGGGCGTGGATCACACGCCGCAAGGCTCGCTTTTCCCTGCATTTGTGGGGGTTGACGGGCCTTGCCTGTGGGGTGTATGCCCCAGCTCGGCGGGCGCCGGGCACGCGGTTCCGGGCGGAGTTCCCGGGGCGAAGCGAAAGCGGCGGCACGGGCGGACGCCCGCGCGGGCCGGACAACACGGGCTCTCCGGATCGGACGCCTCGGGCAGAGGCCCATCCCTTCCGGTGCTCGGCGGCATGCGGGCTTCGCGGCGACAAGCGCCGGGCCCGGGCCGCGAATCGGAAAGGACCGAGCCATGAAGGCGGTCCGGACGACGGTCGGCGGGGCGGATGTGAATCGGGCGGCATCGATGTCGCCCGCAGAGCCGCCCCTGGTGATGCTCGGGCCCGGCGGAGACTTTCTCGCCGCCTTCGCCCTCGATGAGAACGACCGCCCCGCAGGAGCGGGGGGCGGGTCGCAGGAAGGCGCGGGCCTGCTGGGGCTCGTCTTCGGATGGTTCGGGCGGATGGCCGCCCTCGTGCCGGCCCTGCGGCTGGCCGAGCCCGGCGAGTTCATGCCGGGCGGTTCGGGGCGAGACGGAGTCTGGGGACGAGGAATCGGGGGACGAGAGGAATCGGACGGGGCGTCTTCGGTCGGCGCGATCGCGTGTGTGATCGGGCTGCTGGAGGCGCAGGGGTCGCAGCTTTGCTCGCTTGGCGGGCGGGCGTCGGCTCCGAGCGTCGGCTTTGCGGCCGGCGGGAGAAGTGAAACCTCCGCGTCTGGTGGCGCGGTGCGTGTTGGTCCGGTGGTGGTCCCCGGCGTGCGGGCGTGTCGCCCGGCTCCGGCGGGGGCTGAAAACATTCTGGAAGGACGCAGACATGAATCTGACGCCCAAACAACTGCGGATCCTGAAGCTCATCCGGGACTGGCGGGTTCGGCATGGTTATTCCCCGACCATGCAGGAGCTCGCCGACGAGATCGGGGTGAGCAAGGTCACCGTGTTCGAGCATGTCGAGGCGCTGATCAAAAAGGGCGCGCTCGTCCGCGAGCCCAACAAGGCGCGCTCTTTGTCGATCGCTGACGGGATGTCGGTGCCCGACGAGAGCCGGCCGCTCCGCTTCCCGCTGGTCGGCCGCATCGCTGCGGGCAACCCGATCGAGAAGGTTGAGGACACCGACGAGATCGACCTGGGCGACCTGCTCGGCGCGACACCGGAGAAGGCGCACTCGACCTTCGCACTCCGCGTCGAGGGCGAGTCGATGCGCGACGAGGGCATCCTCGATGGGGATTATGTCCTGATCGAGCGCACCCAGGTGGCCGACAACGGCGACCGCGTCGTCGCCCTTCTCCCCGACGGCTCGACCACCCTGAAGACCTTCTTCAAGGAGGCGGACCACATCCGCCTGCAGCCGGCCAACCCCGACTTCGAGCCCATCCGGGTCAAGTTCTGCCAGATCCAGGGCATCGTCAAGGGTGTTGTCCGCCGATACTGATGCTCCGTGAGCGGAGCATCGCCGGACCAACCACCAGCGGAGCGTCGCCCGCGCCCCGACACCGGGGCGCGCGGCGACAACCGTGATCGTCGGCCCCGAGGGCGTAAGCCCGGCCACTCGCCCAAGCCAGCCATCCGGCGGCTCGCCGGGTGGTTGGCGTGGGCGATCGTCCTCGGCGCTGCGGCGGTCGTCGCGACCGCGTGGCTCTGGCCCTTCCGCTTCGAGGACCGTTCCGGCCCAATGGATCTTGTTGAGCGCGGGCTGATCCTCATCCGCTCAGCCGATTGGCACCTCGGGCTGATGACGCTCGCGCTGGCGGCGTTGCTGGCAGCGTTCCGCTTCCGGCTCCAGGCCGTCGCGGCGGCGCTGATAGCGTTCTGGCTGCTCGCGCCCTCGCTGTGGCACTTTGTGCCCCGCCCGACGCCCGAGGCCGAGGGGCCGATCCTCCGCGTCGGCGTCGCCAACCTGCACACCCGCAATCCCGATTGGGCGACGCTCCCGGGCATCATGCACGACGCCGAGCCGGATTTGCTGGCGCTCCAGGAGCACAGCGGGCACTGGTCGCGCGAGGCCCCGATCAGGCTCGGCGATCGCTGGCCCCACCACGGGCCCGACCTGCAGCACCGATCCAACGCCCCCCGCTACGGCGTCCGCCTGTACCACCACACGCCGTTTGTCGAGCCGCCGCAACCGGTCTCGATGGGCCTCGGCGACGACGACGGGCGGGTGGTGCGCGGCGTGATCGAGTTCGACGGGCGGCTGGTTTCGGTGTATTCGGTGCACCTGCCGCACGATGTGCTGTACACGCAGCAGGCTCGGATCGCCCGCCCGCTGATGCGAGAGTTGTTGCGTTCGATCGAGCTGGACCCGAACCCGATCATCATGATGGGCGATTTCAACACGACGCCGCGGGGCCCGCGGATGGCGGCCTTCCGGCGTGCGGGCCTGCGCAACGCGTGGTCGATGGCCGGTCGCGGCCGGGGCGTGACCTGGCGATCCGATTTCCCGATGCGGGATTTCGTCGGTCTGCGGATCGATCATGTGCTCATGAGCGAGGAGCTCGTCTGCACCTCTATCGACCGGACGGGAGATTACGGGTCGGACCACCTCGGCCTGATCGCGGAGATTCGGTGGAGGGATTGAGAGAGAGAGACGGAGAGAATTAGAGCTTTGGCTCGGGGAGCCCCTGCTTCGCTTCCCATCCGATGACCACCTCGCGGCAGGCGTCGTGGTAGAGCGTGCCCAAGAGCTTCTTGTCCAGCGAACGCCCGACGAGTCTCGGGGCGTCCATTGGCGTGTGCCCTTCGGGGTCGACCATGTGCAGGTCGGGGTCGGCGATCGGTGACTCGCCCTCGTAATCGGTCTCGAACATCGTGCGCAGGGCCCAGTAGCGGCTCGCGTAGAGGTCGAACGCTTCCGTTTCGGTCGCGGCCTGCTGCGAGCCGAACTTCGTGTTCGACTCGCCGCTCTTCTCGAGGTGGTCGTCGAGCGTCACGATGTCGGAGCCGAAGAGGATGCGTCCGCGCCATCGCTTCATGAACGATTCGAACCGGTCCCCGTCGTGGCGTGAGAGCTCGCGCACCATCCACTTGGTCGCGCTGGTGTCCAGGTGCAGGTTGGGGTGCTCGCCGAGCAGTTCGTCGAGGAAGTCGAGGTTTTCAGGCCAGCCCCCCATGTGCGCCGCGATCCAGGGGATTTCGGGGTAGATCTTCAGCATCCTCTTGAACGGGTCGTACTGTGCGGCCTTGAGCCCGTACTTGGCCGCGTCGGAGTAGCGGGTCTGGAACCAGGTGTCCGGGTCGGCGATGTGGGTCATCACCATCATGCCCAGTTCGTGGGCGAGGTCGAGGGCCTTCCGTCGCCACTCGCTGTCGTAGGCGAAGAGGTCCGCGTCGCGGTCGGGGTCGACGAGGTCGTACCAGCGCGGCGCGTGCCAGAACTTGACCACCCGGGCCCCCAGCTCCCCGTGGAACCAGCGGATGTTGTCGAGAAAGCCCTCGCGGAAGGCGCGCCCGCGGTCCTCGGCCATGTAGTCGGGGATGGCGATGAACCGGACGCGGTCGCCCAGCACGCGGGAGACGCCCAGGGCCTGCTCACGCTGTGACTGCGAGTAGGTGAGCGCGACGCCGTAGTGGTCGCAGACCTCGGCGTAGACGCTCGCGGCCCGCTCGCCGTTGATGTGCGCGTGGACATCGATGATGGGCTTTGGGGGCGGGCCGAGCCTTGAGGCTTCGGCTCGGTAGTCCAGCCCGAGGCGGTTTGCGGGCCACGGGCGGGGCGGGGGTGCGTCTGTATCTGGCATCGCTCTATCCTTGCAACCGTGAGCGACCAGAGCGGCAGGACTATTCCGGACGAGATCGTGCCCAGCGGCGGACAGCCGCGGATCGCGATCGCCCACGATTGGCTCGTGGGGATGCGTGGGGGCGAGCGGGTGCTGGACCGGGTCTGCCGCGTCGCGTCGCGCGTGGGCGAGGTCGCGGCGATCTACACGATGTTCGACGATGGGCGCCCGCTCTCTGACGCGATCGACGGCCGGCGCAAGATCGTCGCGCCCCTGGGAAAGAGCCCGAGGGTGAACCGGGCGAGGCGGTGGCTGCTGCCGGCGTACCCCCTGATGGTCAGGGCCCTGAGCGCCGCGGTGCGCCACCAGCACCTGCGCGAAGCGCCGATCGATCTCTTGGTCTCGACGCATTCGGCCGCGATCAAGGCGCTGCGGGCGCCCCCGGGCGTCGCGCATCTGTGCTACTGCCACTCGCCGGCGCGCTATCTCTGGTCGCAGGGGGCCGCGTACGCGGAGGGCTCGGTGCTCCGCCGCACCGGGCTCGGGCTTGCGGGTCCAGCGCTGCGTCGGTGGGACCGGCGCACGGCGTCTCGCGTGACGAAGTTTCTCGCCAACAGCACGCACATCGCCTCGGAGATCGAGCGCGTGTACCAGCGCGAGGCGGAGGTGCTGCACCCGCCGGCGCGGACGGACTACTTCACCCCCGATGACAGCGTGCAGCGCGAGGGTTTCTGGCTCTTTGTCGGGGCGATCGAGCCTTACAAGCGGCTCGACCTGGCGATCGCGGGCGCACAGCGGGCCGGGGCGAGGCTGGTCGTGGTGGGGGACGGGAGCGAGGCGGCGTCGCTGCGTGCATCGCTTGATGACTCCGACCTTGTCGAGTGGCGAGGACGGGTCGATGACGAAGAACTGCGGCGTCTGTACCGCAGCGCCCGACTGCTGATCTTCCCGCAGATCGAGGATTTCGGGATCATTCCTGTCGAGGCTCAGGCGTGCGGGACACCGGTCGTCGCCAGGCGGGCCGGGGGCGCGCTGGACACGGTGATCGAGGGCGAGACAGGTGCGTTCTTTGATGAGCCGGAGGCCGAGTCGATCGCGCAGGCCGCGGCAAAGTGCCCGGCGCCGGGCGAGGCGTGCCGCCGGAACGCCGAGCGGTTCGACGAAGCCCGCTTCGACGAGCGGATGGAGCTGGAGATGCTGACGCTGATCGAGTCGGGCGAGACGCGGAAGCTACGGCCGTGGTCCTGATCGGGGCTGCGGAGCCGGATCAGCGCTGAACTTCGAGCGTGCAAGCGTCGACGACCAGGCCGATGAAGAGCTCGCAGTCGGCCTCGAGGTCGTAGTGGCGCACGACCTCGCAGTCCAGGGCGATCGGGCTCTTGCGAAGCACCGGCGAGCCGGTCTTCAGCGTCGTGGTCGGCAGCGCGTCGAACGGATCGGTGCGGTTCTCGGGGTCGGTGTCGTTTTCCTGCGAGAAGACGCGCCGGGCGAGGCGGTCGTCGTCGGCGAGTTGGCAGACCGCGAACGCGCGGCTGTCGCGGATCAGCGGCTCGATCGAGTGCCCCTTCCGCAGCGCAACGCTCAGCAGCACAGGCTCGTCGGCGCAGATCTGCACGGAGCGGACGATCACGCCCGAGCGTTCCCCGTCGTAGATCGAGCTGACGATGAACAGCCCGCTGTTGAGCCGGGAGACGGCTGCCTGGATGTGCGGGTCAGCGAGCATGTCCGACGCCTCAGCCGAGTCCTTGCAAAGGGCGAACGCCCTGCGAGGGTGTCGAGCATACCTCCCCGGGACGAACGCTGCACAACCTGCGTTGGATCGACAGATCCGGAGGGCCGGATCGGGATCGACGCCGTTCTTTCGAGGCCGAACGGGGCAAGTGTCGAAAAAATCCGACAGAGTGTGGCTGGGGTGTTGCATTGTGTGGCAAAGTGTGTAAACTGCCCACATGCACCAGCCGGGAGCCCACCCCCTTGCTCTTCACCGGGTACACAGAACTGACGGTCGACGCCAAAGGGCGTCTGGCGATCCCCGCCAAGTACCGGAACAAGTGGGACCCGCAGCGGGACGGGGGGGCGTGGTACTGCGTCGCGTGGCCGGACGGCTCGCTGAGGCTGTACACCGAGGCGGCGTTCGAGGCCCTGGCCATGTCCCGGGAAGAGACGCTGATCCCAGAGCGCGACGAGGCGAGGCTGCAGGTCACCTTTTTCAGCCAGGCCGAACGGCTGGAGATGGACTCGGCCGGCAGGATCATGCTGCCCAAGCGTCACCTGCAGAAGACGGGCCTGCCCCAAGAGGTCGTCATGCTGGGCGCGGGCAGGAGGCTGGAGATCAGACCCCGCCAGGCGTGGGAAGAGCAGGAGATGGAGCACTTCGAGGGCCTGCAGGACAACGCCGAGCGGATCGAGCAACGCCGGCGTGAGCCGGGCGGCGGCTGAGCCCGCCGCGGAGCATCAGACCGACCCGGGCATGAACGCCCGGGCGGGCATTGGAGAGAGTGATCCCTGAGCCGGGTTTCCCGGCGTCAAGATCACGCGGAGTCCTCCGGGTCCAATGGCCCCCCGCACCGGCAGCGCGGGGCGCCGTGAAAGGACTCGACCGAGGCCGGTGAAGCGCCGCAAGGAAGCTGGCGCTCTGTTCCCGGCCCCGGTGACCCGGCGGAACCGATCGCGCCCGGCCGACACAACGCCGGCCGGGCGCATTTGAAACCAAACGGGCGAGACCGGCTCTGGCCGGCTCGCCCGGTCCGGATCCACCTCCGCGGCGGGCCACCACCACCGATCCCGTCCCCCGCCGCAGAAATACAGCCCGCCGGAAGATCCCTCCGGCGGGCTGTTCTTTTGTTCGCAGATTCGGAGGTTCGCCCGCTACCTGTCGCCCGTCCGCTCAAGGACGCCCAGCGCCAGTTCGTTGAGGTGGCGCCGGATCTCGGTCTCCAGGCGGGTGTCGGCCAGGCCGGGCAGGATCGAGGCGTAGCGGCAGAGCTCGGCGAGCGTTCGACGCTCGGCCGCCATCCACGCCCGCGCGGGGTCTGGTGCCCCCGCGGCGAGGCGCATCACCAGCGTCTCTGTCTGATCTCCGCCGAGGCCGAGGGTCGCAGCGGTGCGCTCCATCCGCCCCAGCAGCCGGGCGAAGGCGAACCGCTGGCGGTAGTGCGAAAGGGCGTCGCGGGCCCGCTCGTACCGGCCCTCGATGAGGTCCGAGGCGATCCGGGCGAGGGCGTCGTCGGCGCCGTTGATCGCCAGGCTGCGGGCCGGGGCCGAGGGGAGCGACCAGCCCGGCCAGGTTTCCAGGGCCCCGGGCTCTTTGGCCAGCAGGACGAGCGCCATCTGCTCGGTCAGGTCGTCGAGGACGAAGAGGCGGGCGGCACGCGAGGAAAGATCGTCGGCGCGCCGGGCGCTGAGCATCGAGAGGCGTTCGCGATCGATCAGTTCGAGGAGCTCGGGCAGCCTCCACGCCTCGGGCGCTGTTGGTTGCGAGGTCCCCGATCGACGGCGAAGTTCGGCCTCGCCCCGCAGCTCGATGGCGACGCGGGCGGCTTCGGCCAGCTCGCGGAGGGCGGACCGTGCGGCGCTGTCGTCGTCGCCAGATCGAAGCAGGTTGCCCAGACGCACCGCTTCGGTCGCCAGCGGGCCGAAGCGGGGGGCGAGCGTTGGCTCGGGCCCGCTCCGCGTGGGGTCGGCGATGCGCGAACTCATCTCGACGAGTGTGCGCAGGTCGCCGATCGCTTCGCGGTGGGCGGCCATCGGCGCGATGAACCGTCCCCCGGCCATCGCCTCGGGGTCGGCCAGGAGATCGGGGATGACGGCGATCAGCTCGCGCTCGGTCCTTCTCGCCTCGCGTTCGAGGCGTTCCCACGAGGGGCGGAGCTGGCGGACGAGCGTGCGGGGCGAGGGCAGCTCGGCGCGGGCCGCGGCGAGGTCCATCGCGCGGGCCAGAGCGCCGAGGTCTCCCCGAGAGAGGCCGGTTTCGGCGGCTTCGGCGATCGCGCGCAACGCGAGGCGGGTCTCGGTGTTGTCTTCAAGATGCGAGGCTGCTTCGATGGCGCGGGACCATCGGGCGAGGTTTTCGAGCGTCGAGAGCGAGGCTTGCTGGCGTTCCGGGTCGAGCAGGCCGTCGATCGCCTCGCACGCCCGCTGCTGGAGGGCTTCGGTGCGGTCCTCCATCCACGACGGGGGCGAGAGGATCGGGCCGATGGCGAGCAGGGCCGACGCGGTGCGCGACGCGGAGGGGCGGTAGGCGGGATGGTCGAGCGCGAGGTCGAGGACGCGGGCGAGGTCGTCGGCACGCGCGGCGCACGCCTCGGGCGCTGCGGCGAGTAATGGCTGGAGCGCTTCGAGATCCGGTGCCGGCGAGCCGGGAGCGGCGGGCCAGCCGACGGGGTTTTCGATCTCCGCTGCGTCGGCGAGGTCCGCCAACGCGTCGCGCAGCAGGCGGTCGAGTGCGGAGGGTCGGGCGGGGATCGGCGCGTCGGCGAGGGTGCGGGCGAGCAGAGTCGCGGCGGGCTCGACGAGCGCCGACTCGTCGAAGATCAGGCGGTCGAGGGTCTCGGCGTGTTCAGTGAGCAGCACGCCGGGGATGAAGCGTTCTGGGTGTGCGTCGAGGTCGGAGGCGAGCAGGCGGAGGCCGTAGCGGCGGAGGGCGATCGCCGCGTCGAGGCGTGGGCCGGGTTCGTGGCGTTCGGTGAGGCGTTGGATCTCGGCGTCGACAATGCGGGCGCGTTGTTCCTCGACACCGGCATCGGCGATGGCGGGGGGGTCGGGGGCGCCGAGGTCGAGGATCTGGGCGTTGGCGGGAGCGAGCGCGAAAAGGAATGAGAGGACCGCAACGACAAATGATGTGTGGCACTGGCGGCTTGCCCGCCAGTGTGTTGGAGTGGTTTGCCAAAATCGACTCGTTGCCGAGTTATCATCGATGCGCAGCGCCCGTGCCACCGACCTCTGCAAGAGGTCGGTGCCGTTGTGTGCCCGCCGTTGTGTGCGTCGAGCGCACCGACCTCGCAAGGCCGAGGTCGGTGGCACGGATCGGACGCGCTGCGAGGTCGGGTGTGCGGCGCATGACTGCTCGGGAGAGATTCCACTGGCGGGCGAGCCGCCAGTGCCACAGGTCTGGAGCGTCGGTCGGGCGTTTGCGTCAATTCGATGCGAGTTTGAGCGCACGCTGATAGACATCTTCGAGTGCATGAACCATGGCCTCTGCGCTGAAGGCTTCGCGGCAGTGTGTCCGTCCCTCTGCCGCCATCCGCTGGCGGTCGGCGGGGTGTTCCCACAACCAGCGTATCGAGGCGGCAAGCGCGGCGCGGTCGCCGACGGGGACGAGGCGGCCGGTCTTGTTGTCGATGCAGGCCTCGCGGGTGCCGTCGGCGTCGTAGGCGACGGGGCAGACCCCCGCCAGGAGCGCCTGGGGCACGGTTCTGGGCAGCCCCTCGCGGTAGCTGGGGTGGACGAGCAGGTCCATCGCCCGCAGCATCGCGGGGATCCTCTCCGGCGGCACGAGCCCGGTGACCGTCACGCGGTCCTCCAGCCCCATCGACCGGACGCGGCCCATCAGCCGGTCGCGCCACCACCCGTCGCCGACCCAAAGCAGGCGCCATGACGGGTGTTGTTGCAGGTCTTCGCCGATCGCGTCGAGGATGTCGTCGTGGCCCTTGTGCTGGGCGAGGCGGGCGACGGTCCCGATCACGAACGCGTCTTCGGGCAGGCCGAGCTCGGCGCGGACCTCTGGCCTCGATTCGCCGGGGGCGGCGTCGAGAAACGGCGCCGTCTCCATCCCCGAACGCACCGTGACGAACTGCTCGGGCCTGCCGATCCCGCGTCCAAGAAACTGCTCGGTCATTGCGTCGGCGACGGAGACGATCAGGTGGCAGTTTTTCGCGGCTCGGCGTTCGGCGAGGGTGTAGGCGAGATTGGCCGCGCGGATCTTCTGGCGTGCCAGCGCTCCGCCCTCGACGGGCATGAACGGCGGCCCGTGGATCGTGTGCACCACGCCGACCTTCATCCCGCCCGCGACATGCTTCCACGCACCGAGCCGCCCGAGGATCCCGGCCTTGGACGAATGGGTATGGACGATGTCGGGCTTGATCGCGTCGATCAGATCGTGGATCTGACCGAGCGCCCGGCGATCCCGCAGCGGGCTGACCTCGCGGACGAGGTCGGGCAGTTCGTGGGGTTGGATGGGGTGTGGGGCGGCACGGCTCGCCGAGCCGTGTGCTTCCGTTTGTTCTCCGGCCTCACCGAGCCCCCGGTTGAACGCCTCGACCCTGGGCAGCATCGAACCTTCGGGCCCGTAGATCGGGCCGAAGGCGAGGTGCACCTCATGCCCCAGCCTCGCCTGGCCTTCGCAGGACAGGATGGTGTTTTCCTGGCTGCCGCCGAGGATGAGGCGGGTGGAGATGTGGAGGATGCGGAGGGGCATGGGGATGGGAAGGGAGGGAGGCACGGAGGCACGCAGGCACGGAGGGGGGGAAGAAGAGACTGAGAGACGAAGAGACGGGGAGATGGGCGGTGCTCAGGGTTGCTGAACGCTTCGTGCCTCTGTGCCTTCGTGCCTAATCGCCCTCTTCCACCGACTCGGTCATCGCGATCAACTCCCGCATGCGTTGGCGGGCGAGTTCGGCGGTGCCGTGCTGCTTTTCGGCTCGGAAGTTCGCTCGCAGCGCCGAGGCGCCGAGCAGGTCTCGGAAGCCCTCACTGCGGCTTTCGAGCCTGAGGGTCCCGCCGATCAGGCGTCCGCCGAAGTTCAGGTCGCCGACATTCCCGCCGGGGAGCAGGAACCCGCCGCCCCGATAAACCCCGAGCCGTCCGTTGGCGATGACGATGTGGGTCACGGCGGCGTTGAAGGCGGTGGGGGCGATCGGCGTCCGGCCGGGGCGGGGCTTGACGAACATCTGGATGTGGATCAGGTGCCCGGAGACTTCCGACAGGTCCACGCCGGGGCGGAGCTGGTCGCGGGAGAGGGTTGTCAGGTAGATGTCAGCGGTGCTCTGGTCGTCGTAGCCGTAGACGCGGAGGGAGAACGCGGGGGTAACGCGGACAGGTTCGTCGATGGACTGGAGTTCGTACCGGCCGGGCCCCATGCCCGCGCAGCCCCCCATCAGGCCGCAGAGCAGGCTCCCGAGCAGGCCCCATACGAGAAAGATTCCTGCAAGAGCGGGAACACCCGGGCGATTGGGGAGTCGTATAGAGAGGTGGGCCATGCGGTGAGGACGATACCGCCGCCGAGGGCTCGCGGCGATCGGGCGACAGGCCCGACGGGAGGTAGGCGGATGAAAAAGGTTCGAGAGTCGGGACAGTCGTCGGGACGCGGCGTGTCTGCGGAGCGCCTTCGGCTGCTTTCTGTTTCCGTCTGCGGAGCGTGCATGCTCTTGGGTGTGCCCGGCGCCTCGGCGCAGTCATCAGAGGGCGGGGTGAAAGGGTCGTCGGGCTCGAACCTTGCGACGGGCGTTCGCCCGGGCGGCGGTGTCCGCGCGGCCGGAGGCGTGCGGGTCGGCATGCGCCGGTCCGTGATCGACCACACCAGAGGGCGTCTGACCCCCGGCGCGAAGCTTCCGCGGATCGCCAACAGGATCCCGACGCAGCGGGGGCGTCCCCCGCGCACCTACGAAGAGAGGCAAGAGAGTTTCCGCGTGATCCGTCGGGCCGCTGCAGCGGCGTCGGGCGCGGCGCCGGTGACAGTCGTCGAGGCGAATCAGAGGGTATTGGACCAGTTCGCTGTGCCGGGTGTCGGGTTGTACCTGCAGCGGGGCGGATTCATCGGCGATGTGGCCGTCGGCCCGAGGGTCGTCGCGGTGCCCGACGACGCGCCAAGAACGCGCACGGAGTACCGCGGCATGCTGATCGACGGTCGATGTGTGAATGTTCCGGTCGAGGTGACGATCGACTACAGCGCGCCGCCGAAGGTCGACCAGCGCGTGAAACGCAGCGGGCCCAAGGTCAATGAACGGAGCTTCATCGGCCCCGGCCGGATCGTCGGGGACGAAGGGGTAATCGTCTCGACGGGTCCGATGGGCGGATGGTCGACGAGTTCTTACAGATCGAGTGCGATGCAGCAGACGAGGGTGCACACGCTGCACGCGCCCGCGGTGGCGGAGGTCGACCCGATCCTGCTGGCGGGGCTGCTGCCAGAGGGTGCGGGCGGCAAGGTCCCCGCGGACTCGATGACGGTGCTCGATCGTCTGCTGCTTGGCTCGCCGCCGTCCCTCAAGGCGGACGCTCTGGCCGAGATCGACAGCGCGTCGCACCCGGATCAGGCCCGGGCAATCGCGATCACGGTGATCCTGAGCGGCTCTGTGCGTGAGGGGATGGAGGCGCTGGCCGCCGTCTACCGCGAGCACCCGTACCTCGCATCCAGGCCCTTGGAGATCGATTCGCCCGAGTTGCAGCGTTCGATGCGCCGCGCCCAGTCGCAGGTGATGTCGGTCGCGAACCGGGAAGACTCGTTCTTTGCGTGGACTGCCGCTGCGGCGTTCGTGCAGCATGTCGGGGGCCAGCAGGCGGTCATGAAGCGGTCGATCGAGCGGGGGACGCGTGTGGGGCTGTTCGGCGAGCTCGCCGAAACTTCTTTCTGGAAGAGTTTGTAGAAACTGCGGGTTAGCATCCACGCAGGGGGATGGGTTCGGCGCGGCTGGGTGGGGCGGAAGGAGCTTTTCCGATGCGTCCCGCTTTCAGTCTGGTCGCCGGTTCGATCGCAGGGTTCTTTGTCGTTGCCGGCGGGGCGGGTGACGCGCACGCGCAGGCTGCCGGTGAGGGCGTGACGGTCAGCGGCTCTGCCTCATCGGGTGGGGTGCGTGTCACAGTTGCATCGCCGCAGGTCCGGGTTCGCTCGACGAGCGGCGTGCAGCGGTTCGGCGTTGCTATGCCGAGGTCGACGCCCAGCCGCCTGCCGAGCAATTTCGGCGGCGTTCGGATTCCAGAGACCACGCCCTCGCGGATCGGGCGGGGCGGGGAGATGAGGCGGCTGCCGCCGATCACCCAGCCGACTGTGCGCCCGCCGGTCGTCGTTTCGCCCGGCCATGGGGTGGTGATCGACCGACGCTTCAGACGCGGATCGTTCGTGATCCGTCGCGGGTTCCACGGCTATCGCGACTATCTCGGCCCGGGCGTCGTCTACGGGCACGAGGGCCGGATCATCTCGACAGGGCGGTATGGGTACGGCTACGGCTATCCGACGATCCGCAGGGGCGGGTACGCGGCCGCTGTGGACCCCATGCTGACGACCCGGCCCGAGCCGGTCGAGCCGGAAGAGCCGGTCTCGGTGCTCGATGCGATGCTGGCGGGGTTTGTGCCTTCGGTCGGCCCGATGGATCTGTCTGGGCTCGACGCCGAAGCCGAGCCGGATCTGGCGCGGGCGACGGCGATCGCGGCGATCCTGAACGGGCACACCCGGGAGGGGATGCTCGAGCTGGCGAAGATCTATCAGGCCAAGCCGGAACTGGCGGCCCGTCCCCTCAACCTTCGGGGCGCGGCGCTCGAGCGGGCGATGCGTCGGGCGGTGAGTTCGACGATGTCGGCGGCGAACCGGGAGGAAAACCCCCTGATGTGGGTGGCTGCGGCGGTCATCGTGCAGCATGTGCCCGGACGGGGCGATGTGGTCGAGCGGGCGGTGGAGCGGGGGGTGAGGGTCGGGCTGTTCGGGCGACTGGCTGACCCCGGATCGTGGTGGGGTGTGGGGTCTGGCTGAGGCTCTCGCCTGCCCCGAAGGGGGGTTGATTGTCCGGGGGATTGGGGCGGCCTAGTATCCCGGCCCTGCTCTGGGAACCTTTCCGGAGCTACTCACAAGAACCGGTTGCACCACCGAGACCAGCCGCGGGCGTGTTCGTCAGCCTGCGGCCATCGCCGGGATCGTCCGGGGCCGGTGGGAGGTGGAGTCAGATGGCGAAGCGCGAGCTCGTACACGAATTTAAAATCATGGCCCCGGGCGGGCAGGCGACGCCTGCGCCTCCTCTGGGTCCTGTTCTGGGCGCCAAGGGTGTCAACCCCGGGCAGTTCATCCAGCAGTTCAACGCGGCGACCGGGAGCCTGAACGGGAAGGTCGTAGGCTGCATCGTGCGGGCCTACTCCGACCGCTCGTTCGAGTTTGAGGTCAAGTCGTCGCCGGCCTCGGTGCTCATCAAGGAGGCCGCGGGCGTGGACAAGGGCTCCGGCGAGCCGAACAAGAACAAGGTCGGCAAGATCACCCAGGACCAGGTCCGCAAGATCGCAGAAGAGAAGATGGCCGACCTGAACTCGAGTTCGGTCGAGTCTGCGATGCGTGTGATCGAGGGGACGGCACGCTCGATGGGCGTGACGGTGGAGGGCTGAACCCATGACACGCGTATCACGCAAGCGGAAAGAGAACCTGGCGATCTGGACCGAGGACGCGGTCGAGCCGCGTCATGCGTTCGAACTGCTCAAGAAGTTCAAGGCGCCCAAGTTCGACCAGACCGTCGAGATCTGCATGCACTTGGGGGTCGACCCCAAGCAGGCGGACCAGATCATCCGCGGCTCGGTGAGCCTGCCCAAGGGCATCGGCAAGAGCAAGCGGGTGGTGGCGTTCTGCTCGGACGACCAGATCGGCGCGGCCAAGGAGGCCGGGGCGATCGAGGCGGGCGGGGAGGACCTGGTCGGCAAGATCGAGAAGGGGTGGATGGACTTCGATGTCGCCGTCGCCTCGCCCGAGATGATGCGAGTGATCTCCAAGCTCGGCAAGGTGCTCGGCCCGCGCGGTCTGATGCCCTCGCCCAAGGCCGGGACGGTCACCAAGGATGTCTCCGGAGCGGTGAAGGAGTACGCGGCTGGCAAGGTCGAGTACCGCACCGACAACGGCGGCAATGTCCACGCGATCCTGGGCAAGATGTCGTTCCCCTCTGAGGACCTCGAGGAGAACTACAAGCACTTTGTGTCGACGATCGAGAAGGCCCGCCCGAGCACCGCGAAGGGCGTGTACATCAAGAAGATCTCCGTCAGCGGGACGATGACGCCGGGCGTTCAGGTCAAGCACGCCGAGGCCGTCGTCGCCTGAGCCGGTTGAAGAGCAAGAAAGCAGGAGCGGACCGATGTCCAAACCGGTGAAAGAAATCATGATGCGTGAGTACCTCGACCGCCTCGGCGGGCGCGAGGATGTCATGGTGATCGGGCTGCGGGGTATCGACGCCAACGACACGAACCGGATCCGGGCCGGTCTGGCGAAGAAGGACATCCGCATCACGATCGTGCGAAACGCGCTGGCCAAGCAGGTCTTCCGCGAGACCTCGCTCGACGCGCTCACGCCGGTTCTGTCCGGGGCGAGCGCGCTGGCCTACGGCGGCGAGACCGTCGTCGAGGTCGCCCGCGAGATCGTCGATCTCGTCAAGGAGTTCCCCGACCTTGAGCTCAAGGGCGCGGTGCTTGACGGCGAGCTCTTCGAGGGCAAGGAGGGCGTCGAGCGTCTGAGCAAGTTCCCGACCCGCGACGAGGCGATCGCCCAGGATGTGGCGTTGATCCTCGGCCCGGCCCGCAAGCTGATGGCTTCGGTCAAGGGCCCTGGCGCGTCGCTCGCCGGCATCGTCAAGGCGATCGAGGACAAGCTGGAGAAGGGCGAAGAAATCGCCAAGGTCGGCTGAGGCCGGCCTTTTCGAGCACACACGAGCAACCCGTGTCTGCCGACTGGCCCCTGATACAACCGGCGCCGAGCGCGTCGGGGGGTGAAAGAGCCGAATGGTTCGGCCCCTCTCGGTAGAACGAGTCCGCCTCCGCTTTCGGGCGTGGGCACAGCGTTTGGAGAACGGACCATGTCCGACGAAGCGACAAAGACTTTCAGCGAAAAGATCAGCAAACTCGGCGACGAGCTGGCCGGCCTGACCCTCAAGGAGGCCGTCGAGTTGGGTGACTACATGAAGGACACCTACGGCATCGAGGCCGCCGCGGGCGGCGGTGTCATGATGGCCGCCGCTGCCGACGGGGGCGGGGCCGCCGCGGTCGAGGAGCAGACCGAGTTCGATGTGATCCTCAAGTCTCAGGGCGAGAAGATCAAGGTGATCAAGGTCGTCCGCGAGGCGACGGGCCTGGGCCTGAAGGAGGCCAAGGACCTGGTCGACAGCGTGCCGAGCAAGATCAAGGAAGGCCTGTCGAAGGAAGAGGCCGAGGCTCTCAAGAAGAAGTTCGAGGAAGTCGGGGCCGAGGTCGAGCTCAAGTAAGCGATTTGATTGGGTCTTCTGTGGAACGATCCATGCGGGGGCGGCCGGAAACGGTCGCCGCCGCTTTTCCTCCCGGGCTCGGGCCGGGGGCACTTGACGGTACGAAGTCGGGCGGTTACCCTACAAGGTTCGGCGACAAGACGGGTGACGGCAGTACAGAAACACACCAAGTGAACCACGACGACGGCGAACGCCCACCAGGGGGCGGTCGGTCCGTTGTCGTGCGTTTTCATCGAGCGTGAGGGAGCCGATGCCAGCGACCACCATGCGCAAGCGCGTCCTTCGAGATTTCACCAAGCGCGGCGACGCTCTGGACATCCCGGATTTGACCCGGGTCCAGGCCGAGTCGTACGAGCGGTTCCTCCAGATGGGCAAGGGCCCCAAGGAACGAGACCGGAACATCGGTCTCGAATCCTTGATGCATGAGATTTTCCCGATCGAGAGCTACGACGGGAAGATGCAGCTGGAGTACCTCCACTACGACTTGGAGGAGCCCCGCTACACGCCAGACGAGTGCCGTGAGCTCAGGCTCACCTTCGCGCACCCGTTCCGCGTGGGCCTCCGCCTGCGCCGGGAGAACCACCCCGACCTCCCCGAAGAGGAGGTCTATCTGGGCGAGTTCCCGGTGATGATCGGCGGCGGCGAGTTCATCGTGAACGGCGCCGAGCGCGTGATCGTCAGTCAGCTCCACCGCTCGCCCGGCGTGGACTTCTCGATTGTCTCCAGCGAGGGCGACCGCCCTCTGCACTCGGCCCGCATCATCCCCGAGCGGGGGTCGTGGATCGAGATGGAGGTCAACAAGAAAGATGCCCTGGCGATGCGGATTGATCAGTCCGCCAAGCTGGCGGCCTCGACCTTCCTGCGCTGCCTCGCGTTCCTCTCTGAGAAGGACGCGTACATCGGCGAGCACACCCCGGCCGGCGAGGAGCCGACACCCGAGGTGATCAAGGCGGCCGCAGTGCACGCAGCCCCCGCCGCGACGACCGACGCGATCCTCGGCGTGTTCTACGAGATCAACGAGATCGCGGCCTCGAAGGTGCGTCCGGAGCACTACGCCGCCTCGACGATCATCGACACCGAGAGCGGCGAGGAGCTGATCCATGTCGGTCGTCAGATCGGCGAGGAGGGGGCCGCGGCGATCGCCGAGAGCTCGCTCAAGACCGTCCGCGTGGTGCAGAACCCGCAGGACTCGTTGATCCTCAACACGATCGCCGAGGAGCGCCGCGAGGGCTTCGAGGTCGACCACGACTACGAGTGGGCGCTCTTGAAGGTGTACTCGAAGCTGCGTCCGGGCAACCCGCCGCAGGTCGAGAAGGCGGAGATGCTCTTCCGCGAGAAGTTCTACGACGAGAACCGCTACCGCCTTGGGCGTGTGGGCCGGTTCCGCATCAACCGCAAGTTCGGGACGCAGACGCCCGAGGACCTGATGTTCATCACCGCCGGCGACTTCCTCGAAGTCATCCGGTATGTGCTGGACCTGCGCTCCAACCGCGTCGACCCCGAGACGGGTCGTTCGGTCGCGCAGATCGACGACATCGACCACCTGGGCAACCGTCGCCTCCGCACGCTCGACGAGCTCGCGGTCGACGAGCTGCGCAAGGGTTTCCTGAAGCTGAAGCGCACCGTGCAGGAGCGCATGAGCGTCAAGGAGCCCGACGAGATCACCAAGATCGCCGACCTGGTCAACTCCAAGAGCGTCAGCTCGGCGATCGACTTCTTCTTCGGGCGGAGCGAGCTGAGCCAGGTGGTCGACCAGACCAACCCGCTGAGCACGCTGGTGCACGAGCGGTGCCTCTCGGCCCTCGGCCCGGGCGGCCTGAACCGCAAGCGTGCGGGCTTCGAGGTGCGAGATGTCCACATCTCCCACTACGGGCGCATCTGCCCGATCGAGACGCCCGAGGGCACCAACATCGGCCTGATCAGCCGCATGGGCATCTTCTCGTCGATCGACGAGTACGGCTTCCTGCGCACGCCTTACCGGCTCGCCTCCAAGGGCAAGCTCACCGGCGAGGTGGTCCACCTCCGCGCCGATGAAGAGATGCAGGAAGTCCTCGCCCCCGCCGACTCGTTGGACATGAAGGGCGATCTGAAAGAGGGCATGATCCTCGCCCGCGTCTCTGGCGAGCTGACCGAGGTCAACTCGCGTGAGGTGCGCTATGTCGACATCTCGCCCAAGCAGATCGTGGGCGTTTCGGCGGCGTTGATCCCCTTCCTCGAGCACGACGACGCCAACCGCGCCCTGATGGGCTCGAACATGCAGCGCCAGGCGGTGCCGCTGATCAAGGTCGACCCGCCCAGCATCGCGACGGGGATGGAGCTTCCCGTCGGTGTGAACTCGGGCATGGTCGTCCGCGCCCGTCGCGGCGGGACGATCACCTTCGTCGACGCGGAGCGCATCATCATCGACAACGCCGATGAGTATGTGCTGCGCAAGTTCGTCGGCCTCAACGAGCGGACCTGCATGAACCAGAAGCCGGTGGTCCGCCCCGGCGACGAGGTCGAGACGGGCGATGTGATCGCCGACGGCGCCGCGACGAAGGACGGCGAGCTGGCGATCGGCAAGAATGTGCTCGTCGCGTTCAACACCTTCGACGGGTACAACTTCGAGGACGCGATCGTCATCAGCGAGCGGCTGGTCAAGGACGATGTCTTCACCTCGATCCACATCGACGCCTTCGATGTGGAGATCCGCGAGACCAAGCTCGGGCGCGAGGAGTTCACCCGCGACATCCCCAATGTCTCGGAGAAGATGCTCCGCAACCTCGACGACAACGGCATCATCCGCATCGGCGCCCGCGTGGGCCCGGGCGACATCCTCGTCGGCAAGGTCAGCCCCAAGAGCAAGACCGAGCTGACGCCCGAGGAGAAGCTGCTGCACGCGATCTTCGGCCGGGCCGGCGAGGATGTGAAGAACGACTCGCTGGAGGTCCCCGCGGGCGTCGAGGGCATCGTGATCGGGGCGAGGAAGTTCTCCCGCCGCGGCCACCTGACCGAGGCGCAGAAGAAGGAGCTCGACAAGCAGATCGAGCAGTACCAGCTTGAGATGGACCAGAAGGCCATCGACCTGTTCCGCGAGATGGTCGCCGCGATCAACGAGCAGATCGGCTCGGAGATGGTCGACCCGATGACCCGCCAGAAGGTGGGCGCCAGCGACATCAACGAGGTCATCCTCGAGCAGATCCGCACCTTCGACATGAAGTGGGTCAAGGGTTCCAAGGAGACCAGGGTCGGGGCCGAGCAGGTCTTCGCCGCGTACTGGCCCAGGCTCGAAGCGATCGAGAAGGAGAAGCAGCGTCGCGTCGCGCACATGAAGCGTGGCGACGAGCTGCCCTCGGGCGTGCTCGAGATGGTCAAGGTCTACCTGGCCACCAAGCGCCACCTCTCGGTGGGCGACAAGATGGCCGGTCGCCACGGGAACAAGGGCGTCATCGCCCGCATCGTGCCCGAGGAGGACATGCCGTTCATGGACGACGGCACGCCGGTCGAGATCCTGCTCAACCCGCTGGGCGTGCCCAGCCGCATGAATGTCGGGCAGATCCTCGAGCTGCACCTCGGGTGGGCGGCGCAGGTCCTGGGCTTCCAGGCTGTGACGCCGGTGTTCGACGGCGCGACGGAGGCTGAGATCCACGCCGCGATCGCAGAGGCGAACGAGTATGTGCGCACCCGGCGAGCCGAGTGCGAGGCCAAGGGCGATGCGCCGCACTGGCGCGAGCTCCTGGCGGAGATGCCCCCGACCGCGAAGATCCAGCTCTACGACGGACGCACCGGCGAGGCGTTCCATCAGCGGACCAGTGTGGGCTACATGTACATGCTGAAGCTGCACCACCTGGTGGACGACAAGATCCACGCCCGCGCCACGGGGCCCTACAGCCTCATCACCCAGCAGCCTCTTGGCGGCAAGGCGCGGACGGGCGGGCAGCGCTTCGGCGAGATGGAGGTCTGGGCGCTCGAAGCGTACGGCGCCGCGTACATCCTTCAGGAACTTCTGACGGTCAAGAGCGACGATGTCGAGGGCCGGACGAAGATCTACGAGAGCATGGTCAAGGGCCAGAACAAGCTCGAGGCCGGCATGCCCGTCGCCTTCGATGTGCTCTGCAACGAGCTCAAGGGCCTGGGCATGAACATCTCTCTGGAGAAGGCGCACTCTGAGGGCGGAAGCCTGCTCTGAGTGTGCGTTCGGCGAGGGCGCGGGTGTCCCGCTTTTCGGCGGGCCCCGCGGGGGCTGGTGATTGTGACGAAACGAACCCCGGGCGGACGCCCGGATGGAGCGAGCCATGGCCGAATCCGTCTATGACCGCGTGAACGACTTCTCCGCTGTCAAGGTGACCCTCGCGTCGCCCAACGACATCCGGGCGTGGTCGTACGGCGAGGTGAAGAAGCCCGAGACAATCAACTACCGCACCTACCGCCCGGAGAAGGACGGCCTCTTCTGCGAGCGCATCTTCGGCCCCGAGCGCGACTACGAATGCGCCTGCGGCAAGTACCGCGGGACGAAGTACAAGGGCATCATCTGCGACCGTTGCGGCGTCAAGGTGACCCACAGCCGCGTGCGCCGCAAGCGCATGGGCCACATCAACCTCGCGGCGCCGATCGTGCACATCTGGTTCTTCAAGAGCATGCCCAGCCGCTTGGGCACGCTGCTGGGGATGAAGACCAGCGACCTCGAGCGGATCATCTACTACCAGGACTATGTCGTCATCGAGGGCGACCCTGAGATGAAGATCGGCGACAAGCGCCTGGTCTTCAAGACCGTCCTCACCGAGGACGAGCACCGCCAGGCGGTCGAGAAGTACGGCAACGCCTTCCGCGCCGTCATGGGCGCCGATTCGATCCGCGAGCTGATCGAGCACACCGACCTCGACGACCTGGCCCGCCAGATCCGCGAGGACCTCGCCGGCACGCGCAGCAAGCAGAAGATCAAGGACTTCTCCAAGCGGCTGAAGCTTGTCGAGCAGATCCGCGGATCCGAGAACGATCCGGCGTGGCTGGTGATGGATGTGATCCCCGTGATCCCGCCGGACCTGCGCCCCTTGGTGCTGCTCGAGTCGGGCAACTTCGCCACCAGCGATTTGAACGACCTGTACCGGCGCATCATCAACCGGAACAACCGGCTGAAGAAGCTGATGGACCTCAACGCCCCGGAGGTCATCATCCGCAACGAGAAGCGGATGCTGCAGCAGGCGGTCGACGCGCTGTTCGACAACAACCGCTGCCGCAGGCCGGTGGTGGGCTCGTCCAGCCGCGCGCTCAAGTCGCTGACGGACATGATCAAGGGCAAGCAGGGCCGCTTCCGCGAGAACCTGCTGGGCAAGCGTGTCGACTACTCGGCGCGTTCGGTGATCGTGGTGGGCCCGGACCTGAAGCTGAACCAGTGCGGCCTTCCCAAGAAGATCGCGCTGGAGCTCTACCAGCCCTTCATCATCCGCAAGCTCAAGGAGCACGGGCTGGCGGACACGATCAAGAGCGCCAAGCGGATGCTCGAGCGCCGCGATGTCGAGGTGTGGGACATCCTCGAAGAAGTGATCGACCAGCACCCCGTGCTGCTCAACAGAGCCCCGACGCTCCACCGAATGGGCATCCAGGCCTTCGAGCCCGTGCTCGTCGAAGGCAACGCCATCCGCCTGCACCCGCTCGTGTGCGGCGGATTCAACGCCGACTTCGACGGCGACCAGATGGCCGTCCACCTGCCCCTGTCCGTCGAAGCGCAGACCGAGGCCCACTGCCTCATGCTCTCGACGCACAACATCTTCTCGCCGGCCAACGGCAAGCCGATCATCTCCGCGTCGCAGGACATCGTCATGGGCGTGTACTTCACGACCGTGATGGAGCCCGAGGACGCCCGCGACCAGAACTCCCTCCGCGCTTTCAAGAGCCGGATGGAGGCGATCATGGCGTTCGACAACGGCGTGATCGACCTGCACGAGCGGATCGTCGTTCGTCTTGACGGGTTCGAGTCGATCGTCAACAGCCAGGGCGGCGCCGTCGAGCCGCTGGACATGCACGGGCGCGTGGTCACCACCGTCGGTCGCGTGCTGTTCAGCGAGATCCACGCCGAGGGCATGCCGTTCTACAACTGCGCCCTGGGCAAGAAGGGCTGCGCCCGCGTCATCGACGATGTCTACCGCTACGCGGGCAAGCCCGCCACGATCGACCTGCTCGACGACATGAAGCGGATCGGCTTCCGCGTCTCGACGACCTCTGGCCTCTCGTTCGGCGTCACCGACATGCGCGTGCCCGACGAGAAGAAGGAACTCCTCGCCGACGCCCAGAAGAAGGTCGACCGCGTCGAGAAGAACTACGACCGAGGCATCATCACCGCCCGCGAGCGGTACAACCAGCTTCTGGACATCTGGGCCTCCTGCCGCGAGCAGGTGACCAAGAAGCTCGTCGACACTCTGAAGTTCGACCGGCGCCACGAGAACGGCTCGTACGCCTCGATCAAGGACAAAGAGGGCAAGGCCTACCTCAACCCCGTCTACCTCTTCTCCGACTCGGGCGCCCGAGGCAATGTCAGCCAGATGATGCAGCTCGCGGGCATGCGAGGCCTGATGGCCAAGCCCTCCGGCGAGATCATCGAGACGCCCATCCGCGCCAACTTCCGCGAGGGCCTGACGATCCTCGAGTACTTCTCCTCCACCCACGGCGCCAGAAAGGGTCTGGCCGACACCGCCCTGAAGACCGCCGACTCGGGCTACCTCACGAGGAAGCTCTGCGACATCGCCCAGAGCGTGATCATTGGCGAGCACGACTGCGGCTCCCGCCGCGGCGTCATCAAGCGCGCCATCTACAAGGGCGAGCAGGTCGATGTCCCCCTCAGCGACCAGATCATCGGGCGCACGAGCGTCAGCACCATCATCAACCCCGTCACCGACGAGGTGATCGTCGCCGCCAATGAGGTTGTCTCCGAGGCCGCGGCGCTGAAGATCGAGGATCTCGGGATTGATTCGGTCGTCGTCCGCAGCCCGCTGACGAGCGACAGCTCGACGGGCTGCTCGGCGCTCGACTACGGGCTCGACCTCTCCTGCGGCCGCCTGGTCGAGCAGGGCATGGCGGTCGGCATCATCGCGGCTCAGTCCATCGGCGAGCCGGGCACGCAGCTGACCATGCGTACCTTTCACACCGGCGGCATCGGCACCCGTTCGATCGTCGAGAGCGAGGTCCGCGCCGGGTTCGCCGGCACCGTCGAACTCCGCGAGTGCAACGAGGTCCCCGTCCACGACGACGACGGCAACGAGGTGCTCGTCGCCCTGAAGCGCAACGGCGAGCTGGCCATCCTCGACGACAAGGGCCGCGAGCTCGAGAAGCACAAGGTCCAGTACGCCAGCACCATCCGCGTTGCGCGGGGCCAGGAGATCAAGAAGGGCGAGCTCCTGCTCCAGTGGGACCCGCACCGCGCCCCGGTTCTCGCTGAGAAGAGCGGCAAGGTCCAGTTCGTCGACATCGTCCAGGACAAGACCTTCCGCGAGGAGGACGCCGGCGGCGGACGCACCGCCCGCGTCATCATCGAGCACAAGGGCGAACTGCACCCGCAGGTCAATGTCGTCGACGAGGCCGGCAACATCCTCGACTTCCACTACCTGCCCGCAAAGGCCCGCCTCGAGGTCGAGGACGGTCAGGAGGTCGCCGCGGGTCAGATGCTCGCTCGTCAGCCCAAGGGCTCGGCCGGCTCGCAGGACATCGTCGGCGGTCTGCCCCGCGTGACGGAGATCTTCGAGGCGAGAAAGCCCAAGGACCCGGCCGTCATGGCCGAGATCTCCGGGCGCATCGAGCTGCACTCTGACCTGCGCAAGGGCAAGATGACGATCCGCGTCATCTCCGACTCGGGCATCGAGAAGGACCACCATGTCCCGCGCGACAAGGCCCTGCTCGTGCACGCGGGCGACTATGTCACCGCCGGTGATCCGCTGACGGAGGGGCCGCTGGTGCTCCACGACATCCTGCGGATCAAGGGCGACGAGTCGCTGTGGACCTACATGCTCGACGAGGTCCAGAATGTCTACCGGGCCCAGGGCGTGCAGATCAACGACAAGCACATCGAGCTGATCATCAGCCAGATGCTCCGCAAGGTCCGCATCGAGAACCCGGGCGACACCGACCTGCTCCCCCACGAGGTCGTCGACCGCTTCCACTTCCGTCAGAAGAACAACGAGATCTCTCAGATGGTCCGTGTCGTCGACGCCGGCGGCACCGACCTGCCCCTCAACGCCCTCGTCTCACGCGACGAGGTCAAGGAGGCCAACGCCACCGCCGAGGCCGAGGGCAAGGAAACGGCCAAGGCCAAGCGCGCCAAGCCCGCCACGGGACGCACGCTGCTGCTCGGCATCACCAAGGCCAGCCTCCAGAGCGAGTCGTTCCTCTCGGGCGCCTCGTTCCAGGAGACGACCAAGGTGCTCACCGAGGCCTCGCTCAAGGGCGCCGTCGACACGCTCGTCGGCCTCAAGGAGAATGTCCTCCTCGGCCACCTGATCCCCGCCGGCACGGGCTTCCGCCCCTACCAGCAGATCCGGGTGCGCAAGCTCGCCGAGCCGCCGGTGATGGACAACTCCGAGGAAGAGATGATCGCCGAGGCCGCCCAGGCCGCAGAAGCCCTCGGCGCCGACCCCAACGAGTCGCTGGGCATGCCGACCGTCCAGGTCCGCGACATGATCGGCGAATCGGCCAACCGTTCGTCGGACAGCTGAAGCGGGCGTCCGTTCAATGCAACCAACACCAACGCCCGGCGCACCCGCGTCGGGCGTTGTTTCTTGGGGGGCGGGGTGTAGGGCGCGGGGCGCTGGTGGAGGCGGTGGCCTTCGGCCGCGTCGACTTGATGCTGTGAACACACAGCGATCAGCCCGACTCCCGCGCGATCTCCCGCTTCAGCGTGTCGGGGTGCATCACCGGCAGCCGGTCCCGGCCGGTCTTGATCGCCAGCTTGATGTAGTCGCGGCACATGCCGCACCCCGTCCCGCACTTGGTCTTTGCAGACAGCTCATCGAAGTCCGCCCCCGTCTGGCGGTGCATCGCCAGCAGCGTCGAGAAGCGCACATCGTGGCAGACGCAGCGGTCGACACACATCAGCGCCACGCTTCCCAGTCGGGCACATACCAGGGCCCGTTCTCCGTGCCGACAGAGCCGATCCGCTGGCGCGGGTGCGTCAGCCATTCCGGATCGGCGCGGTGCATGGCGGCAGAGCCGTCCGCTCGTGCGCCCGACGCCGCGCCCTCGCCACTCGCGTGCCTGAATGAAGTGGTGGGGGCGTAGTTCTGGCGCCAGCGCCCGCGACCCTGGTACAGCATCGGCGGGTCGAGCAGCGCGCTGTTGATCATCGGCTCGCCGGGCAGCATCGTGTCGGCGAAGACCAGCAGCTCCGTCGGGCGTCGCAGGTCAGCGATCCGCCGCCAGGGCCGGTGCCCGATCGACGAGCTCCACCCCGGCGTGTGCTCGGGCGCGAGGTAGTACCCGTTGTACCCGTAGGTGCTGGTGATCGTCCGAGGCGTCCCCTGCGCCAGATAGCTCCCCCATGGCTGGCTCGGGCACTCGTAGACCGACCGCTCGCCCAGACTCTCCGACAGGTAGGGCGTCAGCAGCCCCTGCCTCGGATCGATGAACTCTGAGATGTTCCCCGCGGCCCCCCACCAGTACACGCTGTCGCCGGCGATGTCGGGCCCGGTGTACGCCGCGGGCATCGAGAGGTCGCGGTAGTCCCCCGCGTACATCGTCCAGCCGAAGACGAGTTGGCGCATGTTCGAGAGGCACCGCGCGTCGCGTGCCGCCGACCTCGCCGCCCCGAGCGCTGGCAGCAACAACCCGATCAGCACGCCGATCACCGCGATCGAGATCAAGAGCTCGATCAGCGTGAACGCGGTGCGTGTTCGGCGGGGCGTGCCTGTCATCGCAACGGCTCCCGCATCAACCGCTCCTCATCACGCCGGATCTCGGCGACGATCGCATCGTGGTCGCGCTGGTCGACTGTGCCGTCGCGGTTGACATCGCGCTCGCCATCGCCGGCGACCCACGCGTAGAGGTCTTCAAGATCCACCACGCCGTCGCCGTTGACATCGAACGGTGACCTCGCCGCTGCGTCGAACGCGACAAGCCCCTGCGCCCCGGCAGTAAAAACCCTTCCCCCGCCGATCGCTGGCGAGTTGCCCCCGCCCTGGTAGGTGTCCCAGAAAAACCCCGCCTCGCCCGGCGAGCGGTCCAGGTCGACCGACCGCATCGACGGGTACGCACCGACCTCGCTCCCCCCCGTCGAGATCACGCCGACAAACGCGAACAGCCCGCCATCGGCGCGGATCACCAGCGGGCGTTGCGTCCATCCCCCCAGCGGCGTGTACTCGCCCGGATCGATCACGCCGTTGTTATTCGTGTCGTTCCAGGTCTCGATCGCGCTGTCCCAGAGCAAAACGGCGCTGTCGCCCCGGTCCTCGAACATCTGCAGCGAGGGCGTCGTGCCGAAGCCCGCAAGCCCCGTCGAGAGCAGCACGCGACCGTCGCCCAGCGCCAGCGGCACAGACGAGCTCCGGTTGCTCGCGACGCTCCACCGCAGCGTGCCGTCCTGCGCATCGAGCTTCACGAGGTTCGCCGAAAAGCGGGTTCCCGAGAACGCGTAGGACGCGGCGAAGACCGCGAGCCCGCCCGCGTCTTCCGCAACGCTCACCCCGCCGAAAAACCCCTGACTGATCGTGTTGATGAAGACCCACACCGGCTGCGCCGTCCCGCCCGGCTGGTCGGCCTCGAACGCGAAGACACGCCCCGGCTCGATCCCCCCGAGCCCCGTGGTCGCGACAAACACGCGCCCGCCCGCGTACGCCGGCGACGCCCCGCTCGTCCGCCCGAGCACCGCCGACCAGACGATCTCGCCGGGGTCGTAGGGATTGGTCGCCGCATCGAACGGATCCGCATTGATCGCGTACAGGCGCCCTTGGGAAAAGAACGGATCGTAATCGGTGATGAAGACGCGGTTCTCGCCCGGCCGGTCGCCGGTCACCAGCGGCGAGGCGTTGACGATGTCGTTCTGCAGCACCGTTTCCCAGACCACCGAGCCGTCGGCAAGGTCGTAGGCGACGACGGACCGATCCGCGCCGTACAGCACGACGCCGTGACCAGAGTCGATCGCGGGCGCCGACCACGAATCGGAGACGACAAACGGCGCCTCGGCGGTCCAGAGGAGCTGCCCGGTCGCCGCGTCGGCGCACACCAGATGCTCGATGTTGTCGATCAGCCCGACCGAGAAGACGCGCTGCCCGTCGGTCACAGGCCCCGACGCGGTGAAGAACTCGATCGGCCGCCCCAGTTGATCGTGCGTCAGCCGCCACAACGCCGAGCGCACGCCGACGCGATCGGCGGCGGGGATCGCGTTGCGGGCCGCATCGCCCGAGTACACCGGCCAATCGGCCGTCGCACTGGCGGTGCAGGCCGCGGCAATCAACAGGATGGACATTCTGCGGCACATCGTCGTCGTCATTCACTCCCTGCAACAGATCCAACAATCGCCCGACGCATCTTCCGATGCGCCGGGCGTTCTCTCACCGCCTCCGGCGCAGCATCCCAACCGCCGCGAGCCCGAGCAGCCCGAGCGTGCCGGGTGTCGGCACAACCGCGAAGCCGTCGATGTTCACGCGGAGTTCCGTCGTCGGGTCGCCGTCGTCGGCGACGCTCAGGCGCACGAAGTAGATCTCATCGAGCATCGCCGCCGCGACATCGACGGGGATCCCGCCCCCTGAAGCGCCGTACAGCTCGCGGATCTGCTCAAGGCTCACGCCCGCGAAATCATTGAGCGTCAGCGACGGGTCGACGGGCGTGAGGAAGTCGGTCTCGATCTGCCCGCGCACGCCGTCGAATGGGCCGCCGTCGCGGTAGCCCATCGTCGGGAACAGCCGAGTATCAATGTCGCCCAGCGAAAAGAAGTCGACGCCGTCGCGGCTGACTTCGATCTGCGCCGAGCCCACGCCGAACATGTCCGGCGGGTCGCCCACCGTGCCGCCCCCGGCAAACGCCGCGTTGGCGAAGACGATCAGGTCGACGCCGAACGGGTTGGAAGGGTCGTTCCGGATCGGCGAGTCGAATCGGACAGTCAGATGACCGCCCTCGCCGATCGACACGATCTCGTCGTTGCCGAAGGGCGGGCTGAAGGGCGACACCACGGCGGCGAACTGCCCGCCGGAGACATTCTCGCCCGTGAACCGCGTCGGCTCGCCGAGCACGGTCTGGGGGTTGTCAAAGCCCGACGCCGCCGTCGCGCCGGACGCGAACGAGATCACCTCGCTCGCCCAGGGCGACGCCGAAGCGCCGCCGGCCATCGCGCCCAGCAGGGCGCACGCAAACAAACGGTCTCTCATCTCTCGAACCACTTTCCGCTCGTTCTGCTTCTCGCGGCAGAACGGTCCCCGCCAAGAACGCCGGGAAACGGCCCGGGCCGTGGCGCTCGCGTGGGCTCGATGTCAGCGGGAGGCAGCTGCGCGGGGACGGGCGCAAACCAACAGCGCTGACGCCCTAAAAAACGCGAGGGCCGTCACAACGCTCTCGGCAGGTCTTCCGGCTCCGGGCTCGGCGGGTCTCACGCCTTCCCACCCCGATGTCCGGCTTAACACCGGATCGGCGGCAGTGGCACTTTCACGCCGGGATCTTCCCGGCGAGGAGGCCCGCGTCAGCACCCGTTACGGCGGCGCGTCCGCGGTGGCTTTTCACCACGCTTCCCTTTTCACCCGGGTTCCCCGGGCACCGAAAGCGAACTCAAGGATACACGACCGCTCGGTCCTGTCAATGGAGAAGGGGGTGGGGTGTATGGGGCCGGCCCCGAATCCTCAACGCCCCGTCCGCCCCCAGCGATCGATCAGCTCGCTCATCAGGCAGCTGAACGCGTACCCACCGTCGTTGAAGTGCACGCCGTGCACCTCCGGATGATACTCGTACAGCCCACGGCAGTAGTCCACCGCGTCGTCGACCTCCATGTGGATCACCAGGGGGACGGCCCCGCCCTTCTTCGCCGCGAGCCGACGGCCGAACTCGTGCGCCCGCTCCTCATCTGTAAACGCGAGCAGGTGGGGCTTGCCCTCGACCGCCGCGACCAGGGGCTGCATATCTTCTCCCTCGCCGACGCCGATGCAGTACCAGTGCTCCAGCGCCAGGCAGCGCCGCCAGAGCTCGTGCTCGGCGTTCTTGTTGTGGCCCATCCGGGTCGCGTCGACGAGGTCGTCGAAATCGGTCTGCTCAAAGCCTTCGGTCATCGCGGCGCTCCTGCGTGCTGCCGCCACGGGGAAGTCCGCGGCAGGGGCAGTCTACAGCGCCGGACCTGAAGCGCCGCCGGCGTTTTTGCCAGGCGAACGGGCCTTGCGCTTGCGCCTCGGCCGCTGGTGGTTGATCAGGCCCCGCATCGCTTCGAGCTTGCCGAAGCAGAGCAGCTTGTCCCCGGCCTGCAGCATCGCGCCGGGCCCGGGGTTGGGCGTGACCTTCCTGTCGCGGCTGAGCGTCAGCACCACCAGCCCGAGCTCGCCGACCTCCGTCTCGCCGATGGTGCGTCCGGCCAGCCCGCTCTCGGGGCTGATGCGCAGCTCGCCGACGCCGTAGCCCTTGCTGACCGTCAGCCGCTGGCGGATGTCGATGTCGCCGAACTGCACGCGCTGCTCGGTGTACTCGATGATCGCGTCTGCGACATCGATGCCGGTGGCGTTCTCGATGCCTTCGAGGCCGGGCGAGGAGTTGACCTCGGTGATCAAGGGCCCGCTCTCGGATTCGAGCATGTCCACGCCCGCGACGCGCAGGCCGAGGATCTGCGAGGCGCGGACCGCGAGCTCCTCGAGTTCGGGCGTCACCGGCACGATCTCGGTCGATCCGCCCCGGTGCACATTGCTGCGGAACTCGCCGGGCTTGGCGCGACGGCGCATCGCCGCGATGACGCGCTCGCCGACCACCAGCGCGCGCACATCGCAGCCCCTGCTCTCGGCGATGAACTTCTGGATGAGCACATTCTGCTTGGCGAGTTTGAGCGTCTCGACGATCGCCTGGGCGGTCTTGACCGATTCGGCCAGCATCACGCCCACGCCCTGCGTCCCTTCGAGGACCTTGATCACCACCGGGCAGCCGCCCAGCCGCTCGATCGCGCTGGAGACATCGCCCGCGCTGCGCACAAGTTCGGTCGGGGGCATGCCGATCTCGTGGCGGCTGAGCACCTGCATCGCGCGGAGCTTGTCGCGGCTGGTCGTTACGCTCGCCGCCGAGTTCAGGCAGAAGACATCCATCTGCTCGAGCTGGCGCAGCACCGCGGCGCCGAAGTAGGTGATCGACGAGCCGATCCTCGGGATCACCGCGTCGGGCAGCGGGAAGCGCTTGGAGCGGTAGTACAGGTCCGGGCGGACTTCTTCGAGCGAGATCGAGAACGCCAGCGTGTCGCGGACGATCGTCTCGTGCCCGCGTTTGATGGCCGCTTCGCGCAGGCGGCGCGTGCTGAAGGCCCGGGGCTGTCTTGAAAGGATCGCGAGTTTCATGGGGCGGCGGTCCCGTGCGAGTTGCCGATCAGAAATTTGTGCTCGCTGTCGACGAGCACGCGCCCGCCCAGGGCGCGGCGCCCCAGCAGCATCCGGTTGAGCATCCGTTCGCGGTCGACCAGCGAGAGCTCGATCTGGAACGACTGCGGCCCGATCCGCAGCGTCGTACGCACCACCGGGCGCTCGTGGATGTGCCCGGTGGTCGGCTTGACGCGTGCGATCCGGACCACATCCGCCTCGGCGACCACATGCGTGCGGGGCCGCCGGCGCCGGATCACCACCTCGAACCTGGCCCTCGTCGGCGAGAGCAGCTCCAGGTGCTGCACATGGATCGCGCTGAGCTTTGCGCCCGTGTCGAGCTTGGCGATGATCCCGCTGATCCCCCACTCGGGAAGATCAACACGCTCACGCCAACCCGCGACAACAAGATCGCCCGGCAGCTCGCCGCTCATCACCACCTCAGTGTCGACAGAACGACCCGCCCGACGTCCGACAGAGACGCCGAAAAAACGGGGCTGACTATAGAGCGGGCAGGGACCCGACCTCCCCCTGTGGCACTGGCGGCTTGCCCGCCAGTGGTTCGAGCCCCGCTCACG
>JAFIFZ010000080.1 GCA_020831775.1 Phycisphaerales bacterium
CCCCCCCCCCCCCCCCCCGGCCTCGCCTGCGGGGGCCGCTCTCCTCCCCCTCGGGCAGGGGTTTATGCGGATGTTTGTCGCGGCAATGGCTCGCGCCGGCGGATGTTCAATCCCCGCCCCCATCGGGCCGCGCCCCTACCATTGCCGCCCGGGCGCGGTGCGTGCGCCCGGCCCGGCCGCAGACGCGGTCCGGATCGCACTCCCGACCCCTCCCGGAGGCCCCGATGCCCTCCATCACGATCAACGGCGTCCAGTGCTCCTTCGAGCCCGGCCAGACCGTGCTCCAGGTGGCCAACGCCAACGGCGTGGACATCCCGTACTACTGCTACCACGACGGGCTGAGCGTCCCCGCCCAGTGCCGCATCTGCCTCGCGGAGATGTGGGCCCCCAACCAGCGGGCAGGCGGACGCCTCGAACCGGTCGCCGGCGGCAAGCTCATGCCGACCTGCTCGACCGAGGCCTCCGACGGCATGGTCGTCCGCTCCGACAGCCCCAAGTCCGTGGCTAACCAAAAGGCGGTGATGGAGTACCTGCTCATCAACCACCCGCTGGACTGCCCGGTCTGCGACCAGGCCGGCGAGTGCTACCTCCAGGACTATTCCTACAAGTACGGGCGTGGCGTCTCCCGCTTCCAGGAGCAGAAGGTCAAGCAGCCCAAGAAGGACCTGGGCCCGCATGTCTACCTCTACGCCGACCGCTGCATCATGTGCACCCGCTGCGGCCGCTTCACGCGCGAGGTCTCGGGCACAGGCGAGCTGACCATCGACGGCCGCGGCAACCGGAGCGAGATCGATATCTTCCCGGGCGTGGCGCTCGACAACGAGCTCTCGGCCAATGTGATCGACCTCTGCCCCGTCGGCGCACTGCTGGACAAGGACTTCCTCTTCACCCAGCGGGTCTGGTTCCTCAAGACCTCGCCCTCGATCGACGGGATCACCTCCAGCGGCGACAACATCTGGTTCGAGCACAACGAGGGCAAGGTCTACCGCGTCAAGCCGCGCGAGAACCTGCACATCAACAAGTACTGGATCACCGACGAGGTCCGCTACGGGTGGAAGCACATCCACAGCGAGGACCGTCTGTCCAGCCCGATGCGTCGCGAGTACGGCTCGCTGATCGAGTGCGGGTACGAAGCCGCCGCGACCGACGCCGTCGAGGGCCTTCAGAACGCCGTGCGCAAGGGCGGGCGCGTGGCCCTGCTCGTCAGCCCGATGCTGACCTGCGAGGAGGCGTACCAGCTCGCGATCATGGCCAGAGAGATCGACCCGCACGCGGTTTTGGGCGTCGGCCCGGTCCCGGTCGTGGGCAAGGACAAGGTCTTCCCTCCGGGCCTGAAAAAGAACAATCCCAAGGCGTTCGTGATGCGGGCCGAGAAGGCGCCGAACGCTCGCGGCGTCCGACGCGTGCTCAAGGCCGTCTGCCAGTCGGGCGGGGGCGAGGTCCTCGAGTTCAACGACTTCGTCGAGGCCCTGCGCCACAACAGCGAGATCACCGCCGTCGTCCTCACCGGCAACTACCCCAGCGACTGGGCGACCGATGACTTCGTCGGCGCCCTGGGCGACCGCTTCCGGGTGCTGATCGACACGCTGCCCTCGGCAGTCCTGAAGGGATCGAGCGTCGTGCTGCCCGGGGCGACCTGGGCGGAGAAGGCCGGCACCTTCGAGAACGCGACGGGCACGCTCCAGGCGTTCGAGCTTGCGGTTCCCGTGCAGGAAGGCGCGCGCGCCGAGGGGCAGATCGCCACCGACCTGATGGTGCTGCTCGGCGTCGTCGAGGCGAACATCGACGACATCGACATCTACTCGGTCATCGACGAGCAGCCGGGATTCGTGCCCACCGCACGCGAGACGAGGCTGAAGCGCACCAAGCTCTTCAACGCCGCCAACACCCGCGCCGAGATGGCCGACCGCTACCCAGCCCTGACGATCATGCTGACCGATGTGCAGAAGCCGAAGGTCGACAGCCGCCACAGGCCCGACATGCAGGTGGTCGAGCTTTGATGGGCGCGGGAGGCGGGGCGCTGGGCGCGGGGGCCCTGTGGCGCTGGCGGGTTGTCCGCCAGTGTCTGACGAATCATCTGTAATAAACCCGCCGCACACCCGCGGCAGCACCCCGAACTTTCCTCTGCGAGGCGATCCATGGATGCCGGTATTGTCGGCCTGCCCAATGTGGGCAAGAGCACACTGTTCAACGCGTTGACCGCCGCGGGCGCGCACGCCGCGAACTACCCGTTCGCGACCATCGAGCCCAATGTCGGTGTGGTGCCGATCCCCGACCCCCGCCTCGCGACGATCAACAAGTTCATCCAGACCGAGAAGATCGTCCCCGCGAGCCTGCGGATCGTCGACATCGCCGGCCTCGTCCGCGGCGCGAGCAAGGGCGAGGGCCTGGGCAACCAGTTCCTCAGCCACATCCGCGAGGTCGACGCGATCCTCCAGGTCGTCCGCTGCTTCACCAAGGCGCCGGGCGGCGAGGATGTCACGCATGTCGAGGGCTCGGTCGACCCCATCCGCGACGCCGAGACCATCGAGACCGAGCTGATCCTCTCGGACATGCAGACCGTCGAGAACGCGCTGCCCAAGGCCGAAAGAGCCGCGCGCAGCCGCGAGCCCGAGTCGATCGCCCGCTTCGAGATGCTCAAGAAGGTCCAGCCCGTGCTCGACGAGGGGCTTCCCGCCCGCTCGGTCTCACTCGACAAGCCCGAGCACGCCAAGCTCTTCAAGGGCCTCGGCCTCATCACCGCAAAGCCGATGATGTATGTGATGAATGTCGACGACAGCGATGTCAACGGCAAGGGCGAGCTCTGCCAGAAGGTCCGGGCCCGGGCCGAGGCCGAGGGCGCCGAGGCCGTCGCCGTCTGCGCACGCATCGAGGAAGAGCTCGCCGAGCTCGACCCCGAGGACCGCGCCGAGATGCTCGCCGACTACGGGATGGACGAGCCCGCCCTCGCCAAGCTCGCCCGTGCCGCCTACCGCCTGCTCGGCCTGCAGAGCTTCTACACCGCTGGCCCGAAAGAGATCCGCGCGTGGACGGTGCCCATCGGGACCAAGGCGCCGCAGGCCGCGGGCGTGATCCACACCGACTTCGAGAAGGGCTTCATCCGCGCCGAGGTCTATTCCGTCGCGGACCTCGAACAGTACAAGACCGAGAAGGCGATCCGCGAGGCCGGCAAGATCCGCATCGAGGGCAAGGGCTACACGATGCAGGACGCGGATGTGTGCCACTTCCTGTTCAATCTGTGAAGGAGAAGTGGAGAGGGGGGAGAGGGACAGGGAGAGAGACGAAGAGACGCAGAGACAAAGAGAAGACCGTCGATCTCTCTCAATCTCTGCGTCTCTTCGTCTCTTCGTCTCTGTCCCGATCTCTCCGTCTCTCTCCCCCTTCTCTCCGTCTCATCCCCTCAACGACGAATCAACACCAGCGCCCGCAGCAGCTCGGCGATCGTCCACGCCTGCGCGATGCACCCGTCCCAGCGTCGGGGGTGATCGGGCGCGTCTTCGGCGTCGAAGACCTCGGGCAACTGGCCCGGGATCGGGCCCTCCAGCAGCATCGAGAGCAGCGGATCGATCGCCCGCCTCGCCTCGGTGCGGGCGCCCTTTGAGAACGACTCGCTTCGAAGCAGCGCCTCGACATACGCGCCGATCAGCCATGGCCAGACGGTCCCGTTGTGGTACGCCGCGTCGCGCTCCATCATCGGGCCCTCGAACCTCGGCCGGTACCCCGTCGAGCCCGGCGCAAGCGTCCGCAGGCCCATCGGCGTCAGCAGCTTCTCGCGGCAGACCTTCACCACCGACTTCATCGTCCCCGCGTCCAGCGGCCCGTCCGAAAGGCTCGCGGCAAAGAGCTGGTTCGGCCTCAACTCGCGCGAAGGCTTCCAGTCCTCGCCGTCGGGTTCGAGCCGGTCGAACAGCCCGCCCTCGGGGTCGATGAACCGCTTGCGGAACGCGACCGCCGCCCGTTCGCGCAACCCCAGCAGGCTCGAAGACATCCCCGGGTCGTCGCGCTCCAGATGACGCGCCAGGCGGCTCAGCCCGTGCACCCACAGCGCGTTGATCTCGACCGCCTTGCCGTGGCGCGGCGTGAAGGTCACCCCGTCCCGCTGCGCGTCCATCCAGGTGAGCTGGGTCTCTTCGTCCCCCGCGGCGATCAGCCCGTCCTCGGGGTCCATGCCGATCTTGTACAGCGTCCCGTCCCGGTACGCCTCGATCACGCCGAGGCACGCACGCCCGATCTCGCCGGAGAAGACATCCGCGTCTCCCGTGGCGTCGGCGAGTTCCGACGCGGCGTGGACATACCAGAGCGACGCGTCGACCGTGTTGTACTCCGCCTCGCCCGTGCGGTCCTCGAAGCGGTTGGGGATGATGCCGTCCTTCTGGTACGCCGCGAAGGTCTCCAGCACGCGCTTGGCCTCATCGGTCCGCCCGGTCATGATGAGCAGGCCGGGCAGGGCGATCATCGTGTCGCGCCCCCAGTCGCTGAACCACGGGTACCCCGCGATCACGCTCTCGCCCGGCTCGTCGGCGATGTTCGCCGGCGTGCGCATGACGATGAAGTCCGCCCCGGCTTCGGCCAGCGCACATAGCGCCGGCGCGTCGCCATCGTCCTCAGCGATCCCGGCGCTCTCCATCGCCGCCGAAGCCAGCGACGAACGGCGCTCGCATTCGGCCCGCTCGCTCTCGGAGGCGTCCTGCGGCGGGTTGGCGTCGGCCGAAGCGAACAGCCGCAGCGAAACCGGCCCGCTCGACGCCGGAACCTCCCAGCGGAATACCCCCGCCGAGCAGAGGTCCTCGACATCGTCCTGCCCGCGATCGGTCTCCCACCTGTAGTGCAGCGACTCGTACCACGCGAGATCACGGCTGAACTGCGCGTCCGGCGCGTAGAGGTGCAGCCCCTCCTTCCGGTCGGTCAGCACGCACCCGCCCTCGACCTCGCGCACGCGGAACGGGTCCGCGGAGGACCGGCGGCGCAGCTCGTGCATGTCGCTCAGCCGGCCCAGCGGCCGGACATCGAGCCGCACCGCGGCGGGGCTGTCCCCGAACTCGTACACAACCTCCGCCGCGTTCCTTCCACGGACCAGGCGGAGCGTGCGCTTCAGCTCGACGCGCTCGCCCCCCGCCTCGATCATCCATGTCCACGCGCAGTGCGCACACCCCCGCTCGAAGCGGACCAGGCCCGGGTGCCGGTCCGGACGCTCCGGATCGTCCTTGAAGTGAAAGAGCGTGAGGCGGACGGGCGTGTCAGACGAACCGATGTAGACCGCCTCGTCGAGCGCGCTCAGCGACATCACGCGGCCGACCGGCGGGCTCATCGCGCTGATCAGCAGCCCGTGGTAGCGGCGGGTCGGCACGCCCAGGACCGTGCCCATCGCAAAGCCGCCCATCCCGTTGGTCAGCACCCACTCGGCCTTCAGACCTTCGGCCGCGATCCTGTCGGCCTCCCAGACGATCGTCCCGCGTCCGCTGCTGTCGGTCATGGCTGCTTCCTTGCGTCAGGTGATCCAACCGATGGTACCGCGGCGCGGAGCCGGGCCATCCCCGGTTCGAGATTCGCGCACGAAAACCCGCCCGGCGATGCCGGGCGGGCTGTATGTTGATGCGGCGAGGGCCGGAGGGCCCCGGAACTCAGCGCGGGACCGGATAGGGCGCCAGACGCGAGGGCCGGTCGACCAGCCACATCCGCCCAAGGTCCATCCAGACCGCGCGGAAGTTGGTGTCGAAGGTGACCGTGGTCGCGTTCCTGGCCTCGTCCGAGCTCTCGTAGAGCGTGTCGATCTCGGGCGACGGGTTCAGACGCAGGCTGTGCTTGCTGGTGGTCTGCGACTTGCAACCGGCCAGGCCCACCGCCAGGCAGCAGGCGGCAAGCGCACACGCCTTCAGGCAACGACGATTGTTCATGGCACGCACTCCTGGTGCTTCAATAGGGCGGCCGGGGCCGCGGATGCTCTGCCGCGCCGGATTCCTCGAACCGCGCGGGATCCGGAAGGGGGTCCGGAACGACAGTTGTACCCGATCCGGCCAGTCGGCGTCAAACCGGGCGACCGGACGAGGGTACGCACCTTCCCCCGGCCTGTTCCCGGTCCCAACCTCTCAGAATCTCAACCGGATCGGGATGATTCTCAAGCCAAACAGGGTTCCATCCACCGAGCCGAGCCGATATGCTCGGCGGCGGCCGGAGAGCGTCCGGCTGCGCAGCGGGTTCGGGCGACATGACCGAACCTTGTACGATCCCCGAGGGAGCCGGAACCCCGCGGCGACGGTCAGGCCGCCACCGAGCGGAAGGCCCGGATCGCGAGTAAGGCACCCACCTGATTCGGGGTTCGGTTTTCACCCAACACGCTGCGCAGCCGGGCCGCTTTCCAGCCGGCAGGGACCGGAACACGCGTCAATAACTGCGCTTTGGACTACTGTTTCCACAAAGTGTTCACGCTCTGTGGATAACCGGTCGCTCCGATTCTCGCGATCGCGCTGGACCGCCACTCGCCGATGGCCCGATGGTCGATCCATGACCATGCCGAATATCGACGGGACCGACATCACTTCCGCCGCCAGCCTGATGGTCGCAAAGAAGACTCTCGACACCGCAAAGCAGCAGGGCGAGGAGATGGTCGGCATGATCCGCTCGGCCGCCAAGGCGGGAGAGCAGATCCGCCAGGAAGCGACCTCGGGCGCACGCGTCCAGCCCCCCACCGACGGGCGGCTGGATGTGACGGCCTGAGATCGGTCGATCCGTCAGCACGCGCCCGCCCCGCAGCGCCCTCTGCCTCCACAGCACCCGCTTGAACCTCACCGATCTGCGGGAGATGCCTTGCGCCGGATGCATCGGCGCATCGTCCGATGACCGCTTCGCGACGGCTGGCTGTCGCGAAGATTGTTCAAAGGATCGGCGTGCAGGTGGATGCGCAAGGCGTCGCCGCTAACATCCGCCCCATGCTCCAGACCCCGCCGTAACCGCTTCGACCGCTGCTCATACTTTTCGTATTTGTACCGCGAAGCAACTCCGCCGCCACGCGCTCGTCGCGGTGCGGCTGCGGCTATCTCTCCGGAGCGTTCGTTGATCGTCAATTTCTTTCGTAAGCAGCAGCAGAACATCAAGAGCGATGTGCTGTCGGGCCTCACTGTCGCCCTCGCGCTCGTGCCCGAGGCGGTCGCGTTCGCGTTCGTGCTCGGTGTCTCGCCGGTCATCGGGCTGTACTCGGCGTTCTTCGTGGGCCTGGTCGCCTCGCTCGTCGGCGGGCGCCCGGGGATGATCTCCGGCGCGACCGGGGCGATGGCGGTCGTCGTGGTCTCGCTGGTCGCGATCCACGGCATCGAGTATCTGTTCCCCGCGGTCGTGCTCTGCGGGCTGATCCAGGCGGCGGTCGGCTTCGGACGCCTGGGCAAACTGATCCGGATGGTGCCGCACCCGGTGCTGCTCGGCTTTGTCAACGGGCTGGCGATCGTGATCGCGATGTCGCAGATCGGCAGCTTCAAGGTCGCCGACGCGCTCGGAGGCGTCGGGTTTGTGGACGGGCCGGCGCTCTGGATCATGCTCGCGCTGGTGGCGGTCACGATGGCGATCATCTGGCTGCTGCCCAAGCTGACGCGTGCCGTTCCGGCCTCGCTGGTCGCGATCGTGTTTGTGAGCGGGCTCGCCTACTTCGGCAACCAATGGCTGGACCAGGACCTCGCGCCCGAGGGCAACACCAATGTTGTGCTGACCGTCGGCGACATGCTGATGAACAACGCCCGGGCGGACGCCGCGGCGGGGGTGATCGGCGCCGCGCCCGGCGCAATGCAGGCGGACATCCGCGGCGCGATCGACGCGATCGATCCGAGCGAGGCCAGCCTGGCCGCCGGGCTGCCCAAGCCCTTCTTCATGGAGTACGCACTCCCGCCGATCGAGCTGCAGACGCTCTGGATCATCGCGCCGTTTGCGCTGATCCTGGCCGCAGTCGGGCTGATCGAGTCGCTGATGACCATGACGCTCATCGACGAGATCACCGACACACGGGGCCGGGGCAACCGCGAGTGCATCGGCCAGGGGGCGGCCAACATCACCTGCGGCTTCTTCGGCGGCATGGGCGGGTGCGCGATGATCGGTCAGTCGCTGATCAATGTGAACTCCGGCGGGCGCGGACGCCTCTCGGGCGTCTCGGCGGCGTGCTTCCTCCTGCTTTTCATGCTCTTCCTGTCGGGCTGGATCGAGATGATCCCGATCGCGGCGCTGGTGGGCGTGATGTTCATGGTGGTGATCGGGACCTTCGAGTGGGCCTCGCTCAAGATGTTCGGCCGGATGCCGGGGCGCGACATGCTGGTGATGGTCGTCGTCACCGGCTACACCGCGATCATGCACGACCTCGCGACGGCCGTGATCATCGGCATCATCCTCTCGGCGCTCTGCTTCGCGTGGGAGCAGGCCAAGCACATCGGCGTCGACATCAAGCACAACGAGTTCGGCGCCAAGATCTACCAGCTCCACGGCCCGCTCTTCTTCGCCTCGACCACGGCGTTCAAGCGGCTCTTCGACCCCCAGAACGATCCCGACGATGTCGTGATCGACTTCTACTACACACGCGTGTACGACCAGTCCGGGCTGGAGGCGATCAACTCGCTCGCCGAGAAGTACTCGGCGCTGGGCAAACGCCTGCACCTGACCCACCTGAGCCCCGAGTGCCGCCAACTGCTCGGCAAGGCGGAGAAGTTCGTCGTGGTCAACCTGTCGGAAGACCCGCAGTACCATGTGGCGTCCGACCGGCTGGCGTAGACGGGCCTCATGGACTCTCTGCGGCTTTGGCTTCGTTGATCTTCTCGATCCAAGCCGCGTGCTCGGGGTTTTCGGGGTCGAGGAGTTCCAGGTGCATCGGGAGGAACAGGTCGTGCTCGGCGAGCAGCGGGAGCAGATAAGGCTTCAGCGCTTCACGGGCGCGTCGGTCGGCCGTGAACGGCGCGAGTTCACAGGCAGCCACGGCTTCCCAGCCGGGGTCGAGCAGAATCGCCACATGCAGCGCGGCAGTGAACCGGAGCAGGCCTTCAGCCAGCGACTGATCCTGCTCGACAACCTCGCGCCATCGGAGCACCAGCAATTCCCCGAAGACCCTTTGCCCCCCAAAGTAATTCTCGACAAGTGATTCAAAGTCGCCGGCCTCAATGGCCGCGGCCGCCGAAGCCCAATCAAAGCGGTCATCCGGATGAATGTACATCAAACCGCTGTGCGCGAAATCAAAGAGTTCGTCTTCGTACCGGTCTTCGACCGCCCGGATGAACTTCCGCTCCTCCACGCTGGTCGAGAAGAACCGAACGGGCCCGATTCGTGCCGCGGCAACGCGTGACAACTCTTCTGCGAGCGCATCCGCGTCCGGCCACGCCGCCCGCAGGCGATTCGCCATCGCGCGATGGTCCTCGCGCTCGGTGTCGAGATACGGGAGATGAAGCGGATTCAGCATGCCGGCCTCGTCTGCGCGGCTGATCAGCATGTCAAACGCTTCGGGATATTCAACAAGCATGCGTTCGGCGAATGCGAGTCGTACGCCGACCTCCTCGTAACGCTCTCTGGCGAGCAGGACCATCTGTCGGCGCACCTCGTCCCGCATCGATTCGACTACGATCCGCAATGCCCATCGACGCGACTCGGGGCTGTCGGTCTCGCATCGATCTATCGACAGGTTCCACAAGAGATGGTCCTGGACGCGGTGCATCGCCTCGACGGGGGTTGAAGTGTCGGCGCAATGCGTCACCGACCTGTCCAGCGCGTCGCCGTACAGCGCCCATCGGTCCTCCCGCTCCAGAACGGCGCCCATGAAGTCGAACAGCGACCCGACGATGTCCATGCCGCCGTCGTTCTCGATCGTCTCATCGATCCACGCGAGCACCGCGTCCTGATCGTCGAACACATCGAGCGAGAGGGCGAGCCAGTGCCCGAGTTCGATGATGCGCGGCTCTTCATCGACCCGCTCCTTCAGTGCGTCCCGGAGCGATCCGAGCCGCTCGCGGTACTCGGGCGACTGCTCGACGAGCCTGCGAGAGATCTCAACGAAGCTGTCTACATGTATGAAGTCGCCCGGCCTGAGCACGCGGCCGCGGTACACGCTGACTTCCAGCGGGTAATGCTCCCATGTCGAGATGCACCACTCCGCGAGGTCTTCGGTGATGCGCTCGTTCCACATATGGGACACATACAGAAGATGCAGCAAGCGATAGAAGTAGGAACTTGCGCATCTGGACCCCTTTTCCCTAGTAACCTCACCGCTGAGGAAACGGATCACGCACTCCGGGTCCAGCACCTCATACTCGAAGCGTACCGCCCCTTCCGGCGTGAAGACCGCGGTGCTCGTCGGAAAGACCGGGACCTCGCGGAATGTCTCGCCTTCGCACGAAGGCGTGCGGCCCCGGTCCACCCAAACCGCGATCGCGTGCTCGGAGAGCCACGCCTCGACCTCCGGATCGGTCCACACCAACTCCCGCATCACCTCGTCGCCGAAGCTGCCCTCGGTGTACCAGTACACCACAACCTCGCGGCCCTCGGCCTTGCCTCGCCCCAGCGCCTCCTCCAGCGTCAGGTCGCTGAACGCCGACGGCTTTGCTGCGCCCAGCTGCGCAGCCGCAAGGATGGTCACCACAACGCACCACCAATACGGCCGCATCATCGGTCGCCTTTCGCGTTAATCTTCTCGATCCAAGCCGCGTGCTCGGGGTTGTCGGGGTCGAGGAAGTCCTTGTGCATCGGGCGGAGCTGGTCGAGCTTTGCGGCCATGGCGATCGCGGTCGGCACGAGGCGATCGCTTCCGGGCGCTGCCGCGAGGGCTTTCAGCGTGCTCTCGGCGTCGGCCTCGCGCCCGAGCATGAGCTGGCCGGTGTGCAACGCCGCGAGCCTGATCTCGTAGTGCAGCCCTCCATCCCACTCATCTCCAAACATTTGTTCGCCGTTGTTGAGTTCCCATTCGTACAGCGCGATCCATCTGTCGCGCTCGAGCGTTTCGTAGTCCTCCCACGACGGGTGACTCAGTGTGTACTTGACGAACAGGTCGGGGCGGCCGGCTTCAACCACCGCGATCTCGTCGATATTCATGAGGGCGTACTGAAGACCAGGGTTGGCGTCGGGGTCGTCCAGGATCGGGATGATGAACGCAAGCCCCTCATCCCGCTCTTGGAGCTCCATCATTGTGATCATCGCCCATCGTTCACCCTCGGATATCGAGCCCTTCTTGTACTCCTCCATCAAGTCGCGACGGAGCTCGTCGAAAGCTTGACGCACATACGGGTTCTCTCTGAGCTCGCCGATTCGGATACTCCTGGCTTCACCGACATGGAGGGCGAAGTTGACATCCCACCAGATCCTCGTGTATTCCCGGGCCTCTTCGATCGAAGCGGGCTCGGGATGCAACCGCTTGAGCCGGCCCACACCCCGAAGCTTCTGCCGCCAGAAATCCTCGTAGCGTTGCGGCGGAACATTGGTCCTGGCGGCTTCGAGGAACGACGCGACATATCGGGGGTGGTAATGCGGGGTCGCACGCGGCGGCACATCGGGCGAAACGACCCAGACCAGCCCGCCCCTGTGCGGCGCCTCCGCACGGATCGTTCGCTCGAAACGAGCTTGATCACGACGCGAGAAAGAACTGCTCCGCACCAGGTACGCGTGCTCATCGATCCATGCGCGGACTTCATGATGGCCCAGCATCTCACGAGCGAGGCGGTCGAGATAGCTCCGATCGAACGCCTGGAACTCCGGCGCCACCCCCGGCGACACCACATCGAAGAACACAACGACACTCCGGCCGTCACGCTCGGCGAGCCGAAGAGCCTCCGCCAGCCGGTGCTCGCCGGGAAGCGTCGGCTGCGCCGGCGTGTCGGTTCCAATGAGCCGCAGCGGCAGAATCAGCAGCAGCATGACCAACGCCGCGGCGAACAGCAACCAGAGCGCTTTCATCGGTCGTTCTCCTGCGCGTTGATTTTCTCGATCAACTCGGCGTGGCCGGGGTTTTCAGGGTCGAGGTAGGGCAGGTGCACCGCGTCGAGCATCCCCTCCCGCGCTGCGAACCCGATGATGTAATCGAGCACTTCCGGCGGGCACCGCTGCGAGACGACATGCAGCATCACGCTCGCCTCCCCGAGTTCGCCGATCGCGAGGCATCCGAGGTGCATCGCCGCGAGTTTTTCGGCGCGCTCTTGGATGTGCGGAAACTGCAAGAACGACAGCGGCCGGAATCTCACGGACGGGTCTTTCCGAGGGATCCGTCGCTGCACGAAGCCGCTCGTGGATCCTCTGATCCAGCTCACATGTTCGAAGTACCCAAACTGGGCCGTGTGCGGATGCCACCTCGGGTCCAGCCTCCCGATGAGTTCCCACTTCCGACGCTCGATCAGCCGTGGAAACATGATGTCGAACGCATGGGCTGCGAGCCGATGCTGCAGCGGCTCTTCCGCCAGATCCGCCCAGTCGATCACGCTGTCGATCCGGTCCCCGATCACAGCGTTGAACATGACCCACGCGAGGCGGTCCGACGGCGTCTCTCGCTCCCGCAGTCGCTGTTCGATCGCCGCGCCGACCGCCTCCAGCTTGTCATGCATGCCGAATTGTTCAATCCATTCCTCTGTTTTTGCCGCAAGCGATTGCTGTGCGAGAAAGTTCGGCAGGTGGAGCCTCGCGAAGTCAGACCATGCGTCGATGAGCCCTTCCAAGCGTGCTTCGGGCGAATCGTCCTCCCGCAACCTGCGGAGTCGTCGGAACTCTCTCGACTCCACTTCGTATGTGCAGTCATCGACCGCCTCTACAAGCCCGGGGTCGCCCGGCGGGAAGCTCAGCCAGAGCAGCAGACACTCCGGCGCAAGGGTCGGCTCGATGGTCCGGAACCTGCGGCCGGGGAGCCACATCGCAAGCTCGTCGTCAAAGAACCGCGACCGCCGCCCATCCGAATCGCGCGCGACCAGCGTCCCGCCGCTTTCCCCCTCGATCCAGACCCCGACCGCGTGCTCCCGCATCCACGCGACAACATCCGGGTCGTGCCACGACACCGCCCGCATGAACTCGGTCGGCATCAATTGCTCGGGCCGGTACCAGAAGACGACCAGCGGCTTGCCGGTCCGCTCAGACTCCAGCAACCCCTCTTGCAGCGTCAGATCGCTGAACGCCGGCGGCCTCGCCATCGCCGCGGCGACGCAACCCCAGCACAGCAGCCCGAACAGCAGCTTCGTCGAGAGATTCACGGCCGATCCTCCTTCCCCGGCTCGGTCCGCTCCGACATTTCCTGCGCGTACAGCTTCTCGGCGATCTCGTCGGCGTCGGGCCATTTGCGCCGGATCGACGCCGCGATCTCGCGGTGGTCGTCTCGCTCGTCGTTGATGAAGGGGAGGTGCAGCGGATGGGCGAGGCCGTTCGCACCGGCAAAAGCGATCAGGTCGCCCGTCGCCTCCGTATCGAGAGGCCCGAGGTAGCGCATCATCGCGAGCTGCCGCGCGGCAGAGGCGAACTCGCCGCTGGCCAACGCGCCGACATGCAGCCGGCGCTCACCGAGCATCGCAGAGCCGAAATCCGGCCGACGCACTTGATCCGCCCGCTCCGGATCATCGGCCGCTCTCTCCCATCGACGAACGACAGAGTGCAGACTCGCCTGCAGCGATCCCACCCGGCGGCCGTCGCCGAACGCCCTCTCCGAAGACCATGGCTCGGCCATGTAGTCGTACATCATCGACCATTGCTGCTCCTTGTCGAGGGTGTCAACAATCAGCCTCGCCAGCGGGACAGACTCAGCAAGGTGCGCCTCGTCGTTGTGGACCCCTTCGATCCACCGAACCACGCGTGCTCGGTCGTCCAGCGCCTCTGCGTTCAGCAGCATCCAGTGCCAACGGTCCACGGCGTTCTGCTCGTCGGCGAGCGTGGCCTCCAGCCGGTCTCGCAGCTCGATCAGTTCGTCGAGCACTCGGGGGTGCGCTTCTGCGATGAGCCGCGTCGAGGCGAGAAACGAGTCGGCGCCGTAATGCTCAGGGAACGCAGCCCAGAATCCATGACTTTCGATTGGAAGAGCCTTCCACATCCTGATGCAGAGATCGGCGGCCGCGTCGTCGGCCGGGGCTTGCCCGGTGGCGACATCATGGAACATCGACCTGGCCTCATCCCACTCTTCGTCTGCGTCGATGAGCTGCAGCCTTCTGTCGCCCGGATCACGCAGCCAGCGTGCGACGGTCTTCGCCGACGCGCGGTCGAACAGCGGGAAGCCGATGCGCATGCCGCGGTGATTGATCATGACCGCGCCGGTCCGCGACATGTGTCTCGGCGCCTCCTCCGGGCTCATCCAGACCCCGATCGCGTGCTCGGCCATCAGCGCTTCAACCCGCGGATCCGTCCAGATGTACTGCCGCATGATCTCGTTGTTGAGGTCCATCGGATCGTGGCGGACGACCACAATGACCCGGTCCTGCTCGGCGGCCGCCTCCTTCGCCTCCTCCAGCGTCAGATCGCTGAACGCCGGCGGCTTCGCCATTGCCGCGGCAGCCAACGCGCACAAGACCGCCAGCACCGTCATCATCCGTTGTGTCATGGGTCCCCTTTCCCGATCAGAACACGGGGCGCGGATTGCTCCCCGCAGCGCCCGCCCCGCGGCGTGCTCCCATAGCAGTCTACAAACATCCTGTTGGGGCTCCAAGGCCCCTTCTTGCGTCTCCAGCCCCTGCCCTGTAGCGAACAACGCCAGACCGCCATTTCGGCAGTGACGCGGCATCCGGGGCAGTCCGTGGCCGATCCCCGGCAGCGCAGAGCCCTCCAAATCATCCAGCACGCACGCTCACACGGGATGATCCTGGCTGGCGCGCGGGTTGCAACGGATCCCGCTGGCGATCCTTCGGCCCCGCGCCGGCGGCATCGCTGCAAGGAGACCGTCCCGTGAGACCAGACAGACTGACCACCGCCGCCCAGCAGGTCCTCGCCTCGGCCCAGACCGACGCCGGAGCGCGATCCAACCCCGAGGTCAACGGGCTGCACATCGGCGCCGCGATGCTCGACGACGCGAGCGGCCCCGCCGCGAACATGCTCGCCAAGGCCGGCGCCGACGCGGCCCGCCTCAAGCAGATCGTCAACGCCGAGATCGACCGGCTCCCCAAGACAAGCTCCGGCGCCGCCGGCGGCGGACGCGAGCTCATGGACATCCTCGCCAAGGCCGAAGCATCGGCCAGAGACATGAAGGACGCCTACGTCTCCACCGAGCACCTGCTGATCGCGCTCGCGGAGGTCAGGGGCCCGATGAAGGAAGTGCTCTCGACGATCGGGGTCGAGAAGAAGCACCTCGCCGAAGCCGCGAAGCAGATCCGCAAGGCCTCGGGCGTCGAGACCATCAGCGACCCCAACGCCGAGAGCTCGTTCGAGGCGCTCAAGAAGTACGCCATCGACCTGACCGAGAAGGCCCAGCAGGGCAAGCTCGACCCGGTGATCGGGCGCGACGAAGAGATCCGGCGCTGCATGCAGGTGCTCAGCCGTCGCACCAAGAACAACCCCGTCCTCATCGGCGAGCCTGGCGTGGGCAAGACGGCCATCGCTGAGGGCCTGGCCCTGCGCATCGTCAACGGCGACTGCCCCGAGGGCATGCGCGAGAAGCGCATCATGGCCCTCGATGTCGCGGCGCTGCTCGCGGGCGCGAAGTTCCGGGGCGAGTTCGAGGAACGCCTCAAGGCCGTGCTCCGCGAGGTGCAGGCCGCCAGCGGCGAGATCATCCTCTTCATCGACGAGCTGCACACCGTCGTCAGCGCCGGCGCCGCAGAGGGCGCCGTCTCGGCGGGCAACATCCTCAAGCCGGCCCTCTCGCGAGGCGAGCTCCAGACCATCGGCGCGACCACGCTCAACGAGTACCGCAAGCACATCGAGAAGGACCCCGCCTTCGAGCGCCGCTTCCAGCCCGTCTATGTTGGCGAGCCGAGTGTCGAAGAGACCGTCGCGATCCTGCGCGGTCTGAAGGAACGCTACGAGGCGCACCACGGCGTGCGCATCCAGGACGCCGCCCTGCTCTCGGCCGCCCACCTCTCCCAGCGTTACATCGCCGACCGCTTCCTGCCCGACAAGGCGATCGACCTCGTCGACGAAGCCGCGAGCCGCCTCCGCCTCGAAAACGATTCGATGCCCACCGAGCTCGACGAACTCCGACGTCGCATCATGCAGCTGGAGATCGAGCGCGAGGCCCTCAAGCTCGAAGCGAGCGCCAAGCGCGACGGGCGTGGCGAGACCAAGGCCGACAAGGAAAACAAGGAGCTCGACCGCGTCGAACGCGAACTCGCCGACCTCCAGGAGCAGAACCACGCGCTGACCTCGCGCTGGGAGGCGGAGAAGAAAGACCTCGACGCCGTGAAGGACCTCAAAGCCAAGATCGACGCCAAGCGCACCGAGCTCGACCAGGCCCAGCGCCGCAGCGACCTCGAAACCGCCGCACGCATCCAGTACGGCGAGATCGTCGAGCTCGAAAAGCAGCTCCGCGCCGCCGAGAAGATCCTCGATGAACGCCAGATCAAGGGCGACGCCCTCGTCAAGGAAGAGGTCGACGCCGAGCAGATCGCCGAGATCGTCGGCCGCTGGACGGGCATCCCCGTCAGCAAGCTGCTCGAAACCGAGCGCGAGAAGCTGACCAACATGGAGAGCCTGCTGCGTCACCGCGTGCTCGGGCAGGACGAAGCGCTCACGGCGGTCGCCAACGCGGTGCGCCGCAGCCGCGCAGGTCTTTCGGACCCCAACCGACCGATCGGCAGCTTCCTCTTCCTGGGCCCGACTGGCGTGGGCAAGACCGAGACCTGCAAGGCGCTCGCGTCGTTCCTCTTCGACACCGAAGACGCGATGGTGCGGATCGACATGTCCGAGTACATGGAGAAGCACGCCGTCAGCCGCCTGATCGGCGCGCCCCCCGGCTATGTGGGCTACGAGGAGGGCGGCGCGCTGACCGAGGCCGTCCGCCGACGCCCCTACTCGGTGATCCTGCTCGACGAGGTCGAGAAGGCGCACCCCGATGTGTTCAATGTGCTTCTCCAGCTCCTCGACGACGGACGCCTCACCGACGGCCAGGGACGCACCGTCGACTTCCGCAACACCATCATCGTGATGACCAGCAACATCGGCAGCCAGAAGATCCAGGAGATGACCGAGGCGGGCGCCGAGGACTGGGAGATCGAGGCCGCCGTCCGCGACCTGGTCCGCCACGGGCCGGGCCTCGATGTCCGCGGGCGCGGCCTGACCCCCGACATGGAGTCGGGCGACCTGAACGCCTCGCTCCGCATGCAGCAGCGCGAGGCCTTCTTCCGCCCCGAGCTGCTCAACCGCATCGACGAGACCGTCGTCTTCCACCAGCTGAAGAAGGAGAGCCTGGCGGGCATCATCGAGATCCAGCTCGGGCGCCTCCGCGAGCGCCTCGCCGAGCGCGACATCACCATCGAGCTCACCGACGAGGCCAAGGCCGGCATCGCCGAAGAGGGCTGGGACCCGGTCTTCGGCGCCCGCCCGCTGAAGCGGGTGATCCAGCAGCGACTGGAGAACGCCCTGGCCAGCCGCATGCTGACCGGCGAGTTCGGCCCGGGCGACGCGATCCGAGTCGACCGCCAGGGCACAACCCTGGTCTTCCAGAAAGGCGAGGCTGGAGTTACTTCAGCCGACTGAAACAAGGCGAGGCGCAGTTTCAGTGAAGGGCCACTGTTTGAAACAAGACGCCCGGAGCCGCCCTCTCAAAGCCCGATCGTTCCCAGCCGGCTCCGCCACCCCGACCGATCACCACCGCTACCGGGCCTCGCCCGTTCCAGACGGAACTCCGTCTTTGGCCGATCAAGCTCCCGCATCTAAGCTTGTTGTGACAAATGACGACAAACCGGTGTGTCTTTGCCCGACCCCGACAACGCGCCGGCGAGCCGCAGGTTCCGCCCCACCGACCTGCTCACACTGGTCAACGCGTTACCGGACGCCGTCTTTGTCAAAGACCTGAACGGGAACTACCTCTTCGCCAACCACGCCGCACGCGAGTTCACCGGCGGCGGCGATCTGATCGGACGCAATGTCCGCGAGGTCTTCAGGCCCGTAGAGGCCGAGACCATGATCGCCACAGACAACGAGGTCGCGACGCACAGAAGGCCAATTACCCGCCAGTACACCATCCGACCCTCCGACGGCGAAAAACGCCTCATGGAGGTCGTCAAGGTCCCCATCCTCGGTGAGGACGGCCAGCCCTGGGGCGTCATCGGCATCAGCCGCGACATCACAGAACGACACATCGCCGAGTCCCGCCTCGGGGAGTCTGAACGCTTCCTCAGACTCATCCTCGACAACATCCGGCAGACCCTCTTCTGGAAAGACCGCAACGGCGTCTACCAAGGCGGCAACCGCCAGTTCCTCATCGACACGGGCAAGACCGATGTCGTCGGCCTCACCGACTCGGACATGCCATGGACCGAAGCCGAGGCCGCCCACTACACCGCCTGCGACCAACGCGTCATGCGCACCGGGCACCCCGACTTCGACATCATCGAGGAGTCGACCGACGCCGCGGGACGCACGCGATGGCTCAAGACCGACAAGATCCCCCTGCGAAACACCGAGGGCGAGGTCGTCGGCGTGCTGGGCAGCTCCGAAGACATCACAGAGCTCAAGCTCACACAGGCCAAGCTCGAACAGGCCCGTGACGCCGCCGAATCCGCCAACAGGTCCAAGAGCGAGTTCCTCGCCAACATGAGCCACGAGATCCGCACGCCGATGACCGCCATCATCGGCTACGCGGAGATCCTCGAAAGCGGCGAGCTCGACGAGGAACGCCAGCGCGAATTCATCCGCGTGATCCGGCGCAACGGCGAGCACCTGCTCAACATCATCAACGATGTCCTCGATCTCTCCCGCGTCGAGGCCGGACGCATGGCCATCGACGAGGCCGCCGCACCCCTCCCCGACCTCCTGCACGATTCGGTCTTCCTCATGCGCGCCCGCGCCGAGCAGAAGGGCGTCGCCCTCGGCCTCATCTACAAGTCCCCCATCCCAGAGACCGTTCTCACCGACCCCACACGCTTCCGCCAGATCCTCATGAACATGGTCGGCAACGCCATCAAGTTCACACAACGCGGCAGCGTCGCCGTCGAGGTCGAGCTCGATGTCAGGGACGGCGCCGAGATCCTCTCCGTCGATGTCGTCGACTCCGGCATCGGCATCCGCCCGGAAGACGCCGAACGCCTCTTCCTCCCCTTCGAACAAGCCGACGCCTCCTCCACAAGACGCTTCGGCGGCTCCGGCCTCGGCCTGGCCATCTCCAGACGCTTCGCAGAACTGCTCGGAGGCGATGTCAGGCTCGTCGAGTCACACCCCGGCGCCGGATCGCGCTTCCGCTTCGACCTGCCCGTCCAGGCCCCCGGCGGCCTGCGCCTCGTCGCCCACGACAGCCTCTGGACCTCGCCCTCGCGCGAGCGGCTCGCGCCCGACAACGAACTCCCAAAGCTCACCGGACGCGTCCTCCTCGCAGAAGACGGGCCCGACAACCAACGCCTCATCGCCCACCACCTCCGAAGCTTCGGCCTCAAGGTCTGCGTCGCCTCCAACGGCCAGGAAGCCATCGAACTCGTCCTCGCCGCCGCGGACAAGGCCCCCTACAACCTCGTCCTCATGGACATGCAGATGCCCGTCGTCGACGGCTACCAGGCCACACGCTCACTCCGCGAACTCGGCGTCGAAACACCCATCGTCGCCCTGACCGCCCACGCCATGCGGGGCGACCGCGGCCGCTGCCTCGACGAGGGCTGCAACGACTACGCCACCAAGCCCATCAGCCGCAGCGACCTCCACACCCTCTGCGCCCGCTACCTCCCCAAAGCCGCCCAAGCCGCCTGAGCTCCTCCCGCCCTGCTCCCGGGGCGCAGCCCGGCTCACCTGCTCGCCTGTTAACCTGCTCCACCCTCCCGCCCCCCAAACCGGCGCCCCCAACCACCCCCCAAAAGCCAGATACACCCCCCACTCAAACCCCGGCGCCACCCCCCCGCGTAAAAACACCCGGGCGGCTGAAACCACCCCCCACGACGCAAAAAAAACAA
>JAFIFZ010000083.1 GCA_020831775.1 Phycisphaerales bacterium
GGGGCGCGGGGCGCGGGGCGCGGGGCGCGGGGCGCGGGGCGCGGGGCGCGGGGCGCGGGGCGCGGGGCGCGGGGCGCGGGGCGCGGGGCGCGGACAGATTGTGGCACTGGTGGCTTGCCCGCCAGTGTTTCCTGTCAGCGATACATCAACTGAAATTGAAGTCCAAGACCCTTCGCCCCGCTCAGGCCTTACCGGCTTTCCGAGACTTCCGCCCCTGCTCGTGTTCAACGCCCTCAGGGCGGAGCATCTGGCGGAATGTCGATCGGAGCACCTCGCCGAACGGCACCGGCCGAGTAAGCCGACGCTCCGCCTCCTGCATCGCCTCGGTGGCGCGCACGAGTTCATCGATCTCGGCTTCGCGTTTGGATGGGATCTCTCGCGTCGCCATGAAGTCATTCCTCCCAAGCACTAACCGTAACTATACGGCAAGAACCGGATCGCCGCTACAAAGATTCCACCAGAGCCGCAGCGAGCCAGGTCAGGAGCATCACGAGCCCGACCAGAAACGATCGGGTCATCAGCTTCTGGGACCTCCGGATCCGATCCCGCAGGGCGTTGTTCCGCTCACGCAGATCCACGGCCGCCTGGTACCGCCTCCGGAAGACCGACCATTCCGCCGGAAGCATCACCTCGTCCGCACGCCGGATCGCGCTGCGAGATAGGGAGAAATGCAGGGTCGCCGTCAGCGATCTGCCCTCGGCGCCGCCCGCCTCAGTATCGCCCGCTGACCTTGCGCCGGAACCCGACGGCGCCTCGGAGCCTGACGCCGGCTTGAGCGGACGCAGATAGAACAGGTGCACCAGCCCGACGACCGCCAAAACCAACGCGCTGATGAGCAGGCCCGCCGAAGCCCCCGAGAGCGCCGAGAAAACAACCCGTCGAGCCTCGGAGAACTGCAACCCAATCGAAGTGAGCAACACGAGAGCAAGCACACCGAAGATCGGAAGCCGATCGTTCATCCACAAGCTCTGCGGCCTCGACAATGGCAAAAAGACAATCGCAACTGCTGCGGGCATGGCGGCGGCGGCCACCAAGACACTGAAATCCGGCAGCTCCATCGGCAGCGACAGCGTCAGCCGGTACGCGATGATCCCCAGCAGCCCGATGCTCAGCGTCGTCAGCAGCCGCACATGCGACGCGAGCCTCGCGGCGTTCGTTTCCTCGGCCGTCCAGAACGCGCGAGCGTGCTCAAGGAACGCCTCGGCCTCGCGTGCCTCTGGCTGGCTCTCGGCCAGTTGTTCGTTTTCTGCATCCCCCGCCATGGCCCGCGAAGATACCGATCCGCGGCAGGCCCCGCAAGCACGCCGACCCCGCAACCCGACCCTTCGCGCCGCTCAGGGATCGGCGTCACGCTCGCCTGATCGCCTGCTCTCCCCGCGCCTCTCCCGCACGCCAAAGGCCAGCGCCCCCCCCCCCCAACGCCCCCCCCCCCACCCCCCCGTGCCGCGCCCCCGGGGTGCGGGCCCCCGCCCCGCTTGCCCCCGCGCCCCCCCCCCCCCCCCCCCCCCCCAAACGCCCGCCCGCCCCCACACCCCATCGCCCCACGCCCTACACCCTACACCCCACTACATCCCCATCGCCTTGACCATCGCCTCGCCCATGTCCGCGGGGCTCATGGCGACTTCGACGCCCGCGGCCTTCAGCGCCTTGATCTTGTCGTCCGCCGAGCCTTCGCCGCCGGAGATGATCGCGCCCGCGTGGCCCATCCGCTTGCCGGGGGGGGCGGTCTGGCCCGCGATGAACGCGGCGACAGGCTTGGTGACATGCTCCTTGATGTACGCCGCGGCTTCTTCCTCGTCGCTCCCGCCGATCTCGCCGATCATCAGGATGCCGTCCGTCGCCGGATCCTCCTGGAACAGCTTGATCGTCTCGATGTGGTTCAGGCCCCGCACCGGGTCGCCACCGATGCCGACGCAGGTGCTCTGGCCCAGCCCGCGGCTGGAGGTCTGCCACACCGCCTCATAAGTCAGCGTGCCCGAGCGGCTGACAATCCCGACCGCCTTGCCCGTCTTCGCCTCCGACACATGCGTGTGGATGTAGCCGGGCATGATGCCGATCTTGCAGCCGGCGCCCGTGTACTTGCTCTTGCCGTCGCCCTCGCCCGTCTTCGGTCCCGGCGTGATGACGCCCGGGCAGTTGGGGCCGACCAGCACGATCTCGGCACCCTTGGCGCACTCGGTGTTGATCTCGTCGAGCAGACGCCTCGCCCGCACCATGTCCTGCACCGGCACGCCCTCGGTGATGCAGCAGATCAGGCGGATGCCCGCGTGCGCGGCTTCCATGATCGCGTCAGCCGCGAAGGGCGGGGGGACGAAGATCATCGTCGCCTCGGCGCCGGTCGCCTTCACCGCCTGCTCGACGGTGTCGAAGATGGGCAGGCCGTTGGCGTCCTTCTGCCCGCCCTTGCCCGGGGTGACGCCCCCGACCATGTTGGTGCCGTAGTCGAAGCAGCCCTTGGTGTGCAGGGCGCCGAACGAGCCGGTGATGCCCTGGCAGATGACTTTGGTGTCGGCGTCGACGAGGATGGCCATGTCGGGCTCCTGGGTGATCGGTCTGTGGTCGGGGTCGGCCCGACTGGGGAAGGCGTCGATGAGGCGCCCGGCCCACGCCGCACGCGGCGTCGCCGGGAGGCGACGGTAGGAACCGACCCGCCCCGACGGCAACGCTCGCCATCGGCGAGCGGAAGAGTGGAGCAGGGGATCAGGCGAACAGGTGAGGGCCGAGCCGGGGGATCGGGAGGTGGCACAGATCTCCAAGTGACACAGTTCCCCGCAACCTTGACGCCGACCCCTGAGCGCAGCGAAGGGTCGGGTGGGAAGTTCTGTTCGCATGAATCCGGACAGACACTTACTTTGGTAGCAGGCCAAGCATGCCATCGATATTCGCGATCATGTGACTTGCGCCAATTCCGGAGTAGAGATCGCGGGACTTGCTCCATGCGATGCGAGCTGCTCCGAAATCGCCACGCCGCTGCATGAGGATGCCGAGGTTCATATAGTTTAAGGCAATGTCCGCTTTATGCCCGATGCGCTCGTTTAACTCCAGTGATTTCAGGTACATCGACTCTGCACCGTTGTAATCACCTCGTTTGAGCAGCAAGCTGCCGAGATTCCCGTAGTCTGTAGCCATTCCCGCGGGGTATCCGATCTGCTTGTTCAACTCAAGCGCCTTCCGGTGCACTTTCTCGGCTCCATCGAGATCCCATCGCTTGTCCAAGACAAGGCCAATATTGGAGTAACTAAGAGCTATGCCTTTAGAACTATCAAGCTTTTGGTGCAAATCCAGCGCCTTCCGGTACATCGTCTCGGCACCATTGAGATCCCCGCGCTCGAAGAGCACATTCCCGAGCCTGCTATATGTCACCGCCACACCCTCGGGATGCACGAGAGTCTCGTACAGGTCCAGCGCTTTCCGGAACATCGCCTCGGCGCTGTTGAGATCTCCCCTCGCTTGCACAACAGCACCAATGTTGCTATAGCTGTCAGCAATTCCGGTGGGATCGCCGAGCAACTCGTACAACTTCATCGCCATCTGAACCATTTGCTCGGCGCCTTCGAAATCGCCGCGACTATACAACAACCTGCCCAAGTTGCTGTAATTGCTGGCCATGCCCTCTGGGCGTCCAGCGAGCTCATTTATTGACAGCGACTTGCGATACATTCGCTCGGCATTGTCGAGATCGCCACGCATCAGAAAAACGACCCCAAGGTTGTTGTAAATTTGGGCAGCCCCCACTGGTCGTCCAAGCTCTTTATTCAGCCCTAATGCCTTCAGGTACATCGTCTCGGCATCATTGAGTTCGCCGCGGGTTCGCTCAACAGTACCGAGGTTACCATAAGTGTCGGCCAAACCCTCGAGATGGTCGAGCTCCTCAAACAGCTTCAACGCTTGCCGGTAGATGGCTTCGGCATCGGCAACATCACCTCGAGCGAACATCACATTCCCGATGTTGCCATAGGTTACGGCGCGAGTAAATTTATCATCACCCGCCAAATCCAACACTTGGCGATATGCCGCTTCAGCGCAATCTAGCTGACCACGAATTTTGTGAATGTGTCCGAGACGAGTGATCGCATCGAGATCATCTGGCACATGGCGAAGAATTGCTTCGATTCTTGCTTTGGCCTTGTTGATATCACCCCGAAGATAGGAAATAGCTGCGCTTTCTCGACTGATCTCCACAAGATCATCGATTCCAGTTCTTAATTTTCCCTGTAGTCGATCAACCTCCGAATCGAGGAACATATCGAGTTGTGTCAGATCTCCGCTTGCCCTTACTTGGTCAAGAGCATCGGCAGCTTCGATACTGCCTGCGTGCCCCAGCCTTTCGACCCGCTTGAGGGCAGCCGCAAGCTGATCCTCAAGATCTTGATTCGACCGACTCAATTCCTGCACCTCGGCCGATAGTCGTCCCTTCTCCTCGGCAACGCGCATGGCCTTATCTATCACCGCCTGCAAGTCCGCGTCGGGCACGGCGCGATCACCACCACTGCCCGTGTTTACGGTGAGATCGCCACCAACGGTCAAGTCTCTTCCCGACACAACGCTGTGCTGAATCTCGTTCGTTGGTTGGGCTGGCGGAACCACGCGAGCACTTTGCCAGTATACGAACACTGCCCAAGCACCAGTAACCAAGATAACGACAAGAGTACTTAGAGCTATAGCAGCCCCACGATTGTCCTCGTTTAGAAACCACTCCCAGAACTGCTTGATGATTTGAGCCATCGCAACCCAACCCTTTACGAGACGCACTTTCTGCCGCTCGAGTAACCGCAGCCACGGACGACCGCCCGCCCTCGGCCTCTCATGCTCTCCCGACCTTGCCGCTCTTGACCTCAGTATAGCAAAGACCCCGCCTCGCGGCGGGGTCTTGTTCGGCTGCCCGATGTGCTGCGTCTCGCTATCTCAGAACCACAACGACAACCCCACCAGCGGCCCGTGCTGGATGATGTCCCACTTGAAGCGGCGTTCGCCGCTGCCGGTGCTGTAGTCATGGCCGATGGCGCGGTAGCCCAGGTAGACCGAGCCGTGCGTGCCCAGGAACGGGAAGTCGTAGCCCAGCACGCCCGTGGCCGACCACGCGAAGTTCGAGCCGATGCCGAAGCCGCCGACATCGCCGTTGGCCGTCAGGCGCAGGCGGTCGGCCAGCGGGGTGTCGAGCCTGGCGCCGACGATCGGGTCGAACCAGCTCACCTCGCGCCGGATCAGCGGGATCTCGCGGAAATCCAGCTCGACATCGAGGTCGGTGTACCGAGCGCCGGCGTAGAGGTCGAGGGTGGTGCTCCGCGGGCTCGACGCCGCGGCGGCGGGCGGCGCCCACTCGCCCAGGCGGTACAGCACGCCGAAGTCGAGGATGGTCATCTGGTACTTGATATCGACCGCGAGAAACTCGACGCCGAGCGGGCGGACATCGTCCGCGCCGACCTCGGCGTGGATCCCGTCGACGAACACACCCCATCGCGAGTACCCGAGCTCCATGCGCCCCGAGTACGCAAAGAGCGAGTCGGAATCGCTGAGGATGTCGCCGAAGCTGGCGCTCACGCTGGCCCTGCGGCTGCCGACGCCCAGGTCGCCATCGACACCGAGCAGCCAGACCCACGCCGTCAGATCGATCCGCCACGGGTCCAGCCCGACGCGTGTCATCGGCTCGTGGTGGTGGTCGGCGGGCGCCTGGTAGCCGGCGTGCTCGCCTGGCTGGCCGGCGGTCGGCTCGCTCGTTGCGACGGCGTTGCGCTCGCCGAATACGGCGCGGGAGAGCTCGCTCGCACCCGACAAAGTCGCGGCGGAGAAGATCAAGAGTGCGGCAGCCGCCGAACGCGTGGCGTGCATGGCTTGTTCCTTGTTTCTGCACTCCGAACGACAGACCGGGAGCCCCCGGCGCCGCCCGTCGGGATACACCGGTTACTCCGGCACGATGAAGGTGAACGGTTCCGCCGGCTTGAACGCGTCGGTCTGATCGCCCCCGATGTCCGGCGCTTTGTGCAGCGTGATCTTGCGGGCGCCCGCGCCCTCGGCGAAATCGAGCTCTTTCAGCCGGACCCAGAGCACGCCCGGCTTTGCGGTGTCCTCGAAGTAGTAGACGAGGTTTTTCTGGTCGCTGGCGGTGCGCCAGATGGTGCTGGAGATATTGGGCTGGTCGGGCGTCGTGATGCCGCGGGGAACGCTGGCGTTGCGGATGACGCTGAGCGTCGCGGCGACGGCCTCGCGCGGGTTGTCGGTCTGCTCACAGGCGTTGATATAGAACGAGGCGCGGGCGAAGCGATCCGCGGCACGGTTGGTGCCCGGCAGCATCACCGTCCCGCCGATCTGCTTCCAGTACTCGTTCAACGCGATCTGCTGTTCGTAGGCCGGCGAGTTGGTCATAACCTGAAATTCACGCCCGTGGTGGATGACCAGCTCCCCCCCGATGTACTCGAAGATCGCCGAATCGCCGGAGGGATCAGACAGCGAGAGGTGGACCGTCCCCGGCTTGCCCCCCGGCGCCTCGACGGTGACCATGCGGTAGCGGCCTCGCCGCGCGTCGGCCACCGCCTCCTCGACGGTCGCGAAGTTGTCGAGCATGTACTGCGCCCAGATGCTGGTGACCAGCGCGGGACGCGAGTCTGAATCCGGCGAGTACTCAGACTCGGTGAGGTAGAGCAGGTTGGCGACGAGCCCGGCCTCGTTCATCCCGTCGGTCGTGGCGATCTCGTAGGCGGAGGTGATCACGCTGCCGTAGCGGCTTGTCCATTCCAGCTCGCCGCCGGGCACGCCCGAGCTCCGCCGCATCCCGCGCGGGAAGAGCCAGAGGTTGCTGTGCAGGTCCTCGTGCCAGTCCATGCTGCGCCCGGTGACGATTTGGTCGTTTGGCCCGAGATACACGGCGCGCGTGCAGGCCTCGGCGGCTGCTGTCATGGCCGCGACGGCCAAAGCGCCCGTCAGCACGCATCGGTAGCCCGGAACTTTGATCCACTTCATAGCCATGGCGGTTCCTCATTCCTTGTGATGCTCGCGGCGGACTCTTAGGTCTTTTATTATCTCGCCCGCGTGCGTCGCCGCGATTCCCGCACACCGAACTCCCGATTCCCCGCGAAGTCAGCCTAAAGGATTTCGTTCATCGCGTCAACCAGGAACCGAACCGAGAATCTTCGCAATTGAAGGAGTTGTGCATATTTACAGGTGAGCCCCGCCTCACCCGCGCACAGTCAGCTCATCCCGCAGTGTCGTCTCGCGTCCTTCGCGGTCGGTCGCCGTGAAGATCGCGCGGAGGACGATGCGTTGGTCTTCAGCGCCGGGTTGGCCGACCGTGGTGGCCCACTCGGGCAGGCGGCCGAGCTGGATGCGGTAGGTTCTGGTCGCCGGGTCGTAGTGTGCGGCATTCGTCTCCGGGTCGGTCAGGGCGATGTCCCAGCGCAGCTCCTGCGTGCCGGTCGCGCCCGTGGCGCCGCGCGGGCGGTAGAGCAGCACCGCGAGATCACCCGCCGCCTTGACCGTGTCGCCCCACGAATCGGCGAACTCGATGTGGCAGACGATGATCGGCTGCCCCGCCGCCGTGCGGTCCACATGCGTGAGCGGGTGCAGACGCATCACGACCGGCGCAAACATCGCGCACGCCTCGGCCGAGACCGCCGGCGTCCGAACGATCGGGAGGCCGAGAGATCCACAACCCGCGGGCAGCAGGCCGCAGATCAGCAACGCGATGAGACGCATGGGCAGGAATCGCATCGGAGAAGTGTAGTAGAAGGGCGCTGGGCGCGGGGTGCCGGACGCAGGGGGCGCTCGCCGCTGCGCGGCGGGGTGGCTTTGGGGTTGCAGGTGGAGATCCACGGCGAGTTCGGTGATCTGCTGCCGCAAAGCTCTCCTGCTCGCCTGATCGCCTCTCGACCCTCTCGCTCGCCAAAGGCGAGCGGGGGGGGGCGGGGGGGGGGGGGGGGGGGGGGGGGGGGGGGGGGGCGGGGGGGGGGGGGGGGGGCGGGGGGGGGGGG
>JAFIFZ010000012.1 GCA_020831775.1 Phycisphaerales bacterium
TTGTGGGTTGGGGGGGGGGGGGGGGCGGGGGGGGGGGGGGGGGGGGCGCGCCTTTGGCGAGCGAGAGGGTAGAGGGGCGAGAGGCGAGGTTCGCCGGCGAAGGCCGGCGTCAAAGACAACTCACACTCGCCGGCGACAGCCGGCGACAAGGACCGCCCATCTCGCCAGCGAAGGCCGGCGACTCAGACAGCTCTACAGAATCGCCCAGAGCAGAATCCCGAGCCCGGCGAGCACGCACATCCAGAACCAGATCGGGACTTCCAGGAATTTTCGGTAGAACAGAAACTCGAGGGCCATCCCGAGCCAGACTGTGAACAGGCCTTCCATCGCCTCGCTCCTTCTGCGTTCCCGCCGCTTCAGACCCGTCCGACCACGAACACAAAGAACGCCTCGTCGATCTCGTCGGGGTGCTTGATCTGGCGGGTGTGGTACGCGCCCTCGTCGTCGACGGCGAACTCGGCCCTCGGGTAGACCTCGGTCTTGCTGAACCCCGCCTCCTCCATCGCCTCGCGCAGCTCCATGATTGTCCAGAGGCGCCAGTCGTAGACGAACGCGTCGGGGAGCTCGATCCGCTCGCCGTGTAGGGTGTCGACGATGAAGTGCATCGCGTTGACGACGCGTGCGGTCGTCGGGTCGGCGTGGCGTTGCTCCCAGGTGTAGGTGATCTTCGAGCCGTCGGGGGCCTCATGGTCGTCTTCGAGCGTGCCGAGGGTGTAAGCGTCGGTGCCGCCGTAGAGGTCGCAGGCGATGATCCCGCCTGATCTCAGCCGGCGCAGCGCGTGGCGGAAGTAGGCGACCAGGTCCGCTCTGGTGTGCAGCTCGCAGATCGAGAAGTTGCCGACGAAGAGGATGTCGCAGGGGTCGTCGGCGTCCATCACATCGCGGGCGCGGGGCGTGACGCCCGGGGCGTCTGCGAGGCGTTCGAGCACGACCGGGTCGTGGTCGACCGCAAAGGCGCTGCTTCCCGGGATCAGCGTTGTCCAGGCGCGGCTGGTCGCTCCTGCGCCGGCGAAGTCTTCGCCGAAGATCTGTGGGTCGCCCCCGTGGATCGCCGCGAGCAGCGGCGCGTCCCGTTCGGGAGACTGTGCGCACAGTTCGTAGAGATCGTGCTTGTCCATGGCCAGAGTTGTACGCGCCCGGCCGGTTCGGCGCGGGTTACGCCATGCGGATCCAGCGGAGAAGTGTCGGGAGGTTGGGGGCTTTGCCGTACATCAGCACGCCGATGCGGAAGATCTTGGCGGTCGCCCAGACGAAGACGAAGACGGCGGCGATGCCGATGAGGATCGAGGCGACGACCTGCCACGCCGGGATCGGCTCGGCGCCCGCCAGCCGGATCACCATCGCAAACGGGCTGATCGGGGGCAAAAGCCCGCAGACGGTCGCGAAGGTCGAGTTGGGGCTGCGCATCAACGGCATCCAGAGGATCAGCGGGATGAGCATCACCATGATGACCGGGGTGAGCAGCGACTGGGCCTCGTGCACCTCCGTCACCGCCGAGCCGATCGCCGCCATCAGCGAGGCGAGCATGAAGAACGCGATGAAGAAGTAGACGATCAGCAGCCCGATGTTCCCCGCGTCGACCAGGTGCAACAGGTCGAACTGGCGCATCGTCAGGATCGCGATCGTCACATACATCAGCAGGACCGTCAGCGCCACGCACATCTGGCCCAGGATCTTGCCGGTCATCAGCTGCACCGGGCTGACGGCCGAGAGCAGCACCTCCATCACGCGGCTGGACTTCTCCTCGATCACCGTCGTCATCAGGTATTGGCCCCCGGTCATCACCGAGATCCAGAGCAGGAACATGAACGCGCCGGCCATCGCCATGTTGGCCCCGCCGCCGGTGCTGGCCCGCTCGCCCGTCTCGGTCATCACCTGGGGGCGGCTGCTCCGCACCTGCACGAGGCGGCTCAGGGCCTCGGGGTCCTGCCCGGCCGCGGCGATGCGGGAGGTCCGGATCGCGCCCTCGATCTTCTGCTGGAGCGGCCGCTCGAAGCGGTCGTCGAGGCGAGGGCGGACGGTGATCTGGTAAGCCCCGAAGCCGAGCTCATCGCTCGGACGCACCGCGTTGGGCTCGATGAGCACGATCGCCAGCAGCCCGCCGTCCTGCGGCGTGCCCTGCAGGAGCACCCGCTTGCGCTCCTCGATCGCTTCGTCGCTGGTGTCTGAGGCGAGGGCGGCGACGCTGATGTCGGGGATCTCGCCCATCGCCTGCTCGATGGCCCTGCCCGCCGCGGCTTCGGCGGCCTCGCCGAGGCGCTCGCCCGCCTGCTGCTCGATGGCCCTGCGGGTCATGTCGTACTCGGCGCGGAGAGCTTCCTCGGAGTAGCCCGCCGCGAGCTGGTCGGGGATCGTCGGGATCGATTGCGCGCCCTCCCAGCCGGAGCGGTCGACGACCTCGATGGTGCCGCTGACGCGCGGGGGCGTGTCGTCGATGAGCTGGGGGATCAGGAAGATCAGCCCGACCATGATCAGCGGGAAGATCACCACGCCGATGATGAAGCCCTTGGTGGCGACGGTCGAGATAAATTCGCGCTTGGCGACGGTGAGTGTCTTTGCGTTCACAGCGCACCTCCCCGGGCGGCCCCGGCCAGTTCGGCCCGTAACTCATCTTCGGAGCGTTGCTCGTCGCCACGCGTGACGATGTCGACGAAGATGTCTTCGAGGCTCGGCGTCCGGAGTTCGATCTTCTGCACCGGGACGGCCGATGCGATGGCGCCGAGCACATCGCCAGGGTCGGCGCCGTCTTCGAGGTCGGCCTCGTAGCCGTGCTCGGTGGTTCTGACGCCCGCGACGCCGGGGACAGACTCGGCCCTGACGCGGGCGCCGTCGCCGTCGGTCCCGTGGGCGGGGACAAACGCGATCCCGCTGGCCATGTGGGGCCCCCTGATCTCGTGCATCGGCGAGTCGAGCACCTTCCGGCCCCGGTCGATCATCACGATGTGGCGGCAGAGCTGCTCGGCCTGGAACATGACATGCGTCGAGAAGATCAGCGTTCTCCCCTGGGCGTGCTGCTCGAGGAAGAGATCGCGCATCAGGCGCATGTTCACCGGGTCGAGCCCGCTGAACGGCTCGTCGAGGATGAGCAGGTCCGGCTCGGGCAGCACGCAGGCGATGAACTGCACCTTCTGCTGCATGCCCTTGGAGAGCTCCTCGCACTTCTTGTTGAGCTCGCCTTCCAGCCCGACGCGTTCGAGCCAGTCGGCGACGGCCCGCTTGAGCTGGGGCCCGCCGTGGACGCCCTTGAGCTTGGCGACATACTCGATGAAGGCGCCGACTTTCATCTTCTTGTAGACGCCGCGCTCTTCGGGCAGGTAGCCGATTCGGTCCTTGCTCTCGATGGCCGAGGGCTTGCCGAGGACGCTCAGCCGCCCCGAATCGGGGAAGATGATCGACATGATCATCCGGATCGAGGTCGTCTTGCCGGCCCCGTTGGGCCCGATGAACCCGTAGAGCCCGCCCTCTTTGACGGTCAGGTCCAGCCCCTCCACGGCGACTTTCTCGCCGAAGGTCTTGCGGACCTGTTCCATGATGATCGCGTCTGCCATCGGCGCGTGTTCCTCTCTCTGGCCCCGTGTCGCTGTCGGGCGGGGCCGTTCTCGGATGATTGCGCGGCGGGCCGGCCGGAGCGCTCGCCGGCCGTCGCGGATCGGCGTTTTGGCGCCGTCGGGACGATCTTCGGGACCGATCGCCTTCAGGCGAACCGGGACGGGTGAGTTCGGAAGTCGCCCCGCCTATTTTCACCCGGTGCCCGAAGCCTTCCCCGACATCCCCAAAGCCCTCGCCGACCGCCTGCGGATGCTGGAGGAGCAGCACCGCAGCACCGAGGCCTCGCTGGCAGACCCGGAGGTCATCAGCGACCACCGCAAGGTACGCGAGCTCTCGATCAAGAAGGCCGCCACCGAGCCGGTCGTTGAAGCGTACCGGGAACTGGAGCGGCTGCGGGCCGAGCATGCCGAGATGACCTCGGCGCTGGGCGACCCGGAGCTCGCCGAGCTGGCGGGGCAGGAGCTGCCAGCGATCGTCGAGCGGGCCGAGACCCTCATCGAGACGATCAAGAACCGGCTGGTCACCGCCGACGACCGGGCCGTCGGCTCGGTGATTCTGGAAATCCGGGCCGGGACCGGGGGCGACGAGGCGGGGCTCTGGGCGGCCGACCTCCTGGGCGTCTATCAGAAGTACGCCCAGCGACGGGGGTGGGAGGTCGAGGTCTTCGAGATGGCCTCCGACGCGGGGCTCGGGGGCGTCCGCCACGCGGTGGTGGGGGTCCGGGGCGAGGGCGTCTGGTCGGAGCTCGCGTTCGAGGCGGGGGTGCACTCGGTCAAGCGTGTGCCGGCGACGGAGACGCAGGGGCGGATCCACACCTCGACCGCGACGGTCGCCGTGCTTCCCGAGCCCGAGGAGGTCGAGGTCCGGATCGACTGGTCGAAGGATGTGACCGAGCATGTGACGACCTCGCAGGGGCCGGGGGGGCAGAATGTCAACAAGGTCGCCACGGCGGTCCACCTCGTGCACGAGCCGACCGGCATCGAGGTGCGGATGCAGGAGTCCAAGAGCCAGCACCAGAACCGCGAGAAGGCCCGTCGCCTGCTGATGGCCCGCGTTCACGAGCAAGAACGCGATGCGAAGGCCGCCGAGCGGTCGGCCGAACGCAAGAGCCAGATCGGCGGCGGCGGACGCAGCGAGAAGATTCGCGTCTACCGCTACCAGGACGGGATCGTGGCCGACCAGCGGCTGGACACGAAGTTCAACCTGCGCGATATCCTCGAAGGCGACCTCGGCCCGATGTTCGAGGCGCTGATCGAGCGGGAGGTTGCGAGGAGGTTGGAGGCGTTGTGATGCTGTGGCTGGAGTTGTCTTGGATCTGTGGCGCTGGCGGCTTGCCCGCAAGTGTCCCGACGGCATGAGCGTCGAGAGTGCCGCGATTGCGGCGAGGTTTCCTTGATCTTTGGGAAGTGCGCTCGATGACGAACGACCAACGACCCTCGGTGCTGTTGTTGTGGGTCTTGCTGCTGTTTGTGATCGGCATCCTTCAGATTGTGCTGATCGTCTATCTCGTGATTCAGCGGTTCTGGATCGCCGCCATCGCAGCGTTCGCGCTGGGCACGGTGGTGAACTTTGGGCTTTCGATGGCGATCGCAACGAAGTATCGTGATGTGATCACTTCGTCGCGTGACAACAAACCGCCCGGGTCTTGAAGCGGCGGGCGTTGGGTGATTTTCTGGCTGGTGAACACTCGCCAGTGCTTTGTGCCGGTGATGCGCCGGCACACGCGATGAGAAGAAACACTGGCGGGCAAGCCGCCAGTGCCACAAATAGACCGCGATGGGTGATGCAAAGGGGAGAACAAAGCGTGAAGATCGATCCGAAAGCCTTGCTCGACCACGACAACGCATCGAGCAGTGCGCAGCTCGACGCCATCCTCGCCGTGCCCGACCACAGGCACGAGTCGAACGATTTCCAGCGGGCCTGCTCGGCGTTCGCCCACGCCTGCTCCGCGCGTGAGCTCTGGCTGCGTCGCATCGACCCCGAGACGCCGGCGCCCGAAGCGGGCGGCGTCGACCTTTTCCCCGAGAGCGTCTTCGCCGACGAGCTCCGCCCCCTGCTCGACCGTGTCGTGCGGTACTGGGACGCGTATGCCGCCAAGATCGAGGCTGGGCCGGGGTGGGAGGCCGAGGCGGAGCGGATCATCGAGTACAAATCCACCGAGGGCAAGCCCTGGACCAACAGCGTCGGCGAGATCCTGCTGCACCTGTTCGCCCACGGGCAGTACCACCGGGGCCAGATCGCGCTCTTGCTGGGCAGGCTCGGCGTGAAGTCGCCGGCGACCGACTACATCATCCGGGCCCGCACCGCCAGGCGGGGCGGGTGAGGGCTTCGGCCGCGTTCGGGCGGGGTTCCTCTTGCAACGGTCCTGGGATTCTGCAACGATCCTCGCCAGAGGAGAGATGCAGATGCGCAGGACCACCGTTGCGATCGCGGCGGCCGCGGGCGTTTCGACGCCCGCCTTGGCCGATCCATTCATCGATTTCGCGTTCAACCCCGCCCAGAGCGGGTTTGAAGGGACGCTGAGCCTGGGGGTCGAGACCTCTGGCTCGCTCATCGGCGATTACGACCCCGACACCAACCCGGGCGGCACGCGGACCAAGCCGGGCCTCTTCGGCTCGTTCGGACCGACCGAGAATGTCCCCGTGCCCGTCGACCTCGGCGCGGACATCGGCGGGCCGGCTGCGACCTCGATCTCGGGCTCGATGCGCCTGGCGTTCAACGCCGAAGGCGATACGGTCCGCGTCAGCGGGTACAACGCCGCGTGGGGACCTGGATCGATCAGCCTCCCCGCGACGCTCTCGCTCGACCCCGACTCGTTCCGCACGCGCAGCCCGGACTCGACCTTTCCGGGCGTTCCGGTCAACCTGCCCATCGGTGAGATTCTGCTCAGCGACCTCTCGATGGTGCAGGTCGGCGACGCCGCGGCGGGAACCATGACCTCGCGCGCCGGCGGGTTCGACTACCAGGTCACGGTGCCGGTGCTGCTGTTCGGGACCGCGACGCTCTTCGGGCAAACCATCGACATCCCCGGCGTACCCCTGGCGATCCCGCTCGACGGCGGCGTCGACATCGAGGGCGACGACGCGGCTCTGTTTTCGCAGCGCAGTTTCACCCAGGACGGGGGCGCAGCGCCGGGGCTGCAGCTCCCGACCTTCCCGCTGGATCTGCCGACGGTGCTCCCTCCCGGCGAGACGGCGAGCCTGCTCTTCTCGCTGGAGCTCGAGAACATCCTCTTCGCCCTCAGCGGGACGCAGACGCTCGTCAGCAGCGGCGTGGTGATCCCAGCACCGGGAACGGTTGCGATCGTTTCGCTCGCGGGCCTTGGTTTGCTTGGGCGTCGCCGCCGGTGAGGGGCGATTAGCGTCCTGGTGCGACCAGCTCGACCGTGTGGTCTTCGAGGTTGGGGATCTTCATCGAGCTCGGCGAGAGGCGACCGTTCAGCGAGATCCCCGTCGGCATCGACTGGTAGGTCTCGATCGAGATCTGACTGATCGGCATCGGGAAGCCGGGGATGTGCTCGGCGTCGCTCATCGTGATCGTCGCGACGACCATGAGGTTTGTGGCGTCGTCTGGGACATGCTCCAGGGGCGTGCGTTCGCCCTCGCCCGCGGCACGGCCCATCACCCCCCGGTGCACCGGGTGGTTGTACCAGCGCATGACGGCGGCCTTGTCCTCGAACCAGGCCATGATGACGCTCTTGCCGGATTGGGTCTGGGCGAGCTCGACGCCGTAGCACCCGGGCACGCTCCGGATGGCCCCGGCGAGCATGTCGCCCATGTTCACGGCCGGGACGGGCCGGTCTTCCGGCTGATCCTGATCCTGGGCGGGGCGTCCTTCCTGGACGGGTCGGCCCTCCTGTGTGGAGGCTGCCTGGCCGGCCCCGAGGAGGGCGAGCCCCGCGGCAGAGGCGAGCAGGGCGAGTGCGGAGACGCGGTGGAGACTGGTTCTGGCGGGCATGGGGAGGCTCCTGGCCCGCTTGGCGGCGGGATCGTTGTTGTGGCGAGTGTACTTTCCGGACGGTTGTGGTGCGGAATGTCTGTGCGCCATTTTCACGAAGACGGAGCATCGGGAGGGCTTGAACTGCGAATGGATTCTCGATAAGGTTCGTTGTGAGAGTCCATTCTCAGAATCCCATGCTGCCGCCCCCACACCCGAGATCGTTCCGGACGAGATCCTGCGACGGCTTCACGCTGATCGAGCTCTTGGTGGTGATCGCGATCATCGCGCTGCTCATCGGGATCCTGCTGCCGGCGCTGAGCGGGGCGAGGAAGGCGGCGCAGCAGCTCAAGTGCCTCTCGAATGTGCGCTCGCTGGAGATCGCGCACACGATGTACATGGACGCGAACCGGGGCCGGTTCGTCGGCGCGGGCCTCCCGCACGGGGGGGTGAGCCAGGTCGAGTCGGTCGAGCAGGCGTGGCCGTTCGTCTTGCAGGATCACTTCGGCCAGCAGATCGCCCTGCGGTCGCCGGTGGACCGCAGCCGCTTCTGGAATGTCGCCGAGGGGGGCGAGGACGAGGGGATGACGCTCTCTGAGTTCGTGTCGATCGCGCGCGATCCCGCGGCGAGGGCCTCGCTCAACTCCGCCCAGGTCTCGAGGTGGACGAGCTACGGCCTGAACAACTACACCGTCAGAGGCTCGGCGGCGCCCGCGACGGAGTACATGAAGCGCGACCGCTACGACGAGATCCAGCGCATCCCAAGGCCCAGCGCCACGGTGCACTTCCTCATGATGACCTTCGGCGACGGCGACGGCGACAGCTCGAGCTCGACCTTCGCCAAGAGCGACCATGTCCACGCCGAGGCGTGGGGCGACTTCGGGCGCGACCTTGCGCCCGGGCTCGCCGCCGAAGAGATGCAGACCAACGCCCACGGCGGACGCAAAGGCCGGTGGGATTCGGTGGCGGTGTACGGCTTCCTGGACGGGCGTGCCGAGGCGCGCCGGTTCGAGGAGGTCTACCGCGATTTCGACGACAACTCCTTCGACCCGGAGGTGGCCAGATGAAGCGAAACATGATCCTCGCGTGCCTGATCGGCGGCGTGCTGACCGTCTCTGCGAGCAACGCGTCAGCCCAACTCCACGAGGGCGACATCATCGTCGACATCAGCCCCTGGGGGCAGATCCGCACGGGGGATGTCGACACGGTGAGCGGCCAGGCGAACATGAGCGTGCGTGTCTTCGACGGCTGGTTCGGCAAGCAGCCGAACTTCACCAACGATCCTGGATACGACACCCTGTTGGGGACATTCCAGCCCGGTGAGCTGGTCGGCTTCAACATCCGCAGCGCGCTCCGCGTCTGGAACGGCGACGACTTCTTGACGATCGCCGACGAACGCGTGCAGTTCCGCTTCGCCCAGACGCTCCAGGCCATGACGCCCGAGACCGATGTCTGGACGGAGGGCTTCAAGGTCTCGGTGCCGACCGACGGCAAGTGGCATCGGCACATCGGCATGCTGCTGCTCGGGCCCGCCGACGGGCAGGGGGGATTCCTGCAGCCTTCCGACGGCGTCTACCTGCTGCACCTGGAGCTCGATACGACCCAGAGTGGCGTGATTTATTCGCAGCCCTACTGGCTCATCATGAACCAGAACCGCCCGACGCAGGAAGTCATCGACGCCAAGGAGTGGGTCCAGCAGAACTTCCTGCCGGACCCAGACTGCCCGGCGGACATGACCGGCTCGACCAGCCGCTTCTCGCCGCAGTACGGCGTGCCGGACGGTGTGATCGACGCCGACGACTTCTTCTACTTCCTCAGCCGCTTCTCCATGGGCAGCCTCGCCGAGGCGGACCTGACGGGCTCGGCGACGCCCGGCGATCCGGGCTACGGGGTGCCGGACGGTGTGGTCGACGCCGATGATTTCTTCTACTTCCTCGCGAAGTTCGCCGGGGGCTGCCCCTGACGGAAGCGATTTCGCAGATCTGCGCGCCGGAGGCGCCCTTTGCGTGCTCACTCGCGTGAGGCACGAGGGACCCCGAGCGGGCCAACCAGTCGAGGACGGAGAGGTGACGGATTGCCGGCCCGCACGGAGCGTTCGGGCCGGCGTCCGTGTTTTTTGTACCCGGGTGTGCCGCTACACTCGCGCATGAGCGGGGCTTTGGCCCCGGGGAGTGCCGAGCGTGAGCCCGACTGCCAAGACGCTGGTCTGTGTCCCGATCATGGTTGAAGAGGTCGGTCGCGCCCTCGCCGACGCGAGCGAGGCGTCGACGCTCGGGGCGGACCTGGTCGAGTACCGCATCGACGGCTTTTTCGACGGGGAGTTGGACGAGGGCGTGACGGGCGACCTGTGCAGGCTGCTCGATGAGACGCCCTTGCCCTGCGTCGTGACCTGCCGCAGTGTCAGCGAGGGCGGGCGCTACGAGGGGGAGGAATGGGCGCGACTGGACCTGCTCGAAGCGATCGCAAAGCGGAAGAAGCCGCCGAGGACCCCGGCGTACATCGACGCCGAGTTCGCTTCCTACCGGGATTCGCCGGGGCTTGCGAGACGGCTCAACGAGCTGTTCGGTGAGTCGGGGCGGCTCTCCACGACCGGGCTGATCCTCTCGACGCACGACTTCGACGGGCGTCCGGCGGACCTGACGCGCCGCCTGCTGGCGATGCGCGAGGCGGGGTCGGCCAGAGCGTTCAAGGTCGCCTTTCGCGCCCGCTCGCTCCGCGACAACCTGGAGCTGTTCGACCTGCTCAAGGAACGCGACCGGCCGACGATCGCGCTGGGCATGGGGGAGTTCGGGCTGATGAGCCGCGTCTTGGCGCCGAAGTTCGGCGGGATGCTCACCTTCGCCTCGCTGCGGGATGAGTCGTCGACCGCCCCGGGCCAGCCCACCATCGCCGACCTGCTCGGGCTGTACCGCTTCAGGGAGATCGGGCCCGGCACGCGGGTCTACGGCGTCGTTGGCTGGCCCGTCTCGCACTCGCTCGGCCCCTTCATCCACAATGCGGGCTTCGAGGCGGTCGGGCACGACGGCGACTACCTGCCCATGCCGATCGCCACCGGCGAGAACGGACACGCCGCCTACGAGAGCCTCAAGGCGACGCTCCCGGCGCTGATCGAGTACCCCGGCCTGTACTTCTGCGGCGCCAGCGTCACCATTCCGCACAAGACAGGGCTGCTCAGGCTCGCCGACGAGATGGGCTGGGAGATCGACGAGGCCTCGCGCGCGATCGGCGCTGCCAACACGCTCGTCGTCGAGCGCGACGCGGATGGCGGGGTCGAGGGCGTACGCCTGATGAACACCGACGCAGAAGCGATCGCCGATTGCATGGTCGAGGTGGTGGGAGGCTTGGAGGGGCTGCGCTGCGCCGTGATCGGGGCGGGCGGGGCGGCCAGAGCCGCGGCGTGGGCGATGGCCTCGCGCGGCGCGAGCGTCGGCGTCTACGCGCGAAAGCCGGAAACGGCTCAGGAACTGGCCCGTTCGCTCGATGGTCTCGGCGGTGAGGTTACGGCCCACGCGCTTGCGGACTTCTCCGGCGAGGGCTGCGATGTTCTGATCAACTGCACGCCGGTCGGGATGCGGGGCGGGCCGTCGCCCGAGGCGTTGCCCATCGAGGAGCCGGCCCTGGAGCGGATGGCCGAAGGGGCGGTCTGTTTCGACACGGTCTACACGCCGGCTCGGACGCCGCTGATCGAGGCCGCCGAGCGGGCGGGGCTGCGGACGATCGACGGGGCGTCGATGTTCGTCCGCCAAGCGTCGGCGCAGTTCCAGGCGTGGACGGGCTCTGCGGCGCCGGAGGGGCTGTTCCGGCGGATCGTCGAGGAGCGTTCGGCGAGTTGAGCGGGGGAGGCGGGTCAGTCGACATGCACGCCGCTGGTGCGCAGCACGGTCTTGAACGAATCGCCGAAGACGAAGTTGTGCTCGGGGAACTGCACGCCGCCCATGTTGTTGTCGAGGTGGCTGAAGACGAGGTCGACCTGCCCGATGCGTTCGGTCTCGAAGCCCGGGCTGAGCAGCTCGATGGTGCCTCGTGTGACGGCGCCCTGGGGCATGCGCTGCGCGATGGTCGCGGTGTAGCGGAGGGTGTCGCCCGGGACGGCGTCGCGGTTGAGGATCGCCTTGGTGATCTTGGCGAGGATGACCTTGTGCCGGAAGTTCTCGGCGTGCCCGACGAGGATGCCCGCGGTCTGGGCGACGCCCTCGATCACCAGCGAGCCGGGCATCGCCGGCGCGGCGGACAACCCTTCCACGCTGTCGGCGGGGAAGTGGTCGTGGAGGTGCTCCTCGGCGAGCGAGATGTTCTTGATGGCGACCAGACGCTCGCCCGGGACGAGCTCCAAGATTCTGTCGATCCAGATCCAACGCATGGATGCTTCACTCTCTGGCGAGCTTGGCCTCGCAGAAGCGGACCACCGCGTCGACCGTGAAGATCTCGGCCACACGCGTGACCTCGGGGTTGTCGCCCAGCGACGAGAAATCCGCGTGCGGCAGGCGTTCCTTGAGCGCCGCCAGCCCGGAGGGGGTCACACGCCCTTCATGGACGAACTTCTCGTCCTGCGTGACATTGTCGGGGAAGAGCTCGCCCTCGTTGATCTGGAAGCCGAAGGTCTGCTCGAGCTGGAACTTGATGTCCAGGAAGTCGATCGACTCGGCCCCCAGGTCAACGGTCAGCCGGGCATCGGGCGTTACTTCGTCTTCGTCGACGGCCAACGCCTCGACGAGCAGATCGCGGACCTTCTCGAAGATCTCATCTCGGGTCATGTCCGATCCTTGTCTGGCCCGCTCCCCCCGCGAGGGGTCATGGGGCGAGGGGTATCTTAGCGAACGCTCGATGGCGGGCACACCCGGGCCAAAAGCGGTCGGAGTGTGAACTGCCCGGTCGCGGCGGTGTGGGCCTCGTCGAGCGAGCAGCCGGCGCCGTGCACTCGCGCAACGCCGCGAAAGGCCCGGTGGTCCCCTTCCCCGCCCGTCCGCTCGACCTCGACGCGGAGGGTCTCGCCGGGGCGGACAAACCGCCCGTACTTCAGTGCGCGGACCCCGCCGATCGCCAGCCTCGACCCGCCGTCGGGTGATTCCAGCAGGCGGGCGGCCTGCACCATCGCCTCGAGCATGAACACCCCGGGCAGCACCGGGAAGTCCGGGAAGTGGTCCTGGAGGTACTCCTCGGCCGCGCTGACAAGCTTCACGGCGACAATCCTGTCGTCGGACCGGTCCAGCACGGCATCGATCAGCTCGAAGCGCATCGAGGGCCAGCGTAGTCGCGACACGCCTCAGACTCCAGCGTCGTACCCTCCAGATCATGGCCAGGCTGTGTGAAGATGCGATCTGCCTCCGCGAGGCCGAGTGGTCCGAGACGAGCCAGACCGTCACCCTCCTCACGCGCGAGCACGGGCTCCTGCGGGGCCTGGCCAAGGGGTCCCGGCGGGGTCGGGCGGAGTTCAGCGGGGGGTTCGAGCCGCTGACCCGGGGCGAGCTTCTGGCGCTTGTTCGCCCGGCCGGCCAGCTCACGCTGCTGACCTCTTGGGACCTGCGAGAGACTTTTCCCCAGGTCCGGGCCTCGCTGGCGGTCTTTCACGCCGCGATGTACATGGCCGATGTCGTCCTGCACACCATGACCGAGGGGAACCCGCACCCGAGGGTCTTCGATGCTTTGGCGGGCTCGCTGCGGGAGCTCGGTCCGGGGCCGGCCCGGGCCGCGGCTCTGGCGAGCTTCCAGTGGTCGGTGCTGGACGACACCGGGCACCGCCCCGAGCTCCACGAGGACATCCGGGGCCGAGCCCCCCTCCGCGGCGCCCCGAGCCACACCTTCATGCCCGATCTGGGCGGGTTCACCGAGGACACCGGCCCGGGCGGGCCGGGTTACCGGGTCCGGGCCGAGACGCTCGTTCTGCTCCGGAAGCTTGAAGCGGGGGCCGCTCTGCACGAACTGGCGGATCAGGACCCGTCGACATTGGAGCGGGCGGCGAGGTTGCTGGCGGTCGCGGTCAGGCACACGGCCGGGCGGGAGCCACCCTCATTGGGGTTCGTCTTTGCCGAAACCGCTGTCTGATCCGTGAAGTTCTTGCCCGCTCCCCCCAGAACGCGAAGCCCGAGCCTCGGATCACCGATGGACGCCCGGGCGAAAGAACTTGCGGCGGGCCATATATGGACACCAGACTCCTGGAATCGATCCTGAACTGTTCGAGGCTGCCATCGCTGCCGGCGGTGGCGCTCAGGGTAATCGAGCTCACCCGCGATCAGGATGTCGCGATGAGCGAGCTCGCCTCGACGATCGAGAGCGATCAGGGGCTGAGCGCCAAGATACTCAAGACAGTCAACTCCAGTTTCTACGGGCTGCGTCAGCCCTGTTCGAACATCAAGAAGGCGCTGGTGCTGCTCGGGCTCGGGCCGGTCAAGTCGCTCGCCCTGGGCTTCTCGCTGGTCAGTTCGATCGAGATCGACGAGAAGGACGGGTTCCCCTACACGGCGTACTGGCGACGCGCGTTGTACACCGCCGCGGCTTCGAGGCTCGTGGCGGTCAAGTGCTGCCCGGCCGACGACCCCGATGCGCTCTTCCTCGCGGGGCTGCTGCAGGACATCGGCATGCTGGCGATGCACCGGGCGCTCGGGGACGAGTATCTGGCGGTGCTTGAGGAGTCCGGCCATGACCACCGCCACCTCGCCCGGCACGAGCTGAACGAACTGGACATCCAGCACCCCGACATCGGGGCCATGCTCGCCCAACGCTGGAAGCTGCCCGACGAGCTGCAGATCCCGGTGAAGTACCACGAGCGCCCGACCGCGGCGCCGCCCCGCTTCCAGCGCCAGGTGCGTTGCGTCGGACTCGGCAACATGCTGCACGATGTGTTGAGCGACGCCGACCCTGCGCCGGCGCTGCGGCGTGTGTATGCCAAGGGAGGCGAGTGGTTCGGGCTAAACAAGACGGGCGTGGACGAGATCGTCAAGAAGCTGACCGAGTCCGTCCGGGAGCTCTCGGGCATTTTCAGGCTCGACACCGGCGAGCACCCCGACCCGGTCGAGATTCTGCAAGACGCGGGGCGAAGGCTCGAAGAACTCTCCCGGGCGGACCCCATCGCGTCGTGTGTCAGCCGGCACATCGACGCCTGCATGGTGCAGGGCGGCGAGACCGACCCGCTGACGGGGGTGCTGAACCGCAACGGGTTCGAATCGGCCGCCCGCAGCGCGTTCCACCTGACGCGCAGCAAGGGCTCGCCGCTGGGGCTGGTGATCGTCGCGATCGACCGGTTCAAGGAGCACACGAAGGTGGGGCCCGAGGGGCTTGAGGGGGAGATCGCGCTGGGGGTGACCAGTTCGCTCGACCGGCGGTTCGGGCCTTCCAAGGGGGTGGTCTGTCGTTTGGGCTCGGATCTGTTCGCCGTGATCGTCGACGGGCTGGAGCGGGGCGCTGTGACGGAGCTGGCCGAGGGGTTCCGTTCGGAGCTTGAGCGTTACTCCTCGCAGTGGCTGGTGCCGGACTATCCGGGGGAGTTGCGGGTGACCGCGAGCGTCGGGATCGCCGTCGCCGATGGAACGACCGCCGAACTCTTTTCGACCCCGGATCTGCTGATCGCCTCTGCGATGCGTGCGGCGTTGGCGTCGCGCCAGGCGGGGGGCAACACGGTCCGGGCATTCGCACCGGCCAAGAGGGCCGCGTGAGGCCCGCAGACGGGACTCGGCGGGGGTCGGGCGCATACACTTCGCTTTGGAAACCGGTCTCCTGGAGCCCCGAATGAGCGTGACGACGAAGCTGCTCCGCCTCTATCGTGTCGATCAGCAGATTACTGGCCTGCAATCCCGCCTCAAGGCGGCGCAGCGGTTCCTCGATGAGCAGGAACGCCAGATCGGCGGCTTGGAGACCAAGCGGAACGCCATCGACGCCCAGGTCAGGCAGCTCTCGGCCACGGCGGGCAATCTCGAGAACGACGCCAACAGCATCCAGGTGCGGATCGACACGCTCCGCGAGCTGATGAACAACGCCAAGACGAACAAGGAATACCAAGCCTTGCTCGTCGAGGTGAACACGCTCAAGGCCGACAAGGGCAAGATCGACGAGCAGGCGATCGGCTACCTCGAGCAGATCGAGAAGCTCCAGGCCGAGCTCGCAGACTTGGACTCGCAGAAGTCTGATCGGGAGAAGGTCAAGGGCGTCGCCGCGACGGACCGCGACCAGCGGGCCGACGAGATCCGCGACCGCCTCGAAGAGCTCAAGAAACAGCGCGAGCACCTCGTCAAGGAGGTTCCCGCCGACGCACTGGCGATCTACCAGGACCGGACGATCCGTTTCGGCGACGACGAGGACGGCGTCATGGCCCCGATCCACACGCACGACTTCCGGCGCCACGAGTTCGTGTGCGGATCGTGCATGATGGGCATCCCCTTCGAATCGGTCCTGGCGATCCTCAAGGAAAAGCTGACGCCCTGCACTTCCTGCGGGGTGATCATGTTCGTCGAGGAAGACCTCGCCGAGAAGCTGACGACCAAGGCCAAGTAGCCGGGTCAGCCACTTCGCCGTACAGCACAAGCCAGATAGCGATGCCGGATCGGCTGCGGGGATCTCTCTGCGCCGGTACGCCCGCGCGGTTTCCTCTCACGGCGCCCTGAGGCTCATCCTTCGTCTTGCTTCGACGCACCTTCGTGGATGATCTTGAGCACCTGCTCGGGCGTCTCGGCCGAGGCGATCTTCTCGCCCGTTTTCTTCTGATAGAAGATCTTGGCGAGCTTTGCGAGCGTGCGCAGGTGCGCTTCGGGCGGGAGGTTGTCCGGGCTGAGCAGCACCAGCAGGACTCGCGCGGGGTCCTCGATCCGCGCGAGCTTCAGCCCCTCCTTGAAGGTCGCGATGTAGACCGTCGGCTTGGTCACCCACGCGACATGCGAGTGCACGAGCACCACGCCAGCGCCGAGCTGCGCCGCGTACTCGCTGGCGGCCTTGACGATCGTGTCGCGAGCTTCGCCCGCTCTGGAGCCGAGCTTGGGCTGCAGCAGTTGCTCGATCGCCGGCCCGAGCTCGGACGGGTCGAGGTCCAGCAGGATGCGGTCTTCGTCGATCAGCGTCTCGGACTCGGGCAGCGAGTACGCGCCAACCCAGGTGTTCCGCTGCACCGGGTCGGCCGGGAAGGCGACGACGATGTTGTTCTTCGGGAAGGTGTCGACGATCCGTCGCGGCATGCGGCTGAGCTGGTGGGTCCAAGCGAGCCGGCCCTCGCGGGCGCTGAGCACCACGATCATGTCGTCGGGCGTCGCCTCGCCCCGCAGGCGCGGGATCACTTCGGCCCACGAGCGGAGCGCGTCGTAGGCGACGGGCGCCTTGAGCTTCACACCCTCAACCCTCGTCTCGATGCTCTTGAGCTCCGTAGCCGAGCCGAGCACGGTGATCTTGGCGCCCAGCCCGCCCGCGAGACGCCCGATGGTCTGCATCAGCTCGATGAACCCGGGCTGGCGCGAGGCGAACTGCGGGGCGAGCACGAGCAGACGCTTGGTGGTGTTGATCCGGTGGTCGATCTTGCAGACCAACGCCATCTGCGCGGTCTCTTCCAGCACCTGGTCGATCACGGTGCCGAGCGGTCTGCGCCGGAGGGAGGGATCGCCGCTCCAGCCGATCACCAGCGTGCCGATGCGCAGCTCGGTGATGGCGCGGGTGATCCCGTTGGCCACGCTCATGTCCACGCGCGTCACGGGGATCACCGTCACGCCCGCCGCCGACGCGTGCACGACCGCCTTGCCCAGCGTCTTCTCGCCGGCGGCGACCTCCGCGTCCGGATCGTCGGTGTCGCGGACAACGACCATGGGGTAGACCGCCTCGTGGCTGACCGCCGGGCGGGCGACCAGCGCCATGTCCAGGAGCTCGGGCGCCGACTCGGGGTTTGCGATCGGGACGAGGATCCGCGCCGGGGTCTGGCCGGCGCCGGCGGGCTCCTGCTCCTCGGCGATGGCGATCTTGCGCCCGGCCCGCTCGACGAACCACGGGCCGATCAGGCAGGTGACCAGGATCATGAAGACCGCGCCGTTGAGGATCTCCTCGCCGAAGAGCTCGATGCGGAAGCCGACGAAGACCGCCGCGAGCGTCGCCGCTGCCTGCGGCACGCTCAGCCCGAACATCACATCGCCCTCGTCCTTGTTGAAGCCGAGGACGCGTTGGGAGAGCTTGGCCGCGAGGTACTTGCTGAGGGTGACGGTCCCGGCCATGACGCCGGCGGCGAGCCACGCCTCGGTGCTGCCGACGATCATGCCGACATTGACGAGCATCCCGACCGAGACGAGAAAGAGCGGGACAAACAGGGCCTGGCCGATGAAGTTCACCCGGTTCATCAGCGTGCCCTGGTTGGGGATGAAGCGGTTGAGCGCCAGCCCCGCGAGGAAGGCGCCGATGATCGGCTCCATGCCCGCCAAGGGCGCCAGCCAGGCGCACAGGTACCCCATCGCCAGCACGAAGACCACATCGCGCACGCCCCGGTCGGGCAGGTGCTTGAAGTAGCGCCGCGCGATCAGCGGCACGCCCCAGAGGATCGCCCCGACATAGACAGCGAGGAACCCGACGAGCTGCGCCCAGAAGAGCGGGGTCAGTTCCCCCTCCTGCGAGCCGGCGATGATCGCGAGGATCAGGAGGGCGGCGGTGTCGGTCATCAGCGTGCCGCCGACGGTGGTGGTGACGGCGCGCGTCTTGTTGACCCCGAGCCTCGCGACGATGGGATAGGCCAGGAGCGTGTGCGAGGCGAACATCGAGGCGAGGAGGATCGCCGCGGGCCACGACATCCCGAGGATGCCCTTGGCGGCGATGACGCCGAGGACCAGAGGGATGCCGACGGTGATCGAGCCGAAGGTCAGGCTCGTCCGCCGGTGGCGTTTGAACTCGTGCAGGTCGATGTCCAGCCCGGCAAGGAAGACGATGTAGAGCAGGCCGACCGTCCCGAGCAGGATCACCGTCGCGTCGCGGTCGAAGACATGCAGGGCGTGGGGCCCCAGCGCGATCCCCGCCAGCAGCAGGCCCACGATCGAGGGCAGGCGGGCCATCTTGGCCAAGAGCGGCGCCAGGAAGAGCACCAGCAGCAACCCGGCGAAGATGCCCACAGGCTCGCCGACCAGAGGTGTCGCTTCCAGCACGGCCTCGACCACTTCAGAGGCGGTCCCTTCGCCGACCGAAGCGGGCGTGGGATCGGCATTCGCTTGGGATGTTGGCTCGGTTGGGTCTTGCATCGCCGCCGGAGTTGCTCTGGACAGAAGGCGAGCATCCTACCCGGGCGGCCTAGCCGGGCCAGAGCGGGGGCGCGAGGGCGGGCCGGATCGACCGGATCAGTCGGTCGGGGGCGGGGTGGCCTTCTTGGCGATCGGCTTCTCGCCGCGGAGACGCCGGGCGATATCGGCCTGGATCAGACGGTCCTCGTGAATGGAGAAGTGGCTGAACACCCATGTTCCGGGGGTCCAGAAGGGGTCTCGTCCGGGCGGAGCGGTGTTGTGAGCGCCCACCCAGGTGTCGTGGCAGTGGGCGTAGGGGATCAGTTCGAAGGGGTCGTGTTGGAGCTCATTGTCGAGTCGTTTGAGCAGGGCCGAGCCGGGCTTCATGTCTCGGGCGGCGGGGTCGGGGGCGATCTTGGTCGCCAGGCGGGCGCCGCGGTGGGGGGTCGCCAGCGTGAAGAGCCGCTTGATCTGCAGGCGGGGCCCCTGCCGGTTTGGGCTGGCGGCAAGTCGGGCGACCAGGCCGCCCATCGAGTGCCCGACGACATCGATGGGGATTGTGGCCTGCCCCTCGCCTGGCCAGCGGTCGTGGACCTTGACGGCGACCATCGAGGCGATCCGCTTCAGATCGCCCCGCATCGGATAGGCGAGGGGCCAGAACTGGTTGAGGTCGCCGCAGGTGAGCTCAGAGAGCCGGGAAGCGAGGACGCGTCCGCCAAACTCCGGGGAGCGCCAGCCGGCCAGGAGGAGGACCGGCCGGCGGAGCGGAACCTTTGTGGCGAGCATCCTGGCGATCGTGTCGGCGAGGGCGTCGCTGGCGAGGTGGAAGTCAGGATTCTTTCCCGAACGGGGGAGGAGCGAGGGGGCGCCGACGATGGGCTGGTAGAGCAGGCGGTCGATCACGCCGGGACGGGCGGTGGGGGCGTCCGCCGGTGGCTCGGCGGTCTGCTCGGCATGGTCGGGTGGGCGTGATTCCTCGTGCAAGTCGGGCCGATCCTTTCCCAATGACCGGAATTGGTAGGCCCCGGGCCGGTCGGGTGTGCGTGTGCGCCGGTCGGCGCCGGGCGGTGTTGGGGTTGGAGCGGGGAGCTTCGGCCGCGGGTTCTCGGATGACTCTCCGAAACCGGACCCGCGGATTTCAGCGAACCCGTCACGCCGCGGCGCGGCGATGGAGCGATCTGGCATGAACCTTCGGACGATCCGTGAACGATTCGGGGCGCAGCGGCGCCGCGTGGTGTGCGCCGCGATGGCGATGGTCGCGGGCGGGCTGGGGCTCGCCCCTGTCGCGGTGGCCGGCGAGGAAGGCTCGGGCTCGTTCATCCGGTCCCAGGCGTGCGAGAGCGGGATGCGATCGACGCTCGAGGCCGCGGTTCGCGCGTACAGGCCCGCGGGGGACCGTGGGCCGACGGTGTTCCTCGTCGCGGCGGTGCACATCGGCGACGCGTCGTACTACAACGAGCTGCAGACTTTCCTTGATGCGCAGGATGTGGTGCTGTTCGAGGGCGTGCGTGCGCCGAGGTCGGGCGAGGACAGCCGCTGGAGCGCCGAGACCGACGATCAGCAGCGGGCGATGGTGAGCGAACGGCGCGCGGCCCTGCTCTCGAGATGGATCCAGCGCCACCGGCGGGCGCACGGGGAGCTGCCCGGCACGCTCGGCGCGATCGATGTGCCTTCGGAGATGCTTCAGCCGGCGTTGATCGACGCGTGGGGCAATCCGTTCCTGTACGGCGTGGTCGATGAAGGTGAGGCCCCCGCCGCGTGGGTGATGAGCCTTGGCGCCGACGGGAGTCTCGGGGGCGAGGGCGTTGATGCGGACATTGTGGTCTCGCCCGATTTTACAAAGCGGTGGGAGGCGCCGACGAGGCGGGCGCAGGGCATCCAGCAGGAACTGGCAGACGCGCTGGGCCTCTCGTTCCAGGGCTCGGTGATGCACCACGACGCGCCGAACTGGCGCAACAGCGATGTCTCGATGGATGTCATCGCCGAGCGGTTCCGCGAGGTCGAGGCCGACCGCTCCGGCGAGGCGTTTTTGAACATCATGTCCGGCGGCGGGCTGTCGGGCCGGATGGCGACGGTCGCGGTCCGCCTGATCGGGGCCTCGCCGCGGATGCGCGAGGTCTTCAAGGCGATGATCGTCGAAACGCTCGCCGACGCCGAGCGGGCGATGGCCGCCCAGCCCGCCGCGATGCAGCGGATGATGCAGGTGATCCTGCACGACCGCGACGAGGTCGTGCTGAACGACATCGGGCGCGTGCTGGAGGAGTCCGGTCGCTACGGCTCGATCGCGGTGATCTACGGCGCCGCGCACCTGCCGGGCGTTGAGAAGGGGCTCAAAGAGCGGTACGGGTACAAGCCGGTGGCGACCAAGTGGATCCCCGCGATCCGCGTGGACCTCGAAGCGGCGGGCTTCAGCGAGCGCGAGGCGCAGATGATGCTGCGGACGATGCGTTCGAGCCTTGAGCGCCAGCTCCGTCGCGGGGAGCGCGGGGGGTGAGCCGCGCCGACGAGCACGCGCCGAAGCGGTGCGCCTCGTGCGGCAGGCTGTTCCAGTGGCGGCGCAAGTGGGCGAAAAACTGGCAGAGCGTGAAGTATTGCTTCCGACGCGTGCCGAAGGAGCAAGGTCGGCAAGGCCGATCAAGCGTTGGAGCGTGCGATCATCGGCCTGCTTTCGGAGCGGGGATCTTCGTCGTCGATCTGTCCATCCGAGGCCGCGAAGCTGGTCGAGCCTGAGAAGTGGCGCGAGTTGATGGAGGGCGCGCGTCGAGCGGCGGCGCGTCTGGTCGGGCGGGGCGAGGTCGAGGTGACGCAGGGGGGGCAGGCGGTGGAGATTTCCAGGACGAAGGGACCGATCCGGATCCGGCGAGGCGAGGAGTTTCCTAGGATCGCCGAGACTGGCAAGGCGTGAAGCAGATCTGAAGGGAGCGTCGATGATGAAGCCGCATCTGATCCTGTTCTTGTACTCGCTCTCGATTGTGGGTGTGGGGATTGTAGCGTTTTTCACCGCTCCTGAAAGCGCGAACAAGGCGACGGCGTTGATCGCGCCCGTCGGCGGCGCCTTCGTGACGGTGGTGCTCGCTGCGCTTTCGATGACCGCTAAACGGCCGAAGGTCAAGCGGGGGCTGCTCTTCGGCGCGATCGGGTTTGTTGGAGGATTCGGGCTGTCTGTGGCGGGGCGTGCCATGACGGCCGGGGGTGACCCCGAGAAGGCGTATCTGCTGCCGATCCTGTGGACGATCGTCGGCCTGAGCGTGCTCGCGGTGATCGGGACGATCGTGGTGGCGAAGAAGCACCAAGCCTTGACCGCCAAGACTTCCGAAGGCGGGGCGTAGGATCCGTCGAGGCCGATGCTGCTGCGCGGCGTTTGTCGCGGGCGTCGGTGCTGACGGAGTCCGCGACGCATGAACGATCGGGCCGAAGACGGTGCAGCGGCGGGATCGCACACGAGCGACGACGCCGCGGAGGCGGCGACGCACCAGTGGCGGGTGCGGTCTCAGCGTCTTGCGCCTCTGGTCGACGGCGTCGAGTATTACGCCGCTGTTCGTTCTGCGTTGATCAAGGCGAAGCGTCAGGTCTTCATTGTCGGCTGGGAGATCCATAGCGAGGTGGATCTGCTGCAGGGCGAGGAGGCCGAGCGGGCCGAAGAAGAAAGCGAATGGCCCGATCGCCTGGCCGATCTTCTGCAAGCGATCGTGCAAGCGAGGCCGGAGCTCGAGGTGCGCCTCCTGATCTGGGAAGGCTCGTCGATGTTCGCGCTGGAGCGACAGCATCTGCCGCGGATGAAGCGGCCCTGGGACCAACGCAAGCGGATCAAGCTGGTGTGGGACAAGGACACGCCCCCGCTGGGCTCGCAGCACCAGAAGCTCGTGGTGGTCGACGACCGCGTCGCGTTCGTGGGCGGCATGGACCTGACCAAGTCGAGGTGGGACACGCACGAGCACCGCCCGGCCGATAAACGCCGGCGCAACCCGGGTCTGTTCCCGACCTTTGGCGATCCGTACCACGACATCATGCTCGCGTTGGACGACGAGGCGGCGAGACGGGTTGGTGAGTGGTGCCGCGAGCGCTGGCGAAGGGCGACGGGGGAGTCTGTCGATCCCCCCGAGACCGACGGTGCGTCCGGCGGCGATGGCGACGACCCATGGCCCGAGCGCGTCGAGCCGCTGCTGACCGATCGCGAGGTCGAGCTCGCGCTGACCGAGCCGGACTACGCCGGGCGTGAAGAGCTGCGCCAGGTCGAGGCGGCGTTCATCGAACAGATCCGGGCAGCCGAGAAGCTGATCTTCGTCGAGACGCAGTACCTCGCATCCGGCAAGATCGCTGATGAACTCTGCGAGCGCCTGCGCGAGGACGAAGGGCCGGAAGTGATCCTGATCCTCCCCTTCGGCTGCCCGGGCAAGCTGCAATCGATGGCGATGGACTCGCGGCGCGACGAGTTGTTCGAGCGCCTCCGCGAGGCGGACTCGAACGGCCGCTTCGGGGCCTACTGGGCGACACTGAACGACGGTGACATCGAGAAGCCGTTCGAGCACTCGGTCTACATCCACGCCAAGACGATGGTGATCGACGACCGCCTGCTGCGCATCGGTTCGGCGAACCTCAACGCCCGCTCGATGGGTCTGGACACCGAGCTGGACGCCACCGTCCGCGTCGGCGCCGACGAGCGCGACGCGGTCGAGGCTGTCGCGGGCTATCGGCGCAGACTCATCGGCTATCTGCTCGGTGTCGACGCGGATGAGGTCGCGCGTGCGGAGAAGGAAGAAGGCTCGGTGCTCGGGGCGATCGACTCGCTGCGGGGCGGCGAGCGCACGCTCGCGCCATTCGAGCACCGCACGCCGAAACCGACCCGCGATATCGCTCTGGAGATCGGGCTGGCCGACCCGGATCGCCCGCCGAGCGAGGAGGACGCCAAGCGCGCGCTGGACACCTTCGCCAAGCACATCGGCAAGCGGGACAAGCTGCGGAAAGCGTTGTCGGTCGGCGTCGGCTACGCACGACGGTGGAAGCTCGCGTTGCTGGGGTTCGCGGTGATCGTGCTGATCGCGGCGATCTGGCGGGTGACGCCGCTGGGCGAGCTCGCGGATCGCGAGCGGATGGAGGGGGTGGTCGAAACGATCCGCGAGAGCCCCGCGGGCATCGCGGGTGTGATCGCGGTGTTCATCGCGTTGGGCAGTTTCGGCTTCCCGATCACGGTGCTCATCGCTGCGTCTGGGGCGATCTTCGGGGTCGTCTGGGCGCTGGTGGTGTCCTTCACGGGTGTGCTGGGCGCCTCGCTCGCCGGGTTCGCGTTCGGGCGGATGGCGCCTTCGGGGCTTCAGCGGCGGTTCGCCGAGGGGCGGACCAAGCGGGTGGCCAAGGTGCTCAAGGGCGAGGGCGTGCTCTCGGTCGCGGTGGTGCGGAACATGCCCGTCGCACCCTTCGCGGTCGTCAACGCGGCGTTCGGCTTCACGGGCGTCAGGTGGCTGGACTACCTCGCCGGAACGATGATCGGCATGCTGCCCGGCATCGTGCTGCTCTCTGTGTTCGGGCGCGAGCTCGGCAAACTCGTCACCGACCCCACGCCGGCGAGGGTGGCGCAGGCGGCGGTCGTCGGTGTCGGCGTCATCGTGCTCGCGATCGTTGCCCAGCGCCTGATCAAGAAGTTTGCCCCTTCGCCGGTCGAGGGCGACCCCGACGAGGCCGACGATGACGACAATCCCGAGCAGGGCGACGACGCCGATGCGCCCGGGGGCTCGTAGCGTGCGCCTCCGCATTGTCTCCTGGAACATCCACGCGTGTGTCGGCACCGACAGGCGCTACGACCCGCAGCGCGTCGCCGAGGTGCTGGCCGACATCGACGCGGACATCATCGGTCTGCAGGAGGTTGACTGGCGCCGAGACGATTTCGAGGGCGCCGACCAGTTCTTCCACATCGCACGCGCCCTGGACATGATGCCCATCGAGGGCCCGACGCTGCACGACCACGACGGTCGTTACGGCAACGGCCTGCTCACACGCCTGCCGGTGCTCTCGGCGTCGAAGCTCGACCTCGCCCACCCGAGGCGAGAGCCGCGCGGCGCGATCGACGCGAAGCTCGAAAAGCAGGGGCGAGAGATCCGCGCGATGGTGACGCACCTGGGGCTGGCCAGCCGTGAACGCCGGCGCCAGATCGCGCTGATCCGCGACGCGGTCCGCGAAAAGCCGGAGGGACAGATCCGCCTGCTGATGGGGGATATGAACGAGTGGCTGCCGCGCAGGACGGCGGCGAGGGTGCTCACGCCGGACTGCTTCGAGTCGGAGTTCGGCGCGCGGAGTTTTCCGAGCTTCTTCCCGCTGTTTTCGCTCGACCGCATCTTTGCAGATCCGGCGCCGAGCGTCGCCGAGGTGCGCGCGGACAGAACGGCCAAGGCGCGCCTCGCCTCGGACCACCTGCCGATCGTGGCGGATCTGGAGTGGGGTTGAAGCGGGGCCGCCCGTTGATGTCACGCTCACCCCGCGTCGGCCTCGGACGCCTCTGACTCGTCGGCGTTGAACGCATCGAAGGTGTGCTCGTACGCGTCGTGGCGGGCCTCTTCGGTGACCCAGGCGGGCAGGACGCCTTCGCGTTGGAGGACCTTGATCGCCCTTTCACGGCAGACGCCGCAGGGCGTGTGCTCGTAGACAAAGAGCATCGGGTCGAGCACATCGCGGCCCGGTGTGTCCTCGAAGATGTCGAGCAGGCTCCAGCAGACGCTGTGGCGTTCTTCCGGGTCGTCAGGAACGAACAGGGCGTTCATGATTGTGGGCGTGTCGCCGTCGCGGTAGTTGGCGCGGAGGAGTTCGAGCGAACCTTCCATGATCTCGGCGGGCGACAGGCGATCGATCGCGCGTTTTCTGATTTCGGGGTGGTCTGAGCGCGACAGAGCGGAGTAAGCCGCGGTGCGGATGCGTTTGCGGGGGTGGTCCAGCAACGCGATGTGCGCCGCATCGACAAACGGCATCGCCCGCCTGCGGAACAGGGCCAGCGTGTACACGATCACGTAGAAACGACGCTCGGTCGCCAGCTCGCGGCAGAACTTCTCCAGGACTTCGGCGGGCGCCTTTGTGCCGAGGAACTGGATGAGTGAACCTGAATGCTTGCGGCGGTCATTGCTGAATGCTTCGATCGCCTCGCGGATTTTCTGCTCGATGTCGGGGCCAGGCCGCATGCGGCGGTCTCGTTCCGCTGCGTGCTGTTCGCTGCTCGCGGCCTCCCGGGCTTCATAGGCCGCGATCGCGCTGGTGAAGTGGCTGATGCTCTCATCTGATCGCTCTGCGGACTCAAGAATGAGTGCTGTACTGCCGGATCCAAAGTCTTCGTCGAACCTTCTTGCAATGTTTGACGCTGCTTCTTCCAGGAACCATCGATCGCCGGCGTCCGGGTCTGTGTCGGCAATCAAGCGGCCGAAGGCCGACGCGACGACAACGAGGCCGGTCGGGCCGTCCAGCCGGATCAGGTACTCGGCAACGGATTCCATACACCATGAATTCAGGGTCTGGTAGTGCGATCGGAGTCGATCGCCGAGTTCGCCAAAGTCGAGTTCTGCGAGATCGCACAGCAGTTCGGCGATATGGACCTGGTCGTGATCCTGGCCTTGGTCCGATGGGTCCGGCAGATCGGCGTTGGCTAATCGTTTGGTGACGGCCTCTTCCGCTTCCGCCGCGTAGATCAACCGCATCATGAAATCGGCCCGGCCCGGTTCGGACTGCTGATCAAAGGCGAGGTTGCGAACGCACGCTTCTACGACATCGTCGAGTAGGCCGTCGATGCCGTAGCTCGCCGCGTGCTGCACCGCTCGCCCGTGGCCGCTGCGGAGCGCCTGCTTGAACTCGTCGCGTGCGAGCGGCAAGGTGTACGGGGGACGGTTGTGGGGGATCGTGATTCGATCGGTCATACGCTCAGGTGACTCCTCGAAGTGTGTCTGAACCGAAAGCGGCCTGCTGTCTCAGCCGCAGCGAAACGGCCCCGCCGCACGCCTTGCAGCTTGCGGCGGGGCCGGGTGCTCATGCGGGCAGCGCTTCGCGTGCGCTGCCTCCTTCTGATGCTCTGCTCGGCCTCTGGCCCCGGCGCCAGTCTTCGCGCATGAGCTCGTTGATGAGCATCGCGGCGGTCGGAGCCGGCTCGCGCATCACGCGGTCGACGATGTCGTGACGCGACGCCATGTGCGGGAAGAGCCTGTCGACATAGTCCGTCGCGGCCTGGCGCGTCAGCATCGGCATGCGGACGCGGAGGTCGACGCGGCCGGGGCGGATGAGCGCCGGGTCGAGCCTGTCGATGTGGTTTGTCGACATCATGAGGATCCTGCCGTTGTGCGGGGCCTGCATCCCGTCGATGCAGTTGAGCAAGCCCGAGAAAGTGATGCCTTCAGCGCCCTCGCTCTCCCGCTGGTTGAAGGCGCAGTCGATGTCTTCAAGCAGCACGACGGAGCGGTCGAGCACGCCCTCGAAAGCGTCGGTGAGTTCCTCGTCGCTGCGGAGGTCCGCCAGCGGCACAACCGAGAGGCGGAGCCCGAGCGATGAGGCCAGAACGTGCGCCAGCGAGGTCTTGCCGACGCCCGGCTCGCCGTAGAGCAGCACGCCGAACCGCCAAGGCACGCCGACGCGCTGGTAGTCGTCGCGGCTGTCGAGGAACTCCCGGATGCGACCCTCAACTCTGTCGTAGAAGCCCTCGGGCAGGCAGAGCGTGTCGGAGCGCCGCTTGGGGAGCATGAGCGTTCTGCGGCTGCCGTACTTGTTGCAGAGGTCGACGAGCTGGTGTTCCTCCGCGACATCGGCCCGTGCCTTGGCGGCGCGCATCATCGTGGCGAGGTCCGCTTTGCGACCGAAGAGCACCTCGACCTGGATGATGAACCGACGCACGAGGTCGCCGGTGCTCCCGGCGGAGTCTTCGCGGTGGACGCTCACGCGGCACCACTTGCCGCAGAGCCTCGCCCAGAAACGGTCGGAGCCCGCGGCGAACACCGCGGCGGCGCCGCTCTGGCAATCGTCGCTTACTCCCGTGCGCACCTCGAGCGTTCGCGGCCCGCCGGGCCGAAGCGCCGATTCGGTCAGGAGGGAGAGCCACGCGTCGTAGAGCGGGTTCTGCTCGCGGATCTCGATCACGCGTGTGAATACGCCGCGGAGCAGATCGAAAACCCTGCCCGGGATCGCCCGGAGCTGGTACCCGACCCAGCCCGCCGCCATCAGGATGAGGCCGCCCTGCACGAGCGGCGAGCCTTCCATTAACTCTTGGAGTGTGTTCATGGTAATACACAACCGTCCCGCGGCGGGGGTCCGCCGCGAATCAATAGATGTGCGCGCCCGACACACGGGCACGCTGCGGATTGGACCGCGGACGCCTGGGGCGTCGCGGGGGATGACACGGATCGGGCGCGGCGGTTCGTTTGTGGCGAAGCGACCGCGCAGCGGTCCGAGGGATCAGAATGTGGTTGGGGAATTCACCCCGCGGCTTGTCGCCGGCGGAGCGGCGACAGGTCAGAACTGAGAATCAATCGCAAGTGTCATGGGACACCTCCTGTCAGCAGAGCGGAGTTTCCCTCCTTGGAGATCTGCTGTCAAGTCGATCTTCGTATTTTTTCTGTTCTTTGCAATCAAAGGGCTGCGAGCGGTCTCGCTACGGAGCCGCTTGCTCACGCTGTCGCGTTGCCTCGTTCGCCTTCGATCACAGCTTTCATCCGCACCCGCAGCAGCAGGTCGTTCAGCCCGTCGCGGGCGGTGGGGGCGTCGGGGAGTGTGCTGGCCAACAGCCCCGAAGCCGCTTCATCTCCAATCGAGCGTCAGTGTACGAGCATGAGCGGGCGGACCGCGCCGCGATGTCGGTCTCGCACGCCGCGGCAAGCGCGATCGCTCAAAATGCGATGAGGCCGCGACTCCCGTTCGTGCGCGGCCCCGGTTCGCGGTCTGATTCGGTTGTTGCGTGTTTGGTTAGAGTTTCGCGGCCTGGCGGCGCAGCTCGCGCACCGCCCGCGCCAGCGTGGGGTGGCCCTGGAGCTCTTTCTCGGGGAGGCCGGTCAGGTCGCCCTCCCATAGCTCGACCGGCGCGCCCGAATCGGCGAACTCCTGGCGCAGGAGTCCCAGCAGCTTCGGCCCGGCCAGCAGCCCGACCTTCCCGTGGCGCTCGCCGGTGCTCCGGACCCAGCGCCCGATCTCACGCACGAAGCGTCGGGTCTCGACCTCGTCGGGGCCCTGCGAAGGGGTGTGCACTGGCGCGTCGGCACGCTTGCCCGCGGGCCGCTCCGGCTTGCGGGGCTCGGAATCGTGCTCGTGATCGTTCTGCAGCGCGTCGACCTCGCTGAGGCGGAGGCGGTCCCGCTCATCGAACAAGCACATGAAGAGCCGCGCCTGGCGTGCGTCTGCGAGAACGATCGCCTGACCGGGATGTTCAAAGTTCGCTGTCATGGCTGCATCACCTTCCTTGGTCGGTTGGTGTACCGAGCTGCCCCCGCCCGTGTTGCGAGCGTGCGCCCCGCTCGGGGAGGTCGGCCGCTGGTCGGCCGGAAGTCGTTCCGTCGCTCTCGGTCCTGCCGGGCGACCGCTCTCCTGCGGGCGGCTCGACCAAGATCGATGGCGCAAACCCGGCCTTCGCGACCGCGCCGAGCAGCGCCGACGGGTCGCACCGGTCATCGTGCCAGACCAGCACCGTGCCCCGGCACAGGTCGGCGCGGACATCCGTTACCGAATCGATCGTCCGCAGCGCCCCGCAGACTTCCTCTCGCGAGCAATCGTTGTACATCCTGCCCACGAGCATGACTGTGTACGGCGTGACCATGGTTTCACCTCACCCCCGCGCTCTCCCGAGCGCGTTTCGCCGCGTCATGAAGGCGACGCGTCCTTGTCAGCGATTCTCTCCGGGCGGACAACCGTTGGTGGGCGATCCCGCCGCCCAACATGCGTTGCAGGTGCAACTCGGCCTCGAACCAGTTCAGCCGTTCGTTGCCCCCGTACCGGACCCAGAGCTCTTCGGCGATCGCGGCCGTGAGCCGCTCCGTCAGATCGACATCGGTCTGCGGGTCCGCGGTCGGTCTGATGACGAAGCGCATGGTCGTTCTCCCTTTCGTGGGTGTTCGGTGCGCCTCTCGGTCGACACCAAGATCATCCCGGCTGGGGTACCAAGATTCAACGGAAATTGTTCCTGATTGGAGGAATCTTGCGCACTAAGTTTTGCGAGCGGATGGATTGCTGAACCGGTGCGATCGCCGCAACGGCCGAGCCCCGGGAAACCACTTGGCAGCCGGGCGGCGTCGGATCCATACCTTGTGTGTTCTACCCGCCCGCGGGGGCCGCTCAGGCAGCGATCGAGCTGGGCTCTCAATCGTTGGCCCAACGAAGAGCAACTCGATCAACGACGATCCATGTGCCTGCAGAAGCACAGGCGAGCTCGGGGTGGGGCTGATCCCGGCGAGCATCCTGGCGCCAGAAATTCTAGAGGTCGGCCCCCCGGTGCACACCGGTCGGCAAGGGCATCATCGCCGCAGCGGTTCGAGCACGGCTTCTTTGTCTGGCCCGCCGGCGTACTCATAAGGCTTACGCCCCGTCTCGTCGGCAGCGCCCGGGTCCGCCCCGAGCCCGAGCAGGCGCGTGACGAGCCCGGGGTCACCGACCGCCGCCGCGGCCATCAGCGGGGTCATGCCCCACGCCGTCGCGTCCCCCGCCTGGCCCCGCTCAGCCAGCATCGCATCAACGAGCTCCGATCGTTCATTGACGATCGCCCAGGTCAGTGCCGTCCACGCCGAGTCGGGCCGGACCACACCCGGCGCCGTCGCGAGCGACCGGTCCCCGCGAAGGCGGATCTGGGCCAGCAGGTCGTCGGGCGGCGCGTCGCGTTGGCGGAGGAGTTCGGCGAGGTAGCGGTCGATCAGGGGGTTGCTCCGGATCTCTCCCTGCCTCTCGGATCGGGTTCGAAGCTCGATTGCCTCGCGGATCAGGTCGCGGTCCTGCGCCGGGTCTATCGCTCGGGCGCAGCGGACCAGCTTGGGCAGCAGCCCCGGTTTGGCGGCGGCCCAGACGAACACGGGACTTCCATCAACATGGACCGGTCGCCGGACACTCGCGCCCGCCTCGATCAGCATCGAGACTACTTCGGGCGACGCACGCTGCACCGCGACGAACAGCGGTGGCAGCGCGTCGGCCTCGGGCACAAACTCAGGGTCGGCCCCCGCGTCCAGCAACAGGCGAACGATCGCTCCGTGGTCCTGGCGCACGGCTTCGAGCAGCGGCGTCGTCCGCAGCCGCGCCTTGCCGGAGAGAAAGAACGCGGTTGGGCTCGATTCGGTCAGCACGGCGTTCGGGTCGGCGCCCTCGGCCAGCAGCGCCCCGACGCGTGCAGCATCACCATCGCGTGCGGCCTCGACCAGCCGCGACGCCCCGGGCGGCAAGAGCAAGAGCAGGGCGAGCCCGACCACACAGGCGGCGCCGAGAGTCACGGAGAGCAGCAGGCGGGGCTTGGTGAGCATGAATCACCGAGCGTACCAGACTTGCTATTGAGACTCTGTCTCAATAGAGTTCCGGCCTTGCGCCCACGCCGCGGGGCATTCGGGAGGTCTGTATGGGCTATAAACGCTACGCGTTCGCGGTCATCGCGGGGATCGCCGCGGTCTTTGCGCTGGCGATGCACGCCGGGTTCGGCCGGGCCGAGGACGGGGCGCGGGAGGCCGCTTCGCTGTCGATCACGGTCTACAGCGGCAGGGCCCGCCAGCTTGTGGCGCCTGTCTTCGAATCGTTCGAGCGGGAGACGGGGATCCGTGTCCGCGTCCGCTACGGCGGGACGGCGGAGCTTGCCGCGCTCTTGCTGGAGGAGGGCGCTCGCACGCCCGCGGATGTCTTCTTCGCACAGGATGCCGGGGCGCTGGCGGCGGTCGAGCGGGCGGGACGGTTCCGCCCGTTGCCCGAGTCGCTGCGCCGGACGGTCGACCCACGCTTCGTGTCGCGGGCCTCTGAGACCGGGGGCGGCTGGGTCGGCGTGACGGGGCGGGCGAGGGCGATCGTGTACAACACCGACCTCGTCGATCCCGCGGCCCTCCCGCAGACGCTCGAAGAGGTGCTCGGCGGCGAGTGGGCCGGCAAGGTCGGCTACCCGCCATCGAACGCGTCGTTTCAGGCGATGGTCTCGGCGATGCGGGCCCGCGACGGCGACGAGAAGACGATCGAGTGGCTGCGGGCGCTGCGTGCGTCGGGCGCGAAGACCTACGCCAACAACACCGAGACGGTGCGTGCGGTCGCGTCGGGCGAGGTCGCGATCGGGCTGGTGAACCACTACTACGCCCTGCGGATGCTGGCCGAGACGCCGGGGCTGTCGGTGGCGAACTTCTACATGACCGGCGACGACGCGGGATCGCTGGTCAATGTGTCGGGCGTCGGCCTGATGCAGCGTCGACGCGGGACGGACGCGACGCGCGACGCCGCGGCAAAGCTCGCCGAATACCTGCTGTCAGAGAGCGCGCAGCGCTATTTCGCGACCGAGACCTTCGAGTACCCGCTGGCGAGGGGTGTGGAGCCGCCGACGGGAGCGCCTGCGCTCGAGCGGGTCGGTGCGGGCACGGTGGATCTGAACGCGTTGAGCGATCTTGAAGGAACGCTGCGGCTGATGTCGAGGGCCGGGGTGCTGCCTTGACTTGCGCTGACGCGTTCAAACGGGCTGACGATTGCCCGGCGGAGGGCTGTCGCTGATGGATACCGGCGGCGCTGCGGTTGTTCGCGGGGGCGGGCTCGGCGGAATTGCGCCGGGGCGGGCGCGGCGTGCGCCGATCATGCTATTGATCGCGGCGTCGGTGGTGGGGGTGCTGGCGGCGTTGCCGGTGGTGTATCTCTTTGTGCGCGCGTTGGAGGCGGGCGGGGGCGAACTGGCCGAGACCCTGCGCCGCCCCGGTCTGCTCGTGCTGGTGCTGCGCACGGCGGCGTTGGCGGGCGTGGTCGCGGGGGCGTCGGTCGCGATCGCGTTTGTGCTGGCGGTGCTGACCGCGGCGACGGACTTGCCCCTGCGGAGGCTGTCTTCGGTGGTTTCGGTGCTGCCGCTGGCGGTGCCGTGCTATGTGGGCGCTTCGGCGGTGGTGGGGCTGAGCGGCCCTGGGGGCGTGCTGGAGGGGATGGGGACTGCGCGTGGGTTCTGGGCCGCGGCGGTGGTGCTGACGCTGTTTGTCTTCCCGCTGGCGTACCTGCCGCTGCGGGCGTCGATCTCGCGCGTGGACCCGAGGCTGGTCGACGCCGCGAGGTCGCTGGGAGAGAGCGGGCTGGGCGCGACGCTGCGGGTGATCTTGGCGTGGTCGTGGCCTGCGTGCGTGGGTGGGGGCGTGCTCGTGGGGCTGTACACGCTGGGCGAGTTCGGGGCGGTGACGATGCTCCGCTGCGACACGCTGACGGCGGTGATCTACGAGCAGTACCGCTCGTCGTTCAGCCGCACGGGCGCCGCGGTGTCGAGCCTGCTGCTGGTCGTGCTGGTGCTGGCGTTGCTGGGTGTCGGAGGGCTGTTGAGGCGACGCGGGAAGTGGTCGTCGGCGCGCGGTTCTTCGCGCGGAGGCGTGACGCTGAGGCTGGGCGCGTGGCGCTGGCCCGCGTTTGCGTTGGTGATGCTGATCGGCGCCGGGCCTGTGCTGCTGGTGGTGCTCACGTTGCTCTCGTGGCTTGGGTACGAAGGCGGCGCGGTCGGAGTGGGCGGCGGGCTCTGGGCCGGGGCTGCGACTTCCGCCTCGGTCGCGATCGCCGCGGGCGTCGCCTGCGTGCTCATGACCGCCCCGGCCGCGGTGCTCGCGGCCCGCTACCCCGGACGCGTCTCGGGCCTCGTCGAGCGGGCAGTCTCGACCGGCTTTGCGCTCCCGGGGATCGTGGTGGCGCTCGGGCTTGCGTTCTTCGCCCTGCGTGCGACGCCCTTTGTGTACCAGACCTGGGCGATGGTGATCGCGGCGTTCGTGGTCTTGTTTGCGGCCCAGTCGCTCATGGCGCTGCGGGCGTCCCTGGAGCGGTCGCCCGTGCGTCTTGAGGAGGCGGCGCGTACGCTCGGACGCGGGCCGGTGGGCGCGTTTGTCGGAGTGACGCTGCCCGGGTTGGCCCCGGGGATCGGAGCGGCCTGGGTGCTGGTGACGCTGTCTGCCATGAAGGAACTGCCGGCGATGCTGCTGCTCAGCCCCGCGGGGAGCGTGAGCCTGGCGGAGCTGGTCTGGTCGTCGACGCGGGAGGCGATGTTCGCGTCGGCCGCGGCGCCCGGGCTGGCGCTCATCGGCGTCTCGGCCGGGCTGGTGTGGCTCGTGGCGATGCGGGAAGGGCTGACTCGATGACCGAATGCAAAGCGCACGCGATCTGCTGCCGGAGCCTCTCCAAGTCGTTCGGAGAGACGCCGGTGCTGCGCTCGCTGAACCTCTGCGTCGATCGGGGCGAGCTCGTCTGCCTGCTCGGCCCCAGCGGCTGCGGCAAGACAACGCTCCTCCGCTGCATCGCCGGCTTCGAGCACCCCGGCGCGGGCTCGATCCAGATCGGCGGCAAGACCGTCGCCGGCGCGGGGCTGGCCACACCCGCGGCGCCCGAGGCGAGGCGAGTCGGCGTGGTCTTTCAGGAGGCGGCGCTCTTCCCGCACCTGAGCGTCCTGGGCAATGTCGCCTTTGGGCTGTCGCAGGGGAGGGGCCTGCTGTCGAGGCTCGGGCGTGGGCCGGGCAGGGCGGAGCGGGCCAGGGCTCGGGAGATGCTCGACCTTGTGGGCCTTGCAGACAAGGCGGACCGACGCCCGGGCGAACTCTCGGGTGGCGAGCAGCAGCGCGTGGCCCTCGCCAGAGCGCTGGCGCCGGAGCCGGAAGTGGTGCTGCTCGATGAGCCGTTCGCGAATCTCGACCGTTCGTTGCGGCTGACCCTCCGGCGTGAGGTGCGCGATGCGCTGAAGGCCTGCGGCGCGACCGCCATCCTCGTCACCCACGATCAGGACGAGGCCTTCACCATGGCCGACCGCGTGGGCGTGATGCTCGACGGCGAGATCGCCCAGATCGAACCGCCCGAACGCATCTACGACCATCCAGCCGACACCCGCGTCGCCTCGATGGTCGGTCGCGGGGCGCTGCTCGACGCGAGCGTTGAGGATGGCGGGCTGGTCTGCTGCGGGCTCGGACGCGTCAGCGCCGACGGGATCGGCGAGGCGTGCGCGGGCGCGGGCTGCTCTGTCTTCGTCCGCCCCGAGGGCCTGCGCCTGAACCCAGAGGGCTGCCCGAGATCGGTCGCGGGGCGGGTGGTCCGCGTCGAGTACGCGGGCGATCACCGGCTCGTGACGGTCGACATCGGAAATGGCGCCGCGATCCCGGTGAAGGTCGATCCGAACCTGCGCGTGAGCGTGGGGACGGAGGTCGGCGTCGAGGTGGTGGGGCCGGTGCGCGTGGTGCGGGGCGTCAAGCCCCCCTCGCCCGTGACCGTCAGCGCCAAGCGGACGGCCGACGCGGGGCGCCGCGATCGCTGAGCCGCTTCACGCAGGCCTGATCCCGCGGTAGAGGGCCTGGAGGCGTTCGGCCTCCTGCCTGCGGACCTGGTCGAGCACGAGGCGGGGGATGCGCCACTCTTTCTGATCGGCCGTCACATTCGAGCAGTGCTCGGTGAGGCAGCGGTAGAGGAACTTGAAGGCGTCGCGTGGCTGGTGCATCTGGTCGAGCGCGTCGACGAGGTCTTGGCGCGTGACATCTTCTGCGAAGAGGTCCAGCAGAGAGAAGGGCTCGGCGCCGCTGCGCAGGCAGGCGTGCAGGCGCGCCGTGCAGAGGTCGTAGAGCATCGGGCCCGTCCAGCTCAGGCGTTCGATGAGGCTCTGCTTGTCCAAGCGGGCTTCCTGGAAGAAGGCGCTGGACTCTTTAAACAGCGCGTGGCGCAGCTCGATCGGCAGGAGCATTTTCACGCCGATGCGTTCCTGCTGGAGGAACTTGTTGTTGAACATCGGCCAGACCACGGCGCGCATGCGCTCGGCGTCGCCGGAGATCAGGGTCGGCTCGTCGATCCGGTCGATGATCACCAGCACGCCCGAATAGCCAAGCTGGCCCAGCACGCGGCGAAGGCGAGAGAGCATGTGGTAGCGGGGCTCGTCGGAGTTGCTCACCGGCAGCACGCCCGGCTGGCGGTCCATCGGCTCGATGTGCTCCAGCGAGCGGGCGATCGACATGTCGCTGCGGTCGAGCATGCGGAGCTGGCGTGCGATCCGCCTCGCCTGGCGCCGGACGCCCAGCTTGTCCCACCACAGCCTCTTGAGCAGCACGATCGCCCAGAACGCCAGCGCCGCGACAAACGCGACAGTCCACGCTGTGCCGCCCTGCCCGCCCCCGACGGTCCAGAACCCCGCCAGCACGAGCGCCGGCAGCAGCCAGCCGCCGACAGCCGCGAGGTTCCAGGCGAGGCGCGAGCGAGAGATCGGGGGGTGGACGATCTTCCGCAGACGCGCGGTCCGGTCGTGCGCGCGCTCGTGGGCGTCGTAGACCGCCTGCAGCAGCACCAGGTCTTTCTTCAGGCCCGGGTCCATGCGGCGCGCGGCGCGTGCCGCCTCGCTGCCCGGCCCGGTGTCGGTCGCCGAGCTCTCGGCGCCGGGCGTGTCGGGCTCGCCCACCAGCATGTCTACGAGGCGCGTCACGCCGACAGAGAGGATCGCGTCGATGTGGTCGACCAGCCGGATCGAGCGGAACGACTCGCTCGGGTCATCGGCCCCGGCCCGCTCATGGAAGTGGTCGAGCTTGCTGTTCAGGTCGTCGTAGTGGACGAGATAGATCTTCTCGTGCGGGCGCTCGCGGTTGTGCGTGTTCACGGCGGCGTCGATCTGGATCTTGATCGCCGTCTTGCCGCTGCCCTTTTCGCCGAAGACGATCGAGCTGGAGGGCCGGGAGAGCTGGCCGAGGATCTTCTCGAAGTCCGAGTGCACGGTCGCGGGGCGATCGCTCTCGTCGGCGGCGGGTGAGCTGAGGCGCGCAAAGACCTCGTCGTGGCGGGCCTCCTCGCCCCGGAAGGGGTTCTCGGCGATGTTCCAGTGATCGAAGAACTGCGAGAGGTTCATCGTCTGGCGGCGTTCCCTTCTTGCGCAGTCTCAGTGGTCAACGCGCGTGCCCAGGTGGGCGCTGAGCTCTTCGACGATCTTGTTCAGCGTCACCTCGTCCCTCGCCTCTGCGTTCAGACGCAGCAGCGGCTCGGTGTTGCTCTTTCTGATGTTGCACCACCAGCCCTCCTCGTCGAAGCAGTCGACCGTGATCCCGTCCAGATCATCGATCTCGCCCCGCGTGGCGTACTCCTCGATCACCGCCTCGAGCGCCTCGTCCTTCTCCTCGGTCTCGAAGTTGATCTCGCCGGACTGGACATACCGGGCGATCGGCCTGACCAGCTCGCTCACCGTCTTCCCGCTCGAAGCGATCACCGACAGCACCGAGGCCATCGCGATCACGCCCGAGTCGGCGTAGTAGTTGGACTTGAAGTAGAAGTGGCCCGAGAGCTCGCCCCCGAAGACGCCCTTGGTGTCCGCCAGCAGTTGCTTCATGAACACATGGCCGACGCGCCCGCGCTGGGGCTTGCCGCCTGCCGCCTCGATCTCCTCGGCCACGGCGCGGCTCGAGCGAAGGTCGTACGCGATGGCCGAGCCCGGGCTCCTCTTGAGGAAGTGCTTGGCCAAGACCGCCGTCAGCAGGTCGCACCCGACGATCCCGCCCTTCTCATCGACCACGACGCAGCGGTCGGCGTCGCCGTCAAAGCAGATGCCAAGGTCGGCCTTCTCGGCCAGCACCGCCTCGCGGAGCTGCTGGAGGTTGGAGGCGACCAGCGGGTTGGGCTCGTGGACGAACTCGCCCTTGGAGTTGTCGAAGTTCAGCTCGACGATGTCGAGCCCCTCGATGTCCTTGCCCTTGCGCCCGAAGATCTTCGGGACCGCCGTGCCGGCCATCCCGTTGGAGGCGTCGACGACGACCTTCATCTGCTTGCCGTTGAGGTCGATGAAGCGGCGCACATGCGCGATGTACGCGTCCCACAGGTCGCGCTGCTCGCGCCGGCTGCCCTCTGCCGCCTGCACGCCCTTATCCGCCATCGCGGCGTACTTGCGGATCGTCGCAAGACCCGACACCTCGCCGACCGGCTTGGCCAGACGCTTGCAGATCTTGAACCCGTTGTACTGCGGCGGGTTGTGGCTGGCGGTCACCATCACGCCCCCGGCGCAGTCGAGGTGGTTCACCGCGAAGTAGATGAACGGCGTGTCGACCAGGCCGACATCGATCACATGCCCGCCGTGGGCGTTCACCCCCGCCATGAGCTTTTCAGAGAGCTGCGGGCTGCTGGTCCGCATGTCGCGCCCGACGACGAGATTGTGCATCATCGGGCTCGTCTCGCCGGCGCTCGCGGCGTCTTCGAGCAGGAAGCGGCTGGCGCCGTATCCGATCTGCCAGCCCATCTGGTCGGTCAGCAGATCGGGGTAGGTCCCCCGGATGTCGTACGCCTTGAAGACCCGGCCCAGCATGCATCTACCTCCTGTCACGGTTGTTGCAATCAGGTGGCAAGCCTAGACGATGCATTTGCAAAAAGCGCGGTTGTTCGAGTTCGGTACGGGTTGTTTGTTGAAGGCCGCCGCGCCGATTTCATTCCGTCAACAGCCGGGGCGTCACACCAGGCGGGAGGGCTTCGAGAAACCTCCGCCCATAACGGGCGGTCAGCAGGCGCGGGTCCAGCACCGCGACGCGGCCGGTGTCCTCCGCCGAACGAACCAGCCGCCCGAACCCCTGCTTGAACCGGATCACCGCGCGCGGGATCGAGTCTTCCATGAACGGGTCCCCCCCCCGGGCCTTGATCAGCTCCGACCTCGCCTCTGTCAGCGGGCGATCCGGCGGCTCGAAGGGCAGCTTGGTGATGATCACATTCCGCAGCGCCCGCCCCCGCACATCGACCCCCTGCCAGAACGAGTCGGCCCCCAGCAGCACCGACCGGTCGTTGGACCGGAACCTTTTGACCAGTTCCGTCCGCGAGCCCTCGCGCCCGTGCACAAGCAACTGCATCCCCAGCGAGCGCAACGGCGATTCCAGCTCCGCAGCGACCGCATAGAGCATCCCGAAACTCGTAAACAGCACGAACGCGCCCCCGTCGGTCGCCGAGACATGGTCGAGGATGCGCCCCGTCAGCAGGCGAACATACTCGGCGCTCGGCCTTGAAGGCGGGCGGGGCATCGACCCGTCCACATACAGCTCGACCTGCTTTGCAAGATCGAACGGGCTGCCGAGCCGCTTCGTCGTCGCCCCATCGCACCCCAGGCGCGACATCGTGTGCGCAAAGGCCGTCTCGGCTCGTTCGAGTGGTTCGTCGTCCTTGGGCGTGCGCGTCGCCAGCGTGGCGCTGGTGAGCACAACGCTCACGGGCTTGTCGAACAGGTGCTCGCGCAGCACGCCCGAGACCTCGACCGGGGCGCACGCGAGCTTGATGCGCGGGCCGGCGCGTCCCTGGTCGATCTCGATCCAGTACACCGCCGACTCGAGCTTCTGCTTGAGCAGCGAGCCGCAGACCTCGGCGATGTCGCTCGCGCGTTTGGCGTACGAGTTCAGCTCGTGCCGGTCTTCCTCGCCGCTGATCGTCTCGCGGAGAGTCTTGAGGCGCAATGCAAGGCGCGTCATCGCCGGCGACAGCCCGTCTTCGATCTCCGGCGGCTCGCGCAGGCGGATCGTCATTGGGAACTGGCCGCCCCGCGAGAGGGTCATGCACGCGTCGAAAAACCGACGCGTCGCCGACGCGGCCTCCATCGCCGACTCGATCGCGGCCTCGACCGCGTCGATATCCGCCCCGGCCATCGGATTCTGCATGAGCTGGGCGAGGTACCCCTTGCGCCGTCGCGGATCGTACAGGACGCGGAGCAGGGGCAGCACGCGTCCCTCGGTGAGCGAGAGCCCGAAGTGCTCGACCGCCGCGTCCTCGACGCCGTGCGCCTCGTCGAGGATCACATGGTCGTAGCGGGGGAGGATGCCGACGCCCGCCGCACGCAGCGCCAGATCAGAAAAGAAGAGGGCGTGGTTGCAGATCAACAGGTTCGCGGCCTCCGCCTCACGCCGCGCCTTCTGGTAGAAGCACTGCTTGTAACGCGGGCAGCGCCGGCCCATGCAGTTGTCGCTGTCGCTGCGGACATGGTCCCACACCTCGCCCCGTTCGAGGATCGGCAGCGTCGAGAGCGTGCCGTCGTCGGTGCTGTACGCCCAGTCCTCGATCTGCTGCAGCGATCGCTTCGACTCGTTGTCGCGCAGCAAAGCGTCGGCCCGGCGCGAGGCGAGCTCCAGCCTCCGGATGCTCAGGTAGTTGCTGCGTCCCTTGACGAGCACGGGGCGCACGCCGTGGGGCCAGCCGAGCGCCTCGCCCATGGGCTCAAGGGCCGAGCGCACCAGCGGGACATCCTTCTCGACGAGCTGTTCCTGCAGCGCGATCGTGTTGGTCGCCACGACCACGACCTCGCCCTTGGCCATCACCCGGGCCATGGCCGGGGCGAGATAGGCGAACGACTTGCCCACGCCCGTCCCCGCCTCGACGAGCAGGTGCGAGCGGGCCTCGAGGGCGCGTTCGACCGCCGACGCCATCTCGACCTGCTGCGGGCGCGGCTCGTAGTGCTCCCCGAGCACACCCGCCACAGGCCCGGTCCGACCGAAAATGTCGCCGATGCCGACTGTCATGGATGTGATCGTAACCGCCCCGAACCCCGACCCTTCTCGCCCCCAAGACCTCCGTCCCCCCCGTGCCTAAGTGCCTCCGCCCCTCCGTGCCTCCGTGCCTAAGTCCGTCTCTCCGTCTCTCCGTCTCTCCGTCTCTTCCCCTCTCCGTCTCTTCCCCCCCTCACACCCTCAACACCTCCGGCCGCTCATCCCCTGGCGCACTCAACCCCAGCCGCTCCATGAGCGCCGTCATCCCCTCGATATCCGCCTCGCTGAATGCGCCGGTCTCGTAGCTGTCCCCGTCGAGCACGCCCCAGCACGAACCGTCGCTCTCGAAGAGCGGGACCACGATCTCCGAAAGATCGCGCGGGTCGCAGGCGATGTAGTTCTCGCCGAGCGTGCGCACATCGTCGATCAGGATCGGGCGGCGATCCAGATACCCCCGCCCGCACATCCCCTGCATCCCGATGGGCGAGCAGGCGGGCTTGTCGCGCCGCTCCAGCAGCACCATCGATTCGGCGTCCGCCTCGATCCCGTAGAAGCCGATCCACGAGATCCCGCGCCCCGGCCCGTCGCCCCCGAAGGCCTCCCAGAGCAGATCGACCGCGAGCTTCATCGCCCGCTCTCTGGTCAGCTCGGCGGGCTCGGACGGCGCAGAAGAAAGCGAGCGCGACAACACCGGGGCGTAGTCGCGCTCGAACTTCGGTTGTTGAACTGTCATGGCCGGATCAGAGCGTCGCGGAGGTGTACGGCAGCAGGCCGAGGAACCTCGCACGCTTGACCGCCTGGGCGATCAGCTTCTGCTCGCGGGCCGTGGTCTGCAGACGCTTGCGCCCGTAGATCTTGCCGTTGGGGCTCATGGCGCGACGCAGGGACTCGACATCCTTGTAGTCGACATACTCGATGCCTTCGCCCGAGGTCTTGACGAGCTTGGGACGGGGGGGGCCGCCGAAGCGTCCTCCGTCTCTGGGACCGCCGCTGCCACCGTGTCTGGACATTCTGAACCTCTTTGCCGTCTTGGTCGTTCGGCCCGCACCGTCCGGCCTCCATCGGCCGGCCCGGCGTTGCGGGCGACGGGAACTGCAGGGGCGAGTTTAGGCGCTCGGGCCGCTCTGGTCTGTCTACCAGCGGATCTGCGGCTGCCCGCCGCCGGACTCAGGCGAGTCCGATGATGCCTGCTGCGAGGGTGAAGAGGGACCGCCGGCGTTGTCCGTGCCGCCGGGCCCTCTTGGGCCGTTGTCCGGAGTCTGGTCGAGCCGCCGGTCCAGGCGCCGATCGATCCCGACCACCCCCGAGCCACGCCAGAGCAGGTACACGCACATCGCCGTCAGGCCAGCGTTCTGCGCGATGTGGCACCACGAGGGCGGGCCGGTGCAGAGCAGCGACCGCTCCCCGAAGCACCCGCAGGTCGTCAGGTTCACGCTCTCGCGGAGCATCGCCGAGCCGATCGCGCCGATGAAGGCGACAAACAGCAGCCCGGCGACCGCCGCCGCGGCCCGCGTCCAGAGCCCGAGCACCAGCAGCACCGCCGCGATCGCCTCCAGCCACGGGAAGGCGAAGGCCGAGACGATCACGAGGTGGTTCGGCAGGATCTTGTACGCAGCGATCGCGTTGGCGAACTTCTGCGCCGAGGCTGGGTCCTTGAGCTTCAGCCACGCGGCGTACAGCAGCACGCCCGCCAGCAGCAGGCGGATGATCAGCAGCACGCTTGAATCGAGCGCGACGATCGCGGGGCGGCGTTGCTTCATCGCCCGCCCCCCCCAGCGCCGGAACTGCCGCCCGAGCCCTCGCTCGTGCCCTCGGTCGGCAGCCCCGCCCCGAGCCAATCGTCCATGCCCCCGACGAAGATGTAGGTCGACTCGTACCCGAACGCCTGGAGCTGCGCCACGAGGTTCTTCGACTCGTCGCAGTCTCCGCCCGAGCAGTACACGACCACCCACGCGTCGGGCGCAACGAGGCCCAGAAACTCCTCAAACGCCGGATCGCCGTCGAGCACCATGTTCGCCGAAAGATGCATCGCTCCGGGGATCCGCGATTGTTCAAAGAGGGCCCGCCCGCTCCTCGCGTCGACGAACACGACCGTGCCGTCACCGGCCATGGCGAATTCGTGCAGGCAGAACGCCTCGGCGAGCGTCAGCTCGGTCGTGAAGCTGTAGGGATCCAGCCCGTCGCAGGGGTCGCCGAGGTTGAGCGTCGGCGGCTCGGTCGCCTCGGCCTGAGAAGGCGTTTCCCGAGTTTGTGGTTCGGAGGCCCGTCGTTGCTGTTCGGTCTCTTGGGGGGCGGTTTCTCCAGACGCGGCGCGATCAGCGCGTGGGGGGAGGTCGCGCCCCGGGCGGGCCTCGGCGATCTCAAGACGCACCGGCACCGCCCACGAGTGCACCAGCGCGGCGGTTAAGCCAAGCCCCAAGATCGCCAGTATCCGAACAAACAAACGCATGCGGACTCCTGGAGCGGTTCAGCACCGGCTCGGAACGGGCCGGATCAGTCCTTGCCGTCGTCCTTCTTCGACCCGTCGCCGTTGTTGTTCTGCCGCTGGCGCTCGCGGCGTTCGGCGAGCAACTGCTCCCGCTGGGCCTGGAGTTCGGCGCGCCGGGCCTCGCGCTCGCGCTGGGCGACTTCGGGGTCGACCACGCGCGTGTTCTCGACTGTTTCGGCGGCTCCGCCCGCGTCGGCGTCGGTGCCGCTCTGCGCGACCGGCTCGCCCGGACGGGGCGGGTTGGCGCCGCCGGCGGTCTGCAGACGCCCGGAGATCGGCACGATCACTTCCGGCTCGTCCTCGCGGTCGGTCTTGAGCACCAGCCGGGTGTTGACCACGGGGCCGCCGGCCTCGATCGCTCGCCCACGCACGATCACCGAGAACCGCGTCGGGTATTCCTCTTCCTCGTCCAGGGCGACGATCTCAACCTTCAGGCCGTCGAGCTGGGCGGGACGCGTGTTCCCGTCGAGCCCGGGCAGCGGACGCTCCTCGTGCCCGACGATCTTGAAGGGCTTGCCGTCGTTGCTCATCACGCGGACCTGGCGGGTGAAGCGCCCGTCGGCGCCGACCATGCCGAGGTTCAGGCGCCCGGGCACCAGACGCAGGTCCCCGGTGATCTCGCCCGTCACATTCACCGAGCGGAGGGTCAGCTGCCCGTCGGGGCCCACCATGCGGACGGTGACCTGGGCGAACAGGCGACCGATGTTCTGCTCCTCGTCGAGGGAGACCATCAGCCCCGAACGCCGGACGATCCCGCTCTCCTCATCAACCTCCTCGGTCGGCATCACCTCGACGCTCACGCCCTCGCCCCGCGTGACCGTTGCGTGGGTGACCTCGAACTCCTCGTAGCGCCCGGCGAGCTCGATGAGCACCGCCGACGAGTTCCCGCGCCGCACTTCGCCGAACTGGGCGAGCATCGGCTCGATCTCGATCAGTGGCTGGATATCCGCCTGCACCCGAAGCCCGATGCTCGGGCTGACCGGGTCGTTGGTCATGATGGTGACATGGCGGTCCTGGGCGCCGCGCCGGTTGTTGGGGTTGAAGATGACCGTGATCTCGCCGCTTTCGCCCGGGGCGTACTCGGTCTTGGCGAGTTCGGGCACGGCGCACCCGCAGGTGGTCCGCGTGTCGAGGATCTTCAGCGGCGACTCACCCCGGTTGGTGAAGGTAAAAGTCGTGCGCACATTCCGGTCGTCGCTGATGCGCCCGAAGTTGTGCTCGAAGCGTTCGAAGGCAATCCGCGGGGCATCGCTCGCCGCACGCGCTTCCTCGCTCGCGCCGGACCGCTCGGGCCCGGCCTGTTGCACGCCGACCGCCATCCCGCTCGCAAAGAGCACCGCCGCCGCGCCAGCCGTCATCACCATTCGTCGCATCTTGTCACTCCTCTCGGCTCAGGCCGAAGAGATACCGCGTCTGTTGTGCCCCGGCTCCCCGCAACAGAGTCATCGACTCTGCGGGTGCCGAACACGCACCTGCCGCCGCCGACCGAAGCGCCGGGCCGGATCTCTGCACGGACGGCGCAACGCCCCGGTTCGCGGCTTCATGCACCAACAGTGTACGACGGCGGATATTCCGCAAGCCAGAGGCGGCATCACGGCCGTGAACGCTTTCGCTCTGTAACGCCAAGCGTGGGTTATTGGACCTTTCTGCCCGACGCCGGAGCCGGCCTCAACCCTTGAAATCCGACCGGGTCCCGGTCGCCTCGTGCGCATCGGCCAGCCGGTTCAGCGCGTGGGTGTAGGCGGCGGTCCGCATGGTGATGCCCTTGTCCTCTTTCAGGCCGTGCACCGCCGAAAACTCTCGCGTCATGATCGTCTTGAGCTCGTCGTGGACCCGTTCTTTGTTCCAGTAGTAGCTGGACTTGTTCTGCGTCCACTCGAAGTAGCTCACCGTCACCCCGCCCGCGTTGGCCAGGATGTCGGGGATCACCAGCGTGTCGGCGTCAGCCAGGATCTCGTCGGCCTCGGGCGAGGTGGGGCCGTTGGCGAGTTCGAGGACGGTCTTGGCCTTGATGTTCGAAGCGTTGTCCTTGGTGATGACGCCTTCGAGTGCCGCGGGGACGAGGATCTCGACATCGAGCTCCAGCAGCTTGTCGGCGTCGATCTTGTCGCCCTCGCTGTGGTCGGCGACCTTGCCCGACTTGTCCTTGCTCTTGATCAGGGCGTCGACATCGAAGCCCTTCTCGCAGTGGATCGCCCCCGACGAATCGCTGACGGCGACGATCTTGTACCCCGCGCCCGAGGCCAGCTTTGCGAACTGCTGGCCCGCGTTGCCGAAACCCTGGATCGCGACGCGGGTCTGCGAGGCCTTCCAGCCCCTGCGATCGGCGAGTTCCTGAATGATGTAGAAGCCGCCGCGGGCGGTCGCGTCGTCGCGTCCGATCGAGCCGCCGCGCGAGACGGGCTTGCCGGTGATGACGGCGGGGGTCGGCTGCCCGGCGAGGGCCGAGTACTCGTCCATCATCCACGCCATGATGCGGGCGTTGGTGTAGACATCCGGCGCGGGCACATCGGTGTCGGGCCCGATGATCGGGGCGATCTCGCGGATGTAGCGGCGGCTGAGGCGTTCGATCTCCAGCAACGAGAGCTTGCGCGGATCGACGATCACACCCCCCTTGCCCCCGCCGAAGGGGATGCCGACGCAGGCGCACTTGAACGACATCCAGAACGCGAGGGCCTTGACCTCGTCGAGGTGGACGGTGTGGTGGTAGCGGATGCCGCCCTTGGCCGGGCCCCGGGTGTTGTCGTGCTGGACGCGGAAGCCGGTGAAGACCCGCTCGGACCCGTCGTCCATGCGGACGGGGACGGAGACCTCCAGAATGCGCCGGGGGCGCCTGAGGCGCTCGACCGTCTCGGGGGCGGCCTTGCTGTGCTCGGCCGCCTGCTCCAGACGCAGGAGCGCCTGCTCATAGATCTGTTCTGCCATGTGCGTGGTCTCCGCGTTGGTTGGGTCGGTTGGAGTCTAATGGATGGAGGGGCGGGGTTCTTCCACGGAGCGATTGCTCGCCATCAGCCGGCGGGCGTCGGCTCGGGCGCACCGGCGAGCCACGCGTCGAGCGCCGCGTGGATTTCTTCGGGATTCTGCGCGTTCCGAACGCCTTCTTTGAGCGCACGGCAGTGGCCCCCGTTGATGCTCTTGCCCAGCCACGAGATCTTCTGTCGGAACTTGTGCAGGGCGTAGCGGTCGTCGCGGTATTCGCGCATCCGCTCGAAATAGGCCCTGGCGATCCCGATCTTCTCCGCCTCCGATGGTTCCAGATCGCCAGGCAGCGGCACGCCCTCGGCGATCGACCGCTGCAGCCCCCAGGCCTCCTGGAAGACCCAGGGGCGTGCGAACGCGCCCCGCCCGATCATGACCCCGGCGCACCCTGTGGCCCGCATCATCGCCAGGCAGTCCTCGGCGGAGCGGACATCCCCGTTGCCGATCACCGGCACGCCGCCGGACGCGGGCGAGCCCGTCGCTTCGCCCACCGCCTCGACCACGCGCCGGATCCCCTCGTGGCGGCAATCGCCCTTGAAACGCTGCTCGGTCGTCCGCCCATGCACAGTGACCATCGCGACGCCGACCTGCGCCAGACGCACCGCCAGCTCGCAGGCGCACCCTGCCTCGTACGCCTGTTCGTCCCAGCCCAGGCGCATCTTGGCGGTCAGGGGGACTTCCTCGGGCAGGGCTGCGCGCACGGCCTCGGCGATCGCGACGGCCCCGGGGATGCAGCACATCAGCTTCGAGCCCCCGTCCTTCTTTGTCACCTTGTCGACCGGGCAGCCCATGTTGATGTCGACGACGGTCGCCCCGTGGTCGGCGGCCCACTTCGCCCCGTCGGCCATGATCGCGGGGTCGCTGCCGTAGAGCTGCATGCCGATCGGCCGGTCGAAGTCGTTGGTGCGGGCGATGTCGAGGCTGGCTTCTGAGCCACGCAAGAGGCCCTGGGGGCTGAGCAGATCGGTGCACGCAAGCCCGACCCCGCCGAGCGAGCGGACGGTCACCCGCCACGCGAGGTCGCACCAGCCAGCGATCGGCGCAAGCAGGAGATTGCTTTCGAGAGGGACGGGACCGATCTGGAGGGGGACGCCGATCACGGGGGATTATTCGGCGTTCGATGCGCTCATGCAGCCGCCGGATGCACAACCAGTCCGTGGTTGACAGCTTCCGTGACGATCGGGTCGCCCATATCCAGCCGCTTGCGCAGGTCTTCGGGCCTGTGAACGAGGATGTCGACATCGAAGACCGGTCGTGCCTTTGCGTAGATCTCCGCCGCCTTGATGTAGTTCGAGCCCTCGAACTCGAGCACGACGAGCAGGTCTGTGTCCGAGTCCTCCCGCTCGTCTCCCCGGGCTCTGGATCCAAAGAGGATGATCCGATCGGGCCGGAAGTCCTCGGCGATCCGCTTGACCAGCGCGTCGATGTTCGTGCAGGGCTGCATCGTTCTGATTCTAACGGAATCCGAGCCGGCGGGCTGCGCCCGGGCCGGCGTCCGGTCGCGCGGGCGATATAGTCCGCCCGTGTACCAGGGCCTGCTGACCCGCAAATACCTGACCCGCAAGATCATGCCGCTGCTCTCGGCGGTCGCGGTCGCCCTGTGCACCGCGATGGTGCTGGTCACCTGGTCGGTGATGGGCGGGTTCCTCAACACGCTGCTGACCTCCGGCAGGGCGATGATGGGGGATGTCAAGATCGAGGTCTCGGGCGTCGGGTTCCCGTATTACGACGACCTGATCGAGCGTCTGGAGGCCCACCCGGACCTTGTCGCCGCGGCTCCCGCTGTCGAGTGGTTCGGGCAGATCGGGCTGCCGCACGGTCGCGTCGCGCAGGCGGCGGTCTGGGGCGTCGACCCCGAGCGGTACGCGAGGGTGACCCACTACACCGACGCCCTGCACTGGCGTCCGATCGACACCCCGACCCGGCGCGACACCGAGGGCGCCGACCCACGCCTCGGCCCCGCCTCGGAGTACTTCACCGGCCCGGGCGTGCGGAGCTGGGACTCGGTCCTCCAGCGCGGGCTCTCTCTCACGGCGATCGACGAGCGGACCAACGAGCCCGTGCCAGGCATCGCGCTGGGCATCCGCCTGAGCGGGCAGAGCCGGCCCCGTCCGGGGTGGTACGAGCCCACTTCGCGCTTCGCCGAGGACTTCCTGCCCTTCGGCGGGCGGGTGACGCTGGTGGTGCTCCCGTCGGACACCCAGGGCCGGATGATCGAGCCCAGGGCGAGGATCGTTCAGGTCGTCAACGAGATCCAGAGCGGGATCGCCCAGGTCGACGGCCAGACCGCCATCACCCGCATCGACCTCATGCAGGACCTGCTTGGCATGCGGGGGGGCGAGCGCGTCATCGAGCCGGGTGGCTTCCGCGTCGACATCGACCCTGTCACGGGCGACGAGCGATTCGTGGCCCCGGTCACGGTCTCGGAGCCATCCCGCGTGACGACAGTCTTTGTCCGGGGTCGCGACGGGCTGTCTATGGACGCCATCGTCGAGGCGACGCGCGGGGCGACCGAGGCGTTCATCCACGCCAACAGCGACCGGCCCCAGGGCGGCCTGCTGCGTTACCTGACGCTGGCGACCTGGGAGGAAATCAACGCGCAGTTCGTCGCCGCGGTGAAGAAGGAGATCGGGCTCGTCCTCTTCCTCTTCAGCTTCATCTCGCTGACGGCGGTCTTCCTGGTCTGGGCGATCTTCTGGTCGATGGTCAACGAGAAGACCAAGGACATCGGCATCCTGCGCGCGATCGGGGCGTCCAGGCGGGGCGTCGCCTGGCTCTGGCTGCGGTACGCGTTGTCGATCGGGGTGGTCGGCTCGGCGCTGGGGCTGGCGATCTCGTACCTGATCGTGCGGAACATCAACGAGATCCACGACTGGATGGACACGGCGCTGGGCCTGAGCATCTGGGACCCGAGCATCTATCTCTTCGCCAAGATCCCCGACGAGGTCGACCCCCTCCACGCGGCGGTGGTCGGGCTGGGGGGTGTACTGGCGGCGATCTTCGGGGCGATGGTCCCGGCGATCCGCGCCGCACGGATGGACCCCGTCAGGGCGTTGCGCTTTGAGTGAACACAACGACCAGACGCCGATCCTGGAAGCCCGGGATGTCCGCAAGACCTACCGCCTCGGGCGGGTCGATGTGCCCGTGCTCAAGGGGGCGTCGATCACTGCGGCCCGGGGCGAGTGGCTCGCGATCCTCGGCGCCTCGGGCTCGGGCAAGAGCACGATGCTCCACCTCCTGGGCGGGCTCGACCGCCCCGACGCCTCGCGCGGGGGGAAGAAGGGGGGGGAGATCCTCTACAAGGGCCAGCCCCTCCGCAAGATGGGGGCCCGGCGGCTGGACCGCTACCGGGCGGCGGATGTCGGCTTCGTCTTCCAGTTCTACCACCTGCTCCCCGAGCTGACGGTCATGGAGAATGTGCTCATCGGGGCGATGGTGCTGCACGGGCGGCTGGGGTATCGCAAGCGGCGCGACGAGATCAGGGCTCGGGCCGAGTCGCTCCTGAAGCAGGTCGGTCTGTCTGAGCGCCTCCGCCACAGGCCGGTCGAACTCTCCGGAGGCGAGCGGCAGCGGGTCGCGGTCGCCCGGGCGCTGGTGAACGATCCCGGCGTCCTGCTGGCCGACGAGCCAACAGGGAACCTCGACCGGGCGAGCGGGGGCGAGGTGCTCGAATCGATCGCCTCGATGCGCGACGAGGGTCGCAGGACGATCGTGATGGTGACCCACGACGCGACGGTCGCCGCCAGGGCCGACCGGGTGATCGAACTGCGCGACGGGCTGGTGGTCCAGAAGTCCGCTTCGGGCGGCGTGGGGCGTGCCGCGGCGGTATAGTCACGCCTAACTTTGCATGGGTTCGAGGGTCCGGAGGTCGGCACTCCGGCGTATCATGCCCGTGGTTTATCCGGAGATCCGAGTGTCCGCGACGCCTATGAGGTCCAACCAGCCCAGGCTTGCAGAGCGTGACGAGCGTTCTGAGGTCGAATTGGTCGGTCCGTCGGGCGTGCCCGTGCCGGCCTCGGTCTGGGACATCGGCGAGGGTCGCCCGGTGGTCTTCCTCTCGGGGCTCGTCGGTCTCAACCGGCACTGGGAGGGCGTGATCACACGCGTCTGCCACCGGTTCAGGTGCGTGCCGGTTGAGGTGCCCCTGCTGGAGCTCGAAGGGGCCGACTGCGGCGTCCACGGCGTCCGCATGATGCTCGAAACCTTCATGCAGAAGTGGCTCGGCGAACCGGCGATCTTCGTCGGCAGCTCGTTCGGCGGGCATGTGGCGCTGATGCTGGCGCTCGACCGGCCCGACCTGGTCTCGGGCCTGGTGCTGGCCGGTTCGAGCGGGCTGGCGGAGAAGCCGATCGTCAGCGAGACGACCAAGCGCGACAGCTACGAGTGGATGCAGACCAAGATCGCCGAACTCTTCCACGACCCCGACAGCATGGACACCTCGGATGTCGAGCGTGCGTTCAGAGAACTCACCGACCGCAAGAAGGCGCGGGCGATGATCAAGCTCTCGCGCTCCTGCCGCGAGAACCACTTGGGCAGTGAGCTGCACCGCGTCCAGGCGCCGACGCTGGTGCTTTGGGGCAGGCAGGACATCGTGACGCCCCCCGAGGCGGCGAGCGAGTTCGCACAGAAGATCCCCAACGCCAGGCTCCACTGGATCGAGCGCTGCGGGCACGCCCCGATGATCGAACGCCCCAACGAGTTCGCCTCGGGCCTCCTCGAGTTCGTCGACTCGATCCCCGGCGGCTGAACCTCACATATGCAAAAGGCACCCATCTCCAACGACGCGCCGACCCGCTGGACCTCGCTGGTCGGGGCCGGGCTGCTCGCACGCGTCTGGTTCCGTTCCAAGAAGCTCTCGAATCTGGACTACTGGCGTCAGAACGCCGCGAAGATCCAGCTCGCCCAGCTCAGGGGGCTGCTGAAGAAGGCGTCCAAGACCGAGTTCGGGCGCGAGCACGGGTTCGAGAAGATCGCCTCACTGCCCGACGCGGAGATGCTCAAGGCGTACCGCCAGGCCGTGCCGGTGCGCGATTGGTACGCCTTCAAGGATCAGATCGCCCGGATGCGCGAGGGTGGCGAGCCGGACATCCTCTGGCCCGGGCGGGTGATGGACTTCTGCCAGACCAGCGGGACGACCGCGGGCGACAAGTTCATCCCGCTGAGCAAGGAGATGTTCAGGAGCAACTACCTCGCTTCCCTGGACATCTTCGCCAACACGCATCGCTTCGGCGTCTCGGTACCGCGCCTGCTCTCGGGCAAGAGCCTGTTCCTCGGCGGCTCCAGCGATGTGACCGCCAACGAGCACGGGATCAAGACCGGCGACCTATCCGGGCTGGTGGTCCCCATGATCCGCTGGCCCCTGACGGCCTGCTATCTGCCGGGGCCGAAGATCGCGCTGATGGACCACTGGCCGAGCAAGATCGACGCGATGGCCGAGGCCTGCCTCGACGAAGATGTCCGGATGATCTCGGGCATGTGCTCGTGGGCGCTGGTGCTCTTTGAACGCATGGTCGAGCTCGCGAGGGAACGCGGGCGCGAGGTCTACTGTGTGCGCGACCTGTGGCCCAATCTCGACCTGTTTGTGCACGGGGGCGTGAAGTACACGCCGTTCATCCCGCGCGTGAATCAGGCGGTCTTCGGCGACTCGGAGATCGACTTCCCGACGCGGGTGGAGCTCTACCCCGCCAGCGAGGGGTTCATCGCGATCCAGGACACGCCCGACGACCCGGGCCTGCGTCTGAACGCCGATCTGGATGTGTTCTACGAGTTCGTGCCGCTCGACGAGATCGACAGCGACAGCCCCACGGCGTACACCTGCGACCGTGTGCAGCCGGGCGTGCGCTATGTCGTGGTGATGACGACCTGCGCCGGGCTGTACCGCTACATCATCGGTGATGTGGTCGAGTTCGACACGATCCCGGATCCCGATCCGTCGACCGGGGCCGCCGCGGCTGCGCACGGTGGCCGGGCGGGCCCGCCGCGGCTGCGGATCGTCGGGCGCCACAGGCACTTCATCAACGCGTTCGGCGAGAACCTGATCGTCGAGCACATCGAGAACGCGGTCGCCGCGGCTCAGCGCGAGACGGGGGCGACGGTGGGAGAGTTCACTGCGGCGCCGGTCTATCCGCACGAGGGCGGGCGTGCCGGGCTTGAGCTGGCGGTCGAGTTCGAAAAGCCGTCGCCCGAAGCCCTCGACGGCGCGACGCTCGAACAGTTCCGCGACGCCTTCGACCGGGCGCTGAAGGCCCAGAATGTCGACTACACCACCAAAAGGACCTCGGGGGTTGGCATGGCCGACCCGACCATCTCACCCCTGCCCGTCGGCGCTTTCCACCGCTGGATGGAGTCGAAGGGCAAGCTCGGCGGGCAGCACAAGTGCCCCCGCTGCGCCAACCATCGCGAGATCATCGACGATGTGCTGGCCGTCAACAAAGTGACGGCCTGATCGGCCGCGCGGCTCCCGCTGCGCTCGGCCGGGAGGAGTTCTGATGCACGACCACGAAGCGGTCCTTCGCGCGGCCGACGCGCTGCTCGCCCAGGCCGAGGCCTTTGTCCGTTCGCTCGCGCCGGGCGACATCACGCGCCCGAGCCCGGAGCTCGGGGGCGGCACGATCGGCCAGCACGCACGCCATGTGATCGATCACTACAACGCCCTGCTTGTCGGCGAGTCGCCCGTCGACTACGACCGACGCGATCGCGACACGCCGGTCGAGCGCGACGCCGAAGCCGCGGCGAAGGCGATCGCGCAGATGCGGGGCGAGCTTTCGGGCCTGAAACCCGAGACGCTCGGCGAGAGCGTCAGCGTGCGCGTCATGCTCACAGGCGACGGGCGTGAGGCGGTGCTGGGATCGACCTTCGCTCGCGAGCTGTTCTTCGCGGGCCACCACGCGGTGCACCACTTCGCGATGATGCGAGCGATCGCCGTGGGGCTCGGACGCGAGGTCGAGCCCTCGTTCGGCAGAGCGCCGAGCACGGTGAACAACGAGCGGGCGGCGGGCTGAATCGGTGTGCACCGTCACGATCATCGCGCTTGAAGGGGGCGGCCTGAGGCTGGTGACCAGCCGCGACGAACGGCGGGGCAGGCCCCCGGCGACCCCGCCCCAATGGCGCGAACTCTCGGGCGGGCGCTGGGCCGCGTGGCCGACCGACCCCGAAGGCGGCGGCACCTGGCTGGGGGCGGACGACCGGGGCATGGTGCTCACGCTGCTCAACGGCAACCCCGAGCCCACGCCCGACCTCTCGGGGCTCAGCCTCCGCTCACGGGGCCTCTTGATCCCCGAGCTTCTGGACCGGGCTGGGGGCGGGCGGCTCCAAGACGCCTTCGGGCTGCTGGAGGGGCTGGACCTCGATGCGTTCGCGCCGTTCCGCCTCGTCGGGACGGAGCCGGACGGTCGTGGCGGCGTCTCGGTGTTCGATGCGGTCTGGGACCGCAGGCGGCTGGTCGTTTCGGGGGCTGACACTCCGCCCGCGTGCTTTGTCTCCAGCGGGCTGGGCGACAGCGTGGTCCGGGCGAGGCTGCCGCTCTTTGAGCGGATGGTCGGCGAAGAACCGACGCCCGAAGCCCAGGATCACTTCCACGCCCATTACTGGCCCGACCGTCTGGACCAGAGCGTCTGGATGTCCCGGGCGGGGGCGAGGACGGTGAGCGTCAGCGTCGTCGAGGTTCTGCCTGAAGATGATGGAGCCCGGGTCGAGATGGTGTCGATCCCTGTCGGCGAGCCCCCGGTGCCGTCCGGCCTTTGATGCAGGAGTGTCGGCGTGTGGCCGAGGCCGGGTTCATGGCGCCCCACACCCAGCGCCCCGGCCGCCCAAGCGGCGTCCGGGCTTTCCCCGGCCCCCGAGCGTCTCTACAGTGTCCGCCCACGCGGAGAAAGCGCCCATGCCCGATTGGTTGACCGCCCAGACATTCGTCAGCGTGCATGTGTTCTTCATCATGGTGCACGTGATCCTGCTGACGGTGGCCTACCTGATCTATGTCGAGCGCAAGGCGGCGTCGTACATTCAGGACCGCGTGGGCCCCAACCGCGTCGGTTTCGACTTCGGCCTGCCCTGGCTCAAGCCGCTGCGTGGGATGCTCGGCCTGGGCCAGCCCCTGGCCGACGGGATGAAGTTCCTCCTGAAGGAGGACTATGCCCCGGACCGTGTTGACAAGAAGCTGTTCACGCTCGCCCCGATGGTGATGATCGTCCCCGCGTTGATCGGCTTTGCGATCATCCCGTGGGGGGGCACCATCGTCCTGCCCGACTTGGACCTGCCCCTGATCGGCACGATGGAGGGCGGGCCGATCGTCATCGCGGGCCTGCATGTCAATGTCGGCGTGATCTACCTGATCAGCGTCGCGACGCTGAGCGTCTACGGCGTCACCCTCGGCGGGTGGGCCAGCAACAACAAGTATTCGTTCCTCGGCGGCCTGCGCTGCACGGCCCAGATGATCTCCTACGAGATCCCTCTGGGCCTGTGCATCTTGGCGGCGCTGCTCTTGGTCGGCTCGTTCCTGCCCGAGGAAATCATCGGGTACCAGCGCGACCATGGCTGGCTGATCTTCGCCCAGCCGCTGGCGGCGATCATCTTCTTCATCGCGCTGCTCGCGGAGTCGAACCGGATCCCGTTCGACAACGCTGAGGCGGAGCAGGAGCTCGTGGGCGGGTACCACACCGAGTACTCCTCGATGCGGTTCGCCCTGTTCTTCCTGGCCGAGTACGCCCACATGATCACCGGGTGCGCGTTCTTCGCGCTGCTCTTCCTGGGCGGGTACGAGCTCCTGCCCTTCGTCAGTGTCTTCCCGGCTGTCGCGGAGGGCAGCATTCTGGCGGTGCTGGGGATCGCGGCGCTGAAGTTCGCGGTCTTCTTCGGCAAGGTGCTCCTGCTGGTCTGCTTCATGATCCTCATCCGCTGGTCGATCCCGCGTCTGCGTTACGACCAGGTGATGATGATGGGCTGGCAGGCGGTGATCCCGATCTCGCTCGTGCTCGTCGTGCTGACCTCGACGATGGTCTACCTCGGCCTGGGCGGGGTGGTCCCGATGTTCATCGCCAACGCGATCCTCGCCGTCGTCATCGTCGCCCTCGTCCCCGTGTTGCCCCGCACGCGGACGAACCAGCGTCTGCCGCTCTACGGCTCGCGCTTCTGCCCCGTTACCGGCAGCACCGTCCAGACGGGGCCGACCGACCCGCTCGCCCGCGAGGACCGGCCATTGCAGGGCACCGTGACCGCCTGACGCGGCGGCCTTCATGCATGGCAAACAGAACGCCCGGCCGTGAAAAGCCGGGCGTTTTCTTTGTTTGTGGTTGTCCGATGCGCCGGTGACTACCGCAGCGGGTTCAGGTCCGATGCCCTGACCAGCACATAGGCGGTCGGGAGCATCAGCGTCCGGCCGCGGTACTGAAAGAGCCTGCCGCTGACCTCGATGCTCAGCGCCTCGCCCGACCACGACGCTGCGCTCTCGATGGCGGCGAGGGTCGAGCTGGGCAGTAGCGGGATCGGGCCGGGCTCCGCCCCGGCGAACCCGGTGTCGGAGGCGAAGGCCCACTGCCCCGAGCCGAGGCGGACCAGGCGTCCCCGCTTGCGGACGATCAGGCGACCGTCGGCCTGGGCGGGCGCTGTTGCGGGCTGGGCTTCCCGCTGCGCGTCGCGGCGGCTGACGCCCCGCCTGGGTGTGGTCGCGTGCCCGCGTTCGAGCTCGCCGAGGAGTTCGAGCACGCGGGGATCGTCGGCCGGTCGATCGGGGATCGGGTCGGCGAACGACTCGGGCTCGTCGGGCTCTTCACCGGCCTCTTCGTCGGGCTCGGTCGGGCCCGCGGAGGTTCTGCCTGCGAGTTCCTCGACCAGCGCAAGTCGCGACATCGTGGGCAACAGGTAGTTGCGCGAGGCGTACGCGTAGACCTCGCCGGTGACCTCGATCGCGACGGGGCCGTCGACGCCCTCGGCCTCCGACTCGATGCGCTCGGTCTCGGCGCAGGGCAGGAGCACCATCGGCGGCAGCCCGACGCCCTCGGGCCCGGGCTGGAAGGCGATCACCCACTCGCCCGTGCTCGCCCGCACCAACGCCCCGGAGCGTCGCACGAGGAAGGTCCCCTCGCGGAGCAGCGGGCCCGAGGGCAGGCCATCGGGCAGGATTGGGTCGCCGGCGCGGGCTCCGGTCGCCGTCGGCGTCGTGGTCGGCGCGATGACCGTTGGCTCGATCACGCCGCCCTCGGGGCGGACGGTCGGCGGCGAGGAATCGGGCGGCTCGGTCTCGTCGGGCTGGGCGAGGGCGAGCCCGCTGAGGAGCACGGTCGTTGCGGCGAGGGTTGCTTTGGCGGGCCAGTGGTCCATGAGAGGATCTTTCGGTCCGTGGGGATCGGCTCGGCGATGTTTCTTGCGGGGGGTGCTTCGGCAGTTGACCCTTCGACCGGGTCATCGTAGCGTTGCTCCCGGAATCGAAGTCCGGCCGTGTGCCCGAGTGGTCTAAGGGAGCGGATTGCAAATCCGTTGGGCTTGCCCATCGTGGGTTCGAATCCCACCGCGGCCTTTCCATCCGGCTCTGTGAGCCGCCCGCTTGTTCCGGGCGGCTTTGGCCGGTGCAGGCGTCGAAAAGACGCGAGGGACTGATGGCCGAGCACCCGCAAGAGCCCAACGGCACGCCGCAGAGCGTCGATGATGTCAAGCGTGCTGCCGAGCGCTTCCGCGAGGACTTCAAGCGGGTGCGCGACCAGATCGGCCTGGCGGTTGTCGGCCAGCGCGAGATCGTCGAGGGCGTGCTGATCTGCCTGTTCACCGGTGGCCACGCGCTCCTGGAAGGCGTGCCGGGCATCGGCAAGACGCTGTTGATCCGCACCCTCAGCGAGGCGCTGGACCTGAAGTTTGGGCGCGTGCAGTTCACGCCCGCCCTGATGCCCGCGGACATCACCGGGACGACGGTTGTGCACGAGGTCGAGGGCGAGGGCGGCCGGGTTCGGCGCGAGTTCCGGTTCCAGGCGGGGCCGATCTTCGCCCAGATCGTGCTGGCCGACGAGATCAACCGGGCCACGCCCAAGACCCAGGCCGCGATGCTCGAAGCGATGCAGGAGCGGTCGGTGACGGTCGCGGGCGAGACGCACCGCCTGCCGGCGCCGTTCTTTGTCATGGCGACGCAGAACCCGCTGGAGCAGGAGGGCACCTACCCGCTGCCCGAAGCCCAACTCGATCGCTTCTTCTTCAAGCTGACGGTCGGGTACTCCAACCGCGCCGATCTGTCGGAAGTGCTCAACCGCACGACGGCCAATGTCGTGGCGGCGGTCAAGCCCGTGCTGGACGGGGCGAAGATCCTCGAGCACCAGAAGCTCGTGCGGCGCGTCGCGATCGCGCCGCATGTGCAGGACTACGCCGTCCGTGTCGTGCTGGCGACGCACCCCAAGGGCGAGTTCGGCGCGGGCGAGTTCGCCACGCCGATGGTCAACCGGTACTTGCGTGTCGGGGCGTCGCCCCGCGCGGCTCAGGCGCTGGTCCTGGGGGCCAAGTGCCGCGCGCTCTTGGCGGGGCGCGCGTCGGTGAGCACCGACGACATCCGTTGGGTCGCGCTGCCCGCGCTGCGTCACCGGATCATCATGAACTTCGAGGGCGAGGCCGAGGGCGTGACGCACGACGCGGTCGTGAAGAACATCATCGACACGCTCCCGGTCGAAGCGCCCCTGCCCGCGTGAACCGGCGCGGGCCGGCGGGAGGGCTCCCGCTCGTGACGCCGATCCGATCAATGCCCAAGGCTTTCCTGCTGGCGCTCTGGCTGCTGTGCGCCGCGGCGTTGCCTCATGCCGGGGCCCAAGTCCGCGTCCCTGCGCCCTGGAGCGTCGGTGTGCCGGGCGAGCCGGTGGTGATCCCTCTGGTCTTCGAGGGCCGGGCGAACCCGCGTGACGCGCTGATCGCCAGACTGGCCGACGGTCGCCCGCTCACGGCCGATGTGTACCGTCTGAGCGTCGGCGCCGGAAACGACGGAGAAAACACAACAACATCGGGCCCGCTGGACGCATGGATCGGCCCGCTTCAGATCTACGAAGCGGTGCACAACGACCGGGTCGCCACGCCCGCGCCGCCCGGCGTGTGGGTGGCGCTCATCCGCACGCCCCCGGACGCCTCGGGCGCGATCGTGCTGAACTTCACCGAGCGTCACGAGGTGCGTTGGGCCGAAGGCGGGCTGGACGCCGAGTCGCTGCCGACGCCGAGGCTCGACGAGCCCGGGGTGTTCGTCCGCGGCGCGATCGAGCGCCTGGAACGCGACCCCGAGGAGCTTTGGCGGGCGATGCTGCTGCGGCGTCGGCTCGGCGAGGAGATGCCGCAGCAGCCGGATGCGGAAGATCCCAGGCCCGAGCGCCTGCGCGTCGCGTTCGGGGCCAGGCGGAGCGTGCCCGAGGCGATCGCCAACCAGAGCGTCGGGGCGTGGATGTGGGGGCTGAACCGGATCGCGCTGATCGATCCAGCGCTCGCTTCGGAGTTGATCGTCGAGCTGACGCGCGTCGCAACGATCGGGGGCGAGCGCGTGCCGGCGTGGGAGTCGAGGTCCGACCGCCTCGACGATCTGCTGGACATGCTCACCGACCCGAGGCCTTCAGAAGCGAGCAGGCGAGCGATGGTGCGCGACTGGATCGACCGTTCCCCGCGTGCCGCGACCTTCGTCGAGCGCGACGCGGCCGATGGCGAGGCGGTGATCGTTGCGACGAATCTCTCATCGCGAGCGGTCCTTGTGGCGCTCGAGCGGTTCGGGACTGCGCCAGAGCCGATGGGGACGGTTCCGCCGGGCTCTTCTGTGCGCGTGCCTGTCGGCCGGGGGGGCGAGCGGCCCGACGAGCGTGTGCGTGTGCGGATCGGGAGCGAACTGATCGAGCGGGACCTGATCGTCAGGAGCGTCCGCGCCTCGGCGCCTGGCCTCGTGCTCGGCGCAACGCGGTCGGACTGGTCGATGGTCCACTGGCTGACCGGAGAAGAACGCGGGGGCGGCCCCCTCGTCGCGGCCCTGCTCTATCCGGGCGATGGGAGTCGATGGAGGGTCTTCATCGAGTCGGCCGATCCGGAAGTGTCCGTCCGGCTCTGGCTGGGGGCCGAGGCATGGGTCGAGGTGCGCCCGAGCGGGACAACCACCTCCGAGGGCGTCAGCGCCCGCGTCGAGGCGTTCAGCACGGACAAATCGGGCTGGGCGTTCACGCTCGGCCTTGATGATCTTGCCGGCGAAGTGTCCGTCGCGATCGAGGCGCTCTCGCCCACGGGCGAGCGGGCGGCGTGGCCGAGACGCATGCTTCCGTGGCAGCGGACACCGGCCCGGCTCGGGGTCGATCTGACCGACTGGCACGGCGTGCGCACCGAGCCCTGAGCCAGCAGCGGCCTCAGACCCGCATCCGGCGGGCGTAGAGGTACCACTCGATCATCAGGATGATCGCCGCGGCGATCACGAACCAGCGCCAGATCTCGCGGGGCTGGATGCCGGGCCCGCCCTCTGAGCTGACCTCGACGCCCGAGACGGTGATCTCGTCCGACGGCGCCGCGAGCGATTCCCGCTCGTTCATCAGGTTGATCGCCAGCGCCGGCTCGGCTGCGCCTTCCAGGGCGAAGACGCCGACGCGTTCGAAGATGCCCAGCGAGACCATCTCTCCGGCGCGGCCTTCTGCAGAGACCCGGGCGATCGCGGTTCCCTCCGCGTCGCGGGCGATGATCTCGACAGCCTCCGCGGACGCGGTGGCGCCGGCGGGCTCTGCGGTGGTGAAGGCGATGCCGGCGTCGGTCTCGGCGCGGAGCGTGATGTGGTCGAGCCCGTTGGCGATGAAGATCGCAAAGCCGACCTGCCACGCCCAGTTGGACTGTTCGAGCGGGAACGAGACACCGATGTGGCGCCTGCCCGCGGCCTCGCGGATCGCGATCAGCGGGCCGCCCGGGCCTCTCGCGAGCACGCGGGCGTCGCCGGTCTCTGCGAAAGTGCGGTGCGTGCCGAGGACGAGCGTGTCCATCGCGACATCGCGCAGGACGGGGTGGCGCCGCTCCCACGAGAGGATCGTGCCCCCCTGACGCGTCGTTTCGGCGAGGCGTAGCCCTTCGATCGGCAGCCCCGCGCCGAGGCTGAGGCTCGGGAGCTGGGGCATTCGCTCGGGCTCGACGCCGAAGAAGACGAGCGCTTCGGCCTCGGGCATCACGCCTTGAGAAATCAGGGTGTCGTAGCGGCCGATCCCCATGCTGTTGAGCGAGCGTGGGAGGAGCTCGCCGAGCATGACATTGACGATGCCCGCCGCCTCGCGCGTCGGGCCGGGCAGGGCGCCGTCGGGCGTGACCAGCAGCAGGGCGGGGGCCCCCGCGGGCTGCACGACGACGGCCGCGGCGTTGTCGGCGCCGAGCGCGTCGCTCCGGTCGAGGTCAAGCGAGAGGACGCCGCCCTCGGTGTCTTCGATCTCGAAGGCCAGGCCCCTGTGTCCGGGGATGATGTCGCCGTTTTCGTCGACCGACGCGGCGGGCACGGTGACGGCGCGACGCTCGGCCGCCTCGCCCCGCATGCGGAGGGTGACGCTCGTCGAGGTTTCCTGCATCCGCGCGTTGTGGATGCGAGCGAAGACGCGGAGGACGGCCGGGTCTTCGTAATCCCGCGTCGCCGAGAGGGCGACGATGCCGAGGTTGTCGACGCCTGCGGTCCGGTCTTCGGGGCCGACGCGTTCGAAGGTGAGCTCTGCGCCGGCGAGGCTCATGCCGCGGGGGAGCTCCATCGAGCCGTCGGAAAAGAGCAGGGCGAGGACGGTCTGGATCGGTTCTTCCTCGGAGACCTCGCGGGTGAGCAACGCCTCTGCGAGGGAGAGGGCCGCGGGCAGGTCCGCGGGCTGCTCTGAGGGCGTGATGGTCTCCAGCGCCCGCTGGGCGAGGTTGAGGTCTTCGTCGATGCGTGCGGCGACCGTCGCCCGCGAGCCGAAGGCGATCACGCCCGCCGAGCCCCGGAAGCCGCCAGAGCGGAGATCGGCGAGGGTGTCGAGGGCGCGTGCGCGAGCGATCTCGAAGCGGGTCTGGGTCTCGCCCTCGTCGATGGTGTTCATCGACGCGGAGCGGTCGATCATGAAGATGACCGTGTCGGCCCTGCCCCGGCCCGCGTCGAGGGCCGGGCGCCCCAGCGCCATGACCAAGAGCGCCAGCAGCAACAGGTGCAGGAGCAGCATCCAGTTGGCTTTCAGCCAGCGGAGTGGGACATTGGCCTCCATGTCGCGGATGGCCGCGTCCCAGAGCAACGTCGAGCTGATGACCACAGGCTTTCGCCGCAGCTTGAGCATGTAGAAGCCCAACAGCAGCGGGAGCGTGATCGCGGCGGCAATCAGTGCGGCGGCGGGCGCGAGGAAGGTCAACGCTGGGCCTCCGTCGGCACGCGGTAGCCGGCCGCGACGAGGTAGATCTCACGCGAGATATCTCGCGTCGCCCGGGGCTTGAAGTGCTTGAACTGATCGAACAGGCCCTTGGCCCGTTCCGCCAGCGCCGGCAGGGCCTCGCCCTCAAAGACCTTCATCGCCATGTTTCCCCCCGGCTTGAGGACGCGGGGCAGGAGATCGAGCACCGACTCGCACAGCCGCACCGAGCGGAAGTGGTCCGCGCCGCCCGGAGCGCCGGAGGTGTTGGGCGCCATGTCGCTGACAGCGACATCGAACAGCCCGCCGGCGGGCGCGGTGAGGCGGTCGGGATCGGTCGTGGTGATGTCGCCGACCATCGAGGTGACATTGGGCCCGACGGGGGCCCGAACCGGCAGCAGATCGATGCCGACGACGACGCCGTTGCGGCCGACGAGCTCGGAGGCGACCTGCAGCCACGAGCCAGGGGCGCAGCCGAGGTCCAGCACGCGGTCGCCCGGGGAGATGATCCGGAACCGCTGCTGGATCTCTTTGAGCTTGTAGGCCGAGCGGGCGGCGTACCCCTCGTCCTTGGCCTGTTTGAAAAATCTGTCGTGCAGCACGCGCTTGGCCATCGGGCGATGGTACGGCCGTCTGGAGCCCCGAACGTGGGCCGGTTGGTCGTTGATTCGGGTGGTTGTCGGGGCGAGCGGGCGGTCCCGTGCGCTATCGTTGCGGCCGATGCCCCCGCAACCCACGCCATCTCCGGCCCAGGACCGGGCGGTCGAGCTCTCGTTCGTCGCCCCGGCGCACAACGAAGAGGGCAATGTCGGGGCGCTCGTCGAGCAGGTGGGGGCCGCGGGCGAGGCGACGGGGCTCGCCTTCGAGTTCGTGCTCGTCGACGACGGCTCGACGGACTCGACAGCGGCGAAAGCCTGTGAGCTCATGGCCTCCCGCCCGTGGCTCCGCATGGTCCGGATGACGCGGACGCCGGAGGGCTCGGGGGGCGGGCAATCCGCGGCGTTCTACGCCGGGTTCAGAGCCGCGAAGGGGCGCCTGATCGCCGTGCTCGACGCCGACCTCCAGAACGACCCTACCGACATCCCCGCGATGCTCGAACTGCTTCAGCGTGAAGGCGCGGACATGGTCCAGGGCGACCGCTCGCACGCCCGAAAGGACTCGGCGGTGCGTAAGTGGGGGAGCGTCGTCGGGCGCGTCTTCCGGCGCACACTGCTCGGCGACACGATCCGCGACACGGGCTGCTCGCTCCGCCTGATGAAGCGTGAGGTCGCCCTCGAACTCCCGCTGCAATTCAAGGGCATGCACCGGTTCATCCCCGTCACCGCCAGGCACCTGGGCTACAAGGTCGTTGAGATGCCCGTCAACCACCGCCCGCGCGTCGCCGGTGAGACCAAGTACGGCATGGGCATCACCAAGCGGGCGATCCCCGGCCTGATCGACTGCTTCGCGGTCCGCTACATGCGCTCGCGCAGGCGTCCGGTCGACAGCGAGGAGGTCGCCGCCGAGCGGTCATCGGAAGGGGCCGAGGCGTGAGCGGCAAAGGGCGGATGAAGCTCGAGCCGATCGTGCTGATGGTCGCGCTGGTGCTCGTCGGCATCGCGCTGGTCTGGATGCAGCCCCCAGCCCGGCCGGGCGTCAGCCCCCGCGACGGCGCCGTCGTCCATCGAGCGACGATCGGCCAGGCCCGGACCTTCGTCGAAGTCCACGGCGAGCCGGGGCAAGAGACCTTCCGCGTTCTGGGCATGGAGGGGCACGCCTCGGAGGTGATGGAACTCACCGAATTCGAGGCGATGTTCGGCTCGCGCGTGGTGCGAGAGATCCGGGGCGAGCGGAACGCGGTCTTCCGCATCTTCAACATCACGACCTACGCGAGCCTGGTCTGGATCGCGATCGGGCTGGGCGGGCAGATCGTCTTTTCCTGCCGCTTCCTGATCCAGTGGATCGTCAGCGAGCGCAAGCGGGAGTCGGTGATTCCGGATATCTTCTGGTGGATCAGTCTGCTTGGCGGGGTCTGCCTGTTCGTGTACTTTGTCTGGCGGCGCGACATTGTCGGTGTCCTGGGCCAGTCGACCGGGATCGTGATCTACGCCCGGAACATCCGGCTGATCCACAAGAAGCGCCGGCGTGAGCTGCGCAACGCCGCCAACGGCGTCCTGACCGACCCCGCCAGCGAGGAGGCAAACGCCCCGTGAAAGTCTTCCTGGACGAACAGCAGATCGAGGTCGAACGCCCGTCGCTGCGTGCGGCGATGTCCGCCGCGATCGGCCTGGCCAACGGCGCCGGACGCGTGGTGATCGAGGTCTACGCCGATGGCGAGCCCCTCCCCTCGCACCTGCTCGACGAGCCTTCCGACGAGCCGTTGGGCTACGCCGAGCTCCGCTTTGCCTCCGCGATCCCTTCGGTGATGGTGCAGCAGATCCTGCTCGACGCGGCCGACGCGCTCGACCGCGTGCGCGAGGACCAGGAGTCCGCCGCGGCGCAGATCCAGGCGGGCCGGCTCTCTGACGCGCGCCGTTCGCTCGAGCAGGTCGTCTCGCTCTGGCAGCTCGTCGTGCTGGCGGTCCAGCGGGGCGGGGCGCTGCTCGACCGCGACCTGACGGCGATCCAGGCCGGCGACCCGCCCAAGCCGATCGCCGACCGCATCGGCACGCTGCGGACGGATCTGGAAGGGATGGCGGCGGCACTGGGCGACGAGGACTGGTCCGCCCTCAGCGACGCCCTGGAAGACGACATGGGCGCTCAGGTCACAGACTGGCAGGACGCTCTGAAGATCATGGCCGACGAGGTCGCCAAGGCCGGCTGAACGCCCTGTTCACGCTCGGATGAAACGGACAACGCCCCGGACGGTGGAGGACCGACGGGGCGTTGTTTGTTGCCCGTTGAGGAGAGTGTCGTTCCGGTGCTTCAGGCGGCGTGGGGCTCAGCGAGCCGGGCCGCGAGCGTTCAGTAGTGCACGCGTGTGCCGCTGCGCTCGTTCTGGTCGCCGATCACGGCGCCGCTGACGCCGCCCATGATGGCGCCCGCGGCAGCGCCCTTGCCGGCGTTGCCGCTGAGGGAGCCGAGGCCGAACCCGGCCAGGGCGCCGAGGCCGGCGCCCGAGACCGCGCCCTCGGCCGCGTTGTTGCAGCCTGAGCCGAAAGTGGCCATGGCGAGGCCGGCGGCCAGAAGGCCCAGGCCGGCGCGGGTGTGCAGTCGCTTGGTTGACATGTCGCCGCTCCTTTTCCTGCCGGCCCCGGTGATTCGGGGCTGGGTGTTCTTCCCCAAGCAATGCGACGGGGTCCGCCGGCCGGTGAACGGCCGGTCGAGAAAAATGTCGTTGTGGGTTTGCCGGCTCTGGAAGCGGGCCGGGCGGGGGCGGGCGGTCAGTTCCAGGAGCAGCCTTTGGGCCACTGTTCGGGGTGCTGACGCTCAGCGCGGCGGAGGAGGGACTCCAGCCGCCTCAGCTCGTCCTGCACGACCCCGACGCGGCGCAGTGCGTCCGCCTCGGCCAAGAGCCGATAACGCACTTCCGGATCGGAAATCAGCGTGAAGGCGATCAGCTCGAAAAACGCGTTGGTCGGCACATCCTCGTCGTCGGCGTACTCGGCGACGGCCTCGGCCGCGGCGAAGTGCGTCAGCGGCCCGTCGGTCAGCATCCGGCCGACGCTGCGGCGCATGATGTCGAGCTCGGGCGTGGTTTCCTCGGCGTGGGGCGTGCTGAGGGGTTCGAGCATCGCCTCGCGGAAGAGACGCTCGGCCGAGGGGGGCGACTCTTCAACGATCCTGGCGCGGCAGACCCCCTGCAGCAGCAGGTTGTACCGCCCGTCGGCGAGGCGCTCGTGCTGGATGATCTGCCCGATGCAGACGCAGGGGCGCAGGGGCGGGCGCCCGTGGTACTCCTGCTTCCAGCGCTCGCCGCGGAAGACGGCCATGGCGATCTGCCCCGAGCCGTCGAGGACATGCTCGACCATCTGGCGGTAGCGGGGCTCGAAGATGTGCAGGGGGAGGACCTGCTGGGGGAGCAGGGTGACCGAGTCCAGCGGGAAGAGCGGGATCGGCTTGGCGAAGTTGACCGAGATGGTGGTCGCGTCGGACATGGTGCTCGGTCAATGCTACCGAGCGATCGCGGCTGAGGCGAGGGAAATCGAGGGGGTGTCCGCTCTGAGGCACTGACTACCGATGTTCACTCCGCCAGCGGGTCGGGTCTGTACAGCTTTGCGCCCAGAGCCCAGTTCTTGTCGGTGAAGTTGCCGCCGCGGTCGAGCTTGCCGGGTGTGTCGGGGCGTGTGGCTTCGAGGCTGATGGCCATCTTGGCGTCGATGTCGTCGAGCATGGAGACGAGCAGGGCCTCGGGGGTCATGGGGACCTTGGCGGCGCCGTACTCGGGGATGCCGTGGTGGCTGAGGATGATGTGCTGGAGGACGGTGAGGGCGCCGGCGGGGAGTCGTGTGCCGGTGACGGTCATCATCTGCTGGGCCTTGTCGTGGAGCATGATGGCGCCCTCGACGATGTGGCCGACGAGCTCGCCGCGATCGGTGTAGGTGAACGGGCCGTCGTAGCCGAGCTCGCGGGTCTTGCCCAGATCGTGCAGGAAGAGGCCCATGAGCACGATGTCGCGGTTGATCTTGGGGTACAGCGGGCAGATCGAGTCTGCGAGCTTGAGGAGGTTGAGCGTGTGCTCGAGCAGGCCGCCGAGGTAGGCGTGGTGCATCTGCTTGGCGGCCGGGGCCCGCTTGAACGCCTCCATCAGATGCTCGTCGGCGAGGTAGGTTTCGGCGAGGGCCTTGATCGCCGGGTGCTTGAGCGTGGCGAGGATGCCGGAGAGCTCTTCGAGCATCTCGGCGGGATCGCGCTCGGAGGAGGCGATGAGGTGGCGGAGTTCGTCCTGGGAGGGCTCGTGCGGCTCGATCGCGTGGATGATGAGCTGGATCTCGCCCTGGTAGGCCTGGGTCTCGCCCTTGACGAAGACGAACCCGTCGGTGGGGATGGTTCTAAAGGTGGCCTCGTCGATCGACCACATGCGGGCTGGCATCTCGCCCGAGCGGTCGCGGAGCAGGCAGCGGAGGTAGGGCTTCTCCGTCCGCGTCATGCCCATCTGGGCGTTGACGACGGTGAAGACGCCGGCGATGCGCTGCGGCGGCTGGTCGAGGTCGGCGATGTACACGCGGTCGCTGGGGGCGGTCTGGCTGCTCATAGGAGGCGAGTGTAGCGGGGCGGGGAGAAATGCGCGGGATTTCTTGGTGAGGGTGGGAACCCGGGGCGGATCGGTGCGTCAAAGAAGATGTGGAGGGGCTCCGGGACGCACCGGGGCGAGAAGGACACACGCGGCCGAGGTCGGCGGCTCCGTCGGAGCCTCCCCGCACAGTCGCGGCGCAGAGAGGATCCTGAAGATGGTCAGCAGCAAGAGTGTGTTCGCCGGCATCGCCGGGTCGATCGTCCTGTGCGGGGCGGCGTCGGCGCGGCCGGTCATGATCGAGGTGCTCGTTTCGGGTGAGTTCCACAGTGTCGACCCGAATCACCAATTGCTCGGACCCTTCGCGAGTGTGTACGAAGGCCAGCGGTGGTCGGCGAGGTATGTGTTCCCGGCGGATGTGTCACGAACCTTTGGGAATGACAACTCTTCGATCTGGGTGAACGCCCTCGATCCGATCACTTTTTCATTCGATGGGGGCGAACCGATCGTGATCGAGCCCGAGACTAACGGTGTTGTTCCCGAAACGGATCTGGCGACCAATCATCATTCGTTACGAGACTCGGTGCTGTCCCGCTTCGGCATGCGGATGTCTGACGGTCGCATCAACTCTTTGACGCTCCGTGCCGACGCCCCGGGCGGTTCGATTTTCGGTCAGGTGAGTGAGCTGAACTCGACCGATCTCGTCGGGCTCGAGTTGAGCGACTTTACCAGTGCCGAGTTGTACACGAGCGGGCTGGGCGGGACTCAACCGTTTCGTGGCACTGTGGACTCGTTCCTGATCCGGTTCGACCCCGATTCGGTCGTGCCCGCGCCCGGCGCGGCTTCGTTGCTGGCGCTCGCGGGTCTCGGCGCGGTGCGCAGACGCCGCGCCTGACGCGGAGCGAACCGATACACGATCTCTCACGCTCGCCGGGAGGGTCCGAGGGGCCTTCCCGGTGTTTTCGTGCGCCGTCAGCGCCCGTGGAAGTGGGGCGGGACCTCGCCGTGGTTGGCGCGGATGGTGCTGCGGATGCCGCCTCGCCCCTTCCAGTCGGTGATGATCTGGAGCCACGCGGGGTTCATCAGCTTCACGAGATCGTCGCGGATGGCGTTGGTGACCGCTTCGTAGTAGATGCCCTCGTTGCGGAAGCTCTGGTAGTAGAGCTTCAGGCTCTTGAGCTCGACGCAGACGCCCCCGTCCGAGCCCGGGCGGGGCTGGTAGCGCAGCGTCACATGCCCGAAGTCCGGGTGGCCGGTCTTGGGGCAGACGCTGGTGAACTCCTCGGACACATGCTCGATGACGAACAGCGTGTCCGATGGCGTTGTGAAGGCTTCGAGCAGCGAGCGGTCTGGCATGATGTTGATCGTTGGGAGGGGGGCGGATCGTGCCTGATCAGGCGCCGTAGCGGCGGACGAGTTCGACGATGCGGGGCTGGTCGGGGTTGATCTGGAGGCTGCGCCGGAGGAGGCGGACGCCTTCTCGCTGGGCGTCGCGGTTGCGCTTCTCGCTCCAGAGGTACTGGTTGAGGCGGTAGATGCCGAGGCTGTTGATGGCGGGGAAGTGGGTGGGGTCGAGCTCGATCGCCCGCTGGAAGGCCTCCTCGGCCTCGTCGTAGCGGTAATCGCGGAAGAGCAGGGCGCCGAGCGTCTCGTACGCCACAGGCGACGGGCCCAGGGCGAGCACTTCCTCGATGGTGACGATCGCTTCGTCCTTGCGTCCGGTGCGGCTCAGGCTGTCAGAAAGCATCAGCAAAAGCTCGGGGCTGAGCTGCATCAGCTCGGCCGCCTGGCGGAGCTCGGTCACGGCCGACTCGTGCTCGTCCAGTTCGCGGTAGACCGCCGCGAGGTTGGCGCGGGCCGGGCCGCTCTCCCCGTCGATGCGGACGGCGCGGATGGCGTAACGCATGGCCTGGCGGGGCTCGCCGAGGCCGAGGTAGGCCGTGGCGATGTTCATGTTGGCGTCCAGGTTCATCGGGTCGATCGCCAGGGCGCGGAGGTAGGCGCGGACGGCCTCGGTCAGCCGGTTGAGGAGCTGGAGGGCCAGGCCGTGGAGGTACTGGGCGTCGAAGTTGAGGGGCTCGACGCGTGCGGCCTCGCCGTAGCGACGCTCTGCGAGCGAGTAATCGCCCCGCCTGCGGTAAATGTTGCCGGCCTCGATGTAGGCCATGGTGAGTTCGGGGTTGATCTCGATGGCCCGCTCGAAGGCTCGGAGGGCGGAGTCTTCTTCGCCCTCGCGCTCGTATCGGCGCCCCTCGAACAGGGCGGAGATCGATTGCTCGTCGCGTTCGGCGCCGATGACCGGTCGGCGGGGCCGGTCGGGCCGGTCCTCGTCTGTGCTCGTCCGCGTCGTTTGGCACCCGCCGATGGACACCGCCGCGAGCAACCCGGCGCAGAGCAGGACCAGGGCGGTCGTCAGGGGCATCGCCCGCTTGGGGCGGCAGACGGGGGCCTGGGCGTCGGTGCGGCCGGGAGACTCAGCTCTGGTCATGGTCGAGGGTCCGTTCTGGCGTGGCGTTGGTCTGTGGGGCAATGAACGCCCGGATCGGTCTATCGGTTCGCTCGGAGCGGTGCTTGGGCCCGATTATCGCGCCCCGGAGGCCGTGGGGACGCCGATCAGGCGTTTGAGGCGCCCGAGATTGATCGTGTCCATGGGCGTGCCCGCTTCGTTCTTTGTTTTCGGCGTTTCAAGCACTTTGGGCACACCCACCAGTTCCGGGCGGTTGGCGATCGCGGCGAACCCGGAGGCCCGGAGGGCCTTGGCGCTTGTCCCCCGGCCGATGTCGCCCTCGCCGATGTGGGCGTGCCGGTCCTTGCGGGAGCCGACGCCCCCGAGGCTGTCGTTGATATGCGCAACCTTGAGGTGTGCTAAGCCGCAGGTTTGGTCGAATTCGTCGAGCACGGCCTCGGCCCCGTCGCGGTTGGAGAAGTCGTACCCCCCTGCGTGGGCGTGGCAGGTGTCGAAGCAGAAGCCGACCCGCCCCGGCTCGCCCGTCAGGTCGATGATGCGGGCACGAAGGTCGGCGAGCTCATCGAAGGTGCGTCCGAGGTTGCTGCCCGAGCCGACAGTGTTTTCCAGGCAGCAGACGACCTTTGCGCCCTTGGTTCTCTTGAAAAGGTGGCGGTAGGCCTCGGCGATGCGGGCAAGCCCGCTCTCGGCGTCGGAGGTGGTGTACGCCCCGGGGTGGTGGACGAGGTGGGGGATCGAGAGCTCGGCGCAGCGTTCGACCTCGATGGTCATGAGGTCGATGGATTTGTTCCAGAGCTCGTCATCGGGGCTGGCGAGGTTGATGAGGTAGCTCGCGTGGCTGGTGGTGCGGTCCTGCCAGCCGAGGCGTTTCAGCCCGTCCAGCCAGTCGGCCTTTGCGCCCGGGTCCAGCGGCTTGGCCTTCCATTGCTGCTGGTTCTTGGTGAAGACCTGGACGGTGTCGAGCTTGAGGGCCTCGGCCTCGGTGAGGGCGTTGACCATGCCGCCGGCGATGGAGAGGTGCGATCCGAACACGCAGCGACTGTAGTGCCCGCGGCCCTTCCGGGCCCCTGCTGGGCACCGGGCGGGCCTCTCCGGGGCGTGCTTGCGGGTGTATCCTCGGGCCATGGATGGGTCGATCACCAAACCGAGGACTGGCGGAGGACGGCTCTGCTGGGTGCTGGTCGCGTGTGTGCTGGCGGCGTCGCTCAGCGGCTGCGCCCGCAGGCGTCCGGCGCCGGTCGTCCGCGACGAGCCGATCCGCGTCTCGATGATCGTCGAGAATGTTTTCACCCCATCTGAGCCCTCGGGCATGACCGAGGCGGACGCGGTGCGACGCGCCCTCCGAAGCGCGGGGGCGATGGAGATCGAGGATTACCCGACCGGCAGCGTCGTGCGTCTGGCCGATGGGCGGGCCCAGAGCCACGCGTACAACTTCACTGCGCCCGACTTCCGCACGCTCGAACGGGCGCACAACGCCGTGCTGGCGCTGCGGGGCAGCGAGTTCCACCGTCGCGTGTTCGACCCGGCGACGGCGCGCTTCACGCTGGCGTACTCGCGTCCGATGGCCGACAGCGCGTTCCTCTCAGAGCTTTCTGGCACGGCGTCGCGGGGGTCGGCCGTGTACATCTACGACCACAACGACCCCGACCCCAAGCGTGTCGATGTCGGTGCTCGCGGCGAATGGTCGGTCAGGCTCAGCCCGCGCACCGGCTATCAATATTTCTACGGGTTCATCGAGGACGCCTCGGGCAGGCGGACCGGCTTCTTCCGACACCGGATCGATTCCAACGCGCGGGAAGAGCTGACGGCAGAGGCGTTCCACCGGCTGCGCCTGACGCAGCAGTAGGGGAAGAGACGGAGAGACGGAGAGATTGACGAGGTATTTGAAGGAGTTTGCATCTGATGGCGGAGCTTGAAGGACGGATCGCGATCATCACCGGGGCTTCGGCGGGGATCGGTGAGGCGACGGCCCGCACGCTGTCTGCCTCCGGCGCTCGCGTGGTGCTCAACGCGCGTCGGGAGGAGAGGCTCGACGCGCTGGTCAAGGAACTCGGCGGCCCGACGAAGGCCGTGAGCGTCGCCGGCGACGCGGCCGACCCCGAACTGATCGAACAGATGTTCGCCGAGGCGGGCGATCGCTTCGGCGCTGCGCCGGATCTGGTCGTGGTCAACGCCGGGCGGGGGCTGGGCGGCTCTGTCGTGACCTCCGACGATTCCAAGTGGGAAGAGATGGTCCGCCTGAACCTCGTCGGGGCTGCGAGACTGATCCGGGCCGCGGCGATCCGCATGACCGAGGGCTTCGACCCGAAGTCCTGGCACAAAGCTCCGCGCGACATCGTGGTCCTGGGTTCGACGGTGGGGCGTCACATCTCGCCGTTCAGCTCGATGTACGGCGCCAGCAAGTTCGGCGTGAACTCGCTCGCCGAGGCGGCCCGGCGTGAGCTCGGTCCCAAAGGCGTCCGGGTGACGCTGGTGGAGCCGGGGATCGTCGTCAGCGAGTTTCAGGCGGGTGCGGGCTACGACGAGGCGTGGTTCTCGCAGATGGCCGAGAAGTTCGGCCCGCTGCTGGAGCCGGCGGACATCGCAGAGACGATCCGCTACATCGTGTCGCAGCCGGCGCGGATCCACATCAACGATGTGGTGATCCGGGCGACGAGGCAGGAGTATCCCTGAACTGGGATCTTCGCCGAATCTGAGTGTCCGGCCTCGACCTTGCATGCTCCCCGCTATCGTTTGGTCTGGTTCGGCGTCCGCCCAGCTGTTGCGTCCGGCGGCCCCGTTCCTCCTGAGGCGGTCGCGATCTGCGAGCCGAAAGATTCGATGCACTACCTGATCGCCGAGAACGGGCCGGTCGAGACGGCGCAGATGTTGCTGTGGGTCTGCTCGTCCTTGCTGGCCTTGGGTGTCTTTCTGTACCGCAAGCGGCCGCGCGAGCGATTCTTTGCCGGGTGGCTGGCGCTGGTCTCGGCGCTGGCGGCTTTTCGCGAGACCGACGGGCACATCCTGCTCAACCCCGAGGTGCTGGGGAGTTGGGGCGTCCGCTATCGGATCGACTGGTGGCTCAGCCTCGACGCGCCGGTGCTGCCCCGCGTGCTCTGGGCGGCCCTCGCGGTCGTGATGGCGGTGGGGCTGGTGATACCGCTGGTCAAGGCATCGCCCAAGGCGTTCCTGCTGATCAAAGGGCGCGATCGGGCGTGGTGGCTGTTTGCGATCGCGGCCGCGGCGTTGTTTGTCGGCTACGCCTGCGACGACCTGGTCGGTCGCGGGCAGTTCGTGGCGCCGATCTACTCGCAGTCGGTCGAAGAGATCTCCGAGCTGATCGGTGCGCTGCTGTTTCTTGTGGCGATCGGTCTGACGGTCCGGCTCTCGCTCTCGACGCGCGAGAGGCTGGCCCGCGAGCGGCTGAAACCGGCCTGAGCGGTGTCGCTTCAGTAAGGGATAAAAAAAGCCCGCCGTGGAGGCGGGCTTTCTCATTGGTTGTTGCGGCGAGGCCGGCGGCTTACGGGAAGATGCCGCGGACGCGGTAGACGGCGCCGAGGTGCTCCAGCGCCGAGCAGTAGGCGGCTTGACGCATCGGGACATCGTACTTCTGCTTGGCGACGAGGGTGCGCCTGGCGGCCATGACCATGATGCGGTTGAGCTCGGCGTCAACCTTATCCTCGTCCCACATGTGGTAGGTCTTGTTCTGGACCCACTCGAAGTAGGAGACAGTGACGCCGCCGGCGTTGGCGAGAATGTCGGGGATGCAGTGGATGCCGCGCTTTTCGAGGACCTCGTCGCCCTCGGGGGTGACGGGGCCGTTTGCGCCCTCTGCGATGACGCGGCAGTTGATGTAGGAGGCCTCCTCGGCCTTGACCATCTGCTCGAGCGCGGCGGGGATGAAGACATCGACGCGGGTCTTGTAGTAGTCCTCCAGCGAGACGGCCTGTGCGCCCTTGGAGGTGTCCTTGCCCGAGCCGGTGGTCTTGTGGGCCTTCTCGAAGCCGGCGATGGAGCCGTGCTCCTGGCAGTACTCCGTCAGCGCCTCGGTGTCGAAGCCGTCCTCGTTGACGAGGCAGCCGGAGTGGTCCATGACCGCGACGATTTTGGCGCCGAGCTTCTGGAGGATGCGTCCGGCCCACGAGCCGACATTGCCCCAGCCCTGAACGCTGACGCGCATGTCCTCGATCGGGATGCCGAAGTTGGGGAGCATCTCGACGAGCACATCGACGACGCCCTGGCCTGTGGCCTTGTTCCGTCCGAGCGAGCCGCCGATCTCGACGGGCTTGCCCGTGACGACGCGCATGCCGTCGGTGCTGGTGCGGTCGTTGGTGGACATCTGGTATGTGTCGGCGATCCAGGCCATGACCTGGGCGTTTGTGCCGACATCGGGGGCGGGGATGTCGTAGTCCGGGCCGATGACATGCTGGATGGCGCTGGTGAAGCGTCTTGCGACGCGTTCGAGCTCGTCGACGGACATCTCACGCGGGTTGCACTTGACGCCGCCCTTGGCGCCGCCGAGGGGGATGCGGACGAGCGCGCACTTGAGGGTCATCATGAGCGCGAGCGACTTGACATCGTCGAGGTGGACATCGGGGTGGAATCGGAGGCCGCCCTTGAAGGGGCCCAGCGCGTTGTTGTGCTGGACGCGGTAGCCCTTGAAGAGATGGTGGTGCCCGTCGTTCATCTTGACGGGGAAGTGGACCATGAGCTCGTTCTTGGGCTGGGCGAGGATGATCTTGACGCGGTGGCGGAGCCCGACGACCTCTGAGCCTTGGAGCATGGTCGCGACCGTCTGGGCGTACATGTTGTCGGGGTCTTTAGGGAAGTTCAGCTCGTCGAAGATCGGATCCCACGCTGCCGTTGAAGCCTGATTCGCGTCGGTGGACGCGTTCGTCGCGGTCGTGCTCATGGCGTTGTCTGCTCTCGCTGAATGCCCCGTGACCTGACCGGGCGCGGTTGCCGCATCGGGCGTCCGAACGGATAACGAGCCTGTCTGCCGCGGACACCCGTGAGCGGAGACCGGCGTAACGCAACTCTAGCCCCCATCGACCGATTCGGGGCGAAAGTGCATGGTTCTCGATCGCGGCGGCCGGGACCGCTAACCTCCGGCCCGGGGGAGACACTCGGGAGGGGTGTTCCTGACTCGTTTGCGAACCGGCCGCTGGCTTTGCGGCGTCGGAGGCGTCTGTGATCCTGTACCTGGCGTCGGATCTGATCTGGGCGACGAAGATCAAGGGGGTGGCCGAGCACGTCGGGCTGCCCTGCCGCCCGGCGAGAACCCTGGAGATGCTCGAAGCCCGGCTGGCGGACTGCGAAGTCGCTGCGGTGCTCCTCGATCTTGAGAAGCCCGAAGAGGCGATGGCGATGATCGCCCGCCTGCGGGGCGACGGGGCGAGTGAACAGGACCAGAAAATCCGAGTCGTCGCGTTCGGGCCCCATGTGCTGGTCGAGCTCTTCCAGCAGGCTCGCGACGCGGGGGCGGATGAGGTGCTTGCCCGGGGGGTGCTGGACCGGAACATGCCCGAGATCCTGCTGGCGCTGGCAGGGCGGGGCGGGTCGAGGGGCTGAGGGGGCTTCTGGCGTGCTCGGGCGATGAGGCCGGGGAGAGAAATCGGGCCGGGCTGCGAGGGGTTTCACGCCGCCGCGGGAGCTATCATTTAGGCCTGTCTTGACGGGTCGGGCCGGGAATTGCTCCGCGTGTTGCGGGGCCCGGCGCAGAAACACGATGAGTCAGCCGCCCCAGAGCGGGCTGGCTTCGCCCGGTGTTCGGGCGTCGCCATCCGCGGCGTGAGGGTCTCCCGCATATGCCGACCCGGCGGGAGCGATCGCGTCTGCGGGACACGAGAAACGGTCCATGATTGACGAAACACTGATTGCATCGCTGAAGATCCAGGACGACGAAATCGAGTCCATGCTCCGTGACAGCCTCGGCGACGACGCCGCGGGCGGGAACATGGATTCTGTCATCGGCGATGTGATCGAGGATGTCGCGCCCGGCAAGCTGCTCAAGGGCAAGGTGATCGGCTTTGCCGGCGACGATGTGGTTGTCGAGGTCGGGCTCAAGAGCGAGGGGCTGATCCCCCGCGAGGAGTTCGCCGAGCTTTCGCAGAACATCGCTGTGGGCGACACGGTCGATGTGCTGCTGGAGTCGATGGAGGGTGAGAGCGGGCTGATCCAGCTCTCTCGGCGCAAGGCCGAGCGCCAGATCAACTGGCACCGGATCATCGACACCACCAAGGAGGGCGACGCGGTCGAGGGGACCGTGATGCGCAAGATCAAGGGCGGGCTGCTGGTCGACATCGGCGTGCCGGTGTTCCTGCCCGCCTCGCAGGTGGACATCCGTCGTCCGGGCGAGATCGGCGAGTACATCGGCCGCAAGATCCGGGCGCAGATCCTCAAAATCGACCAGGAGCGCCGCAACATCGTCATCAGCCGTCGCAAGCTGATCGAGGAGGAGCGCGAGGCCGCCAAGAAGCGCCTGCTCTCGACGATCAACGAGGGCGACACGGTCCGCGGCACGGTCAAGAACATCGCCGACTTCGGCGCGTTCGTCGACCTGGGCGGCATCGACGGCCTGCTGCACATCACCGACATGTCTTGGGGCAGGGTCAACCACCCCTCCGAGATCGTGCGGATCGACGAGCAGATCGAGGTTCGGATCCTCAACATCGACATGGAGAAGGAAAAGATCGCCCTTGGGCTGAAGCAGAAGGAGCCCAGCCCCTGGGAGGAGATCGAGGCGAAGTACCCCGTCGGCAGCCGCGTCAAGGGCGAGGTGGTCAGCCTCATGTCCTACGGCTGCTTCGTGCGGCTTGAGGACGGGATCGAGGGCCTGGTGCACATCTCTGAGATGTCGTGGACCAAGCGGATCAACCACCCGTCGGAGATGGTCCAGCCGGGCGATCCCGTCGAAGTGGTCGTGCTGGACATCGACAAGAACAAGCAGGAGATCAGCCTCGGCATGAAGCAGACCGAGGTGAACCCCTGGGAGCTCGTGTCTGAGAAGTATCCCCCCGGCACGGTCATCGAGGGCGTCGTCCGCAACCTGGCCAACTACGGCGCGTTCGTCGAGATCGAGCCTGGCATCGACGGGCTGCTGCACATCTCCGACATGTCGTGGACCAAGAAGGTCACGCATCCCAACGAGTTGCTCAAGAAGGGCGACATGGTCAAGTGCGTCGTCCTCGAAGTCGATCAGGCCAAGCAGCGGATCAGCCTGGGCGTTAAGCAGCTCACCGAGGACCCGTGGCTTGAGGCCATCCCCGGGGCGTACCAGCCGGGCATGGTCGTCCGCGGCGCGGTCACGAAGATCACCAACTTCGGCGTGTTCGTTGAGCTCGAGGACGACCTCGAGGGCCTGCTGCATATCTCCGAGCTGGCCGACCACAAGGTCGAGAACCCGCAGGATGTCGTCAAGGCCGGCGAGGAGATCGATGTGAAGATCCTCCGCGTCGACATCAATGACCGCAAGATCGGCCTCTCGCTCAAGCGAGCCCAGTGGGGCGATTCGGGCGACTATTCCGAGGGCGGCGGACAGGGCGGCGACGGCGGTTCGTCGGAGTTCGGCCCGGCCCGTGGCGGCATGGACGATCACGGCTCGATGGGCACCGACAAGATCTCCTTCTGAGCCCGACGCTCAACGGATGAACAAGCACACCCGGCCCATGGGGGCCGGGTGTTTTTCTTGGTGGTATCTTGAGGGCCGGGGTGGACGGTCCGTCTGGACCCGACATGGGTCGGGGCCGAGGCCGTATTCATGGGCGAGAGGTCGGGCCCGGGTGGGCCGAGCGATCGGTTGGGTTTTCGGGCGGCGGGCCTTAGCACATGGCCAGAAAGCAGAACAGACACAGCATGGACAGTTTCCGCCGGTGGGTGGTGACACGAATGATGTTTTCCATGATCGGACCTTTTCTTCAGATGTATTTCCGCTTGTCTGCTGGTGATGGTTCAACCGGCGTGCCAGCCCGGGCCGGTGGGTCCATACCCCCTGCCAGCGGGCCCGGGACGGGGGGGCGGTCCGAGAATACCCGTTTTCGAGCCCCGGTTGTGCGCGGCGCGATGCGAAAGGGCAACACGCCCTGTCGCGCCGAGGCATCCGGATGGACGGGCGGGGGGCTGGTGGCGGCCCTCGCGGCGGCGCTGGTCTGCTGCCTGCTGGGGGGCGCGGCTTCGGCGGACACCGGGGCGCCCTCGCCCGGCGAGGCCCAGCGTGTGCACGCGCAGATCCGGGCGGCGGTGGAGGCGTGGGATCCTTCGATCGCCGAGGAATTCGATTTGCCCGGTCCGGTTTCGATCACGCTGAGGCTGGAGGGCAGGGTGCTCTCGCGGACGGTGGTCGCCGAGGGCGGGCCCGAAGCCGTGCGCGAGGCGTTGAGCGTGCTGATGGATCGGGCCGAGAGCCGACTGCCCTTCCAGAAGGACGCGACCTGGCCCGAGCCGGTCCGTCGGATCGCGGGGCTGATGCAGATCGGGGTGGAGCTCGGCGGGCCGCTGGTGCCGCTGTCGCTTGATCAACTTGCGGATGCGACGCTCCAGGTTTCTCCGGGGCTGGAGGGCGTGGCGGTGCGGATCGGCGAGCGGGTGGGCGCAGGGATGCCCTCGCGCATGCTCGAAGACGGGGTCGAACCGGCGCTCGTGCTGCGTTCTTTGGTCAGCGAGCTCAGCGGGGATCCGGCGCTGGGCGTCGTCTCGCCTGACGACCTGCGGCGGGAGCACGGCGTGCGTTTCTACCGCTTCGGCGTCACCCACATCGCCGAGACCGAGCCCGGGTCGTCGCCGGTGTTTCTGTTCCGCGGAGGCGAAGTGGTGCGGAGCTCTGAGCTGCGCGGACGCGACCTGGTCGTCTTCGCCGAGGACCTTGCCCTGCACCTGATGATGCGCAAGCCCCGTGAAGATGGCGGGACCGACCCGCTGGGCGGGACGCTGCGCCCGATCCAGGGTGTGTTTGAGAGCGAACAAGCGACGCCGCTGCAGCTCGCGCTGTCGGCGCTGGCGCTTGAGCGGCTGGCGTCGGGCGAGCGGTACGACGCGGCGGTGCGGGCGGGGGCGAGGGACTTTGTGCGCCGTCTGGCGCTCGCGGGCGCAGCGATCGGGGAAGAGGAGACAGAGGAAACGGCCGCGGCGGTCTGGTCCGGCTTGCGGGCTTCCTCGGCGATGTTCGACGCGATGGTCGCCGACGATGAAGCGTTGGAGGGTTTTCTGCGGGCTTGCGACCGGGTCTGCGACGGGGCGCTTCGACGCGCCGAGGCGTTGGGGGCGCTGGTTCGTCCGGTGACACTCTGGGCGCTGGCCGAGCGGGCGCGTGGGGACGAATCGCTGCGCCCGAGGGTGCGTCGGATGCTCGGGCGCGCGTGGTCGGAGACGGGGCCGGAGCGGTCGGTCTCGCTCTTGCCATGGGCGGGGTGGGCGGAGTTGGCGTTGGCGGAGGGGCGGGGCGAGGTCGAGGGCGAGGAGGCGCTGCGCCGGTCGCGGATGATGGTGTGGATGCACCAGTTGGACGCCGCGGACACGGGCCAGGAGGCGCCGGACCTTGCGGGGGGCGTGGTGTTCACGGCTGGGGAGAACCCGCTGCCGACCTGGCACACGGTGCGGCCGGTGGTGTTCTTTGCGTCGATGCTGGGCGATCCGCGTCTGACGGGGCGTGAGGAGGCGTCGCGCGAGGCGTCGCGGGTCCTGGCGTCGGTGCGGTTTTTGAGGCAGCTCTCTGTCCGGGATGCGGAGGCGTACGCCCACCGGTACCGGCACCGGTCGATCGGGGGCGTGCGAGCTGCACTGTGGGACCAGCGTCTGCACCCGGAGGCGACGGCGATGACGCTGATCGCGGTCTGCGACACGCTCGACAGCCTGTCCAAGCTGGCGGCCGCGGGCGATGACGAGGGCGGGTGAGGCGGGGGGCGATTCGGTGTGCTTTGAGGGCGTTTTGCGGGGCTGCGCGGGGGGTGTTTCAGGGGTCGGGCCGAGGGGGATTCGGGCGGGCTGTGCGCCTATGATTTTCAGCGTTTTTGGCCCTCGCGGCGCCCGATCCCGGGCGCGTCGGTGGGGCCCTTCGGAGATGCTGCATGGCGGAGCACGACGGACCCCCTCAGGGGCCCTCTGACGGCGTCGGCGCGGACCTCGGCGGGAGCCTCCCGGCGGGCGCCGGGCGGATCACCGACTTGGCGATCGAACGCGAGCTTCAGGACAGCTACCTGACCTACGCGATGAGCACGATCATGGACCGGGCCCTGCCCGATGTCCGCGACGGGCTCAAGCCATCCCAGCGACGCATCCTCGTCGCCATGCACGACCTGAACCTCCGCCCGGGGCGCAAGCACCTCAAGTGCGCCAAGATCTGCGGCGATACCTCGGGCAACTACCACCCCCACGGCGAGAGCGTCATCTACCCGACGATGGTCGGCATGGCCCAGCCTTGGAAGATGCGCGTCCCGCTGGTCGCCCCGCAGGGCAACTTCGGCTCGATCGAGGGCGATCCGCCCGCGGCGATGCGTTACACCGAGGCCCGGATGACCCAGGCCGCGGTGGACATGCTCGACGACATCAAGCTCGACACGGTCGACTTCCAGCCCAACTACGACGACCGCCTGCTTGAGCCGTTGGTGCTGCCGGCGAAGTTCCCGAATCTGCTGATCAACGGCGGGATGGGGATCGCGGTGGGGATGGCGACGAGCCTTCCGCCGCACAACCCGACCGAAGTGCTCGACTCGATCATCCGCGTCGTCGAGAACCCCGAGATCGGGCTTGCGGAGATCATGACCGATGTGGTCGACGAGTCGGGCGAGATCGTCCGGCAGGGGATCAAGGGGCCGGATTTCCCCACCGGCGGCGTGATCATCGGGCGCAAGGGCATCCACGAGGCGTACACCGGCGGGCGGGGCAAGGTCACGATCCGCGGCGTCTGCCATGTCGAGGAGATGGGCAAGACGGGTCGTCAGCAGGTCGTGATCGACCGGATCCCCTTCGGCCTGATGCAGAACAACCTGGTTGAAAAGATCGTCGATGCGGTCAAGGACGAGCGGATCCGCGATGTGTCGGATGTGCGTAACGAGTCGGGCAGGACGGCCCGCTCGCGCATCGTGATCGAGTTGAAGAAGGGGGCCGACCCGGCGGTGGTCGAGAATCAGCTCTACCAGCACACGCCCTTGCAGCAGACCTTCAGCATCATCAACATCGCGCTGGTGAACCACCAGCCCCGGACGCTGGGCCTGCGCGACATGATCGACCTGTACATCGAGCACCGCGTCGAGGTGATCCGTCGTCGGACGCTGCACCTGTTGCGCGAGGCGAAAAAGCGGGCGCACATCCTCGAGGGCCTGATCTTCGCGGTCTGCGACATCGACGAGGTGATCCGCCTGATCCGCTCGAGCTCGACGCGTGAAGAGGCGATCGGCAGGCTGATGGAGCGGGGCTTCCGCATCTCGCCCGAACACCCCCACGCGCCGAAGATCCCCGAGCGGCTGATGCGGGCGGTCGGGAAGGCCGAGAGCGTCGGGGGCGTGCGCCTGACACGCGTGCAGGCCGAGGCGATCGGCTCGATGCGCCTGATCCAACTCGTCGGGCTCGAAATCGACAAGCTCGCGGGCGACTACCGCGAGCTGGTCGAGAAGATCGAGGACTACGAGGCGATCCTCGCCGACCGGACGCGTGTCGACGCGATGATCATCGAAGACTGCGAGCTGATGAAGTCCCGCTACGGCTCTGACCGCCTGACCAAGATCGAGGAGGGCGAGTCGGACATCGACATCGAGGCCCTGATCCAGGAGCACCAGGTCGCGGTAACGATCAGCCACAGCGGGTATGTCAAGCGGGTGCCGCTGGACACCTACCAGTCGCAGGGGCGTGGCGGGCGCGGGATCCGCGCTTCAGAGTCGCGCGACGGGGACTTCATCGAGCACCTGTTCGTCGCGAGCACGCACGACAACCTGCTGGCGTTCACCGACACGGGCCGCGTCTTTAAGATCAAGGTCTACGAGATCCCGGAGATGAACCGGACGAGCCGCGGGCGGGCGATCGTGAACCTGATCGACCTGCGCGAGGGCGAGCGGATGTGCGCGTTCCTGACGACGCGCGACTTCGAACAGTCCAGCGAGTTCCTGACCTTCATCACCCGCAACGGGCTGGTGAAGCGTACGGCGCTGAAGGACTACCGCAATGTCAACCGGTCGGGGCTGATCGCCGTCGGTCTGCGCGAGGACGACGAGCTGCTGACGGTCAAGCTGACCTCGGGGACCGACGACCTGATGCTCGTCACCGCCGGGGGCATGGCGATCCGGTTCAGCGAGTCCGACGCGCGACTGATGGGGCGCCCGGCCAGCGGCGTCAAGGGCGTCGAGCTCGGCGGGGGCGACCGCGTCGTGGGCGCGGTCCGCGTCCCGATGGTCGTCGACGCCGACGATCCGGAAGTGACTCACACCGACCCGGACGATCTGACCCGCAACCTCTGCCTGCTGACGGTGACCGAGAACGGCTACGGCAAGCGGACCCCGGTCGACGAGTACCGTGTCCAGCCCGAGGCCGGCCCGATGCGCAGCCAGACCCGTGGCGGCAAGGGGCGGACGGACATCAAGACGACGGCCCGCAACGGCAAGTCGGCCGCGGCGATCGGCGTCTACGACGATGAGGATGTGGTCGTGGTCAGCCGGGGCGGGCTCTTGGTCCGCCTGAAGGCGGGCTCGATCAGCCAGTACGGGCGAGGGACGCAGGGCGTCCGCGTGGTGAGCCTGAAGGCCGGGGACCAGGTTGTCGCGATGGCCCGGGTGCAGGACAACGGCGAGGAAAACGGTTCGGAGGGCGAGGAGGCCCCCGACGCGAGCCCCGAGCAAGGCGGGGAGTGAAGCGGGCGGGGCCTTCGGGCCGATTGGGCCTCTCGTGCCTGCACCCCCGGTCGACGGGGGCGGGCCGACACGCCCCTGCGGCGGCCCCGTGGAACTGGTTACACTGGACGCACCATGCCGACCGATTGGTCCGATGACATTGTCGTAGCCGACCTCGCCGACGAGCCGGCGCTTTCTGAAGAGCTTGCGCACCTGCTGGAGCGGATCGAGGCTTCCGAGCACACGCCGCATGTGGTGCTGAACTTCGGGCGGGTGAGCTACATCAACAGCTCGAACATCGCCCAGCTCCTGCGGATGCGGAAGGTTCTGGCGGGCAAGAGCCGCCAGCTGAAGCTCTGCTCGGTGGGGGACGAGATCTGGTCTGTCATGCTGGTGACGGGCCTGGACAAGGTCTTCCGCTTTGCGCCCGACCCGATGACGGCCCTGGCCGGCATCCAGCTCGAGGACGAGGCGGAGGGCTGAGCCGCAGCTTTCGGGCGTGCGGCCGGTACCAACCGGCGTGAATCCGGCGAGGCCCGCCGGTCGGAGTGTGCGTGCATGGCGAGCCCCGCGACAGCGATCCCCGACCCATCCAAGCTCACGCAGGGCGAGGCGGTGGTCGAGCTCAAGGGGATCCGCAAGACCTATTACAAGCCCGACGGGACGGTGATGGTCGAGGCGCTCAAGGGCGTGGACCTGACGATCCGCGCGGGCGAGTATGTCGCGATCATGGGCTCTTCGGGCTCGGGCAAGTCGACCCTGCTGAACCTGTTGGGGTGTCTCGACCAGCCGACGGAGGGGGAGTACCTGCTCCGCGGTCGGAATGTCGAGGCGATGGACGACGACGAGCTGTCTGCGTTCAGGGGGCGGACGATCGGGTTTGTCTTCCAGGCGTTCAACCTGATCCCGCAGCTGACGATCGAGGACAATGTCGCCGTCCCGCTGTTTTACCAGCATGTGGACAAGAAGAAGCGGCTTGAACGGGCGGTGGGGGCGCTCGAGCGTGTCGGGCTGGGCGACCGCGTGGGGCATAGGCCGAGCGAGCTCTCGGGCGGGCAGCAGCAGCGCGTCGCGATCGCGCGGGCGCTGGTGACCGAACCGGTGGTGCTCATGGCCGACGAGCCGACGGGGAACCTGGACTCCAAGACGGGCGAGGCGATCCTCAAGATGATCGAGGAGCTCCACAACGCGGGGCTGACGATCATCATGGTGACGCACGACGACGCGATCGCCGAGCGGTGCGAGCGGATCGTGCGCCTCGCCGACGGGCTGGTCGATACCGATACGCAGCTGCGCAAGCGCCGGGGCGATCCGGACTGATTCGAAAGTTTGCGCAGACCTACGGCACTGGCGACTTCTGCGACAGTGGTATGCGTCAGCGTCTGCGCGGGGCGTCTTCTTCGCGGTCGCGGGTCTCGCCCCACGCCGGGTCGGGCTCGGCGACGCCGGCCAGCGAGCTCCACTCGATCGAGAAATCGAAGTCGACGAACGGGCCGACGAGGGGGGTGGTTGAGAAGACGCCGGTGGTCACGCGTTCGGCGTTGAGGCGCGGCTCGGGGCGGAGCACACCGTCGAGCTTCCAGTGGTCGTACCTGTCGGTGCGGTCGCGGAGGCGCGAGAGGAAGCGGCGGGGGATGTCGATCGTGACGGGCTCGCCGATTGAGCGCCCGTCTTCGGGGTCGATGACGGTCATGCTCGCCTGGTAGACGCCGCGCCCGGCCTCCTTGACGGGTCCGAATCGGACGGACCAGGAGATCTGGGTGCGGAGGTCTCGGTTCATCTGCAGGCACCAGCGTCGGATGCGTGCGTCGAGCGCGGCCCGGGCGCGATCATCGAGCTCCGCGTCGGGGTCGATGTCGGTGAGATCGATGCGGTAGCGGTCACGCAGGGCGGCCAGAAGGCCGGCGGGGGAGTCGGAGGGGCCGCGGGCTTCGGCGCCTGTCTGTGCGGCGTCGGGGGCGTCGTCGTCTCGGGGGGCGGCGCGGCGGGCCTCGGCGAGTTCGGCCCTGAGGGCTTCGACGCGGGCTTCGAGGTCCCGGATCCGCTGGTCTTTCTGCGCGAGCTCTTCACGCTGCTCGGCGACGATGCGCCGGAGGCGGGTGAGTTCGTCGTCGCTCTGGGCCGCGGCGGCGGGCGTGAACAGAAAGCAGGCTGCGAGCAACAGCACGGCGGGCGTGATCGGTCGCATGGGGGCCTCCAGTGCCGGGCGGGGTTCTCCGGCTCCGTCGCCTACTCTAGCAGGCATGGGCCCGGGCGTGTTGCGACGCGGGCCGAGGAGTTGTTCCCGCGTGCTTGCCGCCCAGGACACCAAGAGGCCAGAGACGGTCGAGGAACTGCTCGGTCGCGAGCTGATGAGCCGCCTGGACCGGCTGGATGTGCTGACGCGGAAGGTCTTCTCGGGCAAGCTGCCCGGGGAGCGTCGGAGCAAGAAGCGGGGACAGTCTGTCGAGTTTGACGACTACCGCCAGTATGTGCCCGGTGACGACCTGCGTCACATCGACTGGAATGTGCTCGCCCGCTTTGACAAGTTCTTTCTAAAGCTCTTCCGCGAGGAGGAGGACCTGGGCGTGCAGATCGTGCTGGACTGCTCGGCGTCGATGGACGCGGGGGCGCCCAGCAAACTGATCGCCGCGGCGAGGGCCGCGACTGCGCTGGGGTATGTGGGGCTTGTGAACCAGAACCGGGTGTCGATCTCGCGGTTCGGGCGACCGGGCGATACGGGGCTGCGATCGCTCTCGGCGATCCGCGGGCGGGGCAACTTCAAGCGGCTGGCGTCGTTCGTTTTGGAGGGTGTCGGGCCGCTGCCGCCGGATGTCAGGACCAAGGGCGACCCACCGGACTTCAACGACATGATGCGGACGCTGGCGCTGACGCGTCGGGGCAAGGGCGTGCTGATCCTGATCAGCGACGGGCTCTTCCGCGAGGGGTTTTTGCCGGGGCTGAACTTTTTGGCGGGCGACAGCTACGACGCGTACTTCGTGCAGATCTTGAGCCCCGACGAGTTGGACCCGACGCTGCAGAAGGACCGCGTGAGCGGGGATCTTCGCTTCACCGACGCGGAGACGGGGGCCGCGGCGGAGGTGACGGTCTCGGCGGACCTGATCAAGCGGTACCGGGCGAGGCTTGAGGCGTTTCTGGGGGATCTGGAGGCGGTCTGCCGCGCCCGGAGCATCCGGCACTTGCTCGTGCCGAGCGACACGCCTGTGGATGTGCTTGTGCTGGAGATGCTGCGCAAGCGGGGGCTGTTGGGTTAAGAGATTGCTGTTGACAAGGCATAAGAAAACACTGGCGGGCGAGCCGCCAGTGGAACATTGCCTCATCGCGTTTCTCGGCTCTGCGCCGGGCTTAGATCCCGTGCTCTCGCGCGTATTTGGCGAGGCGGACCTTCAGGCGGGCGGCGTCCTGCTCGTGGCGGATCTCGTCGGCGAGTTCGGCGGGGTTTTCGGCGTTCTGGGGGACGCTCTTGGCGAGGGCGGCTTCGAGGGCCTGTTCGGCTTCGGTGGCGCCGAGGCGTTCGGCGGGGATCGCCTTGTCGGCGATGATGATCAGTTCGTTTTCGGCGACGCGGGCAAAGCCGCCGTCGATGAAGAAGTGGCGGCTGCCGCCGTGGGCCTTGCCGGTGTCGGGGAAGTCGACGCGGAGCTCGCCGAGGCCGAGCTCTGTGATGAGCGGTCCTCGGTTGAACTGCACGCCCAGCAGGCCGTCGTGGGCGGGGAGCGAGGCGTATACGGCGTCTTCGTTGAGGAGCTGCTCGGTCGGGGTGACGACGCGGCAGCGGAAGGTCTTTTCGGCCACGGCGGGAAGCCTCCGTTGGACTGGTTCGATCGGTTGCTGGGGCGGACATCGTAGACGGCTTGAGGGCATTGATCCGCCCCGGCGGGCCCGGCGGCGGCGTCGCTGGGCCGATAGGCTCATCGCCTTGGATCGCAGGACGGCCATCTGGCTGGGCGTGTTCGGCGGGGTGCTGGCCCTGGCGGTCCTGCTGCGCCTTGTGGTCGGGCCGGCGGGCCTGGGGTGGCCCTCCGACGCGACGGTGCTCGGGCTGCGGGGCACGCGGGTGCTGACGGGGGTGATCGTGGGGGGCTCCTTGGGGGCGGCGGGGGTGATGCTCCAGGCCCTGTTGCGGAACCCGCTCGCCTCGCCGGACCTCGTCGGGGTGTCGGCGGGGGCGGGGTTCGGGGTGATGGTGAGCTTTGCCCTGGGAGCCGCGGCGGGGCAGGGGGCGATCCCGCTGCTGGGGCTCGGCGGGCCGGCGCTGGTGGGGGGGGCGGGGGCGCTCTTGGTGGTGTTTGCGCTCAGCCAGCGTCGGGGGCTGGTGGACCCGGTTTCGATGATCCTCGTCGGCGTGATCCTGTCGATCGTGCTGGGGTCGGCTTCGATGCTGCTGCGTCAGGCGCTGCCGGACCGGGGATTGCTGGCGGCGAGGTGGTTGCTTGGGGATCTGTCCGACGATGTGTCGCGTTCGCAGCTCTTGTGGGGCGGGGTGATCTGCGTGGTGGGTGTCGGCGTGGGCGCGTGGCTGGGGCGGGCGATGGACGCCGCGTCGATGGGCGAGGACGAGGCGAGGTCGGTCGGCGTGCCCCTGGGCGGGCTGCGGGCGACGCTGTTTCTCGGGGGAGGCGCGTTGACGGCGTCGACTGTGGTGCTGGCCGGGCCGATCGGGTTTGTGGGATTGGTGGCGCCGCATGTGGTGCGGCTGGTGATGGGGCCCTCGCACCGGGCGCTGGTGGTCGGGGCTGCGCTGGCGGGGGCCGCCCTAGTGGTGGGGGCCGACGCGGCGATCAGATTGGTCGAGCTGCCGGGTGGACGACCGCCGATCGGCGCGATCACCTCGCTGATCGGCGGGCCGCTGTTCATTCTGCTATTGCGCAGGGAGATGGGTCGCGGGGCCTGAAGCTTCGGACTGTGGACCGGGCCCTTGCTTACTTCGGCGTCGGCTTGGCGCGTCTCTTTGAACCGAGGTAGCCCACAACGGCTCCTGCGGCGCCGCCCGCGGCCCCGCCGCCGATCAGCGCGGCCCCTTCAACATTGAGCAGCTTGAGGATCACGACAGTGGTGACGCTGACGATCACGGCCACGATCACAATAAGGCCGAGGTCTTTCCCGTTCATTGGACACCACACAGGGCAAGAGGACGCGGAGCCGCAAGCCGCGAAGGTGCTGGCTGCGGCGTGCACATGCTACCTGCCGATAGTGGAAACTTGGTAAGCAAAAATCACAAGAAGACAGACATCACGCCCGATTGCAGCTGATCAGCGTACAGAGGTCGAACACGCATCGCTGCGTGGTTGACGCGTGGGGCGGAATTCTACATAGTCGGGGTGAGCGCTTCGGCGAGGAGGCACGGCCCGGAGATGGCCCATTTCACGCTCCATCGCGACGGGAAGACGAGCGGCAACATGCCGCCCGCGATGCTGTGGTTTATGACGCGGGTCTTTCCGTTGCTGTTCGTCGCGGTGGGTGTCGGGATGCTCGTGGTCGGGGTGATCGGGTTGCGCCGGGCCGCGGCGAGCACGGATTGGCCGACCACGCAGGGTGTGATCGTGTCGTCGGAGGTTGAACGGGTTAGGCGGAATGACCCTGAACGCGGGTTCACATGGACCTATCACGCGAGGATCAGTTACGGCTATTCCGTCGGAGGCGAGCCCTACACCGGCGACAGGGTCGGCGTCGGCGACTACGGCAGCAACACCAACCATCACGCGCGGAGCGTTGTGCGGCAATACCCGGTTGGCTCTCATGTGACGGTGTATTACGACCCGGATCGGCCGCAGATCGCGCTCCTGGAGCCGGGTGTTCGCCCGATGGCGTTTGTGATTCCGGGGATCGGCGTGGCGTTCGTGTTGTTCGGCGGGTTGTGCTTTACGGTGTTCCTGCTGCACGACAGGAAGCAGCGCGGGGTTGCAGCGGAATCCATCGCCGAGCCGGCGCAAGAAGCTTGAACCGCTGCCTCGGCATCTCTGCGAAGCGGTTGCTGATGACAGGATGTTCGCCCGGGCGGGACGCCCGGGCCACGGTCGTTTGTGCGATTCAGGCGGTCGCGGCGGCGGGGGTTTTCTTTGCGCCAGGCTCGTAGCCGAGGTTGGGGGCGAGCCAGTGCTCGATCTCCTCGACGCTGACGCCGCGACGGCGGGCGTAGTCGGCGACCTGGTCAGCGCCGAGCTTGCCTACGGCGAAGTAACGCGAGAGCGGGTGGTTGAAGTAGAGCCCCGAAACCGACGAGGGCGGGTTCATCGCGAAGCTCTCGGTGAGGCTGACGCCCGCGGCCCGATCGGCGTCCAGCAGCGTCCAGATCTTGGACTTCTCGGTGTGGTCGGGGCAGGCGGGGTAGCCCGGAGCGGGGCGGATGCCGCGGTAGCGTTCGCGGATGAGGTCGGCCGGCGAGAGGTTTTCGTTCTTGCCGTAGCCGCAGAGGTCGCGTGCGAGCTTGTGGACGAACTCCGCGGAGGCCTCGGCGAGACGGTCGGCGATGGTCTTGAGGAGGATGGCGTCGTAGTCGTTGTTGTCTCGTTCGAGCTCGGCGGCGCGCCGGTCGAGCTCCTCGCCGGCGGTGACGACGAAGGCGCCGATGTGGTCGGGCAGCCCGGTCTGGACAGGGGCCACGAAGTCGGCGAGGGCGAGGCACTCCTGCGCCCGGACCTTCTTGCGCTGCTGGCGGAGGGTGTGCAGACGCATGAGCTCTTCGGAGCGTGTCTCGTCCTTGTAGACGACGATGTCGTCGGCGTCCGCTGCGGCGGGGAAGAAGCCGTAGACGGCCCGGCAGCGGACCTTGTCTTCCTCGGCGAGCTGCTTGAGGAGCGCTCGGGCCTTGTCGTAGAGCTCGCGTGCGGTCTCGCCCTTGTCCGGATCGTCGAGGATGCGGGGGAAGCTGCCTCGGAGCTCCCAGGCGTGGAAGAAGGGCGACCAGTCCAAGTAGTCGATGAGGTCGGCGACGGGGATATCGAGCTCGATGGGGCCGGTCTTCGCGGGCGAGGCGATGTCCTCAACCTTCCAGTCGAACTCGGGAGCGTGGCTCTTGGCCTCTTCGTAGGGGATGGCGTCGAAGGAGCTGCCCACATGGTTGTCGCGGATGGTTTCCTGCTCCTCGCGATTCTTGACCGCGAACGCATCGCGTGCGGTCTTGCTGAGCAGGTCGCTGACGACCGGGACCGCCAGCGAGGCGTCTTTGACATGCACGACCGGGGCGTCGTAGGCGGGGGCGATCTTGACGGCGGTGTGCTTGTGGCTCGTGGTGGCGCCGCCGATGAGCAGCGGGAGGTCGAGGTCGCGACGCTCCAGCTCGCTGGCGACATGCACCATCTCGTGGAGCGAGGGGGTGATGAGGCCGCTGAGGCCAATGATGTCGGCCTTTTCGTCGATGGCGGCCTGGATGATCTTTTCCGTCGGGCACATGACGCCGAGGTCGATGATGTCGTAGCCGTTGCAGCGGAGGACGACGCCGACGATGTTCTTTCCGATGTCGTGCACATCGCCCTTGACGGTCGCCATGATGATCTTGCCCTTGGACTCCTTGGCGGCGCCGGACTCGATCCGCTCGGCCTCCATGAAGGGCTCGAGGTGGGCGACGGCGAGCTTCATCACGCGGGCGCTCTTGACGACCTGCGGGAGGAACATCTTGCCGTCGGCGAAGAGTTCGCCCACGCGGTTCATCCCGTCCATCAGCGGGCCCTCGATGACTTCGAGGGGGCGGTCCATCTCCTTGCGGCATTCCTCGGTGTCGTCGACGACATGGTCGGCGATGCCGTGGACGAGGGCGTGTTCGAGGCGTCGGCGGACGGGCCAGGAGCGCCACTCCTGCTTCTGCTTCTCTTTGGGCCCCGAGTCGAGGGCTTCCTTGGCCTTCTCGACGAGTTCTTCGCTGGCGCCCTCGCGTCGGTTGAAGATGACATCTTCGATGAGTTTGCGCATGTCCTCGGGGACATCGTCGTAGTGGGTGAGCTGACCGGCGTTGACGATGGCCATGTCCAGCCCGGCCTTGATGGCGTGGTAGAGGAAGACGGAGTTGATCGCCTGGCGGATCGACTCGTTGCCTCTGAACGAGAAGGAGAGGTTGCTGACGCCGCCGCTGATCTTGGCGCGGGGGAACTTCTGCTTGAGGAGCTTCGTCGATTCGATGAAGCTTCGGGCGTAGTCGTCGTGCTCGCTCATGCCCGTTGCAACGGTGAGCACATTGGGGTCGAAGATGATGTCGTCGGGGCAGAAGCCGACCTGTTCGGTGAGGATGTCGTAGGCGCGGGTGAGGATCTCGATGCGGCGCTCGGTGTTGTCGGCCTGGCCCTTTTCGTCGAAGGCCATGACAACGGCGGCGGCGCCGTAGCGCTTGATCTTGGTCGCCTTCTCGATGAAGTCTTCCTCGCCGTCTTTGAGGCTGATCGAGTTGGCGACGCCCTTGCCTTGCAGGCAGCGGAGGCCGGCCTCGATCACATCGAAGTTCGACGAATCGACCATGACGGGGATGCGGCTGATCTCCGGCTCGGCCGCGATGAGGTTGATGAACTTCGTCATCACCTCCGCGGATTCGAGCATCCCCTCGTCCATGTTGACATCGAGGATGTTCGCCCCGCCTCGCACCTGGTCGAGGGCGACATCGAGGGCTTCCTCGTACTTCTCCTCGCGTACCAGGCGGGCGAACTTGCGGGAACCCGTCACATTCGTCCGCTCGCCGATGATGGTGAAGCTCACCTCCGGCTCGACGGTGTAGGGCTCCAGCCCGCTGAGGCGCATGCGGTGCTCTGGCTCGGCGGGGACGCGGGGCTTGTGCTGTGTCGCGGCCTTCGCGATGGCGGAGATGTGCTCGGGCGTGACGCCGCAGCACCCGCCGACGATGTTGACCCAACCTTCTTTGGCGTAGTCGCCGAGGGCGTCGGCCATGAGCTTGGGCGTGTCGTCGTATTCGCCGAACTCGTTGGGCAGGCCGGCGTTTGGGTAGCAGATGACCGGGACGGTCGCGACCGAGGACAGGTCCTCGACATACGGGCGCATCGCCTCTGCGCCCAGCGCGCAGTTCATGCCCACCGCGGCGAGGTCGAAGTGGCCGATGCTGTTCCACACGGCCTCGACGGTCTGGCCCGAGAGCGTCCTGCCGCTGGCGTCGGTGATGGTGAAGCTGGCGAAGACGGGCATGCGGCTGCGCCCGGCCTTGCGCTTGGCGTCCTCGATGGCGATCAGCGCCGCCTTGAGGTTGAGCGTGTCGAAGGCGGTCTCGGCGATCAGGATGTCCACGCCCCCGGCGATCAGGGCCGAGGCCTGCTCGAAGTACGCGTCGTAGAGGTCCTGGAAGGTGACGGCCCGGTAGCCGGGGTTGTTCACATCCGGCGAGAGCGAGGCGGTGCGGTTGGTCGGGCCGATCGCGCCGCTGACGAACACGCGCCGGCCGGGGTTGTTCTTCATGAAGCGGTCGGCGGTGGCGCGCGCCTGGCGGGCCGAGGCGAGGTTGATCTCCTCGACCAGGTGCTGCAGGTCGTAGTCCTCCAGCGAGATGCTGGTGGCGGCGAAGGTGTTGGTCTCGACGATGTCGGCGCCGGCCTCCATGAAGTCGGTGTGGATCTTGTCGAGCACCTCGGGCTTGGTGATCGCCAGGAGGTCGTTGCAGCCGTTGAGGTCGGCCTTGTGGTCCTTGAAGCGGTCGCCTCTGAAGTCGGCGTCGGTGAGCTCGGCCCGCTGGATTCCGGTGCCGAGCCCGGCGACATGGACGAGGATCCGCTCCTTGAGGAGGGCGTCGAGCTCGTCGCGGCAGCAGGGAGGGCTGGCGGCGGGGCGGTTGTTGTTGGGTTTGGTCATCTGGCGTCCGTGTCCGTGTTGTTGATGTCTATCGGCCGGCGGGGCGGGCCGGGTTTGCCTGCGTTGCATCCATTCATCCGGGAGAATGGATGAAGCAAGTGTAGGGGCAAAAAAAGCCGCTGCCGGGAGGGCAGCGGAGAAAATTCATCGGGATGGTCGGTCTGTGACCGGGTGGGGTGCCGGGTGGCGACCGCAGGTTACTTCTTCTTCTTGCCCTTGAAGTAGTCGCCCTGGAACTTCCGCTGGAACTTCTCGACGCGACCGGCGGCGTCGACGAACATCCGCTTGCCCGTAAAGAAGGGGTGCGAGCCCGACCAGACCTCGACATGGAGTTCCGGGACGGTTGCGCCGACTTCCATGACGACCTCGCCGTTGTGGAAGACCTTGCAGTTGTACATCTTGGGGTGGATGTCGCTCTTCACGGCCGTGCTCCTGCTGTTGGGGCTGCGTTGCCCGCGGCCGCAACGATAGGCGTGCGATCCGGCTCAGGCCAAGGGCCGGCTTGACCGATCGAGGGGTGGTGCTAGCCTTTGGCCCGGCCCGGACCGCCTCTGAAGAGGGGTAGGCGAGGAACCCGGACACAACCCGATCCCCGATAGCTCAATGGTAGAGCGAGCGGCTGTTAACCGCTAGGTTGCTGGTTCGAGTCCAGCTCGGGGAGCTTTTTAGGATTCTGTATGGATATGCCTGCCCGAGTGGTTGACTCGGCAGCGAGCGTATCGGGGCCTTTGACGCGGTTTGGGGGCCGATTCGCGATCTCGCTCTTTGAGATTCGGGCATGGGTGCCGATCAGAACCCCCGGATCGCCCGGCGCTCGCGCACGAGACTCTCGCGCTCTCGGACTCTCGGTTAGCTGCGCCCGAAGCCATGGGTGCTCTTGCCCGCCAGTTTCGAGAGCGTCGAGGCCTGAGCGGTGCGGACATCTGACCTCCAGATTGATCGCGAGCGCCTGGCTGAACTCTGCCGGCGGTTTGGAGTGTCAAAGCTCGAGATCTTCGGCAGCTTCGCGACCGGTGAAGCCGACGCATCGAGCGATGTCGATGTGCTGGTGACATTCGCACCCGGTGAGGCCGCAGGTCTGCGGGTCGTCGAGTTTCAGCAGGCGCTTGAAGAACTGATTGGGCGCTCGGTCGATCTCATGACGAGGCAGTCGGTCGAGCGATCGGCGAACAAGTATTTCAGGCGGTTTGCGCTGCGTTCTGCGGAGCCGCTGTATGAGCGGGCATAACCGGCTGGAGCGCGACCTCGTAAAGTGCGAGGACATGCGGCTGCACGCGGAGCGTGCCGTGCGGTTCCTCGGCGGTCGATCGCTCGACGAGTTCCTCGACGATGAGCTCGTGCAGGCCGCGGTGATCCGGTGCGTCGAGGTCATCGGCGAGGCGGCGAAGCTGGTGTCTGACGAGACGCGGGCACGCGAGCCCGGGATCCCGTGGCGGCTGGTCATCGGCATGCGGAGTGTTCTCGCCCACGAGTACGGCGTCGTGATGCCGGAGAAGGTGCACGAAGTCGTCACTGAGCATGTGCCGGCGTTGCTTGAGCTGCTCGTGCCGCTGATCGCGGTGCTTGAGGCCGAGGTCGGCTGGGACGCTGATAGCGATGAGGTGGGCTCATGAGAGCTACAGAACGAGAGCGTAAGCGGAGTCGATCGCAGGATGTCATGTGGGACGCCATGGAGGCTGTCTCTGATGGAAATGCGGCCAAGGCGGAGGAGCTGTGCCGCGAAGCGCTCGAAATCTACCCCGACTGCGTTGATGCGCTGACGATGCTCGCGGAGATCGAGTCCCAGTTCAACAAGGATTATGTCGAGAGGCTCCGCGGCGCCGTTGAAGCGGGACGGCGTGATCTTGGGCCCGCGTTCTTCGAGGAGGAACGCGGTTACTTCTGGGGCCTGATCGAGACACGGCCGTTCATGCGAGCGATGGCGCAGCTCGGGTTCGCGCTGCTCGAGTGGGGAACTCCCGAGCGGGTCGATGAAGCGATCAACATTTTCGAGGAGATGCTCGACCTCAACCCGAACGACAACCAGGGCGTGCGCGATTTGCTCGCGGGTTCGTACCTCGCTCGCAAACGGTACACCGATGCCGAGAAGCTGTTCGAGCGGTACCCCGAGGACTGGCTGGCGGCGCCGGCGTGGGCCAAGGTGCTGCTCGCGTTCGCGACCGAAGGCGAAGACGCGGCGAAGGTCCGGCTGGCGGAAGCGAGGGGGCGTAACCCGCATGTCGAGGTGTACCTGACCGGCCGGAAGCGTCGTCCGCGCACGCGGCCCGCGATGTACTCGCCCGGCGACGAGTCCGAGGCGGTGTTCTGCGCCGACATGCTCTGGGAGGCTTGGAAGGCGCACCCGAAGGCGAAGAAATGGCTGAAGGAGGCGGGAGGGGCGGACGCGTGAAGCGATCGGCGTCCAACCCCCCTCGGTTTGCGGTCTACACGCGACAGTCGACCGAGCCGCGGGACGGACTCTCGTCGTGCGAAGCGCAGTTCCAGACATGCATGGACTTCGCGGCGGCCGAAGCTCGAACGGGCGCGCGGTGGATCGGTGATCGATTCGACGATGAGGCCGTCTCCGGACGGACGCTCGATCGGCCGGCTCTGAACCGGCTCCGAGACCGTGTCCGCGAGGGCGAGATCGACGCTGTGTACGCGGTGGCTATGGACCGGCTGTCGCGGACCCTCCGCGATGTCGTGTTGCTTTTCGACGAGATGGAGTCGGCGGGCGTGGCCGTCCGTCTGGTGCATCAGCCCGAGCTGAGTCCCGGCCCGGAAAATCGCTTGCTTCGGCACATCCTCGCCTCGTTCGCCGAGTTCGAGCGCGAGATGATCGCAGCCCGGATCGCCGAGACACGAGCATATCTGAAGCGGCACGGGCGGAGGCTCGCGGGCCCGCCGCCGTACGGGTACGACGCGGATCCGGAGACGAAGCAACTGGTGCCGAACCGCGCCGAAGCCCGGCGTGTGAGGGCGACCTTCCGGCGTGCGGAACGCGAACAGTCGCCGGGGGAAATCGCCGCTGCGATTGATGCGATGGGTTAGCGAACGAAGCAACGCCTTGCGAAGCGATCAGGCCGGGTTGTCGGTGGCGGCCGCTGGACGGCCAGGCAGGTGGTCGAGACGCTCCGCAACCCGGCGTATGTGGGTCTGTTCGCGGACCGAGGGTCCACACGACCGGGCTGCCACGACGCCATCGTTGATGAAGCGTTGTTCGACGCGGTGCAGCGGCTGCTGGACGCGCGGCGAACAACGGTCAAGGCGGGTCGTGGCGAGCTGCCGTTCCCGCTCCGCGGGAAGGTTGTCTGCCCGGGATGTCGCCGACCCATTTGCACGTATGTCGTGACGCACCGGCGTGGTCCGACAAACGTGAACTACCGGTACTACCGATGCCGATCGACCGCCGGCGGTCGACCGCCGTGCCGCGGCGTGCAGCTGGCAGCCGGGCACATCGAGTCGGTCGTTCGGAACATGCTAGGCGATGCCGCAGCGTGGCGGCACGTGAATTGGGGTGAAGTCAACGATGCCGACCGTCTCGCGGCCGCCTGGAGATCGCTCGACGAGACCACGCAGGATGAACTACTGCCAGCACTCGTGGAGCAAATCCTGCTCCGCCGCCGCATGACGGAAGTGCGACTGACACTCTCAGAATCGGCGATCTCGCGGCTGGACGCTCACTCGCAGGCACCCGCTCGTTAACCGGCAGGAGCGATTGAGTCAGGGCGATTTTGAGATCGCTGGGCCTGACGATCTCGACCGAGGCCGCGGCCGAGGCGGCCATGCTCACCGACACGCTCAACATTCTCTGGCGGACGGTGCGCCAGGGTGTCTTCGTGATCGGGTCGGCGCTCGCCCCGGCCGTCACACGCCTGGCCGAGGCCGCCAGCCGGGTGGTGGTCAGCGTGACGGCGTGG
>JAFIFZ010000006.1 GCA_020831775.1 Phycisphaerales bacterium
CCGCCTCCCCCCGCTACCACATCGGGGGTAATATGGGCGCGTTCGACTGGGGCGACCGCTACAGACTCCCCTCCTAATGGCCAGAGTAATTTATAACTGCCCCCCCAGAACTCGCCTCGGCCGCCGGGGCGGCCCCCGAGCTCTTCGAGCTCCGGCGCGACTTTTACGCCTTCCCGACGGGGGAAGAGGTCCGTGCGATGTGGGATCGGCGTTTCGGCGGGTTCGCCCGTCGCCTGAACGAGGAGGACGCCGCACGCCTTGAGGGCGCGTTCGAGGACTTCACCCCGACCACCTTCAGCGTCGTGCGCGAGTCGTGGCGGGTGCAGGGCGTTGCGGCCCGGATCCAGATCGTCTACACCGAGTTGTTCCGCGAGCGTTACAGGCGGATCGCCGATAGAGCCTCCCGCCTCTAGCGCCCAGCCTCACAAGGCCGCCCCCCAATCCCGGCCCCACGGACGGAGATCCGAATGGCCCTCAAAACCGGCAGAACCGTCAAGTCCTCCATCGCCGAGCACGACCCGGATTTCGCCCCGCCGACCTTCGCCAAGGTCGTCGCCACCATCGGCCCCGCCAGCGACAGCCCGGAGATGCTCGCGCGCCTGATCGAGGCCGGGGTCAATGTCTTCCGTCTGAACTTCTCCCACGGCACGCTCGACGATCACGCCGCCCGCCTGCGCACCATCCGCGAGACCTCCGACGAGCTCGGACGCATCGTCGGCGTGCTCGGCGATTTGGCCGGCCCCAAGCTCCGCATCAGCGAGGTGCCCGAGGGAGGCTTCATCCTCGGCGTGGGCCAGGATGTCGAGCTGCGCAAGGGTGTGACCCGCGCATTCTTCGAAGACCGCGTCGGCGAACCCGTCCCCGTCTTCGGCGTGACGATCGAGCGGATCATCGACGAGGTCCGCCCCGGGCAGCGGGTGCTGATCAACGACGGCGCGATCAGGATGCTCGCGGTCGAGTCCGAGCCGGGCGTGCTGCGCTGCCGCGTGCTGGTCGGGGGCGAGGTCACCTCGCGCAAGGGCATCAACCTGCCCGAGACCGACCTCTCGCTCCCCTCGATGACCGACCGCGACCACGAGTGCCTGCAGTGGGCGGTCGCCAACGGGCTGGACTTCCTCGCGCTCTCGTTTGTGCGCACCGCGGCGGAGGTCCGCTCGCTCAAAGAGACCATCCGCGGGATGTGCGCCGCCGACCGCGCCAAGGGCGACGAGCAGGGCTCGACCATCCAGGTGATCGCAAAGATCGAGAAACCCCAGGCCCTGGACAACATCGACGCCATCGTCGCAGAGTCCGACGCGATCATGGTCGCCCGCGGCGACCTCGGCGTCGAGATGGACCTCGCCCGCGTCCCCGTCGCGCAGAAGAAGATCATCGAGTGCTGCGAGGCCCACGGCACACCCGTCATCGTCGCGACGCAGATGCTCGAGACGATGATCGACCGCCCGATCCCCACGCGGGCCGAGGCCTCCGATGTCGCCAACGCCATCTTCGACAACACCGACGCCGTGATGCTCTCGGGCGAGACGGCCGTCGGCAAGTTCCCCGAGGTCACGGTGCGCACGATGCGGCGCATCATCGCCGAGGCTGAGTCGCACATGCGAGCCCACCGCCTCAGCAAGCCCCCGATGCGGTTCGCAGAAGGGCACAGCTCAACAGCGGCGCTCGCTCGCGGCGCTTGGCAGGCCGCGGCAGACCTCGACGCCGCGGCCATCGTCTGCTGGAGCCAGCACGGCGGCACCGCCCGCTACCTCAGCCAGAACGACTTCCAGATCCCGATCCTCGCCTACTCGTCGGATCCCCGTTTCGTCCGGCGGATGACGCTGCTGCGGGGCGTGACGCCCGTGCTGCACCAACCGCCCACCGAGGGCGGGCTGGGCTTCTGGAACCGCACCGTCGACGATCACTTGGTGGCTCTTGGCCTGGCATCTCCGGGCGACTGGATCGCGCTCTTGGCCGGGCGCCCGCTCGGCGTCGCCAAGCGCACCAACACGCTGACCGTCCACCGTGTGGGCGAAGAAGACTCGGGCTACATGCGCGAGTAAGAGTCAAACGCGGTCGGGCTCAGGCCCGGGCGCCGACGGGGCTCGACGCCGCCTCTACCGCGTTCTGGAACAGGCGAAGACCGGGCGGCGACCCGGAACGCTCGTGCTCGGTGAGCCTCGTCCACCACGGGTGGCGGTTCCAGTGCACGAAGTCTTCGGGGTGGGGCATCAGGCCGAAGACCCTGCCCGACGGGTCGCAGATCCCGGCGATCGAACGCTCCGAGCCGTTGAAGTTCTCTTCGTAGCGCAGGGCGACCTGTCCGCCGGCTTCCAGCTCGTCGAGGGTTTCGGGCGAGTCGGCGACGAAGCGGCCCTCGCCGTGGGCGCTTGGGAACATGAGCAGCTCGGGCTCGACCGCTCCTTCAAGGCCCCTCGTCCAGACGCACTTGGAGCCGGGCTCGGGGATCATCCGCACCCACTTGTTGACGAAGCGTGCGCCGGTGTTCTCCGTCAGGGCGACTCGCTGCACGGGCGACTTGCCGATCGGGCCGGGCAGCAGCCCCATCTGCACCATGACCTGGAAGCCGTTGCAGACGCCGATGACCAGCGCCCCGCGCTCAACAGCCCCCGAGAAGCGGTCCCAGAGGCGCTCGCGGGCGTGCATCGCCATGATGCGTCCGGAGGCGACATCGTCGCCGTAGCTAAAGCCACCGGGGAAGCCGATGATCGCGTACTCGTCGATGCGGTCGGGCTCTGCGATGAGCCGGTCGAGGTGGACGGCCTCCGCGTCGGCACCCGCGAGCTTGAAGGCTCGGAGGAGCTCGGCGTCACGGTTGATGCCGGCGGTCCGGACGACCAGGGCGCGGGGTCGCTGCTGCATGAGGCGAGGATAGGCCTGTATCGGCTGCGGCCCCCCGCCGGCCGGCCCGGAACCCTTCACGGAGGGGCCGATCCGCATAGAGTCCTTTGCAGCGGGCACGGGCTCGGAAGGTTGTTGTGCGCGCCCGTGACGCAGAACACCCTCACCCGACGAAGGCTCCGGGAAAGGATTCGGTCATGGCCGCGGTCTATCCGTTCAACGCGATCCAGTTCAGCGCCGGCAGCGGCGATGTCTCAACGCTGGTCAGCCCTCCTTACGATGTGCTCGACGCCGACGACCGCGAGGCCCTGCTCGGCCCCGAGCAGCAGAACATCGTCGCGATCGACCTGCCGCATGTGCCGCCCAAGGAGCTCGGCCCGTCTTCGGCCTATTCCGGCGCCGCCTCGACGCTGAAGAGTTGGCTCGCCGAGGGCGTGCTCGCCCGGCGCGATCGCCCCGCCATGTTCGCCTACCGCCAGACTTTCGAGTTCGAGGGCAAGCAGTACCGGCGTTGCGGCATGGCCTGCACCATCGACACCGTCCCCTTCGGCCCCCGCAACGGCGGCGGCGTGCTGCCCCACGAACAGACCTTCAGCGGGCCCAAGGAAGACCGCATGGCCCTGATGAAGGCCACGCAGTGCCAGACCAGCCCCGTCTTCGGCCTCTTCGCCGACGAGAAGGGGACAGGCAGCGAGGTCGTCCGCAGTGTCATGGAGTCCCGCGCGCCCGACATGACCGCCCGCATGTCAGACGGCGTGCTGCACGAGGTCTGGACCGTCGACGACGCCGCAACCATGGAAGCCTACGAAGAGGCCCTCAAGGGCGAGGACATCTTCATCGCCGACGGGCACCACCGGTACACCACCGGGCTGAACTACCTCACCGGTCTGCTGGAAAAGGGCGACCTGCCCCCCGACCACCCCGCGCGGCGCTGCATGATCGTGCTCGTCGGCATGAACGACCCCGGTCTGGCCATCGGGCCGACCCACCGCGTGCTGGGCGGCATGAGCGATTACACGATCCAGAAGTTCGAGGAGGCCTCGGCCGGGCTCCTGGACATCAAGCCCTGCGACAACAATCCCAAGCAGATCGAGGCGGAGGTCAAGAAGCGGGCCCTCTCGCTCAACGACGACGCCAATGTCTTCGGCATCATCGACCGCGACACCGGGCTCTGCTTCACCGCGACGACCGCGGCCGACGACCCGCTGGAAGAACGCTTCCCCGACAAGCCCCGCGCCTGGCGAAAGCTCGATGTCGCGGTCATCCAGCACCTGATCGTCGAGGAGATCTGCCAGCCCGAGCTGAACGGCGGCGAGCCGGTCAAGTGGGCCTTCCCGCACACGATCGAAGAGGTGCAGGAGATCTTCTCCGGGGTCGAGACGGGCGCGGGCGGGGGCTCGGGCTTCTCGCAGCTGGCGATCATCGTCCGCCCCACGCCTTTGGATGCGGTCAAAGAGATCAGCCGCGCGAACGAACTGATGCCCCAGAAGAGCACCTTCTTCTACCCCAAGCTCGCGACCGGGCTGTTCATCCATCCGCTCAGCGACTGATCTGATCGCCGATCGGGCCCGCCGCAGGCGGGGGCCCGCCGGGGGGCAACTCGCCCTTGTCGCGCCCCGGGGCGTCCTCGGCCAGTGTGCGGAACTTGGGCAAGGCGCCCGGGTGCTCGCGCTGGATGTAGGCGATGATCTTCTCGCGCACCTCGCAGCGGAGGTCCCACGCGTCGCCCGAGTTTCTGGCGCTGACGAGCGCGCGGATCTCCAGCGTCGTGGGCCTCGCGTCTGTCACCTGCAAGACGCAGACGCGTCCGTCGAACTTCGGCGATGCCTCGGTGATGCGCTTGAGCTCGGCGCGCAGGTCGTCGAGCGGGACGGTGTAGTCCACATGCCAGAAGACCGAGCCGATGATGTCCGCCCGCGTCCTCGTCCAGTTCTGGAAGGGCTCATCGAGGAAGTGCGAGAACGGGACGATCAGGCGGCGCTCGTCCCAGATCCGCACGACGACATAGGTCGTGGTGATCTCCTCGATGCGCCCCCACTCCCCGGCGATGATGACGACATCGTCGAGGCGGAAGGGCTCGGCAAGCGCCACCTGCACCCCCGCGATGAAGTTCGCGATCGATGAGCGTGCCGCGAAGCCGACGATCAGCCCCGCCAGCCCCGCCGAGGCGAGCACGCTCGCCCCGACCTGGCGCACGCCCGGGAAGGTCATCAGGATCGACGACCCCATCAGGATCAAAACCAGCGCGATCAGGATCCGGGCGATCACCCGCACCTGCGTGTGCACGCGCCGGGCGCGGAGGTTGTCTGCGACGCCCATGTCGTAGCGACGCGTCAGCGCCTTGGAGACCGCCCCGATCATGACGATCAGCGTCCAACCGATCAGGACGATGATCGCGATCGACATCGCCTGCTGGACGCCTTCGGCCAGTTCGGGCGGGAGGTTCCGCGTCGGTCGCGTCAGGCGGAAGGCCAGCACAACGACGAGGATGAGGGTCGGCCCTCGCATCCTGCGGGCGACTTCGTCGGCCACCTGTGTCTCGGGCTTATCGGCCAGACGCCGAACAAAGCGGTAGACGAGCCAGTGGATCACCACCGCCAGAGCGATCGCCCCGGCGACGATGCCGAGCTCCGCAAAGAGCCCGAACATCGGCCCCCACGCCTCGGCGTCGATTTCTGGAGCGGGAGGGCCGACTTCCTCTTGCGGTTCGTCTTGCATTCGGGCATGCTACACAGGAAAGGCAAAGACGCGCCGATCCCGTGGGAACTTTCGAGCGGGTCGTGCGTCCAACCCATCGGCGGGTGTCCCGCCAGCCCACCACTCACAGAGGCGACTCACGCCGGGGAGGGCCGCTCCGTGCCCATCGATAGCGCCAGCACGAAGGCCAGCGCCAAAGACCTCTGCCCGTTCTGCAGTTACGACCGAACCGGCCTACCCGCGGGCGATCGCTGCCCCGAGTGCGGCAAGATCTCGCGCCCGACGAAGGGGCAGCCCCGCAAGCACGACTTGTTCGGCCGCGCCCCGCTGGCGTATCTCCGAAGGGTGCAGCTCGCCATGTGGACGCTCGCCCTGGGCGCCCTTGTCGCGACCGTTTCCTATCTCTCGTTCTGGTACGGTGGCGAGCCGACGATGCGCGTGGTCTCGGTGATCGCCAGCGCCATGTACTTCGTCGGCGTCTGGGTGATGACGGCGCCCCGCGAGTCGCCCGCGTTGTCGAAAGAGGTCACGCGGCTGGAGTTCAAGCACCTTCGGTGGGTCAACCGAGGCACCCAGTCGCTCTGGTTCGTCAGCCACGGGCTCGCCGTGCTGTTCATTCAGGGCTATGTCTCGCACGACATCTTCCGTGTGATTGTCGCGGCAACCTTCACGATCGCGGCGGTCGGGCTGGTTCCCTTCTCCGCACAGCTCGCCTGGTTCGCTCGGTGGGCGTGCGACGACGGCGTCGCCAGTCGGCTGAACGCCTCGGCGTGGGGGCTGGGCCTGCCTGTTGCGTGGTTCGGGCTGCTCACGCTCACCGGAGGCGCACCGACGGGTCTCATCGGCTTCATCGTTGTATTGGTCTCGATCGCGATGTTCCTCTCGGTGATATTCGCGGTCTTCATCTACCTCTGGTCGTGCGTGACGCTCGCCGGGACGACCAGTTGGGCGATCCGCAACTGGCACGACGCCCAGGCGCGGGATCAGCGGGAAAGGGACAGAGCGGAGGAGACCGCGCGGAAGAACGCGCGCCGGGCCAAGCCCAAGTCCGCGGCCGCCCACAACCCCGGCGGCATCAACCATGCCCAGCGCGATGCGGAATTCGAAGCCGCGTTCTCCCAGATATCCAAATCATCCGACACCCCCGCGAGCGCGCCGATCCCGAAGAACATCCACCGCATCGAGCGACGCAGCGACGACGACCCCATCCCGCTGGAACCCGAATAGCCGGAGCTCAAGCGTGCAGCAGACAAAGTCGTTTCCGTCTCAACGCCTCTGCCCCGGCTGCGGCTTCGAGTTGACCGGCTACGGGCGCTTCGCCCCCTGCCCGGCCTGCGGCAACAAGCCCGCCCACCGCAGCAGCACCGCGAAAACCACGCGCTACGACGACACCCCGATCCCCTACCTCCGACGGACTTTCCTCTCCACCACGGCACTCGCCCTCGGCGCCGGCGTGTGCATCGTCGCGTACGGGCTGTGGCTCGCCGCAAGCGTGCTGCACTATGTGCCGTTCTTCGGAAGGTACTACTTCCCGGAGAGTTCGCTCCCCCACTACAACGGCGCCGCCCACCTGCTCGGCATGCTCGGCTCGCTGATCTATCTCTTCGGCGTCTGGGAGATCACTTCCCGGCGCGATTCGATCCTGCGGTTTACAAAGCCCGGCACGCGCCCCTCGGCGGTCGTGCGCTGGATCTGCCGCGGCACGCAGATGTGCTGGTTTTTCTACCACCTCGCGGCGTACGCGTGGCTGATCATGTATCCCAACGATTTCGTCTACGCAGCCACCGCCGGCGTCCTGTTCGCGATCGCCAGCCTCGGCCTGATCCCGTTTGCGCTGCACCTGAGCGGGCTCGCCTCGTGGGCGTTCGGGGACGAATTCTCCAACGGGCTGGTGTTCTCGGGCATCGGCGTTGGCTGCGCCGGGGGGCTGCTGGGGCTGGTGTACACCTTCGGCGTGCCGCAGGGAGCAATCGGCGCTGTGATCGGGCTGGCCACGGTCGTCGTGACTTTGCTGATCCCCGTGGGTGTTTTTCTCTACCTCCGGGCGTACTTCCGCCTCGCCGGGCTGACGAGATGGTCGATCCGATGCCGCCACGAGGCGGACGCACGCGACGGTCGCCTGCGGGCCAGGGCCTCCACGCTGACGCCCGAGCCCCTCTAACATTCCCCATGCCGTCACGCTTCGGATCTGAATACACCCCGCCCCCGGGGTCAAGGGTGCTCGTCGCCATGTCCGGCGGCGTGGACTCCTCCGTCGCCGCGGCGACCCTCCTCCGCCAGGGCTGTGAGGTCATCGGCGTCTTCATGCGTCTCGGCTCGCCAGGCGAAACGCTCGACACTCCCATCGCCGACGACGCCCTCCGCGGCGTCTGCAACGCCGAAGACCGCGACGACGCCGGACGCATCAAGATCGGCAAGCAGGGCTGCTGCTCGATCAACGACGCGGCCGACGCCCGCCTCGTCGCCGCCGAGCTCGGCATCCCCTTCTATGTCGTCAACTTCAAGAAGGAGTTCGGGCGCATCATCGACTACTTCGTCGGCGAGTACGCCCAAGGCCGCACGCCCAACCCGTGCGTCCGCTGCAACGACTGGCTGAAGTTCGGGCGCCTGCACGAGTACGCACACAGCATGGGCGCAAGCTTCGTCGCCAGCGGTCACCACGCGCGCGTCGCAGTCCGCGACGGCTCACCCGCCCTCCTGCGCGGCGTCGACGAACCGAAAGACCAGTCGTATGTCCTCTTCGGGGCGCCGCGAGCCCGCCTCGCCGAGATGCTGCTGCCCGTCGGCGAGATGACCAAGGACCAGGTCCGCGAGAAGGCGGAGGAACTCGGCCTGCCGACCTTCGACAAGCCAGACAGCCAGGAGATCTGCTTCGTCCCCGACAACGACTACGCCGGCCTCGTCGAACGCCGACGCCCCGAGCTCGCCCGCAAGGGCAGGATCGTCGATGAAAGCGGCGCACCACTCGGCGAGCACGCGGGCCAGCACCGCTTCACCATCGGCCAACGCCGCGGCGTCGGCGTCGCCCTCGGCCACCCGATCTTCGTCGTCGGCAAAGACCCCGAGACCAACACCGTCACCGTCGGCGAGCGGGCCTCGCTGCTCTCTTCAAGCTGCACCGCCGCTGAGGCCAACTGGCTGATCGATCCGCCCGCGCCGGGCGAGCGCCGGCGCGTCATCGCCCGCTACCGCGCCCACGGGCACGACTGCCCCGCGACCGTCCGCGTGCTGCCCGACCTCGACGCCCCGACGCCCTCTGGGCGCAGCGCGGCGTTCGGTGTCGAGTTCGACGAGCCGCAGGAGGCCGTTGCGCCGGGTCAGGCGATCGTGCTCTACGACGCAAACGAACCGGCCCGCGTCCTCGGCGGAGGCTGGATCGTCCGGGCCGGCGCTGCGAAGTAAAAGGCCGCGGCCCGCCCGAAGGCGAGCCGCGACGCCCCCCAAGAGATCGACGCACCCGGGCTCAGCAGCCCTGAGCGAACAAGGCGAGGAACTCGAAGAAGTCGTCCGCGTCGACCACGCCGTCCGGCACGCCGTCGGGGCCGGTGAGGTCCGCACGCGGATCGCCGTCGGCGAAGAACGCGAGGTACGCGAAGAAGTCATCGGCGTCGACGATACCGTCAGGCACGCCCGCGGGACCGGAGAAGTCGGCCGGGCAGTCGCACCCGTTGTACCCGTCGGCGGCGATCAGCCTGAACACCCGCCCGCTCAGGCTGACGATGTACAGGTCGCCCCTGGCGTCCTCGCCGAACGAGGAGATCTGCGTGATGGAGCCCGAGGACGGCTGGAGCTCGCCTTCCCGTTCGGTCAGGTCGTTGAGATTCTCGCCGTCATAAGTGAAGCTCCAGATCCGTGCCGAGCAGAAATCGCCGACGAAGTAAGTGCCCCACAGATCGTGGATGCGGCAGCCTCGATAGACATACCCGCCCGTGATCGCGCAGCCTTGGACGCCGGTGTTGTACTCCCAGATCGGGTCGACATTGCCCGGGGGCCTCGGCCCGCCGACGGCGCCGGGCGTAGCGATCAAGCCCTCACGCAGACGCCAGCCGTAGTTCTCGCCCCCCTCGCTCGAAGCGGGCTGGAAGTTGACCTCTTCGCGCGCGTTCTGGCCGACATCGGCGATCCAAAGGTCGCCGGTGTGCCGGTCGAAGCTGTTGCGCCACGGATGGCGGAGGCCGTAGGACCAGATCTCGTCGAGCCCGCTCTGGTTGACGAACGGGTTGTCGGCCGGGATGGCGTAGTTGTTGTCGGGGTCGGTGGGGAAGTCGTCGTTGAACACATCGATGCGGAGCATTGCACCGAGCAGGGTGTCGGTGCGTTGGCCGTGGTTCTGCGGATCGTTGCCGCTGCCGCCGTCGCCGGCGTTGAAGTAGAGATAGCCGTCGGGCCCGAACGCGGTCCACCCGCCGTTGTGGTTGCTGAAGGGCTGGTTGATCGAGATGACCTGCACACCGGATGTTGGGTCGGCGACATTCGGGTCGGTCGGCGAGACGGAGAACCGCACGACCTTTGTGTGGCCCGTCTGGCGGTCGGTGTAGTTGACGAAGAAGAACCCGTCCTGGTCGTAATTGGGGCTGAACGCCATGCCGAGCAGGCCCCGCTCGTTGCCGGTCTGACTGACATCGTCGGTCAGATTGAGAAACGGCGTACTGAGCACAGTGCCCGGCCCGCTCCCCGAGCCCAGCTCGATGATCCGGATGAGCCCGCGCTGCTGGACGACAAACAGACGCTCGGTGTCGCCGGGCGGGGCCGTCACAAACACCGGGCGCGAAAAACCGTCGGCCACAAGCTCCGTCGTCAACTCAGTCTGCGCGACGCAGGGCGAAGCGAGCAGAAGCCCGGCGGCACAAAATCCATACATTCGGCCACGGATCGACATCGCAGCTCTCCCTTCTTCCCCACGAGGCGGTCAGGAAAACACCACCCGCGGCCCCGCCGCACGACCCCGGAACGGGCCGCGCAGCAAAAAGGCCGCGCCGACGCGCAGCCTACCAGATCGCGATGCCGACGCAACCCGGAATACGCCCCAGATTTCAGCAGAAAATCTCAGCCCCCGGCGCGGGCCAGCAGCGACTCGATGTCGCCCTTGCTCTGCACGCCCGACGGATGGGCCACGATTTTTCCGTCGGCGATGATCACCGTCGCCGGGATGCCCCGAACATCAAGCCCGAGCGACGAGAGCGTGCGCAGGTCGTCTTGCTGCGTGTCGGCGTCGATGTAGAAGGGGATCGAACGCTCGCGGAGCATCTGCTGCACCGATTCATCGGCGAGCGTGGTCCGCTTGTAGGTCTGGCAGGGCGGGCACCAGTCCGCCGTCACCAGCGCAAAGACGGGCCGGCCCTCGGTCCGAGACCGCTCGATCGCCGCCGCGAGCGTCTCCGAAGCCGCCTCCGCGAAGACCTCGGGGGTCGCGGCGGTCGAGCCGCCGATCCGGACCGTGATGAAGATCACGAGTGTGAACAACACCACGATCGCCAGCAGCGTGCCCACGGAAACGCCCCCGAGCCGCAGACCGCCGCCTATTTCTCGTCGCTTCATGACCCGCTCCTTATGCGTGCTCTGTTGAAAATCACCCGCGCAGCATACCACGAACCGACGCCCGCGAGACAGCGACGGACCGTTTCAATCCTCGTTGTAAGATCCGCCAGCACCCGGGATCTATTCCGCCCTACCACTGCTCGAGCGTGCCCACCAGCGGCTCGATGAGGTTCTTGGGCGTGACCAGCCCCACCGGACCGGTCGGTCCCATCACGATCCCGATGGGCGAGTCCGCCTCGCGGAGCCTCGCCAGCGCCACCGTCACCCGCATCTGCGGGTGCAGCGTCGCGCCGGGCGTCATCAGCGACTCGATCGTCCGGTCCGGGTGCGCGTGCAGGTGCAGCCTGTTGAGCACCCCCACCACGCTCCCGTTCGCGTCGACCACCGGCGCCCGCGTGTGCACCGCCTCGGCGAACACCGCCAACGCCTCCTCGCGGCTCGACCCCGCTTCGACCGTGAGCACACGCCTCCACGGGACCATCACTCTTTTGACATCCGCACGCCCCAGACGCATCGCCTGCTGCACGATCCGGAGCTGGCTCTCGGAGATCACCCCCTCCGACGCCGACTCGAACAGCAGCGCCGCGACTTCCTCGCGCCGGCTCAGCGCCGGCTCGGGCGCGATCCCGCCGATCCGGCCCACAAGCCTCGCAAAGCCGACGACCAACCCCAGGAACCCCGTCGCCGCGAACACCGTCCGCATCACCCACAGCGGACGGGCGAGGGGGTACATCCATTCGTCGGCCCGCCGGCGGAACAGCTCCTTGGGGGTCGACTCGCAGAACACAAGCACCACAGGCGTGAGCACCAGCGCGTTGAGCAGCACGATCGACGCCTCGTTGTACCCGCGGATCTCCAGGAGCGCCGTCAGCCCCAGGACGCCGATGTAGTTAAACGCGTTGTTGCCGATCAGGAGCGACGCCAGCAGCCCTTGGGGTTTGTCGGTCATGCCGCGCAGCAGCTTCGCGCTCGACTCGCGTTCAGAGCGCACCGCCAGCGTCACGCGGTTAAGGCGGTAGTACCCCGTCTCCATGCCGCTGCAGACCGCAGAGCCGAAGAGCCCCAGCACGCAGAGCGCCGACCAGAAGAGCACCTCGGGAGTCATCAGAGCGGCTCCCGCTGTTCTTCTTCCGGTTCGTCGAGCACCCGCAGCACCACGCTATCGACCGCTCGGCCCTTCACCCGGTCGACCTCGAGCTCGACGCGACCGACCGTCACGCGGTCGCCCTCCTCGGGCATCCGCCCCAGCGCCGCCTGCAGCACGCCCCCCAGCGTCTGCACCCGCTCGCCGAACGCGTCGGCCAGATCCGCGAAAACACTGTCGGTCTCGGCGAGATCGCGCACCGGCGTCAGCGCCGGCGCCAGCCACGTCTCAAGCCCGATCAGCATCACGCGCGACAGCAGCCCACCGCCCTCGCCCGGCGGCGGCACCGACATCGCCCGCGCGATGTCCTCGATCTGGATCATCCCCGTGATCGATCCGTGCTCGTCGACACAGAACGCCACATGCTCGCCGGATTCTCTGAAGAAATCCAGGAGGCGGTCCATGCTCACCGTCTCGGGCACGAACTTCGCCGGGGCGACATATTCGGGCGAGATCGCCGCGTCATTGCCCATCGCCTCGCTGCCGATCAGGAACGACTTCACATCGAGAAACCCCGCCGGGTGGTCGTCGTCGGCCCGCACAGGCAGGCGCGTGCGCTCGGTCCGCCGGACGACCCGCAGCACCTCGCCCCGTTTCTGCTGGCGGCTGATCCACGGGATGCGTGTCCTGGGCGTCATCGCTTCCGACGCCTTGCGACGGCCCAGGCGGATCGCCTCTGAAAGCAGCCGACGCTCCTCCTCGCTGATCGCCCCGTGATCGACGCCCGACTCGACCAACCGGCGGAGGTCGTCGTGGGAGACCGGCGCCGCCAGCTCCCCCGCCCCGACCAATCGCGTGACGGGCGTCACCATGAACCAGTCGACGAAGATCCGGATCGGTGAGAGCGCCCGGCTGACCACCAGGAGCGGCCCGGCGACCACCGCCGCGTAGGTCAGCCGGTGAGCGCCCGCCAGCAGCTTGGGCAGCACCTCGCCCAGCAGGATCAGAAGCAGCACCGACGCGACGCTGATCCCCGCCTGCAACGCCGCGTGCTCCGACCGCATCGCCAGCACGCTGGAGAAGACGAAGTACAGGATGTTCACGCTCATGTTGAGCAGGAGGATCGTGATCAGCAGGGCGCGGGGGGCGTCGAGCAGGCGGTCCAGGGCCGCCCCGCCGACCGGCCGCCGCTCACGGACGATCCGTCGCTCCGACTCTGACAGCCGAAACAGCGCCGTCTCCGTGCCCGAGGCCAGGCCCGAAGCGACCAGCAGCGCTCCGAGCACCGCGATGATCGGCAGCTCTTCAACGCCCATCAGCGCCCACCGCTCCTCCCGCTCGCGGGGTGAACCGACACCCCGAGGCGGTCAGCCGGGGGTACAAACCCCACCAGTTCCCGGACACGACAAAAAGCCCAACATCTTGGGTCGGGGCCGACCTGATCCCCAAACCCACGGCATCGTCGCGGGCTGAAGCGCGGGCGGGGATGGTCTTGTGGCTCTCGGATCGGGAAATCTTCATTGACGCGGGGCCCGATATCGCCCACCATAGCAGGAACGAAGGAGAGGCCAACGCAATGGAGGCGTCGCCGTGATCAAGCACATCGGTATTGTCGGTGTCAGCCCGGAGGGCGCCGCGCTGTTCATCCGCGAGCTCTCCCGCCAATCCCACAGGATCGGCGGGCCGAACGCGCAGCTCCGTGTCTCCATGCACAACGAGCCCCTCGCGAGCTACCTCAACGCGATCCGGCTCGGCGATTGGCACGGCGTCGCCGCACTGCTCTGCAAGTCCGCGGAGGTCGTCGCGGCGGCGGGCGCCGAGGTCTGCGTCACTCCAGACCACGCTGTCCAGTATGCCCTGCACCTGGCCGAACACGAGACGCCGATCCCCTGGCGTTCGATGCCCGAGGCGGTTGCCGACGCGATCGCCCGCGAGGGCCGGAGCACCGTCGGCCTGATCGGGACGCGCTGGGTCACGGCCGCATCGACTTATCAGACCCACCTCGGACTCCGCGGCATCCAGGTCCTCAGCCCCGACGGCGACGAAGCGGAGGATCTGGACCGGATTATCGTGGACGAGCTGCTCAAGGGCGAAGTGCGCACCAGCTCGCGCGAGAAAGTGCATCAGATTATCCGCAATCTGGAGGCCCGGGGATGCGAGGGCATTGTCCTCGCCTCGTCGGAGGCGCCGCTGGCGGTCGAGCCCGGCAACAACGGGTTCTCGATGTACGACGCGGGATCGATCCTCGCCGAAGCCGTGGTCCGCGACGCCCTGTCGCTTGCGGGGCACGGGGAGGCGGCCCCCCCAGCGGCCTGAAAGAACACCAACGCTCGGGAACCATCCCCGGGCGGCGTGCGGAAATGACAAGGTCGGAGGAGGACCGTGTCGCGACGGGCGCACGGCCGGCCAGAACCAAGGCCCAGAACGCAAAAACAAGCCGACTACGCCGAGATTGGTCGGAAACAGTTGCGTTCGGACCCCCGGATCTGCTATCCTCCACGCAGCGGACTCGCCCCAGAAAAGCCCGGCGTCGCCAGACGCTTGCCAGGGCGGGGCAGCGGATGCCCGCACCAAGCGGCTGTTTTCGGTACACTCCGCCCCACCATGCGGACGAAGCGGCCTCAACCCCACGCGGTGCATCGGCAGGACGAGCCTGAGCACACGAAGGGAGCCCTAAGATGAGTGGTTGGCAGATGTGTTCAGTCTTTGCCAGGGCATGGAAGGCCCGTGGCACGACAACCCGAAGCTCCGGCCGGATTTTCTCCAGAGCCGGACGGGCCCAAACCAGCATGCACGAGATGTTCGACAAGCTCGAACCTCGAGTGCTCCTGTCGGGCGATCCCCTGAACTTTGAAGACGCCGTCTTCGTCCCCATCACGGACGGCTACGGCTTCGACTTCGGAGAGATCGAGGCCACCAACGCCTACGACCTCTTCAGGTTCAACCTCGCCGACACAGACTTCATCGGCATCCTCGCCGACGCCCAGAACACCGGCAGCGGCTTGAACACCGCTCTGGAGGTCTACGACGCCGACGGCAATTTGCTGCCGTTCTTCGTCCAGAGCGGACCGGCGACGGGCAACGGCGTGCTGACCTCCGGCCGCCCGACCGACGCGTGGTACGGCTTTGTCGCCGAGGCTGATCAGGACTACTTCGTCCGTGTGATGAGCGAGGTGGCCGACCCGGCCGCCCCCGGCGCTCTGGGCGAGTACATCCTCAGGCTCCGGACGGGCTCGCAGGAGCTCGACGCCGCGTTCAACGGAACGCTGGTCCCCGCGGGCACGAACCTCGATCCCGCCGCGGGGCCGCTGGATCCCGTGACCGGCGAGCTCGGCCTCGAAGACCCCGCCCGCCCGGGCGAGCGCTTCAGCCAGGACGAGCTGTACTTCAGCTACACCGTGCCGTTCCCCGACGACCCCCGCTACGACGGCGTCGATGTGAACTTCGACAGCCTCGTGACCGGCGCGATCCGGCCGCTGGGCCCGCAGCTCGACTGGCTCGACGCCCGCCTGGAGGTCTTCGACGGGGAGGGCAACTTCGTTGTCGCCGACAGCCAGTCCAACTTCCTGACCTCGCCCTTCCTCTGGTTTGACGCCGACCCGGGCGAGACTTTCTACTTCAGGGTCCGAAGCGACGAGTTCCGCGACCCCGATGAGGTCAACTCGACGGGCACATTCCAGCTCATCGGCGACGCCGCGGCGAGCGAGCTCGTCCTCGACCGCATCAGCCGCATCTTCACCGCCGAGGCGGAACTGCCGACGGCGTGGTCGTCGCTGCTGTTCCGCTTCACCACGGTGGCCGAGGGGCGTGCGATCCTGACCGCGGTGGGCCTGATGGGCGCCGATGTCCGCATGCGCCTGCTGGACACCCAGGGCGAGGTGATCATCTTCATCGACGACCTGTTCGGGAACATCCCGCAGATCGACCTCCAGCTCGAGGGCGGCCAGGAGTACTTCCTGATCGTCGACGGACCGGACCAGGCCGGCGGCAAGGGCGTCTTCCTCGCCATCGAGGCCAACCACACCAACAACACCAGCGGCAACGACCCCGCGCTGGTCGACGACCACCCCAACACGCCGGACTTCGGCACCAGCGAGGACCCCACCCCCGCCGACATCCTCCGGCGCTCGTTCTCGCAGGCGACCCCGCTCAACTTCGGGCCCGCCGCCCCGATCCTCGACGCCCACGGCAACCCGGTGCTCGACCTGTCCTACCGCGTGACGGCGCAGGGCCGCGGGCGCCTCGCCGACGCTGGCGACACGGACCTCTTCCAGTTCGTCGCGCCCTTGGACATGATCGGCTCGCACGAGGGCGACAACGACTCAGAGGGTCAGGGCGTGTTCATGGGCGGCCGCTTCGGCGGCGCCTGGCTGAACAGCACCATCCCCGTCGCCAGCCCGGGGCTGGTCAACTACGACGCCGGCTCGTTCTGGTTTGTCGGTCCCAACGAGACCTACACCGACAGCGAGTTCGGCATGTTCCCCAACGGGCAGGACCAGCCCGAAATCTACGCGATGAAGACCGTCACCATGCCCGTCGAGCAGGGCGTGTACGAGTTCCTCCTCATCGGCGGCGATTTCGAGCTCATCTGGGAGTTGCAGACTCCCTTCGGCCCGGTCCCTGTGACTACGCGCAACCTCGCGGCATGGCAGTGGATCCCCGGTGAAGGCCGGTACAACTGGGCGACCAATTTCGCCCTGCTCAACCCCGACGGCCCGGTCTACGCGCTGGAGACCTACCTGCCCGAGACATGGGATCCCGACGGATCCGACGGCCCGCTCCCGCCGGTGGTCATCCCCGACAACCAGATCCGCCTGGGCATCGGCGGCGACTTCTCTGAGTTCGAGGGCAACGCCGACTTCGGGGTCGGCCCGATCGCGGCCAACAGCCTGGCGGACATCAACATCGCGCCATTCCGCGCAGGCAACTTCGGCGCCGTTTCCAACATCGGCGACGAGCTCGGCTTCGGGCCCGGCGATGTCGTCTACGCCCTGCAGGCGTTCGAGCCCGAGAAGCCCGGGGAGGGTCGCGATGGCGACCCCGGCCCGCCCGTGATCCCGCAGGTCGACGACCCGGTCGAGCGTCCCGAGTCGCTTATCATCGGCGGCTCGTTCGCGACCAACGACGATGTCATCATCTACAGCCACGGCCCGGGCGTGGCCATCGGCCTCCGCGCCGAGGGACTGGGCATCAATGTCACCGGCGGCGCTGTGCGTGCGCTGGCGGTCTACGAGGCGGGCTTCGAGGACGACGACATCCGCTTGCCCGGCGGCGGCAACGAGGAAGATCCGTTCGACGGGTTCTTCACACCCGCTCAGCTTGTCATCGCGGGTGACTTCACCTCATACACCACGACGGCCGCCACGCTCAACATGGACACGCTCGCCGTCGCCGGCAGCGGCGGCACCTTCACCGGCAACCTGCTCTACTGGGGTTCGCCCGACCCGCTGCAGGACCCCGAGGACCCGGGTTACGACCCGCGGAATGTCTTCCTCGCCCCCGTCGATTCGCCCGACGGCCCGATCTACTCGCTGGAGGTCTACACGCCGCCGGTGGCTGCCGGCGCCTTCGCCAGCGCCTTCGCCGCGGTCGATCCTTCAGACACCTCGCCGGACCGCGAGGTGCGCCCGATCCTGGTCATCGGCGGCGACTTCGAGGAGTCTCGCGGCGGCGTGGCGATGCTGAACCTCGCGTTTAGCAACAGCCTGTTCGATGTCGCGGCGCTCGGCCCGGGCTTCGACGCGCCGGTGCGTGCGCTGCGCGCCGTTCCGGACGCGCAGGAACCGGGCATCCGCAACCTGAGCAATCTGAGCGGCTCGATCACCGTTTCGTCCGAGCGTGAGACGCTGTATGTCGGCGGCGAGTTCGAGTTCTTCCTCGACGACCCCGACAACCCGACGGTCACCAACCGCATCGCCAGGTGGGATGTCTTCTACGACGCGCTCTTCGACGCCTTCTTCTACTCGGCCGTGCCGCTTTCGGACCCGCTCACCGGCGGCGCGAGCAACGGCATCGACCCGACCGAGGGCACGATCGTCTACGCCATCGAAGCGTTCAACGACACCAACCCCGACATCGACAACTCCGCCAATGTCTGGGACCGCAACGACCGGCACGCCTCGCGCGCCGCGATCACGATCTCCGGCCCGACCGACTCGTTCGTCGACGCTTTCCTGCGCATCTACGACTCGAACTTCAACCTCATCTACCAGAACGACACGATCGCCCCGCCCTTCCCCGACCCCGCCGGCTCGCTCGACCCTTCGCGCGGCAACCCCAACACGCTCGTCGAGACGTTTGAAATCGGCGGGGCAGATCTCGTCGACGGCCTCTGGGGCGGCGAAACCTACTACATCGAAGTCAGCGACGCGGCGGGCACCGGCACCGGCCGCTACAACATCGCCCTCACCATGGACGGCCTGCCCAGAGACAGCTTCACGCCCGACCAGGGCGTCATCGGCGATGTCAACTCGCGAATCACCGACCCCCTGAGCACCCGCATCCCGGGCGCTTTCGGGAACGCGATCTCGCTGGCAACCAATGCATCGGGCGACACCAGCATCTTCTTCGACATCAACACGCAGGAAAACCGCTTCGGCATCAACCAGCGCCAGTTCCGCGAGCATCCCGAGTCGGGGACCATCAATATCCGCCTGACGGACATCGGCCGGATCTTCACCCCCGACGACGCGGACCTGTACACCTTCACGGCCCAGAACACCGGCACTGTCGAGATCTGGGTCCAGACCGCCGGCCTCGACACCGTTTTCGAGGATGTCTTCATCGACGCGGCCACCGGCGCGATCGCCAGCACCAACCGCCTCACCAAGACCTTCGACAGCAACCTCGACTCGGCCCTGCGCGTCTTCAACAACGACTTCGAGCAGATCGGCTACAGCATCAATAACGATGTCGTCCGGGGCGAGCGCTCCGACGCGGTCATCGGCACCTTCGGGCAGCGCACCTTCACCCAGTACGACGCCCGTCTCGTGCTCAATGTCATCGCAGGCGAACGCTACTTCGTCTCCGTCGAGAGCGCCCAACGCTATGTCGACGGCTCCATCGAAGACCCCGAGGACCGCGAGCTGCTCGACCCCGAGCGCGTCGACTACCGACGCGCCACCGGCGCCTACAACCTGCTGATCAACGGCCCCGCGACGCAGGCCAGCTTCCGCATCGGCGACATCCACGCCGACGCCACGGTCATCGGCACCGAACTCTCCGAGATCAACCGCGCCATCGCCACCCCGTTGGACATGCGCAACAGCGGGCCCAACGGCTTCGGCATCCGCGTCGACGATCGCGGCACACCGGACCCCTCTGACGACATCTTCTTCGACGGCCGGATCCTCGACGCCGCCGACAACGACATGTTCACCTTCGTCGCCAACAACACCGGGCAGATGCAGGTGCAGGTGGGTCGGGTTGCAGGCTTCGGCAACCTCCTGCCGACCGTTTCGTTCTACTCCAGCGACGGCCTCCTGGTCGCCAGCGGCTCCTCGAACTCGCAGGGCGTCGCGACCGTCAATCTGCCGACCGTCAGGGGCGAGCAGTACTACATGGTCGTCGACGGCATCGGCTCGACCAACGGACGCTACCGCATCTTCACCGAGGGCTTCGAGGTCACCGACGACTTTGCCAACACCGGCCAGCTCCAGTTCGCCGAAGAGATCCCGCTGTTCGACTTCCTCGGCAGCGGCGGCATCAGCGGCAACATCGACTACCTGGGCGATACCGATCTCTTCTTCTTCGAGCCCTTCGCGACGCAGAACATGACCATCCGCGTCGAGTCCGCCGACGGCTTCTTCAACCCCCGCGTGCGGATCTACGAGGTCTCCGAGGACGCTCTTGGCACCCCGGTGCTCCTCCGCATCGCCGAGAGCGAGTCCACCTCGGGCGGCCCCTTCGGCCCCGCCGGCCTGGACGCGCAGGTCGTCGTCCCGGTCTACACCAACCGCGTCTCGTCGATCACCGAGAACGAGTACCCCCGCTACTACCTCGAAGTCAGCGGCGCCGACCCGAGCACCGACCAAGGCGCGTACAACATCACCTTCGACTTCGAGCCCACCGACGACCACGCCGACTTCGAGCAGTTGCTCGACCCCGAGACTCGCGACCTCGCCACGCTCCTGCCGATCGACGCGGCCACGGGCGAGCTCAATCAGGGCGGCGTGATCGAGGTGCCCTCCGACACCGACCTCTTCCGCTTCAACGCCCTCGCCGGCGGGCCCGCCCGCCTGGCCCTCTCCTACCCCGACGGCAGCACGCTGGAGGCCTTCCTGACGGTCTATGTCATCGACCCGCAGACCAACGAGCCCGTCGTCGTCACCAGCACGATCGACACCGGCGTCCCGGTCCTCGAGTTCATCGTCACCCGCGGTGAGACCTACTACCTCGTCGTCGGCCCCGACGACACCGCCCCCGCGCCCAACCAGATCGGCGCGTACACCATCACCGTCAACGCGCCCGTCATCGACGACCACGCCAACCAGGGCGAGTGGGATCTGGCCACCCAGATCGTCATCGATGAGTTCACCGGTCTCGGCCAGCTCGGCGACGGCCCCGGCTCGCCCAACAACCCGCAGTTGGCGCCCCCCACCGACACCGACCTCTTCACCTTCGTCACCATCGCCGATCAGCCCGCCGACGAGCCGCTGATCATCCGCGTCACCCCCGTCGGCAGCGGCCTGCAGTTCCGCCCGGATGTGACGATCTTCGACGCCGACCGCGAAGAGATCGATCGCCAGACGCTCGCCGTCCCGGGCTCGGTCGCGGAGTTTGCGATCGACGGCGTCACCGCCGACCAGCGCTTCTACATCCTCGTCAAGGACCTCTTTCTGTCGGCCCCGCCGACCAGCCAGTACTTCATCGAGATCGAGGCCACGCCCGGCGATGCCACCATCCCGGTCGACCCCTCCGAGATCGACTTCGACAACCCCGACGGCGTGCTCGTGCCCAACAGCCGCGGCAACGCGACCGCCTCGGGCCAGATCGCCGTCCGCGACGAGCGCGACCTGTTCGTCTACACCGCCCCGGCCGACGGCCCGGTCTTCGTCCAGATCGTCACGCCGCAGGGCTCGATCCTCAACGCAACGCTGGCCGTCCGCGACCAGCCCAACGAGACCCCGGCCTCGCTCGTCGCCTTCGACGCGCAGGGCATCCCCGGGGCCACGGCCGACCTCCGCTTCGAGGCGACCGAAGGCACCACCTACTACCTCATCGTCGACGGCGTCGGCGCCGGCACCGGCTCGTACACCGTCAAGCTCGACGGCGTCGCGCCCGACATCGTCACCGGCATCCCGCAGATCGACGCGCAGGGCTTCAACTACCGCCTGTTCTACCCCGAGGGCTTCGCCAACCAGCAGGTCGACGAGTTCCTCGCGATCGCCAACCCCAACGACCGGGATGTCACCTTCTCTGTCATCCTCCGCTACGAGGTGTGGGAGAACGGCCCGGAGCGCGACTTCGTCCTCATCGAGAACGCCACGATCGCCGCCGGCAGCCGCAGCGGCGCCGACCTCTCACGCTCGGGCGTGGGCGGCCTGAACGGCATCGTCAACAATGTCCCCTACGCCATCGAGATCGTCTCCGACGGCCAGCTCGCCGCCAACCTCAGCCACTACGACAACCAGCTCGTCACCGGCGAGTCCTTCACCGAGGTCCTCAGCAACAACTGGATCTTCCCCCGCATCGAGCGCAATCCCGGCCTCGTTGATAGCTTCATCCTCTACTACAACCCGCACGACTTCGATGTGCAGGTGACCCTCACCGTCGACACCAGCTCCGGCCAGCGGACGCAGACGCAGACCGTCGGCGCCTACCGACGCCTCGGCTTCGTCGTCAACAGCCAGGAGCTCTCCCTCCCGACCGGCGTCTGGGGCGGACGCGTCACCGCGACGCCCGTCAACCCCGCCAACGCCGCGGCGTTCGAGGGCATCGTCGCCGGCCTCACCCACCTCGATCGGGGCCAGGGCTTCGGCTACGGCAGCCTTGGCGACCCCACCGGCGGCTCGCGCGTCGGCATCGTCCCGAGCATCACACGGGGTGAATTCGTCACCGGCGAGCTCGCCTTCTACAACCCCACCAGCCAGGCCGTCAGCGTCCGCATCACCGGCAGCTACATCAACGCCAACCTCCCGGGCATCGACACCACCCGCCAGATCCAGCCTCGCAGCACGCTGGTCCTCCGCGGGGGCCAGCTCGGCATCGCCGCCAACCAGGCGATCGGCATCCAGTACGAGGCCGACCGCTCGATCAGCGTCTTCGCCAGCGAGATCCAGAACAACGACGCCAACGCCTCCCTCGCCGTCACCGACCTCGCACGCAGCTACTTCGTCGGCGACGCCTTCATCGGCAAGAACCGCGCAGGCGAGATCTACTTCGAGACCGTCAGCCTCTTCAACCCGACCGAGATCGACTCGACCGTCAACCTCAACATCTACTTCCAGAACGGCACTCAGACCGTCATCGAGGTGCCCCTCTCCGCCGGCGGCTTCGCCTCCATCGACCTCCACACACGCCCCGAGATCCTCAACTACCCGTTCAACCAGATCCGCTTCGCCGTCGAGGCGACCAGCACCCTCCCCTTCGCCTTTAACTTCGTCCACTACGACCTCTTCCTCGGCAACGGCGGCGGCGGCTGGGGCACCAACGGCGCTGTCGTCGGTCTCACCAACCCGCTCGCGACCATCTTGGGCTGATCCGGGACCCCTCACCGCTCACGCACAGGACCGGGCCTTCAGGCCCGGTCCTTTTTTCATTCCTCCAGCTCGACGCCCCCGCGGGAATCACTGCGGACACAGACATCCGCCTTGTGACACCGGCTGTTGCAACATCCTGCCGGAAGACCGGAATACCCTCTGAAGGACCGTGGTTCCCCGTACTCGCCAGTCGGAGGTGAAGGTGCAGTCGACCCTCAAAGCATTCGGTCTCGTGTTCTCGGCGGCTCTCGCCCTGACCGGATCCGACGCTGCCGCTGCCCCATCCCCCGGCGAAAACCACACCAAGGTCAGTTTCGTGGCGGAAGTCTCGGAGGTGCTCCCCGGCGCCGAGTTCCGCGTTGCGGTCGTCTTCGACATTGAGGACGGCTGGCACACCTACTGGAACGGCCTGAACGACACGGGGATGCCCACAACCATCGACCTGACCCTGCCCCGCGGGTTCGAGCGGGACGACATCCGCTGGCCCGTGCCCGAGCGGTACATCATGGGCCGCAACGACATGATCGATCATGTCTACAAGGGGCGAGCCGTGCATGTCATCCCGGTCAAAGCGCCCGAGGAGATCGGCGAGGGCGGCACGGTCACGATCACTGCCGACATCGAGTGGCTCGTCTGCAAAGAGGCCTGCCTGCCCGGGTGGAAATCGCTCACGCTGACGCTCCCTGTGGGATCGGCCAGGCCCGGCGTTTCTGCCAAGCCATCGGACGCCGCCCCGCTGTTCCGTTGGGCCGACGCACGCACACCCCGCCCGTTCGAAAAGGCGAAAGAGAGTGTCCGGGTCGACCGGTCCGGCGAGGTCGTGACGATCCGTGCCGCCGGGGCCGAAGGCCTGGAGTTCTACCCCGGTCCGGGCAGTGCCGAGCTCTACGACAGGTTCAACGACCCGGTCGCCGATGGCGACACCCTGCGGCTTCGCCTCAGGCCCGGGAGCGACCTGCCCCTCAAGGGCGTGCTCCGGATCAAGAGCCCGCCGCCAGCCCCCGACCCCGAGGGCGAACCGGGCAGCAGTCCACCAACCGATCCGCGCCCTTCGTTCGCGGTCACTGCGTTCCACATCGAGTCGCCCGCACCAGACGAAGGCGCGTCAGACTGACAATCCCCGCGGGTGTCTCGGTGATCCGAGACCGCGGGGCGTTTCAATCCTTGATCGGCGGCCGGTCGGCCGCCCAAAGCAATGGAGGTTCCGAAGTTATGAGCATGCTGAGCACACCGAAGAAAGTCGCGGCGGGTCTTTTCGCGGGCGTCGCCGCCCTCGCGTTTGTCGCGGGCCCGGCGATCTCATCGTCGCAACAGACCCAGGCGCCGCAGCGGCCCCTCGCCCAGATCGGCGAGCCCGCCCCCAACTTCGAGCTTCCCGACCTGGACGGCAAGAAGCACAGCCTCGAGAAGCTCCGCGAAGGCGGCTATGTCGTCGTTCTGGAGTGGTTCAACGCCGACTGCCCCTTCGTCGTCAAGCACCACCAGCACCACCAGACGATGAAGGAGACCTACAAGGAGTTCAAGGACAAGAAGGTCCGCTGGGTCGCGATCAACTCCGCGGCGCCGGGCGGCCAGGGCCACGGCATGGAGCGCAACAAGCGCGCCCACCGCGAGTGGGAGATGCAGTACCCGATCCTGATCGATGAGCCCGGCACGGTCGGTCGCGCCTACGGCGCCCGCACCACCCCGCACATGTACATCATCAGCGCCGAAGGCGTCCTGATCTACAACGGCGCCATCGACAACAACCGCTCCGCCCGCGAGCTCGGCGACATCAACTATGTCCAGAAGGCGCTCAAGGAGCACTTCAACGGCGACACCGTCGAGATCGCCGAGACCCGCCCCTACGGCTGCTCGGTCAAGTACGAGGGCGTCCGCTAAACGGACCCCTTGAACAGACGGGGCGCTGACGCCCCGATCCGCTGATCCAAGCAAACGGCCCGGCCTCAACGCCGGGCCGTTTCTCTTGCCCCGCTCCTTTTCTCGCCTCGCCCCGCACATCGCCCGATGTTGCGAGCGGACGGGGACGCTTTGCGACTCGATCCGGGGCCCGCGGCTCCGAGAGCCCCGCCATCGCCGGAATAGGATCCCCCGATGATCGACGCCCTCCGCACCGGCCTGGACCTGCTGATCGTGATCTTCGGGTTCGGGCTCATCATTTTCGTGCACGAGCTCGGCCACTTCCTCGCCGCCCGCTGGGCGGGGATCCGGGTGATGGCCTTCGCGATCGGCTTCGGCCCGGCCCTGCTTTCCTACCGCAAGGGCGTGGGTCTGCGCCGGGGCTCTGGCGAGAACGAGTACTTCGCCGACCTGAGGCGAGCGGGCGAGGACGGCCTGCCGGGCGTCAGCCCCACCGAGTACCGCCTCAACGCGCTCCCGCTGGGCGGCTATGTCAAAATGCTCGGCCAGGAAGACCTCGACCCTCAGGCGACCAGCACCGCCAAAGACAGCTACCAGAACTGCCCGCCCTGGAAGCGGATGATCGTGATCTCCGCGGGCGTGGTGATGAACCTGATCTCAGCCGCGGCGTTGTTCATCTTCGTGTTCATGGTCGGGCTCGCGTCCGAGCCTGCGATGGTGGGCGGGGTGGATCCAGCCGGTCCGGCCGCGACCGCCGTCGCGAGCAATGCCGAAGAGCGCGAGATCGAAGAACCGGGTCTGAAGACCGGCGACCGCGTGGTACGCATCGACGGCAAGTCGCCCCGGACTTTCAACGACCTGATCCTGGCTGTGGTCATGGCGCCGCGCGGCGAGACGCTCCGCCTCGGGATCGAGCGCCCCGGCGTCGAGGGCGTGATCGAGTTCGAGATCGAGCCGGAGATCGAGTCGGCGACCAACCTGCAGCAGATCGGCGTCTCGCCGATCCGCTCGGCGACGCTGATGAACCCCCGTTCGGACTCGGGGCGCAGGGCCGTGGCCCAACTGCTCAAGCAGATCGGCCTCGAACGCGTCGAGCCGGGCATGACGCTCATCGGCGCCGAGCCGGGCGGCGAGATCGACACCATCCACGACCTCGTCGCCCTGATCCGAGAAGGCGACGGCTCACCCGTCACCCTGCGCTTCGCCAGAGACCCGGCCTCGCCGACGCCCGACGCCAGCACCACCATCACGCCGCGCCCGGCGTTCGACAGCGCGTTCGCCGAACTCCGCGGCGGCACCCTCGTCGGTGTCCGCCACCTCCTCGGCCTGACGCCCGTCCTCCGCATCGACGCCGGCAGCGAGCCGAGCGATCGCACGGGGCTGCAGGGCGGCGACATCTTCGCACGCCTCGGCGCTGTCGAGTTTCCCAATGTCGCCACGGGCATCGGCGAGATCCGCGCCCACTCGGGCGGCCCGATCGACGCGGTGGTGCTGCGCAACAGCGAACGGCTGGAGGTCAGCCCGCGTGTCAGCCGCGCCGGACAGATCGGCTTCGGCGCCGACGACACGGCCGAGACCGACACACTCCTCTCGATCCCGCCGACCCCGGGCGCACTGCGCGAGAACGGCACCGACAGCCTCCGCCACGGCGCCAATCTGCCGATCCTCCCCGGCTCGCGCATCACGAGCGTCGCCGGCCGCTCCGTCTCGAACTTCGCGGAGATCCGCGATGCGTTGCTCGACGCGACCCGCGATGCGCACGCCGAAGGCGAGGGAACGACGATCGAGCTGATGATCTCGCCGCCCACGCTCGATGCCGCAGCCGAGCCCGAGCCCGTGAGCTGGGCGCTCAGCGCCGAAGCGATCGAGCACCTGCACGCGCTCGGCTGGTCCTCTCCCATCGGCCCGGGGCTTTTCGAGCCGGTCTCGTTCCTGCTCAAGGCCGACAACCCGATCGAGGCGATCGCCCTGGGCATCGGCGAGACGCACCGCGTGATGCTCACCACCTATGTGACCTTCCTCCGCCTCTTCCAGGGCACGGTGAAGGTCGAGCACCTCAAGGGCCCCGTCGGCATCGCCCACCTCGGCACTCGCATCGCCGAACGCGGGATCATCTGGCTGCTCTTCTTCGCCGCCCTGATCAGCGTGAACCTCGCGGTGATCAACTTCCTGCCCCTGCCGATCGTCGACGGCGGGCAGTTCCTGATGATCCTGTACGAGCAGATCACAGGTCGCCCCGTTCCGATCGTGGTGCAGAACATCGTGACGCTGATCGGCCTGGTGCTGATCGGGGCGCTCTTCCTCATCGTGACCTACAACGACATCGCGGCCCTCTTCGGCGGCCTCTGAGCCGTCGGGTACACTGCCGCCTCCATGGGCCTTGCGACGCTGCTGCTGATCGGTCTGGCGCTCACCTGGGCGATCTGCATCGCCGGGACGATCGTCGTGCTCACGCGACCGCCGCGCCGGACCTACGCCAGCGCCGTCGCCAAGGGCCGCCCGGGTGAGCCCTCGGAGCTCGACACCCCGCTCGCGTTTGCCGAATGGACCCTCGATCCGGAAGGCTGCCCGGTTTGGGACATCACCGGGCTCGACCCTTCCGGCCCTGTGATCGTCATGACGCACGGGTGGGCCGACAGCCGTGTGGGCGCCCTCGTCCGCGTCCCAGCCTTCGCCGGCCTCGCCTCGCGGATCATCGCGTGGGATCTGCCCGGGCACGGCGAAGCGCCCGGCGCCTGCCGCCTGGGCACACAAGAGCCCGAGCTGCTCAAACGCCTGCTCGATCGCGTCATGCAAGGGGACGGGGCCCGCCCGCCCCTGTTCCTGTACGGGTGGTCGCTGGGGGCGGGTGTCTCGATCGCCGCGGCGACCGACCCGGCCTTTGCGGACAGGATCGCGGGGATCATCGCCGAGGCCCCCTACCGCCTGCCCAAGACCCCCGCCCGGCGGGTGCTGCATCTCAAGCGTCTGCCCGTCAAACCGGTCGTGCCGCCCGCTTTCGCCCTGCTGGGGCTCCGCTTCGGCGTCGGTCCCGGCTGGCGAGGGTTCGACCGGGCCGAGTTCGCCAAGGCCCTTGCCTGCCCGCTGTTGGTGCTGCAAGGGTCCGAGGACGAGGTCTGCCCGATCGAGGACGGGCGGGCGATCGCGCAAGCCGCCCCGGCGGGTGAGCTACTGGAGATCACCGGCGGCAGCCACAACACCCTCTGGACCGACCCCGAGACCGGCCCCCGCTGCGCCGAGGGTGTGCGGGCGTTTTTGGAGCGGGCCGCAAGCGCGGACCGTTGACCTCCGGGCGGCACAAACAAACGAATCGGGTTGTATTCTGCGATACAACCAATCAAGGTTGTTGTCCCCGACCATCGTGATCCCGTCCCTGCTGTTCACCTAAAGTCCCCCGATGCCCGCCGCAATCCCAGCCAGCCCGACGGTCGACCGCGTGATGGCCGACGCCCGCGCCGGGGCGTTCGCCACCCGCTCGATCAAGAAGGACGCGAAGGTCGCGGGGCTGCTCTTGGCGGTCTCGATGATCGACCTGACGACGCTGGAGGGCAAGGACTCGCCGGAGAAAGTGCGTTCGCTCTGCCGCAAGGCGTTGCGGCCGTTCGACGCCGACGAAGCGGTGCTGGGGTTCCGCGTGCCGCCGGTCGCTGCGGTCTGCGTCTACCCGAGCATGGTCGGCGCGGCGCGGGAGCTGCTCGACGGGACGGGCGTGCGCGTCGCGTCGGTGGCGACGGGGTTTCCCAGCGGGCAGTACCCGATCGAGATCCGGCTTGAGGATGTCCGGGACGCGGTGCGCGACGGGGCGGACGAGATCGACATGGTCATCAACCGCGGGGCGTTCCTGGCGGGGCGGCACGACGAGGTCGCCGATGAGATCCGGCGCGTCGCCGAGGCGTGCGGGGTCGCGCACCTGAAGGTGATCCTGGAGACGGGCGAGCTGGAGACCTACGACAACATCCGGCGCGCCAGCGACATCGCGATCGCCTGCATCCGCGACGGGGACTTTATCAAGACGAGCACGGGCAAGGTGAGCCCGGCCGCGACGATGCCCGTCACGCTGGTGATGCTCGAAGCGATCCGCGACGAGCTCCTGCGCAGCGGGCGGCGGATCGGAATGAAGCCCGCTGGTGGCATCCGCACATCCAAGCAGGCGCTGCACTACCTCGTGATGGTCAAGGAGACGCTGGGCGACGGGTGGCTCACGCCGACGATGTTCCGCTTCGGCGCTTCGAGCCTGCTCAACGACCTGCTTCGCCAGCTCGTGAAGGAAAAGACGGGGCGTTACGCGGCGTGGCACGACTTCGCGGAAGCCTGATGCCGCACCAGCCCGAAAGGACCCGCGCGTGAGCGACACGACGCCCGCAACCCCGACGACCGGCGCGCCCGCAAACGGCATGCGCGCCGCCCTCGGCCCAACACCCGCCGTCGAGTTCGGCTCCGCGTGGGACTACTCGCCCGCGCCCGAGACAACCAAGGTCGAGATCGCCGATCGATACGGCCTGTTCATCGGGGGCGAGTTCGTCGAACCCGTCTCTGGTAAGCACTTCGCCACAGTCAACCCGGCGAACGAGACGACGCTTTCGAAGATCGCCGAGGCGGACGGAGCGGATGTGGATCGCGCCGTCGCCGCGGCTCGCGAGGCGCTGCCCGCCTGGGCGGCACTGCCCGGGCGCGAGCGGGGCAAGTACCTCTTCCGCATCGCCAGACGCATCCAGGAACGGGCCCGAGAGCTCGCGGTGCTTGAAACAATGGACGGGGGAAAGCCGATCAAGGAATCGCGGGATGTCGACATCCCGCTGGCCGCGGCCCACTTCTTCCACCACGCCGGCTGGGCGGACAAGCTCAAGTACGCGCTGCCGGGCAGGGAGCCGAGGCCCGTCGGCGTCTGCGGGCAGATCATCCCGTGGAACTTCCCGCTCTTGATGGCGGCATGGAAGCTCGCCCCCGCCCTGGCGTGCGGGAACACCTGCGTGCTCAAACCCGCCGAGACGACGCCCCTGACGGCCCTGCGCCTCGCCGAGATCTTCATGGAGGTCGGCCTGCCGCCGGGCGTGGTGAACATCGTGACGGGCGCGGGCGCGACGGGCGCCGCGATCGTCGAGCACCCGGGCGTCGACAAGGTCGCCTTCACCGGCTCGACCGAGGTTGGGCGCAAGATCGCCCTGGCCGTCGCTGGATCGCGTAAACGCCTCACGCTCGAACTCGGCGGCAAGAGCCCCAACATCATCTTCGCCGACGCCTCGATCGACCAGGCGGTCGAGGGGATCATCGGCGGGATCTATTTCAACCAGGGGCATGTCTGCTGTGCCGGCAGCCGCCTGTTTGTCGAAGAGCCCGCGATGGAAGCGGTGATCGCCAAGCTCAAGCTGCGGATGCAGAGCCTGCGCGTCGGCGATCCGCTGGACAAGAACACCGACATCGGCGCGATCAACAGCAAGGATCAGCTCGACACCATCCGGCGTTACCTCGACGCGGGGCGTGACGAGGGCGCGTCGCTGCACATCGGCGGGGCGGGCGTGAACGGGCAGGCTACGCCCGTGATGGACGGGCCGGGGTACTACTGCCGCCCGTGCTTTTTCACCGGCGTGCAGCCCTCGCAGACGGTCGCGAGGGAGGAGATCTTCGGCCCTGTGCTGAGTGTGCTCTCGTTCAGGACACCCGAGGAAGCGATTTCGAGGGCGAACAACACGCCCTACGGGCTCGCCGCCGGCGTATGGACCGACAAAGGCTCGAAGATCTTCGAGGTCGCGGGCAGGCTGAAGGCCGGCGTGATCTGGTGCAACACCTACAACCGCTTCGACCCTTCGAGCCCGTTCGGCGGGTTCAAGGAGTCGGGCTTCGGACGCGAGGGGGGGATGCAGGGGCTGCGGGCGTATCTCGCGGCGGACTGATCCGACACGATTTTACGAGGAGACAGAAAATGCAAACCGTCATCAGTGCGTTGCTCGGACTCGGCATGCTGCTCGGTTCGGCGGGCGGGCTCGTGCAGGAGGGCCAGCAGGCGCAGGAGAATAGACGCATGCAGCAGGACGACGACGGACAGCGACAGGTCCAGAGCCAGCCGGCGCCGGTGCAGATCGAGGCGACGAGCATCCTCCGCGTGCGGGGCGAGGCGACCGCCGCAGCGGCGCCGGACCGCGCGACCGTCACCATCGGCGCCGTCGCCCAGGGGCGCAACGCGGCGGAGGCGCAGCGGAGCGTCAACAGGCAGGTCGAGAACATCGTGCGCGCGGTCCGCGTCCTGGATGTTGAAGACATGGTGCTTCAGACCCAGAGCGTCTCGCTCTCGCCCCGCTACGACAGCGACCGGGGCAGGCGCGAACCCGGCGCACCGCCGGTCATCATCGGCTACCAGGCGTCCAACACCGTTCAGGTCCGCATCGACGAGGTCGGCATGATCGGACGCGTGATCGACGCGGCGATGGAAGGCGGCGCCAATACCATCTCCGGAATCTCCTTCCACCTCCGCGACGACTCCGAGCAGCGTGCCGAAGCGCTCGCGAAGGCCGCCGAGCGGGCGCGGGAGAAGGCCCGGGTGCTCTCGCGCGCGACGGGGGCTCAGATCACCGGCATCGTCGAGATCGCAGAGGAGGGGACACAGGCGATCCCGTTCCATCCCCGCGGCTTTGGGCCGGAGATGCTGGCCGCACGCGCGACCGATCCGGGCGCACAGATCGAGGCCGGGCAGATCGAGGTCCGCGCCGCCGTCACGATCACCTATCACATCAAGGTGGAAAACGGGGAGTTCTGATCCGAACAAGGCTCGTGGGAGCCTTCGCGTGGCGGGCGTTCCCGCCACTTGGAGCGAAGCGATGAGCGAACGCCTCGGCGTCCTGAAAACCTACAAGCTCTTCATCGGCGGAAAGTTCCCGCGCACCGAGTCCGGCCGGTCGATGAAGGTCGCCGACGGGGTCGGGGGCGGCCAGGCGCATGTCTGCCGCGCCAGCAGGAAAGACCTGCGCGGGGCGGTAGAAGCGGCGCACGCGGCGCAGCCGGGCTGGGCCGCGGCGGGGTCGTTCCTGCGGAGCCAGATCCTCTACCGCGTCGCGGAGATGCTCGAAGCTCGATCCGGCGAGTTCGAGAGATCGCTCGCGCCGGGCGGGTCGGCGTCGCTCTCGCCGACCGAAGAGGTCGCGCTGTCGGTCGATCGCCTTGTCGCCTTCGCGGGGTGGTGCGACAAGTTCCAGCAGGTGCTGGGCACGCACAACCCTGTCTCCGGCCCCTACTACAACTTCACGGTGCCCGAGGCGACGGGTGTTGTCGGTGTGATCTCGCCGCAGTCGCCCGCGCTGTTGGGCATGGTGTCACTGCTTGCTCCGGCTCTCTGCTCGGGCAACGCGGCGGTCGTGCTCGCGAGCTCCGCCAACCCTGTGCCCGGCGCGATCTTCGGCGAGGTGTGCGTCAGCGGGGATGTGCCGCCGGGCGTAGTGAACATCCTGACCGGCGATCCCGTAGAAGTTGTTGAACATTTCGCGACACACCGCGAGATCAACGCGCTGCACGCCGCGGGCCTCACCGACGAGCAGAGCACAACGCTGCGCTCGGGCGCTGCAGAGAATCTCAAGCGTGTGTGTATCCGCGAAACCAACGAGTGGTCGGGTGATGTTTGTGAATCACCCGAATGGATCGAACCGTTTGTCGAGTTCAAGACAATCTGGCACCCCAGTTCGGCCTAGGGTTGAACTTCACCCATTGACGGAGATATGACGATGGACAAGAAGAATGTGACCAGGATCCTCGCCGCCACCTTCGCTGGCGTGTGCTGCCTCGCGCTGAACGGCTGCCAGGAGCAGGGCCCCGCAGAGCGGGCCGGAGAGCGCGTCGACGACGCAGCCGAGCGCACCGGCGAAGCCATCGAGGACGCAGGCGAGGGGATCCGCGAAGGCGCCGACGGCGGCGGCGGATACTAATCCGCCCGTCGAACTTGTAGAGTCGCAACAGGCCGCTCCAACCGAGCGGCCTGTTGCTTTGTGCGCTTTCCCCGTCCGACCCGTCAGAGCTGATCGAGGAAACGCAGATCGTTCTCGAACAGCAGGCGGATGTCGGGGATGCCGTACTTGCCCATCGCGAGGCGCTCGACGCCCATGCCCCAGGCGAAGCCTGTGAACTCCTCGGGGTCGATGCCGCAGGCTTCCAGCACGGCCGGGTCGACCATGCCGCAGCCGCCCAGTTCGATCCACTTCGGCTCTTCGCCGGGCTTGAGCGCGATCTTCATGTCGAACTCGGCCGAGGGCTCGGTGAAGGGGAAGAAGCTGGGGCGGAGGCGGACATCGGCGTCGTCGCCGAAGTAGGCGCGGGCGAACTGGAGCAGCGTCGTCTTGAGATCCACCATCGAGACGCCCCGGTCGACATAGAGCGCTTCGAGCTGGTGGAACATGAACGAGTGCGTCGCGTCGACGGTGTCGGGCCTGTACACGCGACCGGGCGAGACCACCTTGATCGGCGGGCCCCAGCCCTCCTTGACCGCACGCTCCATCACGCGGATCTGCACTGTGCTGGTCTGGCTGCGGAGCATGCGGGGCAGGTCGGTCGAAGCGGGATTGTCGACATAGAAGTTGTCGATCGGGTCGCGGGCGGGGTGCTCGGGCGGGATGTTGAGCTTGACGAAGTTGTGCTCGTCGTCTTCGAGCTCGGGCCCCTCGGCGACGGCGAAGCCCATCCGGGCGCAGACCTCGACGAGTTCGTCGATCACGCGGGTGATGATGTGCCGCCGTCCGACTGCGTGGGATGAGACCAGCCCCGGCTCGGTCGGATCGATCAGGGGCCCGCAGGGGCCGGCCCCGGCGAGGGCGGCCTTGCGGGCCTCGAAAGCGGACTCGAGGGCGGTCTTGACCTCGTTGAGCTTCTGGCCGACCTTGGGCTTGTCCTCCCGCGGCACATCCTTGAGCCCGGCCATCGCCCCCTTCAGCCGCCCCTTGGCGCCAAGGTAGGCGATCCGCCAGGCTTCCAGGGCGTCGTGGTCAGCCGAAGCGTCGAGCTCGGCGAGGGCGTCGTTCTGCAGTCGTTCGAGCGTATCGAGCATGGGGCGGATGGTAGGAGGCCCCCGGCCCGGCGATGGAAGGGCCGGCCGCTCGGTGCGGCCGCAGGGCCCGGGTCAATCGTTGGTGTAGCTGGCGACCTGTAGGCAGAGGATCGCCCTGAAGCGGCCGTCCTTCTCGCCGGTGAGCAGGACGCGGAGGTCGCCGTTGTCCGAGGGGAGCCGACGGGGGACACGCCCGCTGACATCGTGGTTGGGGAATGAAGGTCTGGGCGCCGCGATCCGGGTCGGTCCCTCGCCGAAGCCGATATCGAGCTGGAGCGCCGGATCGTCGATACCCCGCTCGAAGTCCGGCATGACAGGACGGCCACGAAAGCCATGGAACGGCATTGTGTGCATCGAGCCGCGAATCGATCCGACCCCGCGGATTCGTGACCTGCTGAGTATCTTCAGGCCGCCTTCCGCGTGAGCCCTGACCACCTTCTCTGATACGCCGCGCCGATGCCGCGAGTACTGGGTCATCGTCGCGTGAGGCGCGATCGACGAGAGTTCGCGGGCGAGTTCGGAATCCGCATCGCACTCGATCAGGGCGAAGAAGATGTCCTCGACATCAACTCTGCGGCACTCGACGACGGCCACGACCGTCACCGGCATGCCGAGCGACCGGTGGTGGTACCGGCCCACACCCGCGAACGCCTCACCGTCTCGGAGGTACGCGGCCGGCGTGCCGATCGGCGGGATCGCTGGATCGCTGTTCCACGGATCCAATGTCGCCTCTTCGTACTCATCGGCAGCCATCTCCGCCCCGTAGACTCTGACGCCGGCGAGCAGGTCTTCGGACGAGATGACTCTTGTGTCAACGGAAGCGCTCGCTTGCGTGTTCGCGGGAGGATTGAAACTCGGAATTCCCGCGCGGGAGGTATAACCGGGGCTGTCCGCGCTGGAGACGACGACGCTGCTGCTGCTCCATCGCGGGGGAATGCTCGATTGTGCGATCTCGGCATCCTCGCCAGCTCCACGCGAAACTCGGTGCGCATGGCTGAACGCGGCACGCAAAGCCTCGAAGCGTGACGCGGGGAACACTTCGCCGGTCTCCGCGGCTTTCAGAAGAAAATCGTAGTCCGCGTCGGCCTCGTTTGGTTCGCCGACCCCCACCATCATCGAGACCTTGACCTCGAAGCCCGCGCGCCTTGCGGTCGGCAGGTCCTCCCCGAAGAGGATGAGTTCGGCGAGCGCCTCGTCCTGCACCGCCTGATCCGTCTGGATCCGCAGGTCCGCAGCCCCAACGACCAACAGCCCCACGACAAGACCGACCAGAAACACCATGATTCCCTTGGCAAGTTCCATCCGCCCGCACTCCTGAGTCTCGATTAATTCTCGCAGTCTAATCAGATCGGCTGGCCGTGCAACCACCGCCCGGAAAGAACGACGGAAACCGGCGGCCACGATCGCCCGGGTCAATCGTCGGTGTAGCTGGCGACCTGCAGGCAGAGGATCGCTCTGAAGCGGCCGTCCTTCTCGCCGCTGAGCAGGACGCGGAGGTCGCCGGTGAGCGAGGGGAGCCGTCGGAGGACGCCGTTGTGGTCCATGACGCTGTGACGGCTCGGCTGCGGCGCCGCGACCCGGATCGGCTCATCGCCGAAGCCGAGGTCGAGCCTGAGTCGCGGATCGCCGCCGGCCGCAGAATACTCGAACCGGAAAGCATCGATTCTTGGACGGTGAAAATTGTCCATGTGCTCAACCGAGCCTCGCCCCGCGCTGTTTCTTCCGGCGCTGCGGCTGCGGCTTCTGAGAAGCACGCTCAGCTCTCCATCGAAGTGTGATCTGATCACTTCCCGCGACAACGCCTGGCGCGGCTCCGACAGTTCGACCATCGGTGCGTCCGGGCCGATCTTCGAGAGCCGTCGGGCGAGCTCAGAGTCGGCGTCGCACTCGATCAGCACGAGATGCAGGTCTTCGACTTCGATGCTGCGGCACTCGAACATCGCGACAACCGTCACCGGGAGGTCGAGCGAAGGGTGGCGGTAACGACCGATCGCGGCGAACGCCTCGCCATCACGGAGATAGACCGACGAAGCAACGAGCGGCGGGAGCGACGACCTTGCCAGCACGCCGGTACGCATGAGACGACCGAACTGGTCCTGCGTCATTTCCGACCCGAAGATTCGGACTCCAACGAGCATGCGGTCGAGTTCTACGACCCCGGCGTCTGCGATCGCGCCGGCCTGGGTGTTCGCGGGCAAAATGCCGTCGCGCGTCTGCGTTCGAGCCACCCGCCCCGGCCCCTCCGAACTCGTGACGATGGACCTGCTCTGGCTGAGATACGGCCCTTCGCCCGCCCGTGTACGCCCCGCACCGACTCCTTCGTCGGCACGGTGCGCACGGTCGAACGCCAGACGAAGAGCGTCCACGCGATCGACCGGGAAGGCTTCGCCGCTTTCGGCGGCTTGCAAAAGAAACTCGTAGGACGCGTCGGTTTCGTTGGGCTCACCGACCGCCACCAGCATTGAGAGCTTCACCTCGAAACCCGCGCGTTCGGCGACCGGCAAGCCCTCCCCGAAGAGCACGAGCTTGGCGAGCGCCTCGTCCGGCGCTGGCTGATTCATGCCGACCCACTGGCCATGAGCCGCAGTGGTCCACAGCACGAGGACCAGTCCGATTGGAAACAGCGTGATTCGCTTGGTGAATTCCATCCGCCCGCACTCCTGAGTCTCGATTGATCCTCGCAGTCTAATCGGGTTGGCTGTCCGTGCAACCACCGCCCGTTCAATCAAGCAGGTACTCCCCGATGTGCAGGCAGAGGATCGCCCGGTGGCGGTCGCCGTCGGAACCGGTGAGCAGGACGCGGAGGTCGCCGTTGAGGGATCCTCTCCACGAAGGAACCCCATTGCTGGTTACTTCGGTGCGTGTCAGCTTGGGGATCGGGCGTTCTTGCGGCCCTTCGCCCAGCCCGAGGTCGAGCTTGAGCACCGGGTCGCCGCGGGCTTCGGGGCGAGCGATGGCGAAGGGTGTGAATCGCCGGATCACTTCACCCTGCGACCGCATCGACGAGCCCTCCCATCCGGAAGCGCCTCGCCTGGCCCGCCCGCTGGAAAGCACTCGGAGCGTTCCCTCCCGACGCCCGTCCATCGCCGCGAGCATGAGGCTGTCGCGGAAGCCCGCGCCCTCTGTCATCGCGGCGTCGGTCCGGAATCTCGACAAGAGCCGCCCGAAGTCCGAGTCCGACTCGAATTCGAGCAAGGCGTAATGCAGATCTTCGGCGAGCACTCTCTTGCACTCGACCACGGCGATCGTGCGGACCGGCACGCCGTAGGTGTCGCTCTGGTACTCGCCGATCACGACCATGGCTTGGCCGTCTTCGAGGAAGCCCGAACGCGACTCGACGAGCGGATAGACCGAATCGTGGGGACGGGGACCGAACTCGCGGGCACGATCGAGCCTTTCCTCGCTGGTCATGCGGGCGCCGTGGACCCTGACACCGACGAGCACGCTGCGATTGGGCGTTGCAAGGGCGTTGGTGATCGTTTCGGAGTTGTGGTCTCCCTGCAGCCCGATCTGCAGCCGGCTTCTCGCGGCGTGGTCGTTTGCGGCGTCGCTGGTGGTGACGACCGCGCTGCCGGTCATCTGGTACGGCCCGGAGAGATGCTGTCGGTGTTCTGCGCCGTCCTCGCCTGTGATGGTGATCGTCCTCATCTGGTGGTTCAGGTAGGCGTGCTTCAGGCCGTCGAGCATCTCGGGAACGCGAGATGCGGGAACCGGTTCGCTCTTCCGGGCGGCGTGCAACAGCGATTCGTACCTGGCGTCCTGCCTTTCCGGCTCGCCGATGACGACAAACACGCGAGTGGGCAGGGCGTAGCCGGTGCGATTGGCGCTCAGCGTGCCCTCACCGAAGATCCATCGCTCCGCCGCCCTGGCGGCCGAATAGCGTGAGCCGTCATCCATGGCTTGAACGACCGGCGTGAACAGCCCGACCGCCGCAAGGCAAACCAATGCCGCCGCCGGTCCGAACCAGCTCGACCACCGTCGCGATCCGTTCTTCATGTTCCTCTCCCTGTGTTCGAAGGCACGCGTTCGTGAAGCCCTTTCATCGCCCGCCGTACGCACGGCTCCAGTCTTGCCGCAGAACGCCAACACCCGCGTGGCCCCGCGTGACGACCAGCAGGTCGACGGAGCGTGCGACAAACGGGGACGACATGGTGGGCCCGCCGTCGCGGCGTTGCACGACCATCGCCCGGTCCGGCTCCAACGGCAGGCGCACGGTTTCGTCCAGACCTGTGTCCATCAGGAAGTAGCGTCTTGCGCCCGAGCGTTCCAGGTCCGACGCGATGTGGATTCTGCCCCGCGGTTCGTGCCACGGCATGAAGACCAGGTGCAGGCCGTTGTGGTACCCCCATGCGATGCACGGCAATCGGTCTTCGTCGCGTCGTTCGTCGAGCCGATCGGCGAGCAGCTTTGCGGCCTCGCCGGCGGCGATCGAAACCCGCCAGCCGCCGGCTTGCGGGGCGGTCGGGTGGGCCAGACCCTCGGCGGCCTCGGCGAGCGTGTCCCGATCGACCATGTAGACGGCGATGCCGATGCACTCGGAGGGGTCGACCATGTGCAGCATCTGCACGAGCTCGGCGCCGGTCTTCAGATCGACCGCGATGCGCCGGGCCACGCTCTGTCCCGGCGCGATGCTGAAGGTCTCGTCGGCCGAGACATTCGCCCGCTTCCACACGACGCCCCTGGCCCAGCCTCGTTTGTCGAACTCGGGGTCGGTCTCGAGGTCGGACCGCCAGCGGACGCGGAGGGATTCCGGCGCTTCGCCCCGCTCGACTCCGAAGCGGTGCTGGATGTTGACCGTGAGGTCGGGCGTGAAGGTAACGGTGCATGCGGCCGGTTGGTCGCCGACCTGCTTATCGATCGGAAGACGCAGATGGAACACCGGCCCCTCGCTCAGAGCAGTGGTTCCGGGGACACGGGCCCAATTGTCGAGATCGCGGTCGAACCTCGATAGACCGACATCTCTGAAAGCTGAGGCAGAGGCTGGGGGCACTCCCGCTTCCAGCAACGCCCGGCCCGCGACGCTCGACCACGCGTCTTCGGAGCGGATTGCGATCTGATCGACCACCAGGAGATCCCCCGCGACCGGAGGCGGCGGCCAGTGTGAACGCATTCGCCTGAATCCAGGCTGAATGCGCTTGCCCGGATCCTCCGGCCGAAGCTCGATCCCGGGCTCTCTCGTCTGCGGTGGCGTGCTCGTTGCGCAGCCGCAGACAGACATCGAGGCGAGCACAGCACAGAAAACGACGATCTTCCAGTGCATTCGGATACCCCTTCTCGCCGCGATCAAGGCGACGCGATCAAGGCGCCGGCAGGGCGACCTCTACCATCGCTGCGCCGTAACCGTGTTCCTCGGAATGGAACTCGGTCACCAGGATTCTGCGCTCGCCGCGGCGGAGACTGATCGGCTGGCTGAAGACTTCGCCTCCGGGTCGGACCCTGTCGCCTCCGACATGTTTCCCGAGGTCGATGCGCACATCGAAGAAGTAGTCGCGGTCGATCCGGCCGACAAATGTGGCTGTCGCCGTCGCCTGAACAAACTGGGAGTTGGTTCCGAATGTCGATCGCTCTCGCGATCGATTTGCAGAAACCGCGCCGGTGATCGTGGTCGCTCCGGTGTTGGGGATTCCTTGTCCGCTCAGGCGCGCCGCGATCGCACGCTCGCAGTCGCGCAACGCGGGATCCCGCATCGCTTCCCGACCCAAACGCGAGATCTGCTCCGAAAGCGGCTCTGCGTCGGCGGCGTTCACGCTCTCCAAGAGCGCCTGGCCCGCTTCAGAAGGCCAGTGCCAATCGTCGTGGAAGACAGCGATTGTCATTCGGTGCTCAGCTCCGAGCGGGTCCAGGCTCGACACTCCGGGCAAAGCATGCCCGTGGCGGACTTGCAGTTGCTGAGGACTCTGCTGGGCGGCGGCTCTTGCGTGCCTGTCGATCTGCACCACCGAAACCACCAGCGCGACGATGAACAACACGCCCAAAAGGCTGAAAGCCGCGAATGTGGCGTGTTTGCTCGTGTTGGGTCCCATGCCAAAAACTCCTCTTTCAAGAAATCCGAGAGCGGCCCGCCCCGCGGCTTCGCCCCTCGACCTGACCACCTTACTCGGGACCGGCACCCTGCCGCAACCCTGACGCGGGGATTGTTTGGATTCGGCGCGCGCCGATGACGGGTGCGCAATGAAAAAGCCCCGCCTGGGCGGGGCTTGGGAGGTTTGTCGAATTCTGCTCGCCGGGCGTGCCCGGGATCAGCTCTCGGAGGCTTCGGCGTTGCCTTCGCCCTCGGGGGTTTCGGCGGGAGGTGCTGCCGCGGGGGCGGCGGCCTTGGCCGTGGCGCCACGCTCCTTGCGGAGCTTGGCGGCGTAGGCGGTGCGCCGGTCGGCCTGGCGACGGCGGGTGCTGGGGCGGCCGCCGATCTCGGGGCCTTCCTCGGCGCCGACGAACTGGATCACGCAGGTCTGGGCCTGGTCGCCGAGGCGTCGGTAGTCGAGCTTGACGATGCGGGTGTAGCCGCCGGCGCGATCGGCAAAGCGGGGCGCGACATTGTCGAAGATGTGCTTGACGAGCTTGGGCGACTTGCGGAGCTCGCCGTAGCGGTTGCGCTCGACCTCGTCGCTCGCGGGGACGGGGAAGTAGGCCTCGGCCCGCTCGCGGAGCTTGTCGACATGCTCACGCTCCTGGTCGGTGGGCGTCTTTGGGAGGTAGAGCCACTCGAAGCCCCGACGGTCGCGGCCGAGCATGGAGATCACCTGGCGGCGGGCGTGGAGGTCGCCCCGCTTGGCCTTGGTGATGATCTGCTCGACAAAGGGCTGGAGGGCCTTGGCCTTGGGGATGGTGGTGACGATCTGGCCGTGCTCGAAGAGGCTCGCGGCCATGTTGCGCAGCATCGCCTTGCGGTGCGATGATGTGCGTCCGAGTTTGTAGCCGGCTTTGCGATGTCGCATCGGCGTAATCCTTCGCTCTCAGGCCCGGCGTGTTCGGCCGGGCGGGTGCTCTACTTGGGGATCAGGCCCCGGCCCGGCCGGCGGGCGTGAACCCTTCCGGCAGCTCCATGCCCAGATCAAGTTCGATGTCCAGGAGCTTGCGCTTGACCTCACGCAGCGATGTGCGGCCGAACGAGCGGAGCTTGAGCAGCTCGGGCTCGGACTGCTGCACCAGATCGCCGACGGTCTCGATACGGGCCGACTCCAGGCAGTTGCTGGCCCGGACGGAGAGGTCCAGCTCGGAGATCGGCATGTTCAGCTTGCGGATGAGTTCCTCGTCGACGCCGGCGGCGGCGGCGGCTTCCTCGCTCACGCGGTCGTCACCCAGTTCGTAGTACTGCACGAAGGGGTTGAGGTGCTTGCGGAGGATCTTGGCGGCCTCGACGAGCGCGAGCTCGGGCGTGAGGGTGCCGTTGGTCCAGATCTCCAGCGTGAGCTTGTCGTAGTTGGTCTTCTGGCCGACGCGTGTGTCTTCGACGTTGTAGCGGACGCGCTGGACGGGGGAGTAGATGGCGTCGATCGAGATCTCGCCGACTTCCTGCTCTTCCTTGGAGACCATGTGCTCTGAGGCGGGGACATAGCCCCGGCCCTTCTGCACGGTGAACTCCATCTCAAAGTCGACCTCGTCGGTCAGGGTGCAGATGACCAGGTCCTTGTCCATGATGGTGATCGAGGGGTCGGCCTCGATCAGGTCGGCGGTGACCTCGCCCGGGCCCTGCGCCGCCAGGCGCATGGTCCTCGGCTCGTCGCCGTCCATCCTCACGACAAGGTTCTTCACATTGAGGACGATGTCGGTCATGTCCTCCAGAACGCCCGGCAGCGAGGTGAACTCGTGGGGCGCGCCGGTAATCTTGACGCTGGTAACGGCGGCGCCTTCGAGACTGGAGAGGAGGACCCGCCGCAGGCTGTTGCCGACGGTGGTGCCGAAGCCGCGCTCGAACGGCTCGACGGTGAACCGGCCGAAGTTCGGCCCGGTGTGCTTGGGATCTGCGACAACACGCGTGGGGAGCTCAAGCCCTCGCCAACGAACCCTCATGGGAACCTCTACTTTCCGGCGGACCGTGGACAATGTCACGGAATCTGTGGGGAGCTGCGGCTCTCGGCCCCGATCGCCCGCCGGCGTCGGTCGCGGCCTTCTTCCCGAGCTCCCGCTCTGACAACAAACGACCCGGCGGGGCTTTCGCGCCGCCGGGCGTGGAAAAGACTCTGGTTACACGCGCCGCTTCTTGCGGGGGCGGCAGCCGTTGTGCGGCACCGGCGTGTGGTCCTCGATCGCAGTCACGCGCAGGCCGGTGGAGGCCAGGCCGGTGACGGCCGACTCGCGCCCGGCGCCGGTGCCCCTGACACGGATCTCGACCTCCTGCATGCCGACCTTGCGGACCTTCTGGCCCACCTGTTCGGCGGCGCGGGTGGCCGCGAAGGGCGTCGCCTTGCGGGCGCCCTTGAACCCAATGGTGCCGGCCGAATCCCAGGCGAGGGTCTCGCCGTTGGTGTCGGTGATGGTGACCATCGTGTTGTTCTGGGTCGCCTTGATGTGGGCGATGCCCCGGACGACATTCTTACGGACTTTTTTCTGCTTCTTCGCCATATGGTCTCTCGCTGGTGTCGGCTCCACACTCCCGGGTTCGGGCTGGAGCCTCGCGGAGGGCTATCAGCCCTTGATGCCCTTCTTGCCGGCGACGGTCTTCTTGCGTCCCTTGCGGGTGCGTGCGTTGCAGCGGGTGCGCTGGCCGCGGACGGGCAGGCCCCTGCGGTGACGCTCGCCGCGATAGGCGCGGATGTCCTTCAGACGCTGGATGTTCTGGCCGACCTGGCGGCGGAGGGCGCCCTCGACGATGTAGCTCGAGTCGATGATCGAGTTGATGTTGGCGATGTCCTGCTCGGTGAGCTGGTTCGCCCGCGTCTCGGGGTTGATCGACGCTTCTGTCAGGATGTCCGCGGCGTACTTCTCTCCGACGCCGTGGATGTACTGCAGAGCGAAGTAGATCTTCTTCTTGTCGGGAACATCGATACCTGCGATTCGGGGCACGCCGAACACTCCTCGCCGCTCGCGGCGGCGTTTAGATCAACCTCAGCCCTGGACCTGCTTGTGCTTGGGGTCCGCCTTGCAGATCACGCGCACCTTGCCGCCGCGCCGGATGATCTGGCACTGGTTGCAGATTCGCTTGACGCTCGATCTGACTTTCATCGCACCACCTCCCCGGGGATGTCCCGGCGAGCGAAAGGTCAGCGCCGCCCCGACCTTCGAAGCGGCGCAATATAGCCAAACCCCAGGCCGAAAACCGGGGCGAAGAGTCTAGGCCGGCCCCCGCGGACAGTCATCTCCGATCCGCCCCGCCCGGGCCGCATTCTCCCCGAAAATCGTGATCCGGCCCGAAAAACCGCGGATCGGAGGCTCGGGGCGCGTCCTTGTCACGCCCCGCCGCCCGGACGGGCCCCGAGCACGCGGCACCCTTCGGCCGTAACTGCGAGCATCCGCTCCTCGTGGCAGGCGGGGGCGCCGTCGGCGGTCACGACCGTCCACCCGTCGTCGAGCGTCCGGACCCGGGGATCGCCCAGGGCGAAGGTCGGCTCGACGCTGACGACCATGCCCGGCCGGAAGACCAGGTCCTCGTCCGTCCCCTCCAGATCCCCACCCGTCACGCTCAGGAGGGGCAGGCGGGGTGGCTCGTGCAGCGAACGGCCGATCCCGTGCCCGATGTACCCCGGCACGACACCCAGCCCCGCTTCGGAGGCGATCTCACGCATCGCCCTCGCGACGCCCGACCAGCGGACGCCGGGGGCGATGAGCCCCGTGGCGAGTTCCGCGGCTTTGTCGGCTGCGTGGGCGAGACGGGTATTCTGGAGCGAGCACTCCCCCACCATGACCGAGGCGGCCATGTCGGCGCACCAGCCGCCGAGCGTCAGCCCGATGTCGATGGTGACCAGGTCGCCCTCGCGGATGGGTCGGCCCGAGGGCACGCCGTGGACGACCTGCTCGTTGATGCAGATGCACGAGACGCCGGGGAAGGGCGGGACGCCAACGCGGCCGACAACGCCCTTGAACAGCGGCTGTGCCCCCGCGTCTTGTATCAGGAGGGCGGCCAAAGCGTCGAGCTCGATGCCGGTGGCGCCGGGCACGCACGCGGCGCGGACCTCGGCAAGGATTTCGCCGAGGGCGTCTGCGGCGACGCCGATCGCGTCGACCTCGCGGGGTGAGCGGATGGGGATCGCCAACGGGCCCCCCGGGGTGCGTGGGCCGGGCGAGTCAGCCGCGCGGGCCGCGGATGCGCTTGGCCTTGCCGTCGTCCTGGCCACCGAGGAAGCCGGCGTAGTTGCGCATCATCAGGTTGGCCTCGACGCGCTGGAGGAAGTCCAGACTTACAGCCACCACAATGAGCAGACCGGTCCCCCCGAGGAACTGCGCCACCCTGAAGTCGATGTTGAGACTCCGGTTGACGATCATCGGGAGCACGGCGATGACGGCCAGGGCCGCGGCGCCGACGAAGGTGATGCGCTCCATGACCGTCTCGAGGTACTCGGCGGTTCTGGGGCCCGGGCGGAGGCCGGGGATGAACGAGCCGTGGTCGCGGAGCTGCTTGGACATCTCCTCCGGATTGAACTGGACGGTGATCCAGAAGTAGCTGAAGAAGTAGACGAGCACGATGTAGAACATCACATACATGAACTCGCCCATCTGGAAGTTGTCGCTCATCCATTGGGTGAGTATGGGCCAGAAGCCTCCGGCCCCGATGCGCTGCACATTCTCGTTGATCGCACTGAAGATCACCGAGGGGAAGAGCATCAGGCTGGAGGCGAAGATGATGGGCATCACGCCGCCGTGGTTGACGCGGAGGGGGAGGTAGCTGCGCTGGCCGCCGACGACCTTGCGTCCGCGTGTGTGCTTGGCCTGCTGGACGGGGATGCGTCGCTGGGCGACGGTGATGAGGACCGCCCCGCCGCAGACGAGCACGAAGCCGCCCAGGAGGAGGATGAGGGACATGAAGTCGAGCTTGCCATCGACGCCGGGCTCGAAGTTGCCGATGACCCAGCCGATGGCGCCGGGCATCTCCGCGAGGATGCCGGCCATGATGATCATCGAGGCGCCGTTGCCGATGCCGAAGCGGTCGATCTGCTCACCGATCCACATGAGGAAGACGGTGCCGGCCGTCATGGCGGTGACACCCATGAGGTACCAGACGGTGTTGCCCCGCCACTGGGGCTCTACGAGACCGGCCTGGTTGATGTAGCTCAGCCACATGATCGCCTGGATCAGGCAGAGGCCGACGGTGAGGCGCCGGGTCCAATCCTGGATCTTGGCCTGGCCGGTCGGGCCCTCTTCGCGCAGCTTCTTGATCGTCTGCGAGACGCTGCCGACGAGCTGCATGATGATGGCGGCCGTGATGTAGGGCATGATGCCCAAGCCGAAGATGGTGCTCTGGCCGAAGCTGCCCCCTGAGAACACAGCCACATAGGAAGCGACGCGCCCGAAGGCGGTCTCGCCTGCGTCCTGGAAGTGCTGGATGAGCAGCGCCTGGTCGACGCCCGGCAGGGGGATCCAGAAGCCGATGCGATAGACCGCGAGCATCGCGAGCGTAAAGAGGATCTTGGTCCTCAGCTCGGGGACTTTGAAGACATTGACGACCGAGGCTAGGCCGAGGAAGTTCAGGACAGGCTGGAGCATTCCGGCTCGCTCTTTGAGGGGTCCGGCGGGGTGTTCGGCCCGCCCGGGCGATTGAGCCCGAGCATAGGCCGCACGACCGGGCCCGGACCGTGCTGATCATCCGTGGCGATCGGGCATTCGGCGATAGACGCCGGTCCGATTAGCCCTTCTTCTTGGGCGCTTCGCCCCGGGCGAAGGCGGCCTTGTTGGCCTCGCTCTGGCGGAGGCGCTTGAGCTTCTTCGTCAGGTTCTTGGGGGTGTGGTCGTCGCTGTTGCGGTCGACCCCGCGGACGCGGTCACGCCTGGTGCCCAGCTCGTTGACCTTGCCGCCCGCTTCGAGGATCTTGGCGCGGGCGCCGGCGGTCACGCGGCTGACCTCGACATCGAGGGCGACGGTGAGCTTGGCGTCTTCCGCGTCGGCCTTGAGGTCGCCGAGGATCTTCACATCGCGGCTGGAATCGCGGACCAGGCCGGACTTGATCAGCGTCTCGTCGTCGACCCGGCCGCCCTTGGCGAAGTCGGGGTGCTTGACGATGTCGCCGAGGTTGACCGCCCAGAACAGCGTGCGGAACTGGACATTGGTGAACCCGAACTTGGGCATGCGCCGGAAGTAGGGCATCTGGCCGCCCTCGAAGGCGTAGCGGCGGCTGTTGCCTGTACGGCTGCCGGCGCCCTTGAAGCCTCGGGTCGAGGTCTTGCCCCGCCCTGAGCCGGGGCCACGCCCGACGCGCTTGCGCTTCTTGTTCTTACCGGCGATCTCGGTGATCTCGTGGATCATCATGGCCGAAGCCCTCTGGCCCTTGTGGGCCCGTTGTCCGTCGCCGCGTTCGCACGGGTGCTTCGCGGCGTCGGCGATGGTCAGTCGTTGCTCTCGTTCTTCTTGTTCTCGTCGTCGTCGGTCGCGGCGCCCTTGACGGAGCGGTCGCCGAACTTGGGCACGAAGCGTGCACCGCGTTCGACCTTCTCCTCGGTCTCGGTGGCGCCGAGGTCCTGGCCCCGCAGCTCCTCGATCTGCTCCTTGGTCTGGAGGCGTCCGAGCCCGTCGAAGACGGCCTTGACGACATTGATCGAGTTGGTCGAGCCGTAGCACTTGGTTAGGCAATCGCTGATGCCGGCGTGCTCGAGCATGGCTCGGACAGTGGTGCCGGCGACGACGCCCGTGCCCGGTGAGGCGGGGATCAGCCTGACCGACGAGGCGCCGAAACGGCCGGTGACCTCGTGGGGGATGGTCGAGCCGACCCTCGGCACCTTGCGGGTGTGGGCGCGGGCCTTCTTGGTGGCCTTCTCGATCGCGCTGGGCACCTCGTTCGACTTGGCGTAGCCGAAGCCGATCGTCCCGTTGTGATCGCCGACGATCACGAGGGAGCCGAAGCTGAACCGTCGCCCGCCCTTGACGGTGGCGGCGGTTCGATAGACCCCGATCGTGTGGGAGTCCATCTGGTTTCGTTCTTCCATCACCTCACGCATGTCGCTCTCGCTCGGGTCGCGCGCCGACCCAGTTGGTTCAGAATTCGAGTCCGGCCTTCCGCGCCGCGTCCGCAAGGGCGCGCACGCGTCCGTGGTACCTGAAGCCCCCCCGGTCGAAAACGACCTGGGTCACGCCGGCGGCGCGGGCCTTCTCTGCGATCTTCATCCCGACCGCCGCCGCGGCGTCGGTGTTGCCTGTGCTGTCCAGGCGGGTGTCCTTGTCGCGCGTCGAGGCCGAGACCAGCGTCTTGCCCTCCAGATCATCGACGACCTGGACATAGATGTGGTTCAGCGACCTGTACACGCACAGGCGCGGACGCGAGGGCGTGCCGATCACGCGCTTGCGGATGCCGACGCGTCGCCGGCCCCTGCGCTTGTCCTTGAGTTTCTGACGGTTCATCGCTTGCGTCCTTCAGCGGGGAGGCTCTCGCCGCCCCGTGGCGCGCCCGGCATCAGCTGCCGAACTGCTTGCCCTGCTTCTTCTTGATCACTTCGCCGCTGTACTTGATGCCCTTGCCGTTGTAGGGCTCGGGCTTGCGCTTGGAGCGGACGATGGCGCAGAACTGCCCCACCGCCTGCTTGTCGGAGCCCTCGACCTTGACGATCTGCTTCTCGACCGAGACATTCACGCCCTGGGGCACATCGACCTCAACCGGGTTGGCGTACCCGAGCTTGAGGACCAGCTTCTGGCCCTGCAGTTGGGCGCCCCAGCCGACGCCGACGATCTCGAGCGTCTTGGTGAAGCCGGTCGAAGCGCCCTCCATCATGTTGGCGATGAGCGCCCAGGCGGTGCCCCACATCGCGCGGTTAGCGGGGACGGCCATGTCCTTCTCGTCGACCGAGACATTGACCGTCTTCTCGTCCTCGGACCAACTCAGACGCACGACCTCGGGGAAGGTCTGCGTCAGCTTACCCTTTGGGCCCTCGACCTCGACGGTCTGCCCGTTGATCGAGACCTTGACCCCCTTGGGGGCGGTGATCGGTTTTTTGCCTAGACGCGACATGGTTCTTTCCGCCTCGTTTCCTGCTTAACGGCCCTGCGAGGCCTTTCAGCCCAAGGATCCGACGCCCTTCTGTTCAGCCCTGCCGTCACGCGACGACGCAGAGCACCTCTCCGCCAACCCGCGCCTCGCGACACTTGCGGTCGCTGAGCACGCCGCGGCTGGTCGAGACCACCGCGATGCCCAGACCCTGGAGCGGGCGGGGCAGCTCGTCGACCTTCTGGTAGACGCGCCGGCCCGGCTTGCTCACGCGGTCGATGCGGTTGAGCACGCGCTCGCCTCGGGGGCCGTACCGGAGGGTGATCCGGATGATGCCCTGGCGTCCGTCCTCGATGACATCGAAGGCGTTGATGTAGCCTTCGTTCACGAGAACATCTGCGATGCCGCGGTTGACCTTGCTGTTGAGCACGGTCACCGCCTTCTCTCTGTTCCGGCCGGCGTTGCGGATCCGGGTCAGCATGTCCGCGATCGGGTCGCTCAGTGCCATCGTTCGTCCATTCCTCTTGCTGGGACGCTCAGGGTCCCTGGCCCGTGTCCCTTACGCGGGACGGGGCTCGCCACCTTCGGCCACGGGTCTCACCAGCTCGACTTGCGCATGCCCGGGATCTTGCCCTCAAGGGCGAGCTTGCGGAGCATGATCCTGCTGATGCGGAACTTGCGGTAGTACCCGCGCGCCCGCCCGGTCAGCTCGCACCTGCGGACGACCCGCGAGGAGTATTTCGGCTTGCGGTTGCTCTTTGCGACCTGCGCCTTGGTGGCCATATGCGTTCTTCTTTCCGTCCTAAATCAGGGCTCGCCAGAGCCCGGCTTTGCTCTAAAAAATCAGTTCTCGCCGACCTTCGCGAAGGGCATGCCCAGCTTCTCGAGAACGAACTCGCTCTTCTTGCGGTCGCTGTTCTTGAAGGTGAGGTTGATGTTCATCCCGTGGGTGAAGTTGGCGTCGGCCATGTTGATCTCGGGGAACACGCCCTGCTCGGTCAGGCCGAAGGAGTAATTGCCCTGGCGGTCGAAGCCCTCTCGCTTCAGACCCCGGAAGTCCTTGATGCGGGGCGTGGCCAGGTGGATCAACCGGTCGAGGAAGTGCCACATCCGGTCGCGCCGCAGCGTCACGATCGCCGAGGTCGGGTACCCCTCGCGGACCTTGAAGTTCGAGACGGACTTCTTGGCCTTGACGACCACCGGCTTCTGGCCGGAGATCACCGTGAGGGTCTCGAGCACGGTGTTCTGCACATTCGGCGGCAGCTTGGTCCCGTCGAGATGGCGCCCCATGTTGACATTGAGCGTGATCTTCTCGAGATTGGGCAGGGCCATCGGGTTGTCGATCCCGAACTCCTTGGCGACCTCCTGAGCGACTTCGGACTTGAAACGCTCGCGGAGGCTGGAGGGACCCATCGCGGGCCCATCGACAGCGCCCTTCTTGCCGCCCTTCTTGGATTTCTTCTCTTCGGCCATTGTCGTTCATCCTGCCGGGTGCGTCCCCGGGGTTCAGCTCTTCTTCTTGGGCCCGCGGACTTTGGAGAGGACCTCTCCGCTCCTGGCGGCGATCCGATCCTTGCTGCCGTCCTGGTTGACGCGGAAGCGGACGCGTGTGGCGCGACCGTCTGCGACCGGGCTGACATTGGAGATGTGGACCGGGCCTTCTTTGGTGATCACGGCGCCCTGGGGGTTCAGCCGCGTCGGCTTGACATGCTTGGTCCGGAGGTTGACGCCCTTGATCAGGACGCGGTCACGGTCGGTGTCGACGAACATGATCTCGCCCGTGCGTCCCTTGTGGTCGCCGGCGGTGATGATCACGGTGTCGCCCTTTTTCACATGGCGGGGCATCTCACACCACCTCCTGCGCGAGCGAGACGATCTTCATGTACGACCGGTCGCGGAGCTCGCGGGCGACCGGGCCGAAGATGCGCGTACCGCGGGGGTTGCCGTCGGGGTTGATCAGCACTACCGCGTTCGTGTCGAACGCGACATACGAGCCGTCCTTGCGGCGGGTCTGCTTCCTGGTGCGGACCACTACCGCCTTGGACATGTCGCCCGGCTTGACATCCGCGCCGGGCAGCGCCTTCTTCACCGAGATCAGCACGCGGTCGCCGACGCCAGCGGTGCGGCGAGTAAAGCCGCCCCGGCGCGTCGACCCGCCGTACACACGGATGACATAGGCGATTTTCGCGCCGGAGTTATCCGCGACCTCGCATCTTGATTCCTGCTGCAGCATCGCTGGGTCCTGTTCCGCTTGCGCCTCAGACGGTCTCGGATCGCTTCTCGACGACCTTGACCAGACGCCACGACTTGGTCTTGCTGATCGGGCGGCACTGGGCGACCTCGACCACATCGCCGTTGCGCGACTCGTTCGCCTCGTCGTGCACATGCAGGACGGTCCGGCGCTTGACATACTTGCCGTACTTCGTGTGCTTGGCGAGGTAGCTGATCACGACCTTGCGCGTCTTGTCGCGCGAGTCGGTCTCGACCACCCCGACCCTTGTGCCTTTGGGCTTGGGGCCGCCCGTTGCCGTGGTGCTGTCTTCTGCCATCTGCGACCTCTTCTGAAAGGGTCCCGCCCGCTCCGGAGCGAGCCCTTGTCGATCCACTACGCCCTAAAAGCCCTGAACACCGGGGCCACGATCACCCGGCCGCCGACGCCCGACGCCTGGCGTTCTGCTCGGTGAGCAGACGCGCGACATCGTTCCTGAGCGAACGGAAGCGGGAGTTGTCCGCCACCTTCTCTGTAGCCGCCGACTGACGCAGGTCGAACAGCTTTTCCCGCAACCTCTTGAGCTCGACCTCGATCTCTTCGCTGTCGAGCTTTCTGACTTCATCGCCGGTCATATCAATCGCTCCTGGCCGCCCGGCCCGTCACACCGACATCCGGCGCGAGACGAACCGGCACCGCACCGGCATCTTCATCGCCACGCGGGCCATCGCCTCGCGGGCCCGCACTTCCGAAACGCCGGCGAGCTCGAAGAGCATGGTGCCGGCCTTCACCCTCGCCGCCCAGTAGTCCACATCCGCCTTGCCCTTGCCCATTCGGGTTTCCAGGGGCTTCTTGGAGACGGGCTTGTCGGGGAAGACGCGGATGAAAAGCTTGCCCTCACGCTTGAGGAAGTGCTGGCAGGCGATGCGTCCTGCCTCGATGCAGTTGCTCTTGAGCCAGCAGGACTCAAGGGACTGCAGCCCGTACTCGCCGTAGGCCACATAGTTGCCGCGCGTCGCGTTGCGGTTGACGCGGCTGGTGCGGCGCATCTCCTTGCGGAACTTCACTCGCTTGGGGATTTTGTACGGAGGCATCGGTCAGTCCTTGGCAAATCTCTGTCTGGCTCGTCGTTCCGTGTGTTCCGTTCCGGCTCAGCGCCGGCCTCTGGCCCGCATCCGCCGCCCGGGGGCCGCGGTGTCTTCTTCTTCCTGCTGGCTGTAGAAGCCGCGGTACACCCACGCCTTCACGCCGATCACGCCGTAGGTCGTCACCGACTCGGCAAACCCGTACTCCACCCTCGCCTGCAGGGTCGAAAGGGGGAGCGCCCCGTGGCGAACCTCCAGGCGCCGGCTCATGTCGGCCCCGCCCAGGCGACCGGCGATGCCGATCTTCACGCCCTTGGCGCCCGCCTGCATCGCGGCCTCGGCCCGCATCTTCAGGGCCCGGCGGAAGCTCGAACGCCGCTTGAGCTGCTCGGCCACCGCCTCGGCGATGAGCTGCGGGTCGATGTCGGGGTTCTTGATCTCGACGATCGAGATCGCGACCTTGCGAGCCGTCATGAACTGCAGCTCCTGCTGCATCCGGTCCACCTCGGCGCCCTTGGGGCCGATGACCAGGCCCGGACGCGCGGTCCGGATGATGATCTTCAGCTCCTCGCGGGTGCGCTCGATGTGGATGTCGGCGACCGCGGCGTTTGGCGGCGTCCGGTTCAGACGCTTGTCGAGGAACCGGCGGATCTTTTCGTCTTCGATCAGGAGCTCGCCGTAGAGCGCCTTGGGCGCGTACCAGCGGCTCCTGTGGGCCTCGGTGATGCCGAGGCGGAGCCCGAACGGGTGCGTCTTCTGGCCCATTAAGCCCTCTCCTCCAGCCCGATGGTGATGTGGCTGGTCTGCTTCAGAATCGGATGCGCCCGCCCGCGGTCCTTGGGGCGGAACCGCTTGATCTGCGGCCCCTCCTCCACATGGACCTCGGCGATGACGAGACGCGCGGGATCGTTGGCCTCGAACTCCTCCGCCTCGGCGAAGGCGGCAGCGAGGCACTTCTGCACATTGACCGAGGCACGCTTCGGGCTGAACCGAAGGATCTGCTCGGCCTGGTCGAACCGCTTGCCGCGGATCATGTCCGCGACCAGACGCGCCTTTTGGGTGCTGCCACGGTGGTAGCGCACCTCGCTGACGAAGCGGGCGATGTCCTTGACCTGGACGCCCAGCACGCCGGCCATGCGGGCGAGGTCGGCCGCCTTGCAGCGGGGGTGGTCGCGCCCGGCCATCCAGTTGCGGACGGCCTTCTCGGCCTGCTTGCCGGTCAGACCCGTCCGCTCGACGGCGGCGGCGAGCTCTTCGACGCCGACACCGGCGCTCTGGGCCGCCTGCTTGAGTTTTTGGCTGTTCAGTCTCACGCCTGTTCACCCAATCTGCCCGGCGTCTGCCGGGGCGGTTCATTCCGAACCAGTTACCGTCTCAAATCCGGTCACCAGCTCAGGGCCTCAGCGCCCGGACCTGATGCCTTCCTTCTTGTTCGTGTGCCCGCGGAAGGTCCGCGTCGGTGCGAACTCCCCGAGCTTGTGCCCGACCATGTCCTCGGTGACAAAGAGCTCCTGGAAGCTGCGCCCGTTGTGGATCTGGAAAGTCACACCCACGAACTCGGGCACGATCGTGCAGGAACGAGCCCAGGTCTTGATCGGCGTTCTGGCGCCGCTCTCGGCCTGACGCTGCACCTTGAAGTACAGCTTCTCGTCGACATACGGGCCCTTCTTTGCACTGCGACTCATCGCTCGGTCTCCATCTGCCCCTTAGCGGAGCTGCCCGTATCGCTTGCTGCGCCGGCGACGCAGGATCAGGTCCTGGCTCGGCTTGTTCTTGTCACGCGTCGAGCCGCCCTTGGAGAGCGTGCCCTTGAAGTTCGAAGGCGCCCGTCCGCCCTTGGACCGGCCCTCGCCGCCGCCCATCGGGTGCGCGTCGTGGCTCATCGCCACGCCGCGCGTCTTGGGACGCCGGCCCAGGTGACGGCTCAGGCCCGCCTTGCCCAAGCGACGGTTCTGGTGGTCGGAGTTGCCGACCTGCCCGATCGTCGCACGGCAGTTCACATGCACGCGACGCGTCTCACCCGAGGGGAGCACCAGCGTCGCGTACCCGCCCTCGCGGTTGGTCAGCCTGGCGTACGCGCCGGCGGAGCGGCACATCTGCCCGCCCTTGCCCGGCTGCAGCTCGATGCAGTGCACATTCATGCCCGTGGGGATGAACCGCAGGGGCATCGAATTGCCGACGCTCGGCTCGATCGCCTTGTCCGAAGAGGTCAGGATCTCGTCGCCGTCCTTCAGCTTCTCGGGGGCGAGGATGTAGCGCTTCACACCGTCGGCGTACTGCACGAGGGCGATGTGGCAGGTGCGGTTGGGGTCGTACTCGATGCCGACCACCTCGCCCCTGATGCCGTCGCGATCGCGCCGCTTGAAGTCGACCATGCGGTACAGACGCTTGGCGCCTCCGCCGCGACCCTGGACGGTGATCTTGCCGCTGTGGTTGCGACCGCCCTTCTTCGGGCACGGGCGCAGCAGCGACTTCTCGGGCGACTTCTTGGTCACCTCTGTGTGGAGGTTGACCGAGGCGTTGCGCCGCCCTGCGCTGGTAGGTTTGTAAACACGGATCGGCATGATCGATCCCTACTCTTCTGCGGGCAATGGCCCGCTCGTTTCGTGTCGGTCTTCAGAACAACTCAATCGCCTGGCCCTCGGGCAGGCGGACCATCGCCTTCTTCGTCTTCTTGCCGTCGACGACGCCGTAGCGGTATCGCCTCTGCCGCGCCTTGTGCACGGTCGTTCTCACACCCAGCACCTTGACGCCGTAGATGTCCTCGACGGCAGCCTTGATCTCGTCCTTGCTGGCGCGCCTGTCAACCTCGAAGGTGTAGGTGTTTTCCTGCATGCTCGCGGTGCTCTTCTCGGTGAGCACCGGGCGCTTGATGATGTAGGTATTGTCGATCACGCGTCACCTCCGACCGCGGCGGCGCCGCGCTTGGGGCGTGCCGCACGCTCGCGACGCACGCCGCTGGAACCACGCCCCATCGGGTCGATCTTGGCCTCCTTGCCGGTCTGGCTGGAGGGGCCGGCGAGCCAGGCCTCGAGGTCGGGCTTGGAAATCACCAGGTAGCGGTGGTTGAGCATCTCGAAGCAGTTGAGCTGGTCGGCCCGGCAGAGCGTGACACCTTCGAGGTTGCGGGCGCTCAGGCGGGCGTTCTGGCTCTTCTCCGGATCCGGGCTCAGGGCGATCAGGGCCGAGCGGTCGAGGCTCAACGCCTCGATCATGCTCTTGAAGGCCTTGGTGCCGGGCTTGTCGAAGTCCAGCGAGTCGATGATCCGGACCTCGGGGCCGAACTGCTCCGAGCCGATGAGCTTGGAGAGCAGGGCGTTGCGGTTCGCCTTGCGGCGCATTTTCTTGGGCATGTCGAGGTGGTAGTCCTCGCGGACACGCTTCTTGGCCTTGGCGTGACCGCCGCCCTTGAAGATCGGGGCGTACTTGGCGCCGTGCCGGGCGTTGCCCGTGCCCTTCTGGCGGTAGATCTTGCGGGTCGAGCCCTCGACCTCGCCTCGCGTCAGCGAGCGAGCGGAGCCCTGGCGCAGGTTCGCGTGGTAACGGACATAGGCCTGTTTGATGAGGTCGGCATTGATCGTGCCACCGAGCGACTGCTCGTCGATGGACATCGAGCCAACCTCTTGGCCCTGCATGTTGTAGACGGGGACATCCATGATGTCGTTCCTCGTCGGTCGCCTCGGTCCACCCAAAGGGACGGGCCGAAATGGTTTCGCCTATCCGGCCGCCTCCTCTTGTCCCCTGAGGCTCGCCTCTGGGGGACGCTGCTCTTCGACGCAGCGGGGTCGGCTCGGAATCGACTCGGCACACTCCAGCGGGCCCCGAAGAGACCCGCCACAACACGCTTGTCGTCGCCCGGCGGTCTCCCTTTCGGGACCCTTCGGGCCGGCGGGCCGCTTGTTCATGCGACCAGCCGTGTTCCTCTCACAAGCTTCGAACAGTTCCGCCCGTTTTCACGGGGCCCAGACTTTACCCGGCCCCACGCTCCCCGTCCACAAACAGGCGGGATATCCCCTGAATATCAGTCTCCGGCCTTGCCCTTAGAGCGGTTCAGACGCACCGCGGGGCGGACCTGCACCAGCGACTTGTTCGAGCCGGGGACCGGTCCCTTGACCAGGAGCAGCCCCTGCTCGGCGTCGACGCGGATGACCGGGAGGCTGCGAACGGTGACCCGCTCGTTGCCCATCTGGCCGGACATCTTCTTGCCCTTCTTCAGCTTGCCGCTGAAGCCGCGGTTGGTCGCGTGCCCGCCGATCGAGCCGAGCGAGCGGTGCTTGCGCTCGACGCCGTGGGAGGCGAGCTGCCCCTTGAAGCCGTGGCGCTTCATGCCGCCCTGGAACCCCTTGCCCTTGCTCGTCCCGACGACATCGACATAGACGACCCCGTCAAAGCGGTCGACGCCGAGCTCCTGGCCCAGCTCGAACCCTGACAGATCCTTCTCATCGACGCGGAATTCGTGGTGATGACGCAGCGGCTCAGCGCCCGCCTTCGCGTCGTGCCCGATCATCGGGATCGTCGAGTTGCGGGCCTTCATCTCGCCGAAACCGATCTGGACGGCGGCGTACCCGTCCTTCTCGACGGTCCGGAGCTGCGTCACCACGCAGGGCCCGACCTGGATGACGGTCACGGGGATGCTGACATTGTTCTCGTCGTACACCCGGGTCATCCCGAGCTTGGTGCCCATCAGTCCGATCGACATGGCCTTCAACCTCTGTCTTCGCCCGGGCGTTTGAAGCCTCGGGGCCCGAATCCGGTCGGGCGGCCGCCTCTTGCCCGGACCCCGTGAAAGCCCGGGGCCGATGCAGAGGAGGGTTTCTCACGCCGGGAGGCCGACGGTCGGCCCCGGCAATCGCCGGCGCTTTGGCCGGCACGAAAAAACCGGGCCCTCTCAGAGGACCCGGCCATCAGCAATCAGCGTCACGCCTTGATGCGGACGAACACGCCGGCGGGGACCACAAGGCGATTGAGCGCCTCGACCGTCCGGGCGTTGGGCTCGACGATGTCGATGATCCGCTTGTGAGTGCGGATCTCGAACTGCTCGCGGCTCTTTTTGTCTACGAACGGGCCCCGCAGCACGGTGTACCGCTCGATCCGGGTCGGCAGGGGCACCGGCCCCTTGACCTTCGCGTTGGTCCGCTTGGCGTGGTCGACGATTTCTTTCGCCGACGCGTCAAGCGCGACATGGTCATACGCCTCCATCCGGATCCGGATCTTGCCGCCCGTCATGTGCCTGTGCCTCACTGCAAGAGCCGACGGGCCGGTGCTTCGGACCCCGTCACTTGTCAAAGCCCCCTCTGCCGGCTGGGACCGCCAGAACGCTCTCGCGTCCGACGACCGACACCCGTCCAGAAGGGAGAAGTACAACTTCAGCCACGCGACGATCGGTCGCGAGCCTGATAGGGTACCCGCAGCACCCGCCGCGTCAACGCGGAGGCATCAACCAATTCTTCGCGTCGGGCCGATCCGCCGCGGCTCGACGCTCCGCTTCGCGGTCAGCGTTCCGGCCCGGATCGGGCGAACCCCGCCCCGCCGGGCAGCGAACCGGTACACCGACGCCCACCCGAACCCGACCCCCTTTCGCACCCTCACGGAAGCTGGCCGAACATGACGCCACAACGAGTCCTGACGATCTGCCTCGCCGCCACGCTCTGCCTCGCGTCGCTCGCCGACGCCCAGACCCGCCAGAGCGCCGAGGAGGCGCCCGCCGGCGTCCGCCTCTCGGGCGAGGAGCTCCGCATCGATGAGATCGGGCTCGTGCTCGACCTGCCCGAGGGCATCCGGGCCGAGCGGGTCGATGACCCCGCCATCGTCGCCCGCCTCACCCCCGAGCACTCGCGATTCCTCGTCAACATCAAGACCCCCCGTCTCCGGGGGGGCGGCGCCACACCCGAGCACTTCATCGACCAGATCGTCGACGACCTGCGCCGGGCGCATGGCGTCGTCCGCTCCAAGCGCGATCGCGAAGGCCGGCTGGTCGAAGAGCTCGTCGAGACCCGCGTGACCGTCGAGGAACGCGTCCGCAACCTCCGTGTCGGCGAGCGCACCGCCTCGCGGGTCTACCTCCGTGCGCCCCATCCCACCAGCGATCGCCCGATCCTGATGGCCTACTCGGTGGTGCAGGCGACGCCCGCCCGCTTTGTGGTCTACGAGCTGATCTCGACCGAGCACGCCGAGCGCGAGTCGCGCGCCATCTACGAGACGCTCGTCGCCTCCGCCCGCTACGAGGACTCGATCGAAGCGATGGCCGAACGGGGAAGGCTGGTTCAGCGCGGGCGCGAAGCCTTCACCATGCTCCCCGACAGCGCGTACCGGCGGGTGATCGAGATCAACCGCGACCGGTGGGAGCGCCTGTACGAGCCGGCACGCAGCGGCTCAGACCGCGACGCCCGCGAGCTGGGCTACCGGCGCATCCGCGCCTCGGTCGGCCCCCGCGGCGCCATCGACCCGACAAAGAGCCCCGACCGCTTCACCGAGGCCGAACGCGAAGAGGGCTACCTCGTGCGGATGAACATCCGCCTGCTCCAGCCCGACTCGGGCAACCTCATCGTCGACACTGAGGCGGTCTTCTGGCTCGCCAAGGATTTCGGTGAGGAGGCCTGGAGCATCCGCATGGCCAACCGTCGCCGCGGCGAACTGGCCGGCACCTACACCGAGCTCGGCCTCCGCGAAGGCCGGCGGATGCAGATCATCATCGAGGGCATGGGCGAAACCTCGCGGAGCATCCACCCGATGATCAGGGGCGAGGGGTACATCAGCCAGGTGCAGACATGGCTGCTCCCTCAGCTCCTCGCCGAGGTCGGCATCGAGTCCGAGTACGCGTTCTACGCCTACCGCTCCGCCGACGAACGCATCCGGCTCCGGCGCGACACGGTCGAGAAGCCCAGCGACCGCGAGGGCGTGACCCGGATCATCACCCAGCTCGTCGAGACCCGCGAAGACACGCAGGAAACCCTGCTCGACTCCGAAGGCCGGTTCATGCGGACGACCCTCTCTGACGGACGCGTCTGGGAGGACACCACGCTCGACCGCCTCGCCCGCCTGTGGCGCAGCAAGGGCCTCCCGATGAACTGACGGATCGGCCATAGACGCCCGATACGCCCAACACCCCCTACCCTCCCCGCCGTGCGCCAGCGAATCCTCCTCGGACCACTGTTGATCCTCGTGCTCGTCGGGCTCTTCTGGCTCGACGAGTTCCTCGCCGAGACGGCGGCCCCCGCCTTCCTGCGCCCGCTCCTGTTCGGCCTGACCGAGTTCCCGCGTGGGTCGGTCCTGTTCCCCGCCGGCGTGCTGCTCGGCCTGATGGCCACGCGCGAGCTGGCGGCGATGCTCCGGGCCAACGGGCTGGGCGTCTCCACCCGCTTCATGTCGTTCTCGTGCGTGCTCGGGCTGGTCGCTTCGTGCCTGGTCCCCGCGACGACCGACCCGATCCAGGCCGTGGCGATGGTCGCGACGGCCGCGGTCGTCGTCCTCGTCGGCGCGATGCTCGCCCACTCGCGGAACAAGACTGTCGAGGGTGTGCTCGCCGCGGCCTGCGGGGCGCTGCTCGCGTTCGTCTACCTCGGCCTCATGTTCGGCTTTTTCCTCGCCATCCGGCGCGAGTACAGCGCCTGGACCGTGCTCTGGATCCTGCTGGTCACCAAGTCCTGCGACATCGGGGCGTACTTCACCGGCAAGTCGATCGGCCGGCACAAGCTCATCGAGTGGCTCAGCCCGGGCAAGACCTGGGAGGGGCTGGCGGGAGGCGTCGTCTTCGCCGCGATCGTCGGCGCGGTCGGCGCGATGATCCTTTCGCGGGCTGTCGAGCCCTCGCTCCAGTGGTACCACGGCATCTTCGCGGGCGTGCTGTTCGCGCTGACGGGCCAGTTCGGCGACCTGCTCGCCAGCCTCTTCAAACGCGACGCGGGCGTCAAGGACGCCAGCAAGACGCTCCCGGGCTACGGCGGCATCCTCGACCTGATCGACTCGCCCCTGCTCGTCGGCCCCGTCGCGTTCTGGTGGCTCTACTTCACGATCGGGATGTAAAGCGACTCGCTCGAGCCAGCAACACAGCGTCAGTAGTCTCTGCCTCGCACTCCGCCCGGCGTGTCGTCGTATACAAGTGGATCTGCCCCGTCGACAGCGTTCGCGACCGGCGCTGTCGCGTCACGGTTGTGGCGCATCGAGACCGCCCCATCCACAGAGCCGACGGCTCGGGGCTTGCCCCGGCGTGCGTCCAGATCCCGCGGCAAATACTCTCGCCTGCGGTCGACGACGATCGCCTTTGAGGATGGAAACCGGACATCGGACAAGCCGACGGGCTTCAGCAGGTCGGCTTCTTCGCCCTGCCAGGGCGGCGCTGATGCGGAGGCCGGCCACGCTTGCGGGCGGGCCTGAAACGACCTCGTGTAGAAATAAGACGGCCAGAGGGTGCGCCCTTCCGGATCGATCCACGGACGGTCGCCGCGATCCGCTCTGCGGTTGAGCCATGACGCGTAGTGCGACTCCCACGGCGCGACATCGTGCATCATCGCGGGCCACATCAATCGGAGCGACCAAGGGTTCGTCGAGGACACGAGCCCCCCGCTGCCGGACGGACCGACCAGCAGCCAACCGCCCGCGGGCAGGAACGGGTACACGCCCTCGGAGGACTGGTAGCTGTCGAAAACGACCGCGACCCCACGCACATTCGACATCGACTGGGCGACCGCGGCTTGGTGCCGGGCGTAAGAGAGAGCCGGGAGAGCGATGGCGAGCAGCACGCCGATGATCGCGATGACCACCAGCAGCTCGATGAGGCTGAACGCCTTTCGGTCCCGGCCTGCACGCCGAGCAACATCGCCGGTTTCCTTGTTTGCTCGATTCATGCGCCTGATTGGGCTACAGCCAAGGGGCCGCCAAAGCCCCGGCGGACTGACTCGGATCGAAGTACGCGGCACACCACGGGACCCACGACCGTGCTGTCCCCTTCCATACAAAGCTCAACACAAGGTAAACGCGAACCTGCGATTGCGTGCTTGGGCTCTGAATCTCGATCGGGATGTACACATCGATCACATCGGACTCGGGGTGGAACCCGGCATCGCTGTAGAGATTGATTGTGTCGATATGCATCGATTGACTGCCGCTCGGAAAGTTGACCCGTTCACCCTGAGCGACCCTGACACGGGCGAACACCCCAGACAGGTCGACGCCGCTCTGTGCGATCTCCCCGGCAACAGACTCCCACATCGCCCGGTCTTCGTACATGTGCGGCCCCGTCGGACTCCCTGTCCCCCAGTCATCGATCTGACGGAGGTACTCTTCGTACTCCGGGTTCACATACAGATCAATTCTGCGTCGAACAGTTGCTTCGAGCGAGCGCAACCTCGCCTCCGAAAGCACATCGCCCACGCCCGATTCCCGAAGATCATTGATCGCCGCGATCGCCGAACGAACCGCATCCTCTGGAGCATCAGCAAACCGCGACTCGAACTCCGCAGCAAGAATCATCTGCCCATCTCTGCGGGCCTCCTCGCTCAAATACTCTGGAGCTTCTGGGGCCGGGCGATCAATCGTGAAGTACACGGCAGCCGCCACAACACCCAACAGCGCCAATCCTGCAACAAACAATCGCATCCGATATGGTGATCGTCCGTCACTCATCGGAACACTCCTTGACCGAGAAAACTGCGCGTGCTCCAGTACGCACCGATCGATATCAGAGCGACTGCTTGGTCGTCGGCGGGTTTGCTCGGCTCATCGTTGTCGTACACGCAGAAGGCGTGCGCGATCGCTCGCCGCCAAGCGGCCTTGGACGCGGATTGTTCGTCCCGAAACCATGCCGATCAAGATAACACACCGGGGGGGGGGGGGGGGGGGACCCACGCAACACCCCGACAACCGAAAAAATTTTTGGACCCGGGCACATAAAAGTTGCCCCAAAAACAATTAACAAAAAAAA